>NZ_JBQOIE010000009.1:0-299078 GCF_052665325.1 Pseudomonas sp. 8(2025) | reverse complement strand
TGGCCGGCCTGCTCTCCCTGACCCTCGCCAGTGGCGCCATGGCCGACTCCGGCATCACCGGTGAACTGGGCCTGGGCATCATTGGCAGCAACAACCTGACCCTGCACTTCGCCGATGGCCGCCAGAGCCAGACCTTCTTCGGCGTCGACGCCAAGGAGTCCCTCGCTTCCGGCATTGGCCAGTACAACGCCAGCGGTGGCATGCAGAACTTCACCCTGAGCCAGAATTTCCACTTCCCCCTGGGGGACAACTGGGCGCTGGTGGCCAGTGCCAGCTGGACGCGGCTGGTCAATTCCGCCGCGGACAGCACCATCGTCCGCGACAAGGGCGAGGTCAACCAGGGGCAGGTGCAGACCGCCATCAGCTACAAGTTCTGAGGGGCGCCGCCCAGGCCTGAGCACGGCCTGGGGCGGCTACAGCAAAAACTGGTCTGGCCTTTGCAATGGTCGCCATGAATTCAATTTCTCAGGAAGTTCTTCATGGCTCGACCTGCCTATCGTCTACTCGCCTATTCCCTCTGGGACCTGATCCCGATTGCCATGGCCCTGGCGCATTTCGCCTTTGTGCTGTGGTTGGTGCTGGATTTCCACGCCCTGTCCTGGTGGGTCATCCTGCCGGCGGCGCTGCTCTACGCAGTCAGCCTGTCGTGGAGCATCAACAGCATTTCCCATAACCAGATCCACAACGCCTATTTCACCCCCGGGTGGATGAACCGCGGCTTCGACCTGCTGCTGTCGGTGACCATAGGTTTTTCCCAGACCCTGTACCGCGACATCCACAACCGCCACCACCGGGGCAACTCCGATCTGCCGGACGCCAATGGCAAGACCGTCGACCCGCTCTCCATCTACCTGCATGGCAAGGATGGCCAGCCGGACAATCCCTGGGCCTACACCTTCCTGAGCTTTTTCCGCGACGACCCCAAGGAGATCTACCAGGAAATGCAGCGCAAGCGGCCTGATGATGCCCGTTGGGTAAAGGTGGAAATCGGCGTCACGGTCGCCTTCTACCTGGTTCTGGCGCTGTATGACTGGCACGCGGTGCTGGTGCTGCTGCCGTTCTGGTACCTGGGGCAGTCACTGTCGTCACTCAATGGCTACTACGAGCACCTGGGGGGCAACCCGGACCTGCCTATCGCCTGGGGCGTGAGCTCCTACAGCCCGCTGTACAACCTGATCTGGATGAACAACGGCTACCACGCCGAGCATCACTACCGGCCGAAGATGCACTGGACCAAGGTCAAGGCTTTCCACCGCGAGATCCGCGAGCAGCAACGGGCTGCCGGGGTGAAAGTGATTCCGGTGTCCCACGGCCTGGGTTTCCTGGTGTCCCACCGCAAGGCCTAAACCCCGTGGCTGTAGGAGCTGGCTTGCCAGCGAAGGGGCCGGCAAGATCGCCTTCGCCAGCAAGCCGGCTCATGCACAACATCCCTTCGCTGTAGCAAAGAGGCCCTCAGGCCTCTTCACCCTCCGCCAAGAGGGCAATCCCGCCGATGATCACAAAGACCCCTACCCAGTGCAGCAGGCTGATCTGCTCGCCCAGGCCCAGCCACGAGCCCAGCAGCACCACCACGAATACCAGGGAGCTCAAGGGGAAGGCCAGGGACAGGCTGCTGCGCCGCAGGATCAGCATCCACACGAAAAACGCGCCGATATAGCAGGCAATCGCCATCAGCACCCCGGGGTTGACCGCGACCGCCGCCAGCCACTGCAGGTTGAAATCCATCTGGCCCAACTGGTCGCCGCCAACCTTGGTGGCGATCTGCCCGGCGCTCTCGAAACCGATCAGCAGGGCCCAGAGCACGATGGTGCCCAGGCGCTCGTGCAGCCAGCCGTGGGAGGTATTGGAACTCATCAAACGCTTCCTTCTATTCGTTGAACAAGGCTCAGGTACTGGCCACGCACACCAGCATCACCCCGGCGGTGATCACCAGGGTGCCGAGCCAGCGACGGCGGCTGACGGTCTCGCCCAGCACCACCTTGCCCGCCAGTACCACGCCGCAATAGGCCAGGGCCGCCGCGGGGAACAGCAGGCTCAGGGGCGCCCGGGACAGGGCTTCGAGCCAGACGAAGAACTCGATGGCGTAGGCGCCGATGCCGCACCACAGCAAGGGCGCGTTGAACACCTGGCCCCAGAAAGCGTTCAGGCGAAAACCGCCTTCCAGCTCTGGCAGGCGGTCCAGGCCGAGCTTGAAACAGAGTTGGCCGACCACGTCCAGGACAATGGAAAAGGCCACCAGCAGAACAACGGTCAGGGTCACGGGAACAGCTCCTCGAACAGCGAGATCAGGGCTTCATTGGTCACTGAGTTGCGCAGCAGGTCGTCCTGGCTCCAGCGCTCGGCCGGAGGCTGGTCGGACTTGGCTTCCCAGCGTTTGAAGGCGTTGCTGAAGGCCGGCTGGGCGAACTCGCCGCAGACGTCGATGCCCAGGATCCGCTTGCGCGCGGCCAGGGTGCGCAGGGCCTGCAGCAGGTGGGTCAGGCGCATGCCGCCCTGGTCCCAGTTGGTGGCGGCGTCTTCGCTGGCCAGCACATCCTTGTCGATGGTGATCCAGATCGCCTCGGTGGGCAGGCTGTCGATCATCTGTTCGAGAAAGGCCTGCCAGTCCAGTTCCGCCAGGTTGCGCCAATGCAGGTGGTTTTCCTGCTGCTGGTGCCCGGCGCCGTCGCCGACCCGCCCCCAGACCTTGGACGGCGCGTGCTGCCAGGGGAACAGCTGCAGCTTGCCGTGCTTGAGGGCGGCGACATTGCCGCCGCGCAGTTGTGGGTTGTGCAGGTCTTCGCTGCAGGGGCCAAGGGTGACGATGCGCTGGATGTGCGGCAGTTTCAGCGCCCGGTTGACCCAGGAGCCGCAATGCCGGCGCGGAGCCAGGCGTACCCAGTCCGGGTGGTTGTCGAAGTGGATCAGGCTCACCGGCTCTTGCAGGTCGCCGAGAAAGGCCGGGGTCAGGTGGTGATAGTCACCGGAGCCGACAAAGAAGATTTCCGGCTGCGGGCCGCTGTGGCGGGGCCGCTGGCGCAGGCGTTCGGTGAAGTGACGGTAGGTGCGCTCGGTGGACCACAGGCGCAGCTTGGGCCCCAGGTCCAGCAGGTCGAGACGCCGCGCCTGGCCGCTGTTCAGGCGTCGGATGATCGGCTCCTGGGCGGTCAGGCTGTGGTCGAGATCTAAGATATTCAAAGTGTTCTTTACCCATGGCAGCGCCCTCCAGAAAACTGCGTGATACCGCTCGAACGCAGGCTGGACGGGCTTTGCCGGGTAAATGCAAGGGTCGGGCCAGGGTCGTTGCCGGGTTGCCGGTGAAAGACCGCGGCGCAGGCTTCGCGAGCAAGCTCGCTCCTACGGGAATGGCAGGGCTCAGGCGTGCAGGCGCACCCAGACGCTGACCAGGATGGTCGCGGCGATCAGCCAGGCCACGGCGGCTACCGCCAGGGAAGCTTCCAGGCGCAGGCGGTCGACCATCACATACAGGGTCGCCAGGTAGACGAAGTAGGGAATGATCGACCACATGCCGAACAGGATGGTGGTCTTCAGGTCATCGAGGGAGCGGCCCTTGCCGACGATGTAGTGGGCGATCAGGGCAAAGGTCGGGAACAGCGGCACCAGGCCGGCGATGTAGTAGTTCCGGGTCTTGGCCAGGGCCGCCAGAATCACCACCACCGCCGCGCCCAGGGCGGCCTTCAACAATAGATCCATGGTTACTCGCGCCTTGGGTTAGTGGCTCAGGCCGTACTTCTTGACCTTGTCGAACAGGGTGGTCTTGGCCATGCCCAGCTCCTGGCTGGCCTGGGTCAGGTTGCCGCCGCTGCGCTGCAAGGCATCGTTGAGCAGGTTGCGCTCGAAGGCTTCCACCGCCTCGGCAAAGCCCAGCCCCTGGGCGACACTGCTGCCGGGCTTCTTGAAGGCCGGCAGGCCGAGGGCAAAGCGTTCGGCGACGTTGCGCAACTCGCGCACGTTGCCCGGCCAGTCGTGGCTCATGAGGGTCGACAGGGTCTGGTTGTCCAGCTCCGGCACCGCGCGGTCAAAGCGCAGGGACGACTGCTGCAGGAAATGCTCGAACAACTGCAGGATGTCTTCGCGGCGTTCGCGCAGGGGCGGCAGTTCCAGGGTCACCACGTTGAGGCGGTAGTACAGGTCGCTGCGAAACTCCTTGGCCCGGCTCATTTCGTCCAGGTCCGACTTGGTGGCGGCGATCACCCGGCAATCCACGGCCACGCTCTGGTTGGAACCGAGGCGCTCCAGGGTACGCTCCTGCAACACGCGCAAGAGCTTGATCTGCAGGTTGATCGGCATGCTTTCCACTTCGTCGAGGAACAGCGTGCCCTGGTGGGCGTGCTCGATCTTGCCGATGCGCCGTTTGCCGGCGCCGGTGAAGGCGTTGGCCTCGTGGCCGAAGATCTCGCTTTCGAAGAGGTTCTCGGGCAGGCCGCCGCAGTTCAGGGCGACGAACTGCTGCTGGTGGCGCCGGCTGAAGTCGTGCAGGCAACGGGCGACCAGTTCCTTGCCGGTGCCGGTCTCGCCTTCGATCAGCACGTTGGCCGAGGTATCGGCAACGTTGGCGATCAGCTCCCGCAGGTTCTGCATGGCCGGCGAGCGGCCGATGATCCGCCCTTCCAGGGAACTGCGTTCGGCCAGCTGGCGGCGCAGCGAGGTCACTTCCCGGGCCAGGCCCCGTTGCTCCAGGGCGCGGCGGGCCACATCCACCAGGCGCTCGGGGGAGAAGGGTTTTTCCATGAAGTCGTAGGCGCCTTTCTGCATGGCGCCCACGGCCATGGAAATATCGCCGTGGCCAGTGATCAGCACCACCGGCAGGCTGCGGTCCCGGGCCTTGAGGCGGTTCAGCAGTTCCAGGCCATCGATGCCCGGCAGGCGAATGTCGCTGACCACGATGCCGGGAAAGTTTTCACCGACCTGGGCCAGGGCTTCTTCGGCGCTGCCCACACCGATGCAGGGAATGTCTTCCAGGGCCAGGGCCTGTTGGCAACCCAGCAGGACATGGGGGTCGTCTTCGACGATCAGCACGGTCAGCTCGTTGTTCATATCGGCTCGGCTCGAGTGGGGCTTGCCAGGGGCAAGCTGAGGACAAAGGCGGTGCCGCCGCTTGCCGGGTGTTCCACCCCCAGGCTGCCGCCGGTGGCGGCGGCGAGGCTGGCGGACAGGGTCAGGCCGAGGCCCAGGCCCTGCTCGCCGGGTTTGGTGGTGAAGAAGGGTTCGAACAGGTGCTTGCGCGCTTCAAGATCGATGCCGTGGCCGTTGTCGCGCACCCGCAGGCGGTACTTGCCCTCGCTGAATTCGCCCTCCAGCCACAGTTGCGGCTCCGGTTGGGCCTGCATGGCATCCAGGGCATTGCCGATCAGGTTGACCAGGATCTGCTCCAGGCGGGTCTGGTCGATCTGCAGGGTCTGCTCGGTGAAGTCGCGGTGCAGTTGCAGGGGCAGGGGTTCGAGGCGCGCATTGAGCACTTGCAGGGCTGCGTCAACGGCCTTGTCCAGGCTGGCCTGGCCCTGGTCGTCGCCACGGCGGGCGAAGGAGCGCAGGCTGGCGGTGATGCGGCCCATGCGGTCGATCAGTTCATTGATGGTCTTGAGGTTGGCGCTGGCGGTGTCCAGGGCGCCGCGTTCGAGGAAGCGCACGGTGTTGCCGGACAAGGTACGCAAGGCCGCCAGGGGCTGGTTCAGCTCGTGGGCGATGCTGGTGGACATCTGGCCGATGGCCGCCAGCTTGCCGGCCTGGACCAGTTCGTCCTGGGCGCGGCGCAGGGTTTCCTCGGCCTGGCGGCGTTCGCGGATCTGGCCCTTGAGCCGTTCGTTGCTGGCCCGCAGGTCGGCGGTGCGTTCGGTGATCCGCCGTTCCAGCTGGCTGTTGGCTTCCTGCAGGGCTTCACGGGCGGCCAGGCGAGTGGCGATGACCTTGCGCCGTTCGTTCCAGGCGATCAGCAGAAAGGCCACCAGGGCAAAGGCCACCGCCACCAGGATGCCCTGGTTGATGGCTTCGCGGCGCAGGTCCTGCAACGGGGTGAGCAGGGTGAAGTTCCAGGGGGTATCACTCAGGGGCCGGGTCTGGGACAGGTAGCTGATGGCTTTCTCGTCGGACACCAGCTCGGTGTTGGCCGGAAAGGTCAGCTTTTCCACGCCTTCGGCCAGGCGTTCCCGGGCCAGGGGTTCCAGTTCGTTGAGGGGGAACCAGTAATATTGCAGGCTGCGGGCCAGGCGTTCCTTGGTGTCGTCGCTGAGCGGGCGGACCGACTTGAGGCGGCGCGCCGGGTCGCTGGACAGGATGATGATGCCGTTCTCGTCGCTGACGAAGGCTTCCAGGCGGGCACGCTGCCAGCGTTCCTCCAGGGCCTCCAGGCGTACCTTGACCACCGCCACGCCGATGATCTTGCCTTGTTCTTCCAGGCCATGGGCCAGGTAGTAGCCAGGTTCGCCGTTGGTGCTGCCGATGCCGTAGAAGCGCCCGGGCTGGCCGCGCACGGCGTTCTGGTAATAGGCCCGGAACGACAGGTCTTCGCCCAGGTAGCTGTCGACGTCACGCCAGTTGCTGGTGGCCACCACCCGGCCCGTGGTGTCCATGACATAGATGGCCCGGCTGCGGCTGCGGCGGTTCAGGCCTTCGAGGTATTGATTGACGGTTTGCCGGTGTTCCGGCGAAGGATCGCCCAGCAGCTGGGAAACACTGGATTCCAGTTCCAGCAGGCTCGGCAGATAGGTGTACTTGCTGATCTCACTTTCTACGGCGCGGGCATGCAGCTCCAGCTGGCGCTGGCCGTTTTCGCCGAGGGTGCGGATGCCGTTGTGCTCGCTGATCCAGAACCCGACGTAGCCCAGGCCGATCATCAGCAGGATGACCAGGGGCGGCAGGAACAGATGTCGGATCAGGCGGGGTTTCACGGCGAGTGATGGCGGCGCGGCGCGATAGAGAGTGGGGTCGCATTTCATCACAGATGCCTTGGGTCAACCACTGCGCAGTGTCTGTAGGAGCCGGCTTGCCGGCGACCAGGGCGGCACTGACGATAGGGGAGTCAGATACCGTCACGTCGCAGGCAAGCCGGCGCCTACAGGAACGCGGGTTTTAGTGCTGCAGGATCTTCTCGAGGAAGTGCTGCGCACGTTCGGAGCGGGCGCTGATATCGCCGAAGAACTCTTCTTTCTGGCAGTCCTCGATGATCTGGCCCTTGTCCATGAAGATCACCCGGTTCGCCACTTTGCGGGCAAAGCCCATTTCGTGGGTTACGCACATCATGGTCATGCCTTCATGGGCCAGTTGCACCATGACGTCCAGCACTTCGTTGACCATTTCCGGGTCCAGGGCCGAGGTCGGTTCGTCGAACAGCATGACGATCGGGTCCATGGCCAGGGCGCGGGCGATGGCCACACGTTGTTGCTGGCCACCGGAGAGTTGCCCCGGGTGCTTGTGGGCGTGGGCGGCGAGGCCGACGCGGTCCAGCAGTTGCAGGCCTTTCTTGGTGGCCTCTTCCTTGCTGCGGCCCAGCACCTTGATTTGCGCGATGGTCAGGTTCTCGGTGATGGTCAGGTGCGGGAACAGCTCGAAATGCTGGAACACCATGCCCACGCGGGAACGCAGTTTCGGCAGGTTGGTCTTGGGGTCGGCGATGGAAGTGCCGTCCACCACGATGTCGCCTTTCTGGAAGGGTTCCAGGGCGTTGACGCACTTGATCAGGGTCGACTTGCCGGAGCCGGACGGCCCGCAGACCACCACCACTTCACCTTTCTTGACCTCGGTGCTGCAATCGGTCAGCACCTGGAAGTCCCCATACCACTTGTTGATGTTCTTGATAGAGATCATACGGCGAACCTTTTTTGCAGACGCTTGACCAGCAGCGAGGCGGCAAAGCTGATTGTGAAATAGACCAGACCAGCGATGATCAGGAATTCATTGGAGCGGCCGATGATGTCGCCGCTGGACCGCGAGGCGTTGAGGAAATCCACCAGGCCCACGGTGTACACCAGGGAGGTGTCCTGGAACAGGATGATGCTCTGCTGCAGCAGCAGCGGGGTCATCTTGCGAAACGCCTGGGGCAGGATGATCAGGCGCATGGTCTGGCCATAGCTCATGCCCAGTGCCTGGGCGGCGCCCATCTGGCCCTTGGGGATCGACTGCACGCCGGCACGGACGATTTCGCAGAAGTACGCCGCTTCGAACATCATGAAGGCCACGATGCACGAGGTGAATGCGCCGATCGGGGTGTCTTCGCCGGTGATCCAGCGCAGCACGAAAGGCACCGCCAGGTAGAACCAGGTGATCACCAGCAGCAGCGGGATCGAGCGGAAGTAGTTGACGTAGGCGCCCGCCAGGTTCGACAGCAGCTTGTTGTGAGACAAGCGCATCAAGGCCAGCAAGGTACCGAGGATGATCCCGCCGACCACACCCATGACCATCAGCTTGAGGGTCATCAGCATGCCGTTCCACAGGCCGGGAATGGCCGGGATGATGCCCGAGAAGTCGAATTCCATTATTTACCTCCCACGGAGATCAGGCCGGGGACCGAAACTTTCTTCTCCACCAGGCGCATCAGCAGCATCAGGCTCATGTTCAGGGTGAAGTAGATCAGGGTAGCCAGGGTGAAGGCTTCGAACAGGTTGGCCGAGAACTCGGCGGTCTGCTTGGTCTGGGCCAGCAATTCCATCAAGCCGATCAGCGACGCCACGGAGGAGTTCTTGAATACGTTGAGGAATTCCGAGGTGAGCGGCGGAATGATGATCCGGTAGGCCTGGGGCAGCAGCACGTTCCAGTAGATCTGCGGCAGCGAGAAGCCCATGGCGCGTGCGGCGGATTCCTGGCCACGGGGCAGGGCCTGGATACCGGTACGTACCTGTTCGCAAACCCGTGCGGCGGTGAACAGGCCCAGGCACACGACAACGCTCAGGTAGGCCGAGGTGGTCGGGTTGAGGTCCTGCTTGTACCACTCCTGGAGGTTCTCCGGCAGCAGGTCCGGCACCAGGAAGTACCAGATGAACAGCTGCACCAGCAGCGGCACGTTGCGGAAGATCTCCACGTACACGGTGGCGATGCCCGACACCAGGCGGTTCGGCACGGTGCGCATGACGCCCAGGATCGAGCCCAGCAGCAGCGCGATGATCCAGGCCACCACGGCGATGGCGATGGTCCAGCCCAGGCCGGAGATGAACCAGTCGAGATAGGTCTCGCTGCCCACGCCGGTGGACTTGAAGAACACGCCCCAGTCCCAGTTGTAATTCATTAGGGTTACCCCTCAGATCGTTCGATGTACAAGCACCCGCCTGGGGACGTCCGTTCCCGCCTGATCATGACGATCAGGCACACACGATCGGCTCGACAACCACCGGTTCGAGTGTTTCCAAAAAATGCCAGCAGGTAGTGACAGACTCCTGAAAGGGCAGGGCCCCTTCAGGAGATAAGGTTAGTCAGGAATCAGGACTTTTTGTCGTCAGCCGCTTTGTCGGTCGGGTTGGCGATCAGGGCCTTGAGCTCGTCGCTCATCGGGAACATCAGGTTCAGGCCTTTTGGCGGGATCGGCGACTGGAACCACTTGTCGTAGATCTTGTTGATTTCGCCTGATTTGTAGGTGGCGACGATGGCGTCATCCACGGCTTTCTTGAACGGGGCATCGCCCTTGCGCACCATGCAGCCGTAGATTTCGTAGGACTGAGGGGTACCGGTCACGGCCCAGTCGGTCGGTTTCTTGGCCTTGGCCATTTCACCGGCCAGCAGTGCGTCGTCCATCATGAAGGCTACGGCGCGGCCCGATTCCAGCATCTGGAACGACTCACCGTGGTCCTTGGCGGAGATCACGTTCATGCCCATCTGCTTGTCGGCGTTCATGGCCTTGAGGATGCGCTCGGAAGTGGTACCGGCTGTGGTTACCACGTTCTTGCCTTTCAGGTCCGCGAAGTCCTTGTAGGAAGAGTCCTTCTTGGACAGCAGACGGGTGCCGATCTCGAAGATGCCAACGGAGAAGTCGACTTGTTGCTGACGCTCGACGTTGTTGGTGGTGGAGCCGCACTCGACGTCCACGGTGCCGTTCTGCACCAGCGGGATACGGGTCTGGGAGGTGACCAGGTTGTACTTGACCTTCAGGTCAGGCATGTCGAGGTCTTTCTTGATCGCTTCGACGATTTTCAGCTGGATGTCGTGGGAGTAACCCACTGGCACGCCGGAAGCGTCAGCGATGTAGGAAAACGGAATGGAAGCGTCGCGATGTCCGAGGGTGATGGTGCCGGACTCTTTGATTTTCTTCAGTGTGCCGGTGAGCTCGGCAGCGAAAACTGGAGTGCTAATCAGAGCGGCAGCGATAGCTGCGCCCAACAGATGGGGAACGATGCGCATCAATATTTCCTCGACATTTGTTTTTTTTATGAAGCCAGTTCGACGGCTCTTTTATACAGCGAATGCCTTGACGGCTCCTGTTGTGTTGGCACGACAGGCATTCGTCGCACAGTGTAGAGCATGAGTCGTGCCAGACCCATTGATCATCGTCAAACCCTTGATTTTCAAGCCTATAGAATATTTATGACCTGGGGATTTCAGCGGCTGTATCCGGTTATCCGAACCCCTGTGGCTTTGTCATTCGGAAAACCGAACGCGCCCCTGCCATTGTAGGAGCCGGCTTGCCGGCGAAACGTTCAATCCTGCTGGCCCACAAAAAAGCCCCTGGACCTTCCGGTGCAGGGGCTTTGCTTGCCTATGTGGCTCAGGCAGCCTTGATCTTGCCGCGATTGTGCTCGACTTTCTGCAGATAATCCTGCAGTTGCTGCTGCTGCGCCTCGGTGGTGAACAGCCCGAGCTTGCTCCGGCGCCAGAGAATGTCCTGGGCTTTCACTGCCCATTCCTCGCTGCACAGGTAATCCACTTCACGGGTATAGAGGCCGCCGCCCAGGTGTTCGCCCAGGTCGCTGAGGCTGTGCACGCCTTCCAGCAGGCGCCAGGTACGGCTGCCGTAGCTGGTGGCCCAGCGCTGGGCGATCTGGCTGGGTACCCAGTCGAACTTCTTGCGGATGGCTTCTGCCAGCGCCTGTGGCGTGCTCATGTTCTCGCCACCGGGCAGGGTGGCCTGGGCTGTCCAGCTCGGCTTGGCCTGCTTGAAGTACGGCGCCAGCTGCGCCATCGCCGATTCCGCCAGTTTGCGGTAGGTGGTCAGCTTGCCGCCGAACACCGACAGCAGGGGGGCCTCCTCGCCATGGCCGGAAAGGGCCAGGGTGTAGTCGCGGGTGACGGCCGAAGGGTTGTCGGATTCGTCATTGCACAGCGGGCGAACGCCGGAATAGCTGTGCAGGATATCGCTGCGGCTCAGCTGTTTCTTGAAGTGCGCATTGACCACTTGCAGCAGGTAATCGGTTTCACCTTCAGTGATCGCCACCTTGGCCGGGTCACCGGTGTATTCGCGGTCGGTGGTACCGATCAGGGTGAACTGGTTGAGGTAGGGAATGGTGAAGACGATGCGCTGGTCCTCGTTCTGCAGGATGTGCGCGTGCTCGCCCTCGTACAGCTTGGGCACGATCAGGTGGCTGCCCTGGATCAGGCGGATACCGTATGGCGACTCCAGCTTGAGGTCGTCCTTGATGAACTTGGCGACCCAGGGGCCCGCGGCGTTCACCAGGGCCTTGGCGCTGATGGAGAACAGGCTGCCATCGGCGCGCTCCAGCTCCAGTTGCCACAGGCCCTTGCTGCGGCGGGCGCTGATGCAGCGGGTCTGGGTATGAACATGGGCGCCGTGTTCGCGGGCGGCCATGGCATTGAGCACCACCAGGCGCGCATCGTCGACCCAGCAATCGGAGTATTCGAAGCCCTTGGTGATTTCGGCTTTCAGGGCGCTGTCGGCACCGAACTTCAGGCTGCGCGAGCCGGCGAGTTTTTCCCGCTTGCCCAGGTGGTCATACAGGAACAGGCCGGCGCGAATCATCCAGGCCGGGCGCAGGTGTGGCCGGTGCGGAAGGACGAAACGCATGGGCTTGACGATATGCGGGGCCTTGGCCAGCAGCACTTCGCGTTCGGCCAGGGCTTCGCGCACCAGGCGGAACTCGTAATGTTCGAGGTAGCGCAGGCCGCCGTGGATCAGCTTGCTGCTGGCCGAGGAGGTATGGCTGGCCAGGTCGTCCTTTTCGCAAAGGAACACGGACAGGCCGCGACCTGCCGCATCGGCGGCAATTCCAACACCATTGATCCCACCGCCAATGACGGCGATATCGTAAACCTCGGAAAGAGGGCGCGCGGGCAAGGTAGAAGTGGGCATCGACAGGCCTCGTGTTACTTTGATATTTGAATTCGAACATTAATGTTCATTTTCGAAAATACTAGCGCATAAAGATGCACGCATCCAGCGTGCTTCGATTGAAAAAACTGATCGAAGCAGCGCTAAAGGAAAGTTTTCGAACATTGTCGACGGGTAACTGTAGCCGCTGCTGTTGCCTTGGGCTGGATGGCGGGATCGGCCGCGGCGATTTCGAAAGCGATGAAGCGTCGAGGCTTGTCGTTCGAGCGCGGCCGGATCCGCAGGAGGGAGAGCAGTCAGACCACTTCGAGGCGGATCTTGTGCTGGTTGAGCAGTTGGGTCAGGGCCGGTACCGGTTGCTGGTCGGTGACCAGGCAATCGATCAGGCTGATGGGCCCCAGGCGGATCATGGCGTTGCGCCCGAACTTGCTGGAGTCGGCAGCCAGGATCACCTGCCGGGCATTGGCGATGATCGCCTGGGATACCCGCACTTCCTGGTAGTCGAAGTCCAGCAGGCTGCCGTCCTCGTCGATGCCACTGATGCCCACCAGGGCGAAGTCGACCTTGAACTGGTTGATGAAGTCGACACTGGCCTGGCCTACCACGCCGCCGTCACGGCGCACATTGCCGCCGGTGAGCAGTACGTCGAAATCATCCTTGGCGCTGAGCATCGAGGCCACGTGCAGGTTGTTGGTGATGATCTTCAGGTGGCTGTGATTGAGCAGGGCCCGGGCGATGGATTCGGTGGTGGTGCCGATATTGATGAACAGCGAGGCGTGATCGGGGATCTGCGCGGCAACGGCTTCGCCGATGCGCTGCTTTTCGTCGCGCATCTGGTCGGCGCGCATGGCGTAGGCGGTGTTTTCTACGCTGGAGTCATAGGCTGCGCCACCGTGGTAGCGGCGCAGCAGATTGGCTTCCGCCAGCTGGTTGATATCGCGGCGGATGGTTTGCGGGGTTACGACGAACAGCTGGGCCAATTCCTCGATGCTGACGTAGCCGCGTTCGCGAACCAGATCGAGGATTTGCTGCTGACGGGGAGGCAGATTCATGGGGCTTCCTTTGGGCTGCCGTGCAAAATTTGCCCATGATGCCGCAGGAATCCCCTCCCTACCAGTTACAAGCGGTTACCAATCCACGGCTTGGCTTATTTGGCCTCGTCGTGGGGTTCCCAGTCGCGGGTGCGGCTGACGGCCTTCTTCCAGCCTGCGTACAGACCTTCTTTTTCCGCTTCCGCCAGTTGTGGTTCGAACTCGCGCTCGATCACCGCCTTGCCCCGCAGTTCTTCCAGGCTGCCCCAGAAACCGCAGGCCAGGCCCGCCAGGTAGGCAGCGCCCAGGGCGGTGGTTTCACGCATTTGCGGGCGTTCCACCTGGGTGCCGAGGATGTCGGCCTGGAACTGCATGAGGAAGTTGTTGGCCACGGCGCCGCCGTCCACCCGCAGGGCTTTGAGGCGTTCGCCGGAGTCCTGCTGCATGGCGTCGAGCACGTCGCGGGTCTGGTAGGCGATGGACTCCAGGGCGGCACGGATGATGTGGTCCACGCGCACGCCGCGGGTCAGGCCGAACAGCGCGCCACGGGCATAGGGGTCCCAGTAGGGAGCACCCAGGCCGGTGAAGGCCGGCACCAGATACACGCCGTTGCTGTCCTTGACCTTGCCGGCGAAGTATTCGGTGTCGTGGGCGTCGTTGATGATCTTCAGTTCATCACGCAGCCACTGCACGGTGGAACCGCCGTTGAATACTGCACCTTCCAGGGCGTAGGCCACTTCACCACGGGGGCCGCAGGCGATAGTGGTGAGCATGCCGTGCTGGGATTTAACCGCCTTGTCGCCGGTGTTCATCAGCAGGAAGCAGCCGGTGCCGTAGGTGTTCTTGGCCTGGCCCGGCTCGACGCACATCTGGCCGAACAGCGCGGCCTGCTGGTCGCCGGCGATACCGCCGATGGCGATGCCGCTCTTGGTGCGGCCATATATTTCCGACGAGGACTTCACTTCCGGGAGCATTTCCCGCGGGATGTCCAGCACCTCCAGCATCTTCGCGTCCCACTCCAGGGTGTGGATGTTGAAGAGCATGGTGCGCGAGGCGTTGGTGTAGTCGGTGACGTGGGTCTTGCCGCCGGTGAATTTCCAGATCAGCCAGCTGTCGATGGTGCCGAACAGCAGCTCGCCGTTGCGCGCACGCTCGCGGCTGCCTTCGACGTTGTCGAGGATCCACTTGAGCTTGGTGCCGGAGAAGTAGGGGTCGGTCACCAGGCCGGTGGTTTCGCGGATGTAGTCTTCCAGGCCGTCGCGCTTGAGCTGCTGGCAGATCTCGGTGCTGCGGCGGCACTGCCAGACGATGGCGTTGTAGATCGGTCGGCCGGTGTTCTTGTCCCAGACCACAGTGGTTTCACGCTGGTTGGTGATACCGATGGCGGCCACCTGGTCGTGATGCAGGCCGGCTTGTGCCAGGGCCTCGACCATCACCGCGCTCTGGGTGGCGAAGATTTCCATCGGGTCATGTTCGACCCAGCCGGCCTGAGGGTAATGCTGGGCGAATTCGCGCTGGGCGGTGCAGACCACGTTGGCGTCGCGATCGAAAATGATCGCCCGGGAACTGGTCGTACCCTGATCGAGGGCAATGATGTAGTTCTTATTCTGAATGTCGGTCATGTCGATTGCCTTGGACGAAATAAGGGAGTGAGAACAGGCGCGCGATCGATTTGGGCAGGATCACGCGCCACTGGATTCAGGAAGCTTTGACTTTGCCTTCGGTGACCTGTTCGGCCTCCGGGGCGACAGCAGCGCTGGGCAAATGGCGGGCAATCAAGCCGCGATAGGCCGCAGCACCCAGGCAGGCGCCGAGGATCGGAGCGAAGATTGGCACCAGGAAATACGGAATATCACGGCCGCCGGTGAAGGAAATTTCACCCCAGCCGGTCACGAACGTCATCAGTTTAGGCCCGAAGTCCCGCGCCGGGTTCATCGCAAACCCGGTCAGCGGGCCCATGGCACTGCCGATCACGGCAATCAGCAGGCCGATCAGCAGCGGAGCCATCGGGCCGCGCGGCAAGCCATTGTTGTCATCGGTCAGGGACATGATCACTCCCATCAGGATGGCGGTGATCACCAACTCCACTAGGAACGCCTGGGCAGTGGACAGCGCCGGGTTGGGGAAGGTGGAGAACACCGAGGCCAGTTCCAGGCTGGCCTGGGAGCCACGGACCATCTGGTGGGTTTGTTCGAAATCGAAGAACAGGTTGCTGTACAGCGTGTAAACCAACAGCGCCGCGCAGAAGGCGCCAGCGATCTGGGCGAGGATGTAGAACGGCAGTTTGCGCTTTTCAAAATCGGCGAACAGGCACAGGGCGATGCTCACGGCCGGGTTCAGGTGCGCGCCGGAAACTCCGGCGGTCAGGTAGATCGCCATGCTCACGCCGATCCCCCAGATGATGCTGATTTCCCATAGGCCGAAGCTGGCCCCCGCGACCTTGAGCGCGGCGACACAGCCGGTGCCGAAGAAGATCAACAGCGCAGTACCCAGAAACTCGGCGATGCATTGGCCCGATAGCGACGGTTGTTGCAGAGCAGTTGTCATGTGAACCTCGATTTTTGTTGTTGTCTGGCGCTGCTGCAAAAGGCATGGAGCGCGACTTCAAACGAAGGCGGAATCCCCATTCCGACCTCGCCTTGCTACTGGGTACAACCTTGGATCTACCGCATGATATTCAGAAACGAAAAAATATAGACAAGAAACACCGCTGTCAAAGGTCGAAAGTGAACGGATGGTCATTTTATAGATATCAATCAAATGAATGATTCCGGGGCATAGTCGCGGGAACGACAGGCATGGTTGCTTTCGTAGGCACACGGGCCGGTTATCAAGGCTTGGAATAGAGCCTTTTGCTGGTGAATGACCTAAAATTCGCGCGCTTGGTTTTGCCTTTTCATTCCTCGCCTGGAGCTGCCATGACCCCTGCACTGGACCTGCTGAAAAAAGTTCGCGCCGAACATCGCATCCACAGTTACGAACATGACCCCAAGGCCGCCTCCTATGGCCTGGAGGCCGCGGAGAAACTTGATCTTGATCCAGCGCAGGTGTTCAAGACCTTGCTTGCCAGCAGTGAAAAGGGTGAGCTGCTGGTGGCGGTGGTGCCGGTCGTCGGAAGTCTTGACCTGAAGGCCCTGGCCCACGCAGCGGGCGTGAAAAAGGCTGAAATGGCCGACCCGGCTGCCGCCCAGCGCGCCACGGGGTACCTGCTGGGAGGCATCAGCCCGCTGGGGCAGAAGAAGCGCCTGCGGACCTTCATCGATAACAGTGCGCAGCCGTTCGCCAGCATTTTTGTCAGTGCCGGGCGCCGTGGCCTGGAAGTCGAGCTGGCGCCGGCGGTACTGGCCGAGCATACCCAGGCCAGGTTCGCCGATATCGGTCGTCCTTGAGTCGCAACGGCTGCGGCCAGGGCCGCTGCTGTATGCAGGAAAATCCCGTCTTCTGTGTCTGTCGCCCGTTGGGGGCCAGGGCCCATGCTGGTGGCCAGTTATTCACGGAGAAGGGATATGCAGCTTGAGTTTCATCAGGTCGATGCGTTCAGCGAGCGCCCGTTCGCGGGTAATCCGGCCATGGTTTACCGGCTTGAGTCCTGGCTCGATGACAGGCTGATGCAGCAGATTGCCGCCGAGCACAATCTGGCAGAAACCGCTTTTGTGGTGCGTGAGGCCCAGGGCTGGCGGATTCGCTGGTTCACCCCGGTGACGGAAGTGCCGTTGTGTGGGCATGCAACCTTGGCCAGCGCCTATGTGTTGTTCGAGGTTCATGGCCAGACCGCGCAGCGTATCGACTTTCTCAGCCAGTCCGGGCCCCTGAGTGTCACCCTTGAAGAGGGCCTGTTGTGGCTGGATTTCCCGCTGCGCAGCCCGAGCAGCCAGGCAGGGCGGGAGGCGGTGGCGCAAGCGCTGGGGGTTGAGGTCGTCGAATTGCTGGGGGCCAACGAACTATTGGCCGTGCTGGAGTCGGAGCAGGCGGTGCGTGAGTGCCGGCCGGATATGACGGCGCTGGCGAAACTGCCCTGGCCCGGGGTGATCGTGACTGCGCGCGGGGAGCAGCACGACTTTGTCTCGCGCTATTTTGCCCCCGCCATCGGTATCGATGAGGACCCGGTGACCGGATCCACCCATTGCTGCCTGGCGCCTTACTGGGCGAAGCGGTTGGATAAGCCGCAGTTGAGCGCCTACCAGTGCTCCGCCCGAGGTGGCGCATTGTTTTGTCGTCTGGAAGGTGGGCGGGTGAAGATCGGTGGGCATGCCCGGCTGATTGCCAGTGGGCAGTTGCATCTGCAATGACTGTGCTGGGTGTTTCGCCGGCAAGCCGGCTCCTACAGTGCGCTGTCGTAGGAGCTGGCTTGCCAGCGAAGACGGCTCAATGCGCGCTGCTGTAGCGGCGCACCCCTGAGTCGCTTTGCGGGATCTGCGCTGCGGTACTGCCCGAGGCCTGGAACAGCACCAGGTGTTCCGCCGCGACCCGGATACCCACGTCGGCGCCGACCTGATGATCGGCGTGGCTCGGAAAGATCGATTCCAGCTGGCTGCCGGTGGGCAGTTGCAGGCGATACAGGGTCGAGGCGCCGAGGAACGTCTTGCCCACGACGCGGGCTTTCAAGGCGCTGTCGGGGGCGTGGACGATGTCGTCCGGACGCAACAGCACATCCACCGCACCGCCGGTTGGCCAGGTGTAGGCACGGTTGCCCTGCAGCAAGCCGAGTTCGGTCTGTACCGATTCCGGGCTGCTCAACTGGCCGCGAATGAAGTAGCCCTGACCGATGAAGCTGGCGACGAAGGGCGTCTGGGGTTCGTGGTAGAGGTTGTACGGTGTGTCCCACTGCTCCAGGCGGCCTTCCTTGAATACCCC
This sequence comes from Pseudomonas sp. 8(2025), assembly GCF_052665325.1. Classification (NCBI taxonomy): domain Bacteria; kingdom Pseudomonadati; phylum Pseudomonadota; class Gammaproteobacteria; order Pseudomonadales; family Pseudomonadaceae; genus Pseudomonas; species Pseudomonas sp. 8(2025). The sequence goes on along the minus strand of NZ_JBQOIE010000009.1, from coordinate 280,988 downwards.
TACCTGATCGCTCACGGCAAAGGCTTCTTCCTGGTCGTGAGTAACCAGGATCGCACTGGTGCCACGGGCCTTGAGGATGTCACGCACCTCGTGGCTGAGCTTGCGTCGCAGTTCGCCGTCGAGGTTGGAGAAGGGCTCGTCGAGCAGCAGCAGTTGTGGTTCGGGAGCCAGGGCACGAGCCAGGGCCACCCGTTGTTGCTGGCCACCGGACAGTTCGTGGGGAAAGCGCTGGCCGAGGTTCTTCAGGTTCACCAGCTCCAGCAGTTCGGCCACCACCCGCTCTTTCTGCGGGTGTTTACGAATGCCGAAGGCAATGTTGTCGGCCACGCTCAGGTGCGGGAACAGGGCGTAGTCCTGGAACACCATGCCGATCCGGCGTTTCTCCGGCGCCAGGGTGAAACCGGCGCTGGAGATGGTCTCGCCCGCCAGCTGGATTTCCCCCTCATGCACCGGCTCGAACCCGGCGATGGCGCGCAGGGTGGTGGTCTTGCCGCAGCCGGATGAGCCCAGCAGGCAGCCGATATCCCCGGCATTGAGGTGCAGGTTGAGGTTCTGCACCACGCGTTGGTCCTGGTAGCCGCAAGCGAGGTTGCGCAGGTTCAGTAGCAAGGGCTGGCTCATGCGTGGTGGTACGCCGGCTCGACGAGGAATTCGAGCAGGGCCTTTTGTGCGTGGAGGCGGTTTTCCGCCTGGTCCCAGGCCACCGAACGCGGGTCGTCCAGCAGGTCGAGGCTGATTTCTTCACCGCGGTGGGCGGGCAGGCAATGCATGAACAGAACGTCCTCGGCGGCCAGGTCCAGCAGTGCACGGTTGACCTGGAAGGGCGCGAACAGTTGCAGGCGCTTGGAGGTCTCCTCTTCCTGGCCCATGGAGGTCCAGACATCGGTGCTCACCAGGTGGGCGCCACGCACGGCTTCGCGAGGGTCGCGGACGATGGTCACGCGGTCGCCGGCCTGGGCTACGAAATCCGCGTTGGGCTCGTACCCTTCGGGGCAGGCGATGCGCAGTTGGAAGTCGAACTGGATGGCCGCTTCTATATAGCTGTTGCACATGTTGTTGCCGTCGCCGATCCAGGCCACGGTCTTGCCCTGGATCGAGCCGCGATGCTCGAGGAACGTCTGCATGTCAGCCAGCAGTTGGCAGGGGTGCAGGTCATCGGACAGGCCGTTGATCACCGGTACGCGGGAGTTGGCCGCAAACTCGGTCAGGGTGCTGTGGGCAAAGGTGCGGATCATCACCGCATCGAGCATGCGCGACATGACGATGGCGCAGTCGCCGATGGGCTCGCCGCGCCCCAGTTGAGTGTCCCGTGGCGAAAGGAAGATGGCCTGGCCGCCCAGTTGGATCATGCCGGCTTCGAAGGACAGTCGGGTTCGGGTCGACGACTTCTCGAAAATCATGCCAAGCACACGATTTTTCAAGGGCTCGAAGAGTACGCCGCGGTTACGCAGGTCCTTCAGCTCGATGCCTCGACGAATCACACTGACCAGCTCTTCGGGCGTGCAATCCATCAGGGAGAGAAAGTGCCTTGCGCTCATCATTAACTACCTTTTTGCAACGGACCGCAGATTCTCAAAGCCTTGTTTAGTCGAACAACGGGCTGGACCTGCGGCGAAAGCCGCACGGGGCGACGAAATAGGGGAAGGCGCGATCTTATAATTAAATGTCGCGTCTTACCAATAGTAGTGCTACGGCGATTATGGGCATGAGAGGCCAGGACGCGAATGCGCTGGCACTTTTGAGACCAGTTTCCAGACAGCAGCCGGGCATTTGTACACTGCCCCGGCGCGCCTTGGCAATCGAGCGCGGCGCGGGTGATGCCCATGCAGTCGTTTTCTGACCTGGAGGGCGGGGGCTGCGTCCCGGATAATCCGCGGGCTGGCAGCCTGAAACATTTCCTAATGCAAAGTGCTGAGGTTATAAAGGCGAATCAGTGGCAGGGACGGGTGAACGATGGAATCCAGGGAGCAACAACTGATGACGCTCTTGGGGCTCACGGCCCGGGCACTCACCGACATGACAGCTTCGGTGACGGCGTTTTCCTTCGAGCTGCTGCGCAGTGAAGATCCGGTGACCCGAGCGGCCGCGCGCAAGATGATCGACCGGATGATGAGCCTCAGTGCAGGCCTGGACGAGCATTGGCGATTGCTCGCACAACTCTCGGGTGGCTATGGAGAGCGGGAGGCCGTGGATTCAGCCACCCACGTCTCAGCGGATGGGCCGCCACGGTTGCCCTCCAACTGAAGGCGCCGATCATGGCCGGGGCTGATGGCCGTGAATTCATGGGACGAACGTCACTGGTGTCCTGTCAGGGGAGCGCCCATAGTTTTTGCTTCCGGCAAGCGAATACGCTGTGCTCTCAAACAATAGAGACTGGCCATGACCAAGACTCTCCATCACCGTGCCTGCCACCTGTGTGAGGCCATCTGTGGCCTGACCCTGGAAATCACCGAAGAAGACGGCAGTGCTCCGCGCATCAGCTCGATCAAGGGCGATCCTCAGGACAGTTTCAGCCGCGGTCATATCTGCCCCAAGGCCGTGGCCTTGCAGGATATCCAGAATGACCCGGACCGCCTGCGCCAGCCGGTGCGCCGGGTTGGCAATGAGTGGCAACCGATCGAATGGGACGAGGCCTTTGCCCTGGTGGCCGAGCGGCTGGCGAGCATTCAGCAGCGTCATGGCAACAACGCGGTGGCGACCTACCAGGGCAATCCCAGCGTGCACAACTATGGGCTGATGACCCACAGCAACTACTTTCTCGGCCAGCTCAGGACGCGCAATCGCTTCTCGGCCACCTCGGTCGACCAATTGCCTCAGCACCTGACCAGCTACCTGATGTATGGCCACGGCTTGCTGTTGCCGATTCCGGATATCGATCACACCGATTTCATGTTGATTCTTGGTGGCAATCCCCTGGCGTCCAACGGCAGCATCATGACCGTTCCGGATGTGGAAAAGCGCCTGAAAGCGATCCAGGCCCGTGGCGGCAAGGTAGTGGTGGTCGATCCGCGGCGCAGCGAAACCGCGGCCATGGCCGACCAGCATCTGTTTGTCCGCCCGGGGGGCGATGTCGCGCTGCTGTTTGGCCTGCTCAACAGCATCTTCGAAGAGGGGCCGACCCGCGACAGTCACTTGCAGGTGGATGGGCTGGCCGAGGTGCGCCAGGCCATATCCCGGTTCACGGCGGAGGCGATGAGCCCCCTGTGCGCCATTGCGGCGCCACAGATCCGCCAACTGGCCAGGGATTTCGCCTCGGCCGACAGAGCGGTCTGCTACGGGCGCATGGGCGTCTCGACCCAGGCCTTCGGCACGCTGTGCCATTGGTTGCTGCAATTGCTCAACCTGGTCACCGGTAACCTCGACCGCGTGGGTGGCGCCTTGTGTACCAGCCCCGCGGTGGATCTGGTAGCGGCGACTTCGGGCGGCCACTTCAATGCCTGGCAGAGCCGGGTTTCCGGGCTTCCGGAATACGGCGGCGAGTTGCCGGTGTCGGCCCTGGCAGAAGAGATGCTCACCGAAGGGGAGGGGCAGGTACGGGCGCTGATCACGGTGGCGGGCAACCCGGTGCTGTCCACGCCCAATGGCCGGCAGCTGGAGCAGGCGCTGGATGGCTTGGAGTTCATGCTCAGCATCGACCTGTACATCAACGAAACCACGCGCTATGCCGACTTGATCCTGCCGTCCACCTCGGCCCTGGAAAATGATCACTACGACACCACGTTCAATCTGTTCGCGGTGCGCAATGTCAGCCGTTTCAACCGGGCGATCCTGCCCAAGCCCGAAGGTGCACTGCACGACTGGGAGATCTTCGTCGGCCTGGCCAAGGCCTTTGCCGAGCGCACCGAAAGCTCGCTCAAGCCGACCATCGCGCCGGCGCAAATGATTGATATGGGGCTGCGTGCCGGGCCTTATGGCGACGCCTCGCCGTTCAAGCTGTCATTGGCGACGCTGGCCGAGCATCCCCATGGCATCGATCTGGGGCCGCTGCAGCCGAATCTGGCCGGGCGCCTGAAAACCGAAAACCGGCGGGTCCAGGCTGCGCCGCCGGCGATCATGGCCGACCTGGAGCGCTTTGCTGCCCTGAAGGCGCCGCAGGAGGGGGAACTGTTGTTGATCGGCCGCAGGCATGTGCGCAGTAACAACTCCTGGATGCACAACTATCACCGCCTGGTGAAGGGCAAGCCTCGTCACCAACTGCTGATGCATCCGCAGGATCTGGCTCACCGGGGTTTGCAGGACGGTCAACGGGTACGCATCAGTTCACGGGTCGGCGCGGTGGAAGTCGAGGTGCTGGCCAGTGCCGAGATGATGCCGGGGGTGGTGAGCCTGCCCCATGGCTGGGGGCATGGGCGTCCGGGCGTGCAGATGAACATAGCCACGGAGCAGCCGGGTTGCAGCGCCAATGACCTGACCGACGAGCGCCAGCTCGATGTGCTGTCGGGAAATGCGGCGTTGAACGGGGTGCCGGTCAGGGTGCAGGCGGCCTGAGATGTCTGTCGGAGAGGCCGAGCAGGGTGCTCAGGATTCCGTTACAATGCGCCACCGTGCCGACAACAGAGTCGGAAAGTTCAGCCGAGGTGTTCCATGGATATCATCGAAACTATTAAAGAGCAGATTGCCAACAACACCATTCTGCTTTACATGAAAGGCTCGCCGAATGCCCCGCAGTGCGGCTTCTCTGCCAAAGCCGCTCAGGCCGTAATGGGCTGTGGTGAGAAGTTCGCTTACGTGGACATCCTGCAGAACCCGGAAATTCGCGCCAACCTGCCCAAGTACGCCAATTGGCCAACCTTCCCACAACTGTGGGTGGCCGGTGAGCTGGTCGGCGGCAGCGACATCATGGCTGAAATGTTCGCCAACGGTGAATTGCAGAGCCTGATCAAGGCCGCTGCCGAAAAAGCCGCTGCCAAGACCGAAGCGTAAAAGCGCGCCTGCTCGCGAGGGTTTCCGGGAATCGACATGCTACTCGTGTGATTCTCGGAAACTTGCGGCAAGCACTCTGCTCCGGTTTGTTACGTGAACATATCCGCGTAATAAAAAAAGCCCCGCTCTCATAAGAGAAGCGGGGCTTTTTTATTCTTCGGGTATTACGAGTTGAGTTACTCGTCACCCATTTGCGATTGCAGATAGTTCTCGATACCCACTTTATCGATCAGGCCCAATTGGGTTTCCAGCCAGTCGATATGCTCTTCTTCGGATTCCAGAATATCTTCCAGCAGTTCACGGCTGCCGAAGTCACCAACCGATTCGCAATGGGCGATCGCGGCCTTGAGGTCGGCATGGCCGGTGCGCTCGATACGCAGGTCGCATTCGAGCATTTCCTTGGTGTGCTCACCGATATGCAACTTGCCCAGGTCCTGGACATTGGGCAGGCCTTCGAGGAAGAGGATGCGCTTGATCAGCTTGTCCGCATGCTTCATCTCGTCGATGGACTCGTGGTACTCGTGCTTGCCCAGCTTGTTCAGGCCCCAATCTTCATACATGCGCGCATGCAGGAAGTACTGATTGATCGCGACCAGTTCATTGGCAAGGATTTTATTGAGATGCTGGATGACTGTAATGTCGCCTTTCATGATGGGGTCCTGCCCTGTATTTAGTGGAACATGGGCAGAGTCTGAGCTGCATGAACATTACTGTCAAACCTAAGTTATTGAATAATATATGAAAATTAATCGGAATAAGAATGTTTGTGTTCCGCGTTTTGTCTCTAAGCGATTGAATTACAGGCATAAAAAAACCGGACGCCAGGTCCGGTTGTTTGTAACGCCGCTAATTATTGATTAAATCAGGCGACATTAAATTCCACAGGGTAGGGGATTGCCGCTTGGCTGCTCTGCAATTCGGTCAGGGTTTCGCGAACCACTTGCTTGGCCAGGCAGGCACATTTGCCGCACTGGCTGGCAACGCCGGTGGCCTGGCGTACTTCGCGGTAGCTGCAGCAACCTTCGTAGATCGCTTCGCGAATTTGTCCGTCGGTGACACCGGTGCAGAGGCAGACATACATAAGATGAGAACCGTCGCTGGTTAGGGCTCAATTGCGATGGATCTTAATGTTAACGAGAATGATTGTCAAAGTGGTTTCGACGCCCTTTGTTGCTGATTCTTGCTTGAGTGACGAACGGCTTTTCTTGGCATTAATGACAGATCATTCGCATTTTTCGCGTTGGAGGCCGGCCAGAGGAAAAACCACTAAGGACAGCTTAAAAACGCCGTGTATGATGGTCGGTCCTTGCGAAGAGGGCGCACGTCACGGGGCTGTCGCATCAGCATGGCAGGCTCGGGGCCAACCCTTCTTCTTCATTACTACGTCCACACCAGGAGATATCCAATGAGCGTACTCGTAGGCAAACAAGCCCCTGACTTCACCGTTCCGGCCGTTCTCGGCAATGGCGAAATCGTCGACAGCTTCACCCTGTCCTCGGCCATCAAAGGCAAATACGGCCTGGTGTTCTTCTACCCACTGGACTTCACCTTCGTGTGCCCGTCCGAGCTGATCGCTCTGGACCACCGCATGGCCGACTTCAAGGCACGCAACGTTGAAGTGATCGCTGTGTCCATCGACTCGCACTTCACTCACAACGCCTGGCGTAACACCCCGATCAATGCCGGCGGCATCGGTCAGGTTCAATACATCATGGCTGCTGACATGAAGCACGAAATCGCCAAGGCCTACGACGTTGAGTCCGAAGGCGGCGTGGCTTTCCGTGGCGCGTTCCTGATCGACGACAAAGGCGTTGTCCGCTCGCAGATCGTCAACGACCTGCCACTGGGCCGCAACATGGAAGAGCTGATCCGTCTGGTCGACGCTCTGCAGTTCCACGAAGAGCACGGCGAAGTCTGCCCTGCCAACTGGAAGAAAGGCGACAAGGGCATGACCGCTTCGCCAGAAGGCGTTGCTGCTTACCTGAGCGAGAACGCCGGCAAGCTGTAAGGCTTGGCGTCACGCATAAAAAAAACCGGCCTTAGGGCCGGTTTTTTTATGGGGCAAAGGAAAGCGACTATTCAGTCGTCGAAATCCTGCCAGCCGCCCATCTGTTTCCAGCGGTTGACGATGCCGCAGAACAGCTCGGCGGTCTTCTCGGTGTCGTAGCGAGCCGAGTGGGCCTCGCGACCGTCGAAGTCGATGTCTGCGCTCTGACAGGCCTTGGCCAGCACGGTCTGGCCGTATGCCAGGCCAGCCAGAGTGGCGGTATCGAAGCTGGAGAACGGGTGGAACGGATTGCGCTTCATGTCCAGGCGCGCCACGGCGGCATTCAGGAAGCCCAGGTCGAAGCTGCTGTTGTGGCCTACCAGGATGGCGCGCTTGCAGCCATTGGCCTTCAGTGCCTTGCGCACCCCGCGGAAAATATCGGTGAGGGCGGTTTCTTCGCTCACAGCCATGCGCAGGGGATGGTCAAGCTTGATCCCGGTGAATTCCAGGGCTGCAGCTTCGATGTTCGCGCCTTCGAAAGGCTCGACCCGGAAGAAGTAGGTGTGTTCGGGGAACACGAAGCCTTTTTCGTCCATGCCGATGGTGGTTGCGGCAATTTCCAGCAGGGCGTCGGTGGCCGAGTTGAAGCCACCGGTTTCAACATCGACGACTACCGGCAGGTAACCGCGAAAGCGTGCCGCCATCGGATGGCGAGGACCGCCGCTGCTACCTTCTTGTTCGTCGTCGAAATGGTCGTCACTCACGAGTGATCCTCCAGCAGGCGCCAGCGCAGTTTTTCACCGGCGCGCAGCGGAATGACAGTCAGCTCGCCAAACGGCAGGCTGGCAGGAGCGGTCCATTCTTCACGGACCAGGGTGATGCTGTCGGTGTTGGCCGGCAGGCCGTAGAAGCGCGGGCCGTTGAGGCTGGCGAAAGCTTCCAGCTGATCCAGGGCATTGCGTTGTTCGAACGCTTCGGCGTACAGCTCGATGGCGGCGTAGGCGCTGTAGCAGCCGGCGCAACCGCAAGCGGCTTCCTTGGCGTGCTGGGCGTGAGGTGCCGAGTCGGTGCCGAGGAAGAACTTCGCGTTGCCGCTGGTGGCCGCATCCAGCAGGGCTTCCTGGTGGGTGTTGCGCTTGAGGATCGGCAGGCAATAGAAGTGCGGACGTATACCGCCCACCAGCATGTGGTTGCGGTTGTACAGCAGGTGGTGCGCGGTGATGGTTGCGCCAACGTTGGCCGAAGCCTCCTTGACGAACTGCACGGCTTCAGCGGTGGTGATGTGTTCGAACACCACTTTCAGGCTGGGGAAGCGTTCAACCACACGCCGCATGTGCTCGTCGATGAAGATTTTCTCGCGGTCGAAGACGTCGACGTCGCCGCGGGTTACCTCGCCGTGGATCAACAGCGGCAGGCCGACTTCGGCCATGGCTTCAAGCACCGGGAAAATCTTGTCGATGCTGGTCACGCCCGAATCCGAGTTGGTGGTCGCGCCGGCCGGGTACAGCTTGGCGGCGTGGACGAAACCGCAGGCCTTGGCCGCGCGGATTTCCTCCGGCTGGGTACGGTCGGTCAGGTAGAGCACCATCAGTGGCTCGAAGCGGCTGCCGGCCGGGCGCGCAGCTAGAATGCGCTGGCGATAGGCGTCGGCTTCCGCGGCGTTGCGCACCGGAGGTACCAGGTTGGGCATGATGATGGCGCGGCCAAAGGTGCGCGCGACATCTGCGACTGTATTGGGCAACACGGCCCCATCGCGAAGATGAATATGCCAGTCGTCGGGACGCAGCAGGGTCAGGCGGTCGGACATTGGAGGTTCCAGGCGGGTAAAACTCGGGGGAATGCTACCGGAAAAGACTCTTCCAGGCACTCGCTATCAAGTTTTGCGACGAGCAACCGATATCCCGAAGGTATGGCGTATTAACGCCTGTCGATTTTTCTGTTGTACACGTCAGTGGAGCCTCCCGTGCGCCAGCGTTATCTAGCCTTGCTCAGTGTGTTTGCCAGCCTGCCCGCGATGGCTCTCACTTTCCAGACTCGCCTGGAGAGCATTGAGTGGACGGTCGAAGGTGACAAGTTCGAGTGCCGCCTGATCCAACCGGTTACCGATTTCGGTTCCGGCGAATTCGTTCGTCGCGCCGGCGAGCAGGCGATTTTCCGCCTCAAGAGTTTCAACCCCATGCAGGCCGGTGGTTCCGCGACCCTGCTTGCGGCCGCCGCCCCCTGGCAGCCGGGGCGTGGCGACATCAACCTCGGGGCGGTCAAGGCCGGTACCGATGGGGTGCTGTTCAACAGCAACCAGATGCAGGCCGGACGTCTGATCGTCGGTTTGCTGGAGGGGCGCAGCCCGGTGGTCCGGCACTTCTCCCGCGAAGGCGGAGTGTCCGAGGTACGCCTGTTGCCGGTGAAGTTCAGCAAGGCCTACGGCGACTATCAAAGCTGCATGGCCAAGCTGTTGCCGATGAACTATGAACAGGTCAAGCAGGCTGAGATCGGTTTCCCCGGGGGGGGCATCGACCTGGACGCCCGGGCCAAGGCCAAGCTGCAAGTGATGGTGGACTTCATCAAGGCCGACCCCACGGTCAATCATGTCGAATTGGACGGGCACTCTGATAACAGTGGCAACCGCCTGACCAACCGTGACCTGTCGCGCCGTCGTGCGCTGGCGGTCATGGAGTTCTTCAAGGCCAATGGCCTGGCGGAAAACCAGATCGTGGTGCGCTTCCATGGCGAGCGCTATCCCCTGGCCCCCAACACCAATGCGGCCAACCGGGCGAAGAACCGGCGGGTCAATGTGCATCTGGAGCGGGTCGCTCCTGCCGAAAAGCCGGCCCCAGCGCCTCAGGCGGCTTCCGGATCCAGCGCAGCGGCGACTTCCTGATACGGCTGTCGTCGTCGCTCGCTCGACATAATCTGTCGCTTGGTCGTCATAAGCTGTCGCGCCTCTGTAAATTATCCGCGTGGATCGGTAGACTTGGCGGCTTTCCGTACAACCCCGTGGAGTGATGGCATGGCGGACGTTAACAAGGTCGTTCTGGCGTATTCGGGCGGCCTGGACACTTCGGTGATCCTCAAGTGGCTGCAGGATACTTACAACTGTGAAGTAGTGACTTTCACTGCTGACCTGGGCCAAGGCGAAGAGGTCGAGCCGGCCCGCGCCAAGGCGCAAGCCATGGGCGTCAAAGAGATCTACATCGACGATCTGCGCGAAGAGTTCGTGCGTGATTTCGTCTTCCCGATGTTCCGCGCCAACACCGTCTACGAAGGCGAGTACCTGCTGGGTACTTCCATCGCTCGTCCGTTGATCGCCAAGCGCCTGATCGAAATCGCCAACGAAACCGGCGCCGACGCCATTTCCCATGGCGCCACCGGCAAGGGCAACGATCAGGTGCGTTTCGAACTGGGCGCCTACGCCCTCAAGCCGGGTGTGAAGGTGATTGCCCCTTGGCGCGAGTGGGACCTGCTGTCCCGCGAGAAGCTGATGGACTACGCCGAGAAGCACGGGATCCCGATCGAGCGTCACGGCAAGAAGAAATCCCCGTACTCGATGGATGCCAACCTGCTGCACATCTCCTATGAAGGTGGCGTGCTGGAAGACACCTGGACCGAGCACGAAGAAGACATGTGGCGCTGGACTGTCTCCCCGGAGAAGGCCCCAGATACCCCGCAATACCTGGAACTGACCTACCGCAACGGCGATATCGTGGCACTGGACGGCGTCGAGATGACCCCGGCTACCGTGCTGGCGACCCTGAACCGCATTGGTGGCGAACACGGTATCGGTCGTCTGGACATCGTCGAGAACCGTTACGTGGGCATGAAGTCCCGCGGCTGCTACGAGACACCTGGCGGCACCATCATGCTGCGTGCTCACCGCGCCATCGAGTCCATCACCCTGGACCGCGAAGTGGCCCACCTCAAAGACGAGCTGATGCCCAAGTACGCCAGCCTGATCTACACCGGCTACTGGTGGAGCCCTGAGCGTCTGATGCTGCAACAGATGATCGACGCCTCCCAGGCCCACGTGAATGGCGTGGTACGCCTGAAGCTGTACAAGGGCAACGTGATCGTGACCGGTCGCAAGTCTGACGAGTCGCTGTTCGACGCCAACATCGCTACCTTCGAAGAGGACGGCGGTGCCTACAACCAGGCGGACGCAGCTGGCTTCATCAAGCTCAACGCCCTGCGCATGCGCATTGCCGCGAACAAGGGTCGGACCCTGGTCTGATGCTTTGAGTGGTTGAAGAAAGCCCCGCGATAAGCGGGGCTTTTTTTGCCCTGGATAATTGCAGTGAGCGTCGGGGCCTAATTCAGATCAGCAAATGTCTGTTGGGCAAGGTGAGCCACTTCTTGATGGGCGAAGTACCAAGTACCGCTACTGAGAGTGCTTGTAGGTTGGAGTTTTATTAGTACGAAAAGTAGCTGATTTGACGATTGATCCTAGGCGGTTTGGATATTGAACCACTTTTATCTAGGTCGTTTTGTAAGGCAATTCGGTATTGTTTGTAAGGATCGTCCTCGTAAGGTCGTAGCCCTCTGTAGCACGGTGTCAGAGTCAATTCTCTGGGGTATTGTGCGGGCTCTAAAAAAACTCTCAGGACTGAGATGGACCTATGAAAAGAGTATTGATCGTGGATGATCACCCTGTTGTCCGTTTGGCTGTGCGCATGTTGATGGAGCGCCATGGCCTTGAAGTAGTAGCGGAAGCAGATAACGGCACGGATGCATTGAAGTTGGCTCTTGAATATGTTCCAGACATCTTGATTCTGGATATTGGAATTCCGCAACTTGATGGGCTCGAAGTTATAAACCGGCTGATGTCCAGGGGTATGTCGATCAAGATTCTGGTATTGACCCTGCAAGTTCCTGGGCCTTTCTCCATGCGCTGCATGCAGGCCGGTGCTGCCGGTTATGTGTGCAAGCAGCAGGACATCACCGAGCTGTTGAGTGCCGTGCGTGCGGTGCTTGCGGGATACAGCTACTTCCCCAACGAGGCCTTGCATACTTTTCGCTCAAGCCAGGGCATCAGCAGTGAGCAGCAGATGATCGAGCTGCTTTCAGGGCGCGAATTGATCGTATTGAAACAACTCACCAACGGCATGAGTAACAAGGAAATTGCCGAGGGGTTGTGCTTGAGCAACAAGACCATCAGTACCTACAAGCGCCGGTTGCTGGCCAAGCTCAATGCTCGTTCACTGGTTGATCTGATCGAGTTCGCTCAACGGCATCGGTTGATATGAGCCTTTAGAGCACGTGCGCATTGAGACGGTGTTGCTGGATGGGCTCGCTTGAGTGCCGACGCAGCCGGTCAGTGGGGGAGGCTGACCGGCCAGATTTGCGGCTGGGCACAGGTACAAAAAAACCTCCATGGGGAGGTTCTTTTGTGACTAGAGGTCAAAGTCGTAATCGGCCAACTGTTTTTGCAGGCGCCGTTCCTCGAGGAGATTGTCGATGGTCCGGCGCTTGCTCAGATTGGTTTTCGCTACTTCGACCACCGGTTCTGCGTCATCTGTTTCAGCTGCGACGAAATCGTCTTCTACGTCCAGTTGTTCTTTGCCAGTACTCATAAGGTCGACTCCAGGCTAGGACTGCCATTGGCGCTCCTTATATCGATATTCTCCTGGCGGGTAAAAAAGATTTTTTCAATCGATCTATCGGCAAAATCAATGCTTGCTCAATCGTCGGAAGTCTTTTGCTTGTATTCGCACAGGTCTTCGATTCGACAGCTGCCACAGCGTGGCTTGCGTGCCAGGCAAACGTAGCGGCCGTGAAGGATCAGCCAGTGATGGGAGTCCAGCAGAAACTCCTTGGGCACGAACTTCATGAGTTTCTTTTCGACCTCGACCACGTTCTTTCCCGGGGCCAGCCCGGTTCGGTTGCTGACCCGGAAGATATGGGTGTCCACCGCCATGGTCAGTTGCCGGAAAGCGGTGTTGAGGACCACGTTGGCGGTCTTGCGGCCCACCCCGGGCAGAGCCTCCAGCTCTTCCCGGGTCTGTGGCACTTCGCTGTTATGGCGTTCCACCAGCAGGCGGCAGGTCTCGATGACGTTCTTGGCCTTGCTGTTGTACAGGCCGATGGTCTTGATGTATTCGGACAGGCCTTCGACACCCAGGGCGTAGATTGCCGCTGGGGTATTGGCTACGGGGAAGAGCCTGGCAGTCGCCTTGTTGACCCCGACGTCGGTCGATTGCGCCGAGAGAATCACCGCGATCAGCAGCTCGAACGGCGAGGAATAGGCCAGCTCGGTTTTCGGTTCGGGGTTGTCTTCGTGTAGCCGGCGAAAGATTTCCAGGCGTTTGGCGGCATTCATGGGTGATTCATTTCCTCGAAGGCGGTCGGTTTAAGGTCCAGGAGCCGGCCCAGGCTCGTTTTGCGGCCAGCAGCGCACCCAGCAGGATAAAACCGCCGGGGGCGAGGGTCAGCAGGCGTAGCCCCCCATGTGGCAGCACGACCCAGCCATTGCCTGCATCCGGCTGGCCGACAAGCCAGCCCAGATGGCTGCCCAGCGTACCAGCGCCCAGCAGCTCGCGCAGGGCACCCAGGCCGATCAGGGCCACACAGAAAGCGCCGGCCAGGCGCAGTCGGTTGCGGTGCTGGAAGAAGCCCGCCTGTTCCAGTACCACGCATTGCAGGGGCAGCAGGCCCAGGTACAGGCTCAATTGCTGGTGCAGCTCATAACTCCAGGCCTGCAGCGCCAGCCACAGGCAACTGCCGAGGCTGGCGCTGAGCAGCAGGCTGGCCAGCCAGTGGTGGCGGGCCTCGATGGGCGGACGCAGCAAGCGCATGCCGGCGCCGTAGAGGCCGATCAGCAATACCCAGGCCAGGGCCAGGCCGATTGCCTTGACCCAGGAGTCCGTAGCCCCGATCAGGGGTGGCAGCATCAGCAGCCCCGGCAATGACAGCGGCTTATTCATGAGGCGTTCCAGGGAGCAGTTGTCCGCGGTGTTCGTCGAAGTAGCGCAAGGCATCATGCAAGGCACTGATCACCGCACGGGAAGTGATGGTGGCGCCGGCAATCTGATCGAACTGCCCGTTGTCCTTTTTCAAGGCCCAGGCGCTGTCGCCCGGATCATTGCGGGATTTTCCTGAAAACCCCTGGAGCCAGGCATTGGGCCAGCTGGCGATACGTGCTCCCAGCCCCGGAGTCTCATCCTGCCGGAGGGTCTTGCTGCCCAACAGGCGCCCCTGGCTGTCGATAGCGATCAGCAACTCGATGGGGCCGGCGTAGCCTGTGACCTGGCTGCGCAGCAGCACGGCGCTGGGCCGGCCATTGCGGGTGGCCAGGTAGCCATCGAGCAGGCGACTGTTGCTCAGTTGCCCATCGGCCAAGGGCAATGGCTGGTCCAGGGGCTGGTTGTCATAGCTGCCGGCGGGCAGCACATCCAACAGCTTGCGTGCCTGCAAGGCCCGTTGTTCGGCTTCTATGCGTGGAGTGGCGGCATATTGCAGCCACAGGGTGGCACCGATGCCCAGGGAGCCGAGCAGCATCAGCAGCAACAGGCTGCGAGCCCCTTTCATGAGGGGCGCTCCCCCGGTTTTTCGGAGCTCAGGCGCTCCAGGGCCGGTACCGCCAGGTTCATCAGCAGCACGGCGAATGCGAGCCCGTCGGGGTAGCCACCCCAGGTGCGGATCAGGTAGGTGAGCAGGCCAACGCCAACGCCAAACAGCAGTCGGGCCTTGGCGGCCTTGGGGCCGGATACCGGCTCGGTGACGATAAAGAACGCGCCGAGCATGCTGGCGCCGCTGAGCAGGTGGAACAGCGGCGAACCGTGGGAGTCGGAGCCGCTGCCGTTCCAGCACAGCAGGCTGATCAGCAGCAGGCTGCCAAGCATGCCCACGGGCGCTTGCCAGCCGATGACCCGCTGTTGCAGCAGAAACAGGCCGCCAGCCAGAAATCCAAGGTTGACCCACTCGGCACCACGGCCGCCGAAGTGACCGAAGGCGGGGTTGCCGGCAAAGAGTTCATCGACGGTCAGGCTCTTGTTGATCCGCAGGCTGTCCAGCGCCGTGGCCTGGGCCCAGGCGTCCGGGGGCGGGTTGCCTCCCAGGCCGAATACCTGCTGCAGCCCGCCGAGCAGGTCCAGGGCATGGGGCGCGGGCCAGTGAGTCATGGATTGCGGGAAGCACAGCAGGGCCAGTGCATAACCCAACATCGCCGGGTTGAAGGGGTTCTGGCCGACACCGCCGTACACCTGCTTGCCCAAGAGCACGGCGCTGGCAGCAGCGCTCAGCGGCAGCCACCAGGGGCAATAGGGTGGCAGGGCCAGGGCCAGCAAGGTGGCACTGACCAGCGCACTGCCATCGCTGAGGGCAGGTTGCAGGGGACGCCGCCGCAGGAACAGCACCAAGGCTTCCATGGCCAGGGCCCCACTGGCTGCCAGCAGTAGATTCAGCAGTGGCCCCCAGGCATACAACCACAGCAGTACCAGCAGCCCCGGCAGCGTGGCCAGCAGCACGCGCTGCATGGCCTGGCGCAGGCGCGGGTCGACTGTTTCAGGGCACGTCATGGGCGTTTACCTGGCGCTCGGCTTCGCTCAGGCGGGCTTGGGCCTGGGCCAGTTGTTCGCTGCTGGTATCGGTCTGGCGTTGCAGTTTGCTCAGTTCGGCTCGGGCGTAGGCCAGTTCGGTCTTCAGTTGTCGCAGTTGTGGGGCGATCGGGCGTTTCTCGATCCGCTCCAGTACTGGTGCCGGTTTGCCACTGGCGTCTTCCGCGGCGTGCAGCGCCTGTTCGGCCGCCGCCAGGGCCGCGGCCAGGGTTTGCAGTTCGGCTTCGGGGGCTGCTGCGGCCTGGGCCTTTTTCAGTTCGGCGCGGCGCATCGCCAACTGGATCTTGGCTCGCTTTAGGTCGGCATCCCGGGCCACCGGCGCGGTCGGTGGAGGCGCCTGGGCTTCCAGTTGGGCCAGTGCCTGCTCCGCTACTTCGAACTGGCGCTGCAGGACGATCAACTGCGATTGCTGCTCGAAGGTCGGCGGATGACCGAAGGCCTTGAGGGATTTGTGCAATTGGGCGCGACTCATGGCCAGCTCGATCTTGGCCTTTTTCAAGGCGGCATCGGCCGCCGCGGCTTTCTGTGCGCGGACCCGCTCGATAGCCGACTGAACCGGATCCTGGCTGGCGTCGCTGGCCTGGGTGGCGCGCTGGGCCCTGGCCTGACGTTCGGCCAGGCGCCGGGCCTCTTCGCGCTGCAAGCGATCATTGCGCTGCTCGAAGCGGCGCCGGGCGTGATCGCGTTTGGCGGTGCGAGCCTGCAACTGCTCGGGGCTGCTGGCCAGGCCGCCGACAATGGGCAGCACTCGGGCCATGGGCAACTGCAGCATGTCGATGCAATCCACCGGGCAGGGCGCCACACAGAGGTCGCAGCCGGTGCATTCGTCGATCAATACGCTGTGCATGAGCTTCGCCGCGCCGACGATGGCGTCCACCGGGCAGGCCTGGATGCACTTGGTGCAGCCGATGCATTCGGCCTCGCGGATATGGGCGATCTGCGCCGGGGCTTCGCCACGGCTGTGGTCCAGTTCCACCACCGGCAACTGGAGCAGTTGTGCCAGGCCGGCGATGGTTTCCTGGCCCCCTGGCGGACACTTGTTGATGGCCTCGCCACTGGCGATGCCCTGGGCGTAGGGTTTGCATCCGGCGTGGCCGCACTTGCCGCATTGGGTCTGGGGCAGAAGGGCGTCGATGCGTTGAATCAGACTCATGTCTTGAGCAGTCCGTTGAAGCCGAAAAACGCCACTGCCAGCAGGCCGGCGCTGATCAGGTCGATCGGCAGGCCTTGCCAGGGCAGGGGAATATCGTTGGTGGAAATACGCTGGCGCAGGTCATTGAACAGGCTCAGTACCAACCAGAAGCCCAGCCCGGCACCCAGGCTCATGGCGCCGAGGGGTGCCAGCCCAAGGTTTTCCCCGCTGGCGATCAACAGCAGGCCGAGCATCCCGGCATTGGCCAGCAACAAGGGCCAGAGGCCATCGAATGGCAAACTGGGCAGGGCCCGGGGCAGCCAGTGTAGCGCCGGCCCGATCAGCAGCACACTCAGGGACAGCCAGGCAAACAGCTGCAATGACTGCAGCCCCGAGGGCACCAGCACACCACGATAGAGAACATGGCCGAGTACGCAACTGACCAGCATCAAGACCGTCGTTGCCAGGCCCAGCGCATGGATCCGAAGCCGAGCGCCATCGGCTGGGGCCTGCAGCAGCGGGTCGACGCCCAGCGGCCACTGCAACACGAAGTTGTTGATCAGGGCAGTGCTGACAAGGGCGA
Organism: Pseudomonas sp. 8(2025); assembly: GCF_052665325.1. Lineage (NCBI taxonomy): Bacteria > Pseudomonadati > Pseudomonadota > Gammaproteobacteria > Pseudomonadales > Pseudomonadaceae > Pseudomonas > Pseudomonas sp. 8(2025). Next base: position 263,817 of record NZ_JBQOIE010000009.1, on the reverse strand, counting down.
GGAGGAAGTCGGTCATGGTCGGGGCCGGTACGGGCAGGCTGTCCTTCAAGAGTAGGCAAACTCCAGCGTCGGCGCAGGGCCCGCCAGATATGCAAATCCCCCCGCTGCGCCGGGCGCAACGGGGGGATGGGGTCCAGCCTGCAGCCTTACTTGATCCGCTGGCCGGGCTTGGCGCCGCTGTCCGGGCTCAGCAGGTAGATTTCTTCACCGCCAGGGCCGGCAGCCATCACCATGCCTTCGGAGATGCCGAACTTCATTTTCCGTGGCTTGAGGTTGGCGATCATCATGGTCAGGCGGCCATCGAGCTTGGACGGATCAGGGTAGGCGCTCTTGATGCCGGAGAACACGTTGCGCTGTTCGTCGCCGATATCCAGGGTCAGGCGCAGCAGCTTGTCGGCACCTTCCACGGCTTCGGCCTTGACGATCAGGGCGACACGCAGGTCGATGGCGGCAAAGGCATCGAAGTCGATTTCCGCGGACAGCGGGTCCTTCACCAGTTCACCGTTGCCTTTAGGGCCACCGGTGTCGGTCTGGCTGGCGGCCAAGTCTTCCTTGGAGGCATCGGTCATGGCTTGCACTTTTACCGGGTCGATCCGCGTCATCAGCGGCTTGAATTCGTTGAGCTGATGGTTGGCCAGCAGTTGCTGGTGGTCGTTCCAGGTCAGCGGGGCCACGTTGAGGAAGGCCTCGGCATCGGCAGCCAGCAGTGGCAGCACCGGTTTGAGGAAGATCACCAACTGGCGGAACAGGTTGATGCCAGTGGCGCAGATGGCCTGGACTTCATCCTGCTTGCCTTCCTGCTTGTTCAGCGACCATGGAGCCTTGTCGGCGATCCAGGCGTTGGCGCGGTCGGCCAGGCCCATGATCTCGCGCATGGCCCGGGCGAAGTCACGGGCTTCATAGGCGTCGGCGATGCTTGGCGCCGCGGCCAGGAAAGCCTCGGTCAGCTCGGGGGCGGCATTGCTGTCCACCATCACCCCGGCATTGCCCTTGTGGATGAAGCCGGCGCAACGGCTGGCGATGTTCACCACCTTGCCCACCAGGTCGGAGTTGACCTTCTGCACGAAGTCTTCGAGGTTCAGGTCCAGGTCGTCGACACCACGGCCCAGCTTGGACGCGTAGTAGTAGCGCAGGTATTCCGGTGACAGGTGCTCCAGGTAGGTGCGGGCCTTGATGAAGGTGCCACGGGACTTGGACATCTTCTGGCCATTGACCGTCAGGTAGCCGTGGACGTTGATGCCGGTCGGCTTGCGATAGCCGGCGCCTTCGAGCATGGCGGGCCAGAACAGGGCGTGGAAGTTGACGATGTCCTTGCCGATGAAGTGATACAGCTCGGCGGTGGAGTCCTTGCCCCAGAAGGCGTCGAAATCCAGTTCCGGACGACGGCTGCAGAGGTTCTTGAAGCTGGCCATGTAGCCGATCGGCGCGTCCAGCCACACATAGAAGTACTTGCCCGGCTCATCCGGGATCTCGAAGCCGAAGTACGGTGCATCGCGGGAGATGTCCCACTGCTGCAGGCCGGCGTCCAGCCACTCGGCGATCTTGTTGGCCACGGCGTCCTGCAGGGTGCCGCTGCGGGTCCAGCTCTGCAGCATCTGCTGGAAGTCCGGCAGCTTGAAGAAGAAGTGCTGGGAGTCCTTGAGCACCGGAGTGGCGCCGGAGATCGCCGACTTAGGATCCTTCAGGTCGGTCGGGGCATAGGTGGCACCGCATTTTTCGCAGTTGTCGCCGTACTGGTCCTCGGTGCCGCATTTCGGGCAGGTGCCCTTGATGAAGCGGTCGGCCAGGAACATTTTCTTTTCCGGGTCGAAATACTGGGTGATGGAGCGCGTGGCGATGTGCCCGGCGTCCCGCAGCTTGAGGTAGATCTGGCTCGACAGCTCACGGTTTTCTTCAGCGTGAGTGGAGTGGAAGTTGTCGAAATCCACCAGGAACTCGGCAAAGTCGGCGCAGTGTTCAGCCTGCACGTTGGCGATCAACTGCTCCGGGGTGATGCCTTCCTTCTCCGCGCGCAACATGATGGCCGAGCCGTGTGCGTCGTCCGCGCAGACATAGATGCATTGGTTGCCGCGTAGCTTCTGGAAGCGCACCCACATGTCGGTCTGGATGTACTCAAGCATGTGGCCAAGGTGGATGGAACCATTGGCATAGGGCAGGGCGCTGGTGACGAGGATCTTGCGTGGCTCGGACATGGGGCTCGGCTACTTGATGAAACGGAGGTCGGCCACTATAAAGCGCCGGAGCGGAATTTTCACCCTTCCAGGCACATTGTGCGCAGCAAGCTTTCTCGCCACGAAGGAGTCGGCGGCGTAGGATAGCCGGCTGATTTTCCTGTCTTGTTATCGGAGTTGCCCATGAGCGCCGTCAATCGCGCAGCGGTGGAAGCCGTCCTTCGTCAATACACCGACCCTTACCTGAACCAGGACCCGGTCAGCGCCGGCTGCGTGCGGGACATCGAGGTCCAGGGCGACCGGGTTACGGTCCGCATGGAACTGGGTTATGCCGCCGGCCTGTTCAAGAGTGGCTGGGCGCAGATGCTGCAACTGGCCATCGAGGGCCTGGACGGCGTGAGCTCGGCCAAGGTCGAGATCAGCAGCGTCATTGCCGCGCACAAGGCCCAGGCGCAGATCCCGGGCCTGGCCAACGTCAAGAACGTGGTGGCGGTGGCTTCCGGCAAGGGCGGTGTGGGCAAGTCCACCACCGCGGCCAACCTGGCCCTGGCCCTGGCCCGCGAAGGCGCCAAGGTGGGGATTCTCGACGCCGACATCTATGGCCCGAGCCAGGGCATCATGTTCGGCATCGCCGAAGGCACCCGTCCGAAGATCAAGGACCAGAAGTGGTTCGTGCCGATCGAGTCCCACGGCGTGGAGGTCATGTCCATGGCCTTCCTCACCGATGACAACACGCCGATGGTCTGGCGCGGTCCTATGGTCTCCGGGGCCTTGCTGCAACTGGTGACCCAGACCGACTGGGGCAACCTGGACTACCTGGTGATCGACATGCCGCCAGGCACCGGCGACATCCAGCTGACCCTGGCGCAGAAAGTCCCGGTGGCCGGTGCGGTGATCGTCACCACGCCCCAGGACCTGGCTCTGCTGGATGCGCGCAAGGGCGTGGAGATGTTCCGCAAGGTCAATATCCCGGTGCTGGGCGTGGTGGAGAACATGGCGGTGCACATCTGCTCCAACTGCGGCCATGCCGAGCACCTGTTTGGCGAAGGCGGTGGCGAGAAGCTGGCCAGCCAGTACGACGTCGAGCTGCTGGCCTCGCTACCACTGTCGATGCTGATCCGCGAGCAGGCCGACGGCGGCAAGCCGACGGTGATCGCCGAGCCGGAAAGCCAGATCGCCATGGTCTATCAGGAGTTGGCGCGGCATGTGGGCGCGCGCATTGTCTTGCAAGAAGCGGCCGCCCCGGCGATGCCCAACATCACCATCAGCGACGACTGAAGCCCCAGGCGGGTGAGTCATGCTAGGAGCCGGCTTGCCGGCGAAGGCGTCCTCAAGATCGCTTTCGCCGGCAAGCCGGCTCCTCCCGTTGCGACGGCAGGATCAGACCCGCAGGCCGCCGTCCATTTCCAGGATGCGCCCGGTGTAGTAGTCGTTCTCGAAGATATAGGCCGCCGAGTGGGCGATCTCTTCCGGCTTGCCCATGCGCTTGAGGGGAATACCGGCAGTCATCTTTTCCAGGGCCTCGGGCTTCATGCCCAGGGTCATTTCGGTTTCGATAAAGCCCGGGGCGATGCCCGCCACGCGGATACCGTAACGCGCGAGCTCCTTGGCCCAGGTGACCGTGGCTGCCGCGACCCCGGCCTTGGCTGCGGAATAGTTGGTCTGGCCGATATTGCCGGCGCGGGAGATCGAAGAAATGTTGATGATCGCGCCGTTGTTTCCGAGCTCGATCATCTTCGCCGCCACTTCCCGGGTACAGAGGAAGACCCCGGTCAGGTTGACGTCGATCACCGCCTGCCACTGGGCCAGGCTCATCTTGGTCATCTGGCCGTCCTTGACCTTGACCAGCAGGCCGTCGCGCAGGATCCCGGCGTTGTTGATCAGGCCGTGGATGGCGCCAAAGTCCTCGGCCACCTGGGCCACCATGTGGTTCACCTGCTCTTCATCGGCGACGTTGCACAGATAGGCACGGGCTTCGACGCCGTGGGTCTTGCACGCCGCGACAGCCTGGTCGAGCTTTTCCTGGTTCAGATCGACCAACGCCAGCCGCGCGCCCCTGGCTGCGAAATACTCGGCCATGGAGCGGCCCAGACCTTGGCAACCGCCAGTGATAATGATTACTTTGTCAGTGAGTTGCATTCGCATGTCCCGCTAGCTGGTCTTGAGGGGAGTCCTTTTCGGGAACCCTCGCTCGGCTGCCGGACCTGGCCTGGCTGCAGATGAGAATTGCCCTGTTGGCGTAGCTGGAGCAATGCTCCAGGCGCCCGTCCGTTTTCGACGGATTCTACATAAGGAGTCATAAAGTGAGCGTTGAAGCTGCCAAGAATGCACGAGAACTGCTGCTCAAGGAATATCGCGGGGTGCTGTCCACTCACTCCAAGGCCATGCCGGGATTTCCCTTCGGGTCCGTGGTGCCCTATTGCCTGGACGCCGAGGGCCGGCCGCTGATCCTGATCAGCCGTATCGCCCAGCACACCCACAACCTGCAGAAGGATCCCAAGTGCTCGCTGCTGGTGGGTGAGCGCGATGCCGATGACGTGCAGGCAGTCGGTCGCCTGACCTACCTGGCCGAGGCTGAGAAGCTCGAGGACGAGGCCGCCATCGACGCCGCAGCCGAGCGTTACTACCGTTACTTTCCCGAGTCGCAGAACTACCACAAGGCCCATGACTTCGATTTCTGGGTGCTCAAGCCGGTACGCCACCGCTACATCGGCGGCTTCGGGGCGATCCACTGGGTCGACCAACTGACCCTGGCCAACCCCTTCGCCGGAAAGGCCGAGCTGAGCATGGTGGAACACATGAACAGCGACCATGCCAAGGCCATTGCCCACTATGTCCAGTTGACCGGGTTGCCGGACAACGCGCCGGCGCAGATGGCCGGGATCGATACCGAAGGCATGCATCTGCGCATCGGCCAGGCGTTGTATTGGCTGCCCTTCCAGGCGCCTTGCAATACGCCGACACAAGTACGCGAGGCCCTGGTTTTCCTGGCCCGAGCTGATCAATGGCCGAAAAATCCGCCCCTGGGTGCTTGAATTCACGAATTGGCGACGTCATTTACGGTCTACTGGAAGGCATTCTTCCGCAGAGGAAACCATTTGATGCGCCCTTTTCTGTTGCTCTTTTTACTTTTCCCGGTGCTCGAGCTGTTCGTCTTCGTCAAGGTCAGCGCGGCCATCGGGTTTTTCCCGGCGCTGCTGCTGATCATTCTCGGTTCGATGCTCGGTGTGCTGGTGTTGCGCGTGGCCGGTCTGGCCACGGCACTGCGTGCCCGTGAAAGCCTCAATCGCGGTGAGCTGCCGGCCCAGCAAATGCTCGAGGGCCTGATGCTGGCCCTGGGTGGTGGTTTGCTGATCCTGCCGGGTTTCATCAGCGATGTGTTCGGCCTGCTGATGCTGTTGCCGATCAGCCGTCGCCTGCTGGCCAATAAAATGCGCCAGCGTGCCGAGGAGCAGGCCCTGCGCCAGCGCGCCTTTGCCGACGACATGCGTGCCGCCCGTGGCGGCCCTGCGCCCCAGCAGCCGCTGGGCCGCGAGCCCAACGTGATCGAAGGCGAATTCGAGCACCGCGACTCCTGAGTCAGAAGCTCACGTCTCACGGCACCTTCGGGTGCCGTGTTCGTTTTGGCGCCAGCGATGTAAAAAATTTCATCGGCCAGCCCTTGTAATAACCTTATGCGCCCTTATGTAACGGTCACCGCAAGGTTTCTGGTGCTGACACCAGACAGACTTCCGCGGCTCGCTTGTCGAGCCGCACCCGGCAAAGCCGGATTTGCTAACCCGCCGGTATCGACACCGGCCGTTGAAAACCACAATTAGGAGAGATCGACAATGAAGCTTCGTCCTCTGCATGACCGCGTCGTCATCCGTCGCAGCGAAGAAGAATCGAAAACTGCCGGCGGTATCGTTCTGCCTGGTTCGGCTGCTGAAAAACCTAACCGTGGCGAAATCGTCGCTGTAGGTACCGGCCGTGTGCTGGACAACGGTGAAGTACGTGCGCTGGCCGTGAAAGTGGGTGACAAAGTGGTGTTTGGCCCGTACTCCGGCAGCAACACCGTGAAAGTCGATGGCGAAGATCTGCTGGTAATGGCCGAGAACGAGATTCTCGCTGTTATCGAAGGCTGATTTCCCGCGTATTTTCCCGCTACTACACAGTATTTAAGGAATATCGATCATGGCTGCTAAAGAAGTTAAATTCGGCGATTCCGCCCGCAAGAAAATGCTCACTGGTGTCAACGTTCTGGCTGACGCAGTAAAAGCGACCCTGGGCCCGAAAGGCCGTAACGTGATCATCGAGAAGAGCTTCGGCGCTCCGACCATCACCAAGGACGGCGTTTCCGTTGCCAAAGAAATCGAGCTGAAAGATCGCTTCGAAAACATGGGCGCGCAGCTGGTCAAAGACGTTGCCTCCCGTGCCAACGATGACGCTGGCGACGGCACCACCACCGCTACCGTTCTGGCTCAGTCGATCGTCAACGAAGGCCTGAAAGCCGTCGCTGCCGGCATGAACCCGATGGACCTGAAACGCGGTATCGACAAGGCGACCATCGCCATCGTCAAAGAACTGAAGGGTCTGTCCAAGCCATGCGCTGACTCCAAAGCCATCGCTCAGGTCGGCACCATCTCCGCCAACTCCGACAACTCCATCGGCGACATCATTGCCGAAGCCATGGAAAAAGTCGGTAAAGAAGGCGTGATCACCGTTGAAGAAGGCTCGGGCCTGGAAAACGAACTGTCTGTCGTAGAAGGCATGCAATTCGACCGCGGCTACCTGTCCCCTTACTTCATCAACAAGCCGGACACCATGGTCGCCGAACTCGACGGCCCGCTGATCCTGCTGGTGGACAAGAAGATCTCCAACATCCGCGAAATGCTGCCAGTGCTGGAAGCCGTTGCCAAAGCCGGCCGCCCACTGCTGATCGTGGCTGAAGACGTTGAAGGCGAAGCCCTGGCGACTCTGGTTGTGAACAACATGCGTGGCATCGTCAAAGTCGCTGCCGTCAAGGCACCTGGCTTCGGCGACCGTCGCAAGGCCATGCTGCAGGACATCGCCGTTCTGACCGGCGGTACCGTCATCTCCGAAGAGATCGGCCTGAGCCTGGAAAGCACCACCCTGGAGCACCTGGGTAACGCCAAGCGAGTGATCCTGTCCAAAGAAAACACCACCATCATCGACGGTGCTGGCGTTGAAGCGGACATCCAGGCTCGTGTGACTCAGATCCGTCAGCAAGTCGCCGACACTTCGTCCGACTACGACCGTGAAAAACTGCAAGAGCGTCTGGCCAAGCTGTCCGGCGGCGTTGCAGTGATCAAGGTTGGCGCTGGCTCCGAAGTTGAAATGAAAGAGAAGAAGGCCCGCGTTGAAGACGCCCTGCACGCTACCCGTGCAGCCGTTGAAGAAGGCGTGGTACCTGGCGGTGGCGTAGCCCTGATCCGTGCTCTGCAAGGCATCAACGACCTGAAAGGCGACAACGCCGACCAGGACGTGGGTATCGCTGTACTGCGTCGCGCTATCGAAGCTCCACTGCGCCAGATCGTTGCCAACTCCGGTGACGAGCCAAGCGTTGTCGTGGACAAGGTCAAGCAGGGTGCCGGCAACTTCGGCTACAACGCTGCTACCAGCGAATACGGCGACATGATCGAAATGGGCATCCTGGATCCAACCAAGGTAACCCGTTCCGCGCTGCAAGCAGCTTCGTCCATCGGCGGTCTGATCCTGACCACCGAAGCCGCTGTTGCTGAAATCGTGGAAGACAAGCCTGCAGCTGGCGGCATGCCAGACATGGGCGGCATGGGTGGCATGGGCGGCATGATGTAAGCCAGCCTTACCCCTGTACTGAAAAAGCCCCGCCGGTGAAAGCCGGCGGGGCTTTTTTATGCCTGGGATATGGGGACAGCTCCTTCGCGGGCAAGCCCGCTCCTACAGCGATGCAACTGGTGTAGGAGCGGGCTTGCCCGCGAAAGGCCTCAGCGCTGGCTCAGCTCGGCGGCCGAGGCCTTGGGCGCCTTCCAGCCCAGCAATTGCTGCTTGAAGCCATAACTGGCGCTCTGGTAGTAGCTGATGCCGCGCTGGATCAACGGATCGCTGTCCGCTACCCGGGATTCCTGGCTGGCGCCCAGGGCCTGGTCATGCCGGCGCAACCCCTGGCGCGGGCTGAGAATCGCCAGGTCCTGGCCGTCGAACAGGCCCAGGTGCTGATAGTTGCCCACCAGCACCCGGGGAGGCAGGGGGTTGTCCTGCAGCAGGTTGCGTCCGAAGAAGGTCGACTCGTAGTCCAGGTTCAACAGGCCCAGCAGGGTTGGCGCCAGGTCGATCTGGCTGGCCAGCTGTGCATTTTCCCGCGCCGGAATCAACTTGGGCGCATAGATGAACAACGGAATCTGATAGTTGCTGATGGGCAGGTCTTCCTTGCCCGCGCTGCCTGCGGTGTGGTCGGCGACAAACACGAAAATGGTGTTGTCGAACCAGGGCTTCTGGCGGGCTGCCTTGAGGAACTCGCCAATGGCGTAGTCGGTGTATTTGACCGCGCCGTCCCGGCCCTTGCCGGACTTGATGTCGATCCGGCCATCGGGATAGGTGTAGGGGCGATGGTTGGAGGTGGTCATCAGTTGCAACAGGAAGGGCCGCTGCTGTGCGTAGTCGGCGTCCGCCAGCTTCAGGGTCTGGGTGTAAAGGTCTTCGTCGGCCATGCCCCAGGCGTTCTTGAAGTGGATCTCGGATTCCTCGACGCTGCTCTGGTCCACCACGCGGTAGCCGTTGCCGCTGAAGAAGGCGTTCATGTTGTCGAAGTAACCCCGGCCGCCATAGACAAACACACTGTCGTAACCCACGGACCGCAGTTGCTGGCCAAGGCTGGCGAAACCACTTTCACGACCGATGCGCTTGACGATGGAGCGCCCCGGGGTGGGGGGAATCGCCAGGGTGATGGCTTCCAGGCCGCGGTCGGTGCGGGTGCCGGTGGCGTAGAAGTTGTTGAAGTACAGGCTCTGTGCGCGCAACGCATCCAGGTTCGGGGTCAGGTTGCGGTCGTCGCCGTTGCTGCCCATGTATTTGGCGCTGAAGCTCTCTATGGTCACCAGGACGATGTTGGGGGTGCGTGGAGCCCCCGGGTTGTCGATGGCGCGCCGGATATCCAGCGGGTCCTTTCCGATGAAGCGGGCATTGGGTTCATTCAGTTCGGCGCGCATCTGGCGGGCCACCACATCGGCGGGCAGGCTGCGATAGAACTGCTGGTAGTCCAGTTCGTTGTTACGAAAGGCGGCAAAGAACTGATAGGGGCCGTTGCTCGCCAGTTCGTTCTGATAGGCGTTGCCGCCCTGGCTGCGCGGGCTGTCCTGGCTGAGCAGTTGCAGGCTGGCGCCGACCACCAGCAGCAGGCCGAGGGCACTGAGCAGGCGGCCACGCGGAGGCGGCAAGGGCGCATCCAGCGCAGCCTTCAGGGGCTTGCGCAGGGCCAGGCTCAGGGCGATTGCCGCCAGGGCCAGCAGGCTCATGTAAAGGCCGATCGGGTAGGACTCGAGAATGTTGTTGAGGACCTCGTCGGAGTACACCAGGTAATCGACGGCGATGAAGTTGAAGCGCACGCCGAATTCATCCCAGAACAGCCACTCCGCCACGGCCGTGAACAGCATGGCGAACAGGCTCAGGCTGAACAGGCCCTGCAACAGCCAGCGGTGGCCGCGTCGACGCCACAGGGCGGGTGGGCAGAGCACCAGGTACAGGCCCAGGGGCAGGGCGGCATAGGCCAGGAAACCCAGGTCGTAGAGCAGGCCGACGCCAAATAGCGGCAGCCAGCCGCTACCGGCTTCGTCGAGGTGGGTGAGCAGCAAAATGCCGCGGGTCAGCAGGAAAATCGCCAGCCAGGTGCTGGTCAGCAGCAGCACGAAACGCGCCGGAGCTGTCTTGAGAAGATCCATCAGAGGGTGTTCCTTGGGGGCAAATGGCCCGCAGTCTGAGGTTGTCCCTGTAGTCAGCTTGTGAACCGCTGGTGAAAATATTGTTAAGCCCCCAGGCTCGGGAAAACTCTGCCAGGCACCGGCCGACAAGGCTGGCGGCGAGCCGGACTTGGCCTTAAGCTGCGCGAGCCAAGATGGCCGTAACCCTGTACGGAGAGAGTGCCGATGCGAATTCTACTGGTTGAAGACAACCGCGATATTCTCGCCAACCTGGCTGACTACCTGGGGCTCAAGGGCTATACCGTGGATTGCGCCCAGGATGGCCTGTCCGGGTTGCACCTGGCGGCCACTGAGCATTACGACCTGATCGTGCTCGATATCATGCTGCCGGGAATCGATGGCTATACCCTGTGCAAGCGCCTGCGCGAAGACGCCCGGCGTGATACTCCGGTGATCATGCTCACCGCCCGCGACCAGCTCGACGACCGCCTTCAGGGCTTCAAGTCCGGGGCGGATGACTACCTGCTCAAACCCTTCGCTCTCTCGGAACTGGCGGCGCGTATCGAGGCGGTGATGCGCCGTTCCCAGGGTGGTGGCCGTCGGTCGCTGCAGGTTGGCGACCTGAGCTACGACCTCGATACCCTGGAGGTCACCCGCGAAGGCCGCTTGCTCAAGCTCAACCCCGTGGGCCTCAAGCTGCTGGCGGTGCTGATGCAGAAAAGCCCCCATGTACTGCGTCGGGAGATCCTCGAAGAAGCCCTGTGGGGCGACGATTGCCCGGACAGCGACAGCCTGCGCAGCCACGTTCACCAATTGCGCCAGGTGATCGACAAGCCGTTCGCCAAGCCGCTGCTGCACACCGTGCACGGTGTCGGGTACCGCCTGGCCGAGGGCCGAGATGGAGTTTAAGCAGAGCCTTGCCCAGCGCATCATCATCGCCTTTGCGTTGATGAGTGCACTGGTGGCGGGGGCGTTCGCCATGGGCATCGTGGCGACGGTGCACCTGGTGGAGGAGAAGCTCATCTCCGCAGGCCTGGGCGGTGACCTGCAACGCCTGTTGCTGATGGATAACGTCGGCGACTGGAGTCACCGTCCCGAGCCCGACCAGTTGTTCTACTACAGTGGCGGGCGCGGCGACTTCGAGCTGCCCAAGGATTTGCGCCATCTGGATCCGGGTTTCCACGAGGTGTTCCGCGAGGAGTTGTCCTATCACGCCATGGTCGAGGTGGTGGACGGTCGGCGCTATGTGCTGCTGCAGGACCAGAGCGATTTCGAAGAGCGCGAGCGGGTGCTGTTCGCCGTGGTGCTGGTAGGTTTTGTCCTGAGCCTGGCGCTGGCGGTGTTTCTCGGCTGGGTCCTGGCTCGCCGAGTGATGGCGCCGGTGGTCCGCCTGGCCCGCCAGGTGCGTCACCGGGACCAGTTGCTGGGGCTGGCCCCGCCCTTGGCGCCGGATTATGCCGCGGACGAGGTCGGCGAACTGGCCATCGCCTTTGACGCAACCCTGGGGCGCTTGCGCCAGGCCTTGAGCCGCGAGCGGCTGTTCACCAGTGACGTCAGTCATGAGCTGCGCACGCCATTGATGGTGCTGGCCACCTCCTGCGAACTGCTGCTGGAAAATCCTGGCCTGGATCACCGTGGCCGGGCCCAGGTCGAACGCATAGCCCGCGCCTGTGAAGAAATGCGCGAACTGGTTCAGACCTTCCTGATGTTGGCGCGGGCCCAGCGTGAAGACGCCAGCATGTCGCCGCAGTTGACCCTGAGCCAGGCGGCCAGCGACTTGATCGGGATCTGGAGAGAAGCCATCGAGGCCAAGGGAATCGAACTGATCTTCGAGCCGGGAACTCCGGGTGACAGTCGTTACAACGCGACCTTCCTGCATGCGGTGATGGGCAACCTGCTGCGCAATGCCCTGCATTACACCGAGCAGGGGTTCATTCGCCTGACCCTGCTGCCGGAAGGCTTCGTGGTGGAGGACAGCGGCGTGGGCATTCCCGAGGAGAAGCGCGAGGCAATGTTCCAGCCGTTTGTGCGGGGCGATGAAAAGCGTGGGGAAGGCCTGGGGCTGGGGCTGTCCCTGGTGCAGCGGATCTGTGAGAACCAGGGCTGGACTGTCAGCCTCACTACCATGACGCCCAATGGCTGTCGTTTTTTCGTTCAACTGAACTCGGCCAAGGCCTGATTGTTCTTTCCCGGCCCTGTTCTACGGGGCCGGTCACTTGTCGTTTTTTCCTCTTAAGTGGCCCCAGGCCACTGTCCTCAGCCTGTAAAACCCTGAAATATTTCCTCGTTGGACGGTACGAAGTTTTCACAAAGGGATGACCTGTCGCTGACACGTCGCTGCTTAAGGTGGCGCCATCAGTTACAGGAGACTTTGATGATGGCTACGCCGATCAAGCTGGAATTTTCCGACAAATACGATGCCCAACATGCCCAGGAATACCTGCTCAAGCATCAGGATGGCCTGGCGCGGCAGTTGTCTCACAAACGTGACGAACAATTGGCCCGTACTGCGCTGTCTCTGGCGGGAGAACCCGGGCTGGTGCTGGACCTGCCCTGCGGCGCCGGACGTTTCTGGCCTCTGCTGGCAGAAAAAACCAATCGAGTGATCATTGGCGCTGACAATTCAGCAGCTATGCTGAGTACCGCCACGGTGGCCCAGCCGGCCGATGTGGTAAAACGGGTACGGCCCTTGCAGACCTCTGCGTTTGCCATTGATTTGCCGGACAACGCCGTGGACTGCATTTTCTCCATGCGTTTATTGCACCACATAGGCCAGGCGGAGCACCGCATGGCGCTGCTACGGGAGTTTCAGCGGGTCAGCCGTGATAGCGTGATCATCTCGTTGTGGGTCGATGGCAACTTCAAGGCCTGGAAACGCAAGCGCATGGAGCGCAGGCGCCAGGCTGAAGTTGGGCAGGAGGGTTACCAGAATCGTTTCGTGTTACCGGCGGCCACGGTCGAAGAAGAATTCAGGCAAGCCGGCTTTCGTGTCCAGGAACACCTGGACTTCTTTCCGCTCTACGCCATGTGGCGGGTCTACGTATTACGCAAGAGGTAAAAGGATGGCTGTTGAATGTGCTTCGGAACTGGATGCCGCGCCCACAGATTGCTTCGAATACTTCTGGAACAAACAAGGTGAATGGGTCGAGGAACCCAATCAGCGTCGAGGCGGCGAGAGCGGCGTCCAACGCATTCAAAGCAGTAGCGGCGGCCTGCTCTATGCCAAGCGGCAGATCGGGCACATTCATCGCAGTTGGTTGCACCCTTTCGGGCGACCGACGGTCCTGCGTGAGCGCGAAGCTCTGCAAGGCCTGCGCCTGCTGGACGTAGAGGTCCCGGAACTGGTGTTCTGCGGGGCCCGACGTGGCCCGGAGCGACAATGGCAGGCGTTGCTGGTCACCGCAGCGCTGGAGGGCTTCATGGAGGTCGACAACTGGTATGCCGCCGGTGGGCGCGAGCGCCACGGTGAAGCCTTTCATGATCGTTTGTTGCAGGCAGTGGCTGCGACCCTGGCGCGCATGCACAAGGGGCGCTGGCAACATGGTTGCCTGTACGCCAAGCACGTTTTCGTACGGGTGGACGGCGAGGGCGAGCAGGCTCAGGTGCGAGTCGCACTGCTGGATTTCGAGAAATGCCGCCAGCGCTTGAGCAGCCGCCGGGCTGCGGCCCATGACCTCAAGCAACTGCGTCGCCATTCGTCGTGGAATGACGCGGACTGGCAAAAGCTCTACTACTTTTACAAGACGGTGTTTGGCAGCCCCATCAAAGGTTTATAGCGATGAAGCTAGAAATTGCACGAGGTTTGTTCCTGGCAGGAGCCTTGGCAGTCGCTTCTTTGGCCGTAGCTGCCTGGGAGCAGCCGCGCACGCAGGTCCTGAGCGCCCAGGGAGACGCCCATTGCCCGTTGCCGCGGGTGGCCAAAGCCTCTGTGGCGGTCAAGCCCGATCATGACCTGTTGCTGTTCATGTTCGGCATGGCTCAAGGATTGAAACCCCAGAGTTGAAGCTTGTTCAGCCCCTAGAAAAAGGCCTCGCAATGCGAGGCCTTTTGTTTGCCCGGAAATGATCAGATCAGATGCAGGTGGTTGTCCCACAGGCCCGCTGGAAGGTCCAGGGGCTTGGCCACGATCTGCGTCTGGCGGCAGTCGTAGAAACGGCAGCGACCTTGTCCCGAGGTCACCACGAAGCCATCGGCTACCGCTCCGACACCGGCGCAATCGGGCAGCGGGGCGTCGACCCGCACGGCACCGCTGTCCAGGTCCCAGATAAAGAAGCGGTTGCCCCGGGGAGCGGTCAGGGCCACCAGCCGCAGGTCGCTGTGCACTGCCACGCTGGCGGTGTAGTGCCCCATGGCCTGCAATTGTTCCTGGGCTACCGGGAAGGGGGCGAAAGGCTGGCCGGGACGCTTGATCGCCAACAGTTCCGAGGATTCGTGGGCGGCGCCCATGAACTGCTGGCCGGTGACTATGGTGCCGTCGCCGGCAATGCCCATGTGGCGCACGCTGTTCATCTGCTGGGCCAGGGTTTCCTTGCTCAGCAGCGTGCCATCGCGCTGCATCAGGACCAGGCTCGGTTCCATGGCGTCAAGGTTCATCTCCACCCGGCTTTCGGCTTCGGTACGGATACCGCCGTTGGCCACCACCAGGGTTTCCCCGTCGGGCATCCATGACACCTGGTGGGGGCCGATGCCATGGGTGGACAGCTCGCCGCTGTGCACCAGGCGCTCACCCTCGAAGCGGTAGACACCCAGCAGGCCCCGGCCCGGGTCCCGGGTATCGTTCTCGGTGGCGTACAGCCATTCGCCGCTCTTGTGGATCACCGCATGTCCGTAGAAATGCCGGTCCGGTTGCGCGGTCAGGGTCTGCAGGAGCGCGCCGTTGCGCAGGTCGATCAGGTAGCTTTCGGTGCCCGGGCGCCGCGCCACGAACAGGGCGATGGGCAGTTGCGGGTGGTTGATGATGTCATGGCAACGTTGGCCGACCTGGGTGGCAAACACCTGTTTACCGTCCAGTTGATAACCGACGGCGTAATGCTTGCCGTCACCATCGTCCCTGGCCGAAAGCAGCAGGGGCTGTTTGCCCTTTTGCTTGAACAGCGTCCAGCCGCCCAAGGTCACCGCACTGAGCAGCAGGCTGCCCAGCGCCAAAGCCTGACGTCGCAGCATCATCAGTCACCGTCGTTGGCGTTGAAGCCCAGTTGGATCCCCAGCGCCTTGGCCAATTCGCCTTCATGCAGGCGGTGGACCACGTTGAGGCTGTCATACAGGTCGTTGAGTTGCTGGCGGCCAGCGTCGTCACTGAGCATTTCGGTCAGCGAGCGCTGGGTGCTGGCGAAGAGTTTCAGCGAGGCGGCGTAGGCGGCGTCGATCTTGTCGGCCAGAGGCTTCTGATCGGCAGGCAACAGGCCGCGCAGGCCCTTGTTGTCGACCCCGGCCCAGACCGTCTGGGCAGCGCTGAGGCTGGCTTCCAGGCCCTGCAGGGACGACTGGCTGCGCCAGGCATCGGCCTGGAACGGCTGCGGGATGCCCTTGGTCTGACGGCCCATCGGCGTGCCGAGCTTCTTCTTCAGGGTATCCAGAGCCGTGACCTGGACCCGCAGCAGGTCGGCGATGGCCTCGTGGGAATCGGCGTACCGCTGGTTGGGGAACTTGCTCATCTGCGCGAGCATGCCGTCGTTGGTGTTCCAGCTCGACAGGATTTCTTCGGCCAGTTGTTTCTGGCGCTCACCAATGGCAGTCAGCAGCGGGCAGTAGCGGGCTTTCTGCGCGCTGTCGGCCATGTCGATCTTGCTGTCGAAGAGGATGTATTCGTAGGCCGACAGTCCCTGCACCACGACGCTGGACTTGGCCAGGGCGGCGGCATCGATCTGCGGGTTGGCGGTGACCAGTTGCTCCACCTGACGGCCCACCAGGTTCTTCTTGTCCGGCCAGAACTGGACCTGCCAGGAGCGGTTGCCCTCGGCCAGTGGGCCGATCAGCAACGGCTGGAGCTCGGCCCAGGCTTTTTGCGCATGGAGGAAGTCGGCCCGGGCGGTGTCCAGGCTTTCCTTGCCTTCACAGAAGGCCAGGGCACTAATGGCCAGCTGGCGGTCGGCGTCGACCCAGCGACTGTAGGTCGGCAGGATGACCTGCTTGGCGATGGCCGCCGAGGTCACGGCTTGTGGATCCTGGGGCGAGCAGGCGCCCAGGGCGAGTGCGGCAAGGCTGGTGAACAGCAGTTTGGGGCGGAACATGTTCGGGCTCCCTTTATTGTGGAGAAAACGTGTGAGTCGAGCGTTATAGAGAATTCAGGAATGCCAGCAACGCGGCGCGCTGCTGGGCATTGAAGGTCAAGACCTGTTGTTTCGCGCCTTCGGCTTCGCCGCCGTGCCAGAGCACCGCCTCCATCAGGTTGCGGGCGCGGCCGTCATGCAGGAACTGGGTGTGGCCGCTGACGGTTTCGGTAAGGCCGATGCCCCACAGCGGCGCGGTGCGCCAGTCGCGGCCACTGGCCTTGAACTCCGTGCGGTGGTCCGCCAGGCCTTCGCCCATGTCATGCAGCAGCAGGTCGCTGTAGGGGCGTATCACCTGGTTGGCCAGCTCGGGTTCGGCGGCGTTGGCTGCGGTGGTGAAACTTGGGGTATGGCAGGACTGGCAGCCGGCCTGGAAGAACAGGTTCTTGCCGGCCAGGACCTGGGGCGAGTCGACATCGCGACGTGCCGGCACCGCCAGGTTGCGGGTATAGAACAGCACCAGGCGCAGGATGTTGTCGCTGACCTCCGGCTCGCCATCCGGGCCCTTGCCATTGGGGGCCTGCTTGCAGGCGGTTTGCGCGTCGGTGCAGTCATCGAAGGGTCTCAGACGGGTGGTCAGGCCCATATCACCAGAAAACGCGTGAACATTTTGTTGATTGAGGTTGGGTTGCCCGGCTTTCCAGCCAAAACGCCCGAGTACGGTCTTTTGCAGGGCGTCATCCCAGACCCAGTTGGGCCGGCCGGCGATGGCATTTTTATTCGCCGGCCTGGCATTGGCCAGGATCGCCTCTTCGGGAATGGCTTCCAGCAGCCCCAGGCCGATCATCGGTGGCGCCACCCGGGCGGAAAAACGCGTGTCCGGGTGCATAGGCCCGTAGCCCAGGTCGGTGATCTGCAGCTTGGGTTTGCGCAGCTCCACTTGAGTGCCGTCCTGGAAGCGTACCGGCAGGGGATCGTAGTCCACCCGTACCCGGCCTTCCGGAGCGACCCCGGGAATGGCCATGTCCTGCAACTGGCCGCCGTACACCGGCTCCGGAACGATGCCTGCCTGTTCGATGAGCCTGGCAAAGGCCGGATCGTCGGGGATCGACAGGCGCACCAGCATCGACACTGCGTTCAGCGCATCCGGCGCCGGGGGATGGCCGCGCCCGTCCTTGACGTGGCAGTTCTGGCAGGCGTTGGTGTTGAACAACGGGCCGAGGCCGTCGCGGGCGGTGGTGGTGGAGGGGGCGATGACCCAGGGGCTGCGGAAGAAACTGTTGCCGACGCTGAAGTCCAGGCGCCGGGTGGGTGGCAGGTTGGCCGACGGCAGGGAGAAGGCATTGCGATCGCTCTTGTTGACCGTGGTCGCGCCGCCCGCCCGGGCTTCTCCAGGTTCGGCCTGGGTAAAGCGCGGCGCGTCATCGCAGGCACTCAGGCTCAGGGCCATGAACAGAGCGGACCAGCGAAGCAGCAACGAGGGCATCGGACATCCTGCAAGACGAGCAAAACAAGGGCGCAAAGTCTAACAGGGCGGCCTGGATTGAATAAGAGGAATTATCGTTTGGTTTGACCCAGGACAAGCTGGACGGGGCGCAGGCAACGATGTTGCAGGTTGTGCAAACGGCTGCGGCGGGCACAAAAAAGGCGACCCGAGGGTCGCCTTTCTGCCTGGCGCAATGCGGATCAGAATTCGTGATCGGCGTTGTCCGGGTTCAGGTCGCTGATGCCCAGCTTGCCGGCGGCCTGCTCGATCGAGCCGGTCTGCTTGACCAGGGCGGCGATGGCGTCACGCACGATCTGGTTGCCGGACTCGTTGCCCGCCGCAATCAGCTGGTCGTAGTGCTCGCCCTTGTTGGCGTGGTCGACCATGACCTGGATCTTGGCTTCGGTGGCCGCCAGGTCGGCTTTCAGGGCCGCGTCGGCGGCCGGGTCGGCCTTGGCCACCAGGGACGACAGGCTGGCGCCGCTCATCTTGGTGCCGTCGGTACGGGTGTACTCGCCCAGGTAGACGTTGCGGATGCCCTTGGCGTCGTAGAAGTGCGAGTTGTGGGTGTTGTCGCTGAAGCAGTCCTGCTCGTCTTCAGGGGAGTTGGCTTCCAGGGAAACCTTCATCCGCTCGCCGGCCAGTTCACCCAGGGACAGGCTGCCCATGCCGAACAGCATCTTGCGCAGGCCGGTCTCGGCCGGCTCGGCTTCCAGGGTGGCGCGGTAGTTGTCGGCCACGTCCGGCTTCCAGTTGCCGACCATTTCTTCCAGGTCGTTGACCAGCAGTTGGGTCACGGCCTTCAGGTAGGCACGACGACGGTCGTTGTGGCCGCCGGTGGCACCGGCACCTTCCAGGTAGTCCGAAGCAGGGCGGGCGCCGGCGCCAGGGCCGGTGCCGTTGAGGTCCTGGCCCCAGAGCAGGAATTCGATGGCGTGGTAGCCGGTGGCGACGTTGGCCTCGGCACCGCCCAGCTCGTTCAGGCTGGCGAGTTTTTCCGGGGTGATGTCTTTCACGTCGACCTTGTCTTCGCCGACCTGGATCTCGGTGTTGGCGATGATGTTGGCGGTGGCACCCGGGTTGCCCAGTGCGTGCTCGTAGCTCTTGTCGACGTAGTCGATCAGGCCTTCGTCCAGGGGCCAGGCGTTCACCTGACCTTCCCAGTCATCGATGATGGTGTTGCCGAAGCGGAACACTTCGCTCTGCAGGTAAGGCACGCGAGCGGCGACCCAGGCAGCCTTGGCGGCTTTCAGGGTGTCGTCGTTGGGCTTGGCGAGGAAGGCATCGATGGCGGTCTGCAGGGTTTTCGCGGTGGATTCGGAGTCGCTGTATACGGCGAAGACCATGTCGGCGTAATGCGCGACCACGGCCTTGGCAGCCGCTTCGTCGACCTTGCCGGCTGCATCGGCCGCTGGGGTGGCAGTGCTGGTGGCCGGGGTCGGCGCTTGGGCGGCAGCCTTGTCGTCTTTACCTTCGCCGCAGCCGGCGAGGGAAATTGCGATGGCCAACAGACTGGCGGTAGCCAGAGGCATACGAATCATGGCGAACATCCTGCTTCGAGAGGGGAGTGGACGGCGCGGGGGCGCGCAAAAGCTGCGACATAATGCGAAAGATTTGCATTATGTGTAAAGGGTTGTGCCTGGAAATATTTCTTATTCAACAGGGGATTGCGCTGGGTCAGGTTCGCCAGCGCCGTGCCTGGCTCAGAGGATTGCCGCATTGCTGCGCTGGGCCTGTTTCAGGTAGGCCCCCAGCTCCCGGGCGGGCAGGGGTTTGCTGTAGTGGTAGCCCTGACCTTCGTGGCAGCCTTCGGAGATGATGTAGGCCTCCTGCTCGGCAGTTTCCACGCCCTCGGCGATCACCTGCATGCCCAGGCTCTTACCCAGCTGGATGATCGCGCGCACGATGGTGGCATCGTCGTCGTC
Organism: Pseudomonas sp. 8(2025); assembly: GCF_052665325.1. Taxonomy (NCBI): domain Bacteria; kingdom Pseudomonadati; phylum Pseudomonadota; class Gammaproteobacteria; order Pseudomonadales; family Pseudomonadaceae; genus Pseudomonas; species Pseudomonas sp. 8(2025). The sequence continues at coordinate 244,131 of NZ_JBQOIE010000009.1, read as the reverse complement.
ATCCAGCAGGTCCTGGACGAAGCTCTTGTCGATCTTGATCTTGTCCAGGGGCAGGCTCTTGAGGTAGCTCAGGGACGAGTAGCCAGTGCCGAAGTCGTCGATGGCAATCAGGGCGCCGGAGCGACGCAGGCTCAGCAGGTGCTGGGCGGCGGTGCTGATGTCTTCCATCAGGCCGGTTTCGGTGACTTCCAGCTCCAGGCTGCGGGGCGGCAGGCGGTAGATCTGCAACAGATTGTTGACCACCCGTGGCAACTCGGCGTGGTGCAGTTGCACGGTGGACAGGTTGACCGCCATGCGCAGGTCGCTGAAGCCCATGTCGTGCCATTCCCGCAGTTGGCGGCAGGCCTGGTCCAGCACCCATTCGCCGATGGCGATGATGGTGCCGTTCTGTTCCGCCAGGGGAATGAACAGGTCTGGCGGCACCAGGCCATGCTCGGGGTGCTGCCAGCGGATCAGCGCTTCGACGCCCACCACACGGTGGTCGCGATAGCTGATCTGCGGTTGGTAGACGAGGAAGAACTGATCCCGGGCCAGGGCCTCGCGCAGGTCTTTTTCCAGCTCGCGGCGGCGACGCATCTCGCTGTCGACGCTGGCGATATAGAACTGATACCGATTGCGTGACCGGGTCTTGGCCAGGGTCATGGTCTGTTCGGCTTTTTGCAGGAGCTTTTCCGTGCTGTCGCCGTCCTCCGGGAACAGGGTGATACCGATGGTGGCACGCAGGCGGATTTCCTGGTGATCCAGGGCGAAGGTGGCCTCCAGGTCATCGAGGATGCTCTGGGCCAGTTCCGCAGCTTCGTAAGGCTGTTCGATATCGGCCTGGACCAGGGCGAACTGATCGCCCCCCAGGCGCGCCAGGGCGCCAAGCCGGCCGCTGTGGCCGCGCAGGCGGTCGGCCAGGGCCAGCAACAGCTGGTCGCCGGTCTGGTAGCTGAACTGTTCGTTGATGCCCTTGAAATCATCCAGGCCGACACAGAGCACCGCCACCCGGCGTTGCAGGCGCCCGGCGTCCACCAGGATCTTGTCCAGTTGCTGTTGCAACTGCTGGCGGTTTGGCAAGCCGGTGAGGAAGTCGTACTGGGCCATGCGCAACAGGCTGTTTTCCGCCTCGTGACGCAAGTGGGTGTTGCGTTCGATGGAGGCCAGCAACTGGTTGGCGGTATTGATCCAGATCCCCAGCTCGTTCTTCTCGTGGCCCTTGAGCAGGGGCAACTGGTGTTCGCTGGGGCGGTCGGGGTTGATGGTGGTCAGGTGCTCGATGATTCGCGACAGCGGCTTGGTCAGCAGCCAGTGATAGACCAGGTACAGCACCAGGCCCATGGCCAGGGCCCGCAGGACTCCGGAAATGAAGATGATCACCGAACTGACGATGAAGCCCTGGCCATAAGTGGCGGTGTCGAGGGTGATGCTCAGGTCGCCGTAATATTCGCTGTAGGGGCCACGGCCCACCAATTGCGTAGTGAAGGTGCGTTCCTGACCGAGGATCAGGTCGGTCAGCCAGCGGCTGGAGGATTTCTGCAGGTCGCGGGATTTCTCCGCGAGCATGGTCTCGTTCGGGTGGCCAATGGAGGCCATGCGCACAGCGTCATCCTGGAACAGGCCTTCAATGACTTGCATGCCCATTTCCCGGTCCAGGCTGTAGACCGCCTGTGTCGATGGGTCGCGAAACATGTCGAGAATGCGCTGGGCATCGCTAGCTACCGCCTGCCGAGTCTTGTAGGCATCGAAGACGATCTGGGCGCAGCTCAGGACCACGCCCACTATGAGTGCCGACAGCAGCACAACCCGGAGCAACTTCACCGACAAGCTGTTTTTGAGTTCCAGCTTCAAAGGGCTATTCCTTGTTCCGTGCGTGTAGCGTCAAGTTGCCATGAGTATTGGCAATCCCGTGATGGCCGTCAAAGTGACATTAGTGCCGAGAACAGGATGTCTGCGGGCCAGGCCCGGGTGATCAGAATCAGGATTGCTCGTGCTGTGGATAGTGTGTCGGTAGCGACGCCTTGCAACTTGAGGGGTGGCGTTGTTTTTTACCTGCCATGAATCTTAGCGCTTCAGGTGGGCGGGACAAGATCCCGGCTTTGCCACAGGCAAAAAAAACCCGGCCAGGCCGGGTTTTTTACACTGCAAACGGACTTAAGCGACGAAGTTCTTGCCTTCGAACTGCTCAGCCACGAATTTCCAGTTGACCAGGTTCCAGAACGCTTCGACGTATTTTGGGCGAACGTTGCGGTAGTCGATGTAGTAGGCGTGTTCCCAGACGTCGCAGGTCAGCAGCGGGGTGTCGCCGCTGGTCAGCGGGTTGCCGGCGCCGATGGTGCTGGCCAGGGCCAGGGAACCGTCAGCCTTTTTCACCAGCCAGCCCCAGCCGGAACCGAAGGTGCCAACCGAAGTCTTGGTGAATTCTTCTTTGAACTTGTCGAACGAACCGAACGCAGCGTTGATGGCTTCAGCCAGGGCGCCGGTAGGTTGGCCGCCGGCGTTTGGCGCCAGGCAGTTCCAGTAGAAAGTGTGGTTCCAGACCTGGGCTGCGTTGTTGAAGATGCCGCCCGAAGAGGTTTTGACGATCTCTTCCAGAGTCTTGCCTTCGAACTCGGTGCCTGGCACCAGGTTGTTCAGGTTCACGACGTAGGTGTTGTGGTGCTTGTCGTGGTGGTATTCCAGGGTTTCCTTGGAAATGTGCGGCTGCAGAGCGTCGTGTGCATAGGGCAGCGGCGGCAATTCGAAAGCCATGATGATTCTCCTAATCAGGTCAGTTGCGGTGAGCGCAAGGCCGATCACGGGCGGCCAGACAAGCGCCGGGGAGTTTGTACTCTTTGCGGCGCAGGGTTCGGATCATAGCACCGGGGGTGCGGCTTAACCACGCAACAACTGTGTGGGATAGAGGTTCCAGAGCCTTTTGGAATAAGTCACGCGGCGCTGATCAACTGCAGGGCGACGCTGAACATCATCACCGCCACCAGCAGGTCGAGTATCCTCCAGGTGCTCGGGCGCGCCAGCCACGGAGCCAGCCAGGCGGCGCCCAGCGCCAGGGTGAAGAACCACAGCAGCGAAGCGCTCGCGGCCCCCACCACATAGGCGCCCGGTTCGGTCTGCTGGGCCCCCAGCGAGCCGATCAGCAGCACCGTGTCCAGGTACACGTGGGGGTTGAGCAGGGTCACCGCCAGGGCGCTGAGCATCACCGCCCGCAGCGAACGCACGGTCTGTCCTTCGCCCTGCTGCAGGCTCTGTTTCGAGCAGGCACGGCGCAATGCCTGGGCGCCATACCAGATCAGGAATGCCGCGCCGCCCCAGCGTGCCACCGCCAGCAGCATCGGGCTCTGGGTGAGCACGGTGGCCAGGCCGAACACGCCGGCCGCCACAAGCAACGCATCACAGGTGACGCACAGCGCCGCCACCGGCAGGTGGTGCTCGCGGCGCAGGCTCTGGGCCAGGACGAAAGCGTTCTGAGTACCGATGGCCATGATCAGGCCGAAGGCCACCAACAGGCCATTCACATAGCTTTGCCACATGGTTATTGCTCCTCGCCGGCGGCCAGTTGTTGCAATACCTGCATGGCCCGCCCGGCATCCGCCTGGCCGACAAACAGGTGGTCGTGGTAGTAGCCGGCGATCACGTTGCAACTGATCCCGGCCTTGCCCAGGGCCCCGGCGAAGGCAGCGGTCAGGCCCACGGCTTCGAGCGCCGAATGCACGTTGAGGGTGATCCAGGCGGCTACATAGTCAAAGCCCAGGCCCAGGCGCTCGGCCTGCTGGCGCGGGAGAATCACGGTCAGGCCTTCGCGCTCGCGAAAACTGCCCAGCACTTCGCAGTCCTGCAGCAGGCTGCGGTCGGGGAGGGAGCAGAACACGTACTCGCCGTCATTGAGCTGCGGGCTCATGCTGCGCAGCAGGGTTGCGAGGGAGGTTTCACCGGCCATGAACGGAATCCTTGAACGAAGAGGCATTGCTGAGGCTTTACGCTGGCTATTTTCCCGGCCCGGGTTGTATAAGAAAAACCAATATTGCTGATCTCTCATTAGGAAAACTGATGTTCGACTACAAGTTGCTCTCGGCCTTGGCCGCAGTGATCGAGCAGGCAGGGTTCGAGCGGGCGGCCCAGGTGCTGGGTTTGTCACAGTCGGCGATTTCCCAGCGGATCAAACTGCTGGAGGCCCGGGTCGGCCAGCCAGTGCTGGTGCGGGTGACGCCGCCGGCGCCGACGGAAATCGGCCGGCGCCTGCTCAACCATGTGCAGCAGGTGCGCCTGCTGGAGCGCGACCTGCAAAGCCTGGTGCCGGCGCTGGACGAGGAGGGCCTGCCGGAGCGCTTGCGCATCGCCCTCAACGCCGACAGCCTGGCCACCTGGTGGGCTGGCGCAGTGGGCGATTTTTGCGCCGAGCACCATCTGCTCCTGGACCTCGTGGTGGAAGACCAGACCGTCGGCCTCAAGCGCATGCGCGCCGGGGAAGTGGCGGCCTGCGTCTGTGCCAGCGAGCGCCCGGTGGCCGGGGCCCGCAGCCTGCTGCTGGGGGCCATGCGCTACCGGGCCATGGCCAGCCCGGAATTCATCGCCCGGCATTTTCCCCAGGGCGTGCGTGCCGAGCAGTTGCCGCGCACACCGGCGCTGGTGTTTGGCCCCGACGATTTCCTGCAGCATCGCTACCTGGCTTCCCTGGGCGTGGACGGTGCTTTCGAGCATCATCTGTGCCCGTCTTCCGAGGGCTTCATTCGCCTGACCGAGGCCGGCCTGGGCTGGGGGCTGGTGCCCGAGTTGCAGGTCCGCGAGCAGCTCGAGCGGGGCCTGCTGTTGGAACTGTTGCCGGATAAACCCATCGATGTGCCGCTGTACTGGCATCATTGGCGCAACGGCGGCCAATTGCTGGGGCTGCTCACCGAGCACCTGGCACGTTTGTCGGCACAATGGCTGGTGCCCTGGGAGCAGCCGTAAGCGTCAAGCGACAAGCTGCAAGTAGACAGCTTGCGCACTGATTTTTAACTTGCAGCTTGTAGCTCGTAGCTCGTCACTGCTTTCTTAGGAATATTTCATGAAGATTCTGGTTACCGGCGCAAGCGGCTTCATCGGCGGGCGCTTCGCCCGCTTTGCCCTTGAGCAGGGCCTGGAGGTGCGGGTCAATGGCCGTCGCGCCGAAGCCGTGGAGCATCTGGTGCGCCGTGGCGCTGAGTTCGTCCAGGGTGACCTGAGCGATGCGGATCTGGTGCGCGAGCTGTGCCGCGACGTCGACAGCGTGGTGCATTGCGCCGGTGCCGTGGGCTTGTGGGGGCGCTACCAGGACTTCCACCAGGGCAATGTGCTGGTCACCGAGAACGTGGTCGAAGCCTGCCTCAAGCAGCGGGTGCAGCGGCTGGTGCACCTGTCTTCGCCCTCGATCTACTTCGACGGCCGGGATCACCTGGGGTTGACCGAGGAACAAGTGCCCAAGCGCTTCCGGCATCCTTATGCGGCCACCAAGTACCTGGCCGAGCAAAAGGTCTTCGGCGCCCAGGAGTTCGGCCTTGAAGTGCTTGCCCTGCGCCCGCGCTTCGTCACCGGCGCCGGCGACATGAGCATCTTCCCGCGGCTGTTGAAGATGCAGCGCAAGGGCCGCCTGGCCATTGTCGGCAACGGCCTGAACAAGGTCGATTTCACCAGTGTGCACAACCTCAACGAGGCGCTGTTCAGCAGCCTGCACGCCAGCGGCTCGGCCTTGGGCAAGGCCTACAACATCAGCAACGGCACACCGGTGCCTTTGTGGGATGTGGTCAATTATGTGATGCGCCAGATGCAGGTGCCGCAAGTCTCCCGTTATCGCTCCTTCGGCCTGGCCTATGGCGTGGCGGCGCTCAACGAAGGTTTCTGCAAGCTCTGGCCGGGGCGACCGGAGCCGACTCTGTCGCGCCTGGGAATGCAGGTCATGAACAAGAATTTCACCCTGGATATCAGCCGTGCCCGGCATTATCTCGGCTATGAGCCCAAGGTCAGCCTGTGGGCGGCCCTGGATGAGTTCTGCGCCTGGTGGAAAGCCCAGGACATAAGCTGAAACCAAAGACTGAACCGAGTTTGCCCGGCCCGGTCCATTGGCCGGGCGAATTAGCGGTTTATACTCGCCGCACTCAGCCACCACCGCGTTTCACAAAGGTTGCCCCATGCGTAACGATGCAAACGATGACTTCGACGACGTTCCCAGTCTGCGCGCCGATCCTCTCGACGACGATGTCTTCCCCACCACCAGCGCTGCCCGCGAGCGTACCTCCGTGCATTCGCGCGGCACGCCGGTAGTCAAGGTCAAGAGCCCCAGCACCGGCCCGCTCTGGGCATTGGTGGGCGCCTTGTTCTTTGCCTTCATCGGCCTTGCCTGGTGGAGCTTCCAGCAGATTTCGCTGATGGAACAGCAATTGGTGGCGACCCAGGAAAGCTTCGCCAGGATCAGTGAGGAAGCGGCCGGACGCCTGCAGGACATCTCCGGCAAGGTGGTGGCCAGCCAGACCAATGTCACCACCGACAGTGAAGCGCTGAAGCTGCAGATCAAGCAACTGGAGAGCCGCCTGCAGGACCAGAGCCGACAGCAGCAGGGCGTGGCGGGGCAGGCCACCGATCTGGACAAGCGCCTGGCGCAGATGAGCGCGCAGACCGCCGAACAGCAAGCAGCCAACAGCCAGTTGCAGGCTCAGGTGAAAGCCTTGAGCGGTGAACTGGCGAGCCTGAAAAGCGCCCAGACCGACAATGGCAAGGTCGATGCCCAGCTCAAGAGCCTGGGCGCCGACCTGGCCACGCTGAAGAAACAGGGCAATCCGAGCGCCGCCATCGAGCGTCTGGAACAGGACCTGATCGTGCTCAAGAGCCAGCAGGACAACCGTCCCGCCGCTGCGCAAAACGGTGCCAGCACTGCCGAGTTCGACGCCTTTCGCGGCCAGGTGACCCGCAACATCAACACGCTGCAAAGCCAGATCCAGAACCTGCAGCAGCAGATCAACACCCGCCCTTGATGGGGGCCGCCTTCCCACGCCTGGCGTGGGAAGGCGTCGGTTCACCCCCCGTGTGCTGAATGTTTCCGCATATCCTGCAGCCGTCTACGCTCTTCGAACGCCAACACGAACGAGGAGCGGGCGATGAGACTGTGGCTTGGAAATACCTGGGTGGGCTGGCTGCTGCTGTTGTGCTTGGGCCCGCTGCAGGCGGCGCCGTCGGTGGATGATGGCGCGGCGGCCCGGGCGCTGCTGGAAAAGGCCCTGGGCTACTACCACGATCAGGGCGACAAGGCATTCGCTGCCTTCAGCCGCCAGGGCGAGTTCGTCGACCACGACCGCTATGTGTTCGTGGTGGATACCCAAGGCGTGATGCTGGCCAGTGGCGGTCCCTCGTCGGCGTTGATTGGCCGTGATGTGTCGCAAGTCCTGGGGCCGGACCTGCGCAAGGCGTTCAAGCAAGCGTTGAAGACGCCCGAGGGCAATGGCATCCAGCAGGCCGAGTACCGCTGGCAGAACTGGGCCGACGGCAAGATCGAGCGCAAGCATGTGTATTTCCAGCGGGTCGGCGAACGCATCCTGGCGGTGGGTTACTACCAGCCCCGGGCGTCGGCCGAGCAGGCCAGGGCATTGCTGGAGAGGGCAGCCACGGCCCTGAGCACGGACCGCAACGGCACGCTCAAGGCGATCAACCAGTTGCAGGGCGGTTTTCTTGAAGACGATCTGTACGTGTTCGTGGTGGACATGGACAGCCGGCGCTACCTGGCCCATGGCACCAACCTGCGTTTGCTCAACACCGACTTCGCCAAGATCAAGGATCCCGAAGGCAAGCCGGTGGGCGAGCCGATGCTGGCGCTCATGGCTCGCGAGGATCAGGGCGAATACCAATACCGCTGGAAGAACCCGGTGACCGGCAAGGTGGAGGACAAGCACGCCTACCTGCGCAAGTTAGGGAATCTGCTGGTTGCGGTGGGCTACTACAGCCCTTGATCATGCTGTCCTGCAGCCGCTGCCGCAGGCTGTCGACCAAAGCGGCTACAGGAGCCCGGGGCGGGTCAACGCGCCTTGTCTTCACGACCGCGCAGCAGGCGATTGGGCATGGCGATCGCCGCTGCCAGCCCCAGCAGGGATACCCCGGCACTGACCAGCAACAGATGCTTGAAGGTCGTCAGCAACTCGGCTCGCAAGGCGTCCCGCGCCGGGCCGGGGGCGGCGTTCAGGCCTTCCAGCAGGGCATTGCCGGAGTGCCCTTCAACCATCAGCCCGGCGCCACCGAGATGGGCCAGGCTGGAATCCTGGAGCAAGGCCAGCAGCAACGCCGACATCAGCGCCACGCCCACCGCCCCGCCGAGGGCGCGGAACAGGTTGGTGGTGCTGGTGGCCACGCCGATATCCCGTTGCTCCACCGAGTTCTGCGTGCCCACCAGGGAGGTGGGGAACTGCATGCCGCCGGCGATCCCGCAGAGCAGCATGAACAGGCCGCTGAGCAGCTCCGACTGCGGCGGCACCAGGGCCATGCCGAGGATCGACAGCGGCATCAGCAGCGCGCCACTGAGGATCATCGGCTTGTAGCGCCCGGTGACCGAGGTCAGGCGCCCGGCACAATAGGCGCCCATTGGCAGACCCATGGCCAGCGGCAGCAGGTGCAGGGCGGCACTGTCGGCCCCGGCGCCGGTGATGCTCTGGAAGCGCAGCGGCATCAGCACGATCAGGGAAATGGCCTGGAAGCTGGTGAAGAAGATCGTGCACCAGCACAGCAGCGCGTTGCGGTTGGTGAACAGGTGCATCGGCAGCAGGGGTTCCCCGGCCCGGCGCTCATGCCAGACGAACAGCGCCAGGACGATGACCGCGATGGCCAGCAGCTCGAGCACTTCGGCGCTGCGCCAGGAATAGCCCTGGCCTACCTGGGTGATACCCAGCAGCAGGGCGGTCAGGCCGATGATCATCAGCACGGTACCGAGGTAGTCGATGATCGGCTTGCGCTGGGGCACCGGCAGCCCGATCAGAGTGCGATGCGCCACCCACCAGGCGCCCAGGCCCAGAGGCAGGTTGATCAGGAACACCCAGCGCCAGGAAAGGAATTCGGTCATGTAGCCGCCCAGCACCGGGCCGGCGACGCTGGCCACTGCGTACATGCTGCTGAAGTAGCCCTGGTAGCGACCGCGCTCCCGAGGCGGAACTATGTCGCCAATGATGGCCTGGCTCACGGAGATCATGCCGCCGGCGCCGATACCCTGAAAAATCCGCGCCAGTACCAGTTGCTCCATGTTCTGTGCCAGGCCGCAGAACAGCGAGGCCAGGGTGAACAGCCCCATGCCGAACAGCATCAAGCGGCGGCGGCCGTAGAGGTCGCCGAGCTTGCCGTAGATGGGCACTGCCACGGTCATCGCCACCATGTAGCCGGAGATCACCCAGGCCAGCAGGCCGACGTCCTTGAACTGGGCGGAAATGGCCGGCATGGAGACGGCGACAATGGTCTGGTCCAGGGCGCCGAGAAAGATCGCCAGCATCAGGGCGATCAGCACGCTGCGAATGGCCGGTTTGGGCGAGACGGGCTGTTGAAAGTGGGTCACGAAAGAACCTGCGGGCAGAGATTGACCCGGCGGAGCAAGGCCGGTGGAAGTGCGCTTCAGTGTACTAGATAGGAGCCTACTAGATAGCCATACAAGGAAGTCTCCGGGGATTTTTCATCTGGGCTTAACTGATGGGAACGATGCTCTGTGAAGACCTGGGCGGTCAGACGAAAGCACAGATTATTCGGTGGGAATTAGCTGCTAATGGGACGCATTCTGTATAGTGCCCGGCACTGGGTCGGTGCTCTGAACACCGGCCCGGTCAATGTCCATTGATGTTGCTGTTGCTTGCATTTCGCCCGGGCGTATTCGTTTATCGAAGAGCCCTGGCGGTTGTCTGATGGTTCGCCCGCTGGCGCCCCCGTCGCCCGTCACACTGAGGCCTGGACTGTAGTGATGAACAAGCCTGCCCTTGCGTCGATTCCGGTGTTCAAGCTCTATGGCGAGAGCCTGGACTGGCCCACCCCGGACCTGCTTCATTGCGAGCCCATCAGCCAGCGCAGCCGCGAGCACCATTGGGAAATCAAGCCCCATCGGCATGCCGACCTCTGCCAGTTGCTGTTTGTATACCGTGGGCAGGCGGAACTGGAGATCGAAGGCCAGCGTACCCTGCTGGACAAATCGATGGTCCAGGTCCTGCCGCCGCTGTCGGTCCATGGCTTCCGGTTTTCCGAAGACATAGAAGGTTATGTGGTGACGCTGGCAGCGCCGCTGGTAAGCCATCTGCAAACCCAACTGGGGCAGGGGCAAAATACCCTGGCCAGGCCCGAGGGATATCCGACGGGGGCAGACGAGGCGTACCTGAACGGTTTGTTCGCCGCCTTGCAGCAGGAGTACCAGGGGCAGCAGCCGGCCCGGGAAATGCTCATGCATGCGCTGGTCAGCATGATTGTGGTCTGGGTCGGGCGCCAGGCGTTGCAGCGCAGCAGTGCCAGCCGGCGTCCCCAGCGGGCCCGTGAGTATTTCAATGGCTTCATCCAGTTGGTGGAAGCCCATTACCGCGAGCATGTGAAGGTCGAGGACCTGGCCCACAAGCTGGGCATTTCAGTGTCGCACCTCAACGGCACCTGCCGTGAACTGGCAGGGCAGCCCGCGCTGCAGATCATGCACGAACGCCAGCTACTGGAAGCCAAGCGGCTGCTGACCTACACCGGGATGACCATCTACGAGATTTCCGCGGACCTGGGGTTTTCCGACCCCACCAACTTCACCCGGCTGTTCCGGCGCCGGGAGGGGATCTCGCCCAAGGTATTTCGCGATCGCCTGAAGGCCGATCAGGCCGGAGACGCCGATTCGCTGACGCTCACCTGAGGGCGTTCAAGGTGGCGTTGTGGGGCATGCAGCGCTCCAGGTTGCAACTGGCGTAGTTGCGCGGTTGCATGCGCGCCTGCTCCACGCGATAAGCGGCAGTACCGTATAGCGCCAGGGTCACGGTGCAGGTCATGAAGATGGCCAGGTACCTTCTTGTCTTGACGTTCATGGCAACGACCTCTGAACCCATACCCCTTTGGTTTAAAGGGGTACTGTTATCAGCATAGGTCAGTTGCGGGGGCTTGCCCGGCCTGTTTGGCAGGGTATTCAGCAGTTGGATCGAGCAGCCCGGCCAGCGCCGTGCATCTATCTACAAACCTTCGTCCCAGAGCGGTTGCTGGGGAAACCTGAGGACCAGGAAGTCGAGCATGCTGCGCAAGGTCGCCGGCATGTGCTTGCGCGAGGCATAGACCGCGTACATGTTCATCGTGCGCGGTTCGGCGTGGGGTAGCAGGCGTACCAGCTCTCCACGCTTGATGTACTCACCGGCCTGGTAGCTGGGCAGCATGGCGATCCCGGCGCCGGCCATGGTGGTGCGCAGCAGCGTGCTGGCCTCGTTGGCGCTGATGTTGCCCTGCACCGGCACCGATACCTGTTCGCCATCCTGTTCGAAATGCCACAGGCTCTTGCCGAAGTAGGAGTGGGTCAGGCAGTTGTGCCGGTTCAGTTCCTCCACCCGCTGGGGCGCGGGGTGCTCTCGCAGATAGGCCGGCGAGGCGCAGATCACCGAGCGGCAGACCGTCAGGCGCCGGGCGATCAGGTTCGGGTCCAGGTCATTGCTGGTACGGATCGCCAGGTCAATGCGTTCATCCACCAGGTTCACCGTGCGATCGAGCATCTGCAGGTCGATGCTGACCCCCGGGTAGCGCTTGACGTAGTCGGCCACGGCATCCGCCAGTTGCGACTGGCCGAACGAGGTACTGACGCTGATGCGCAGCAGGCCGCGGGGTGCATCGTCCGGCTCGCCAACCGCGGCCTGCATGTCGCTGGACAGCTCCAGCATCTGCCGGCAGCGGGGCAGGATCTCACCGCCGGCGGCGGTCAGGCTGAGCTTGCGCGTGGTTCGGTGCATCAGCCGGGCGCCGACCCAGTCCTCCAATTCCGCCAGATAACGTGACACCACCGGACGCGACAGGTCCAGGTGATCGGCGGCGGCCGACTGGCTGCCCAGGTCGACGACGGTGACGAAGACCCGCATTGCTTGGAGACGATCCATGATTTGCCCGCTTTCAGAAACAAACTATGTTCAAGCATCGCATTTTTTGTAACGAGTCTGGCAACTAAGCTCTGTCCATCCCAACCCAGCCAACAGATGCCGGAGCTGCCCTCATGATCGGATTCACTTCACTCAAACGCTTGCTGCTGGCCACTGCCACCCTGGGCTTTGCCGCCCATGCCGCGGCCGCCGAGCCGACCCTGAGCCTGGATGTCTACAACCCGGGCGCCAACGCAATCTTCCCGGTGACCTCGGTGCTGGTCAGCGGCAAGAAGGACGCGATCCTGGTGGACGCCCAGTTCGGCAAGTCCCAGGCCCAGCAACTGGTGGACAAGATCCGCGCCAGCGGCAAGCACTTGACCACCATCTACATCAGCCATGGTGACCCGGACTACTACTTCGGCCTCGACACCCTGACCGCCGCCTTCCCCGACGCCAAGGTGGTGGCTTCGCAGCCGACCGTGGATCACATCAAGGCCACGGTGGATGGCAAGCTGGCGTTCTGGGGCCCGAAAATGGGCGCTGACGTACCGGCCAAGACCATCGTGCCGGGCGTGCTCAAGGGCCACAGCCTGACCCTGGAAGGGCAGAAGCTCGACGTCATTGGCCTGGACGGCAAGCAGCCGGACCGCAGCTTTGTGTGGATCCCGTCGATCAAGGCGGTGGTCGGTGGCGTGGTGGTCGCGGAAAACATCCACGTGTGGATGGCCGACACCCAGACCCCGCAGTCCCATGCGGACTGGCTGGCTACCCTCAAGACCATCGACAGCCTGCAACCCAAGACCGTGATCCCCGGGCACTTCCTCGGTGACAGCGCGCGTTCCCTGGCCCCGGTGCACTTCACCGCGGACTACATCAAGGCCTTCGACGAGGAAACCGCCAAGGCCAAGGATTCCGCCGAGCTGATCGCGGCCATGAAAAAGCGTTACCCGGACCTGGGCGAGGACAGCTCCCTGGAGCTGAGCGCCAAGGTCGCCAAGGGCGAAATGAAGTGGTGAAAACGGTTTGACCCGCTCCCTTGTGGGGGCGGATGCCTCTGTACTCTCTTAGCCAACTGGAGACATGTCATGAGCAAGATCGCAATCATTGGTGCCACCGGCCGTGCCGGTAGCCAACTGCTGGAAGAAGCCCTGCGTCGCGGCCACAGCGTGACCGCCATCGCCCGCAACACGGCGAAGATCGGTTCGCGTGCCGGCGTGGTCAGCCGCGATGTGGATGTGGCCGACAGTGCCGCGCTGCAAGCGGCGGTGGCCGGTCACGATGTGGTGATCAGCGCGGCGCATTTTTCCAGCATCGCTGCCAATGCCATCATCGACCCGGTGAAAAAGGCCGGGGTCAAGCGCCTGCTGGTGGTAGGCGGTGCCGGTTCGCTGTTGCTGCCGGGTGGCAGCAAGGTCATCGATAGCCCGGGCTTCCCGGAGGAATACAAGGCCGAAGCCAGTGCCGGCGGGGTGTACCTGGAGACCCTGCGCAAGGAGCAGGACCTGGACTGGACCTTCCTTTCGCCATCGGCGGAGTTCGTCGAGGGTGAGCGTACCGGGCACTTCCGCCTGGGCCAGGACGACCTGCTGGTCAGCGCAGAGGGCCGCAGCTGGATCACTTTTGCCGACTACGCCATCGCCATGCTCGACGAGGTGGAAAAGCCGGCTCATAGCCGTCAGCGTTTCACCGTCGGCTACTGATCACTGGCCGATTGACCCGTTAGCCGCCTGTTGCAGGCGGCTAACGGGGTGTTCCGGCAAGCGTTGAAGGCCCCTCGCGGGGCTTTTCTCTGCCTGCCGGTATTTCAGCGCTGCCGGGCCTGTTCCACCAGCCAGTCCAGCAGTTCCTGCAGGGCCGGCGAAGGCCCCGGGCGCTCCGGGTACACCAGGTAATACGCCTGCCCTGTCGGCACCTTCAATTCAAAGGGCATGACCAGCCGCCCGGCACTCAGGTCATCGCCAATCAATGCCCAGTCGCCAATCGCCACGCCTGTGCCCTGGGAGGCCACGGACATCGCCAGGTCCAGGGTCTCGAAGTGCTGGCCCTTGCCCAGGGTGTCCAGGGGCGTGCCAGCGGCCTTGAGCCAGGTTTGCCAGTCCCGCTGATCATGGGAGGGGTGCAGCAGCAGGTGCTGTTGCAGGTCTCTGGGGCTCGTCAGCGGCACCGGGCCTTCCAGCAGGGGCCGGGAACAGACCGGAGTCAGCTGTTCATTGAACAGGTGTCGCGAGCCCAGGGTCGGTGCCGGTGGCGCGCCGTACATGACCGCGGCGTCGAACGGCTCGCGGCCGAAATCCACGCCATGGGCAATGGTGGTGGTCAGTTGCACCGGCACATCGGGGCGCTCCTTCTGCCACTGCAGCAACCGCGGCAGCAGCCAGCGCATCACGCAGGTCGGGGCCTTGAGCCGCAGGTTGCGCTTCTGGCCGCCGATCTCGTCCACCGCGCCATTGATCATTTCGAACACCTGCTGCACCCGTGGCAGCCATTCCAGCCCCTCGGCGGTGAGGCTCAGGCCCCGGGCCTGGCGCAGGAACAACGGATAGCCCAGGTGACTTTCCAGCCCGGCGATCTGCCGGCTCACCGCTCCCTGGGTGATGTGCAACTGCTCGGCGGCGCGAGTGAAGTTGCGGCACTGGGCGGTGATCAGAAAAGTGTGCAGCGCGGGTAAGGGAGGAAGGCGTTTCATGGCTGGCCGAGGCATGACGTGGGGACATGGCTAGTATGACTTTTTATCCATTGTTGCGGCTACAGGCCCACCGTTCCAATAGCCCCTCTATCGGCGCCCGCAGGCGTTTTCCAGCCTGTGGTCGACGTGCGGTTTTCCTCCAATAAGAAGGGCGATGAGATGGCGACGTGCGGTGAAGTACTGGTCAAGCTACTGGAAGGTTATGGCGTCGAGCAGGTGTTCGGCATTCCCGGGGTACACACCGTGGAGCTGTATCGCGGCCTGGCCCGTTCGCCCATCCATCATGTGACTCCGCGCCACGAGCAAGGCGCCGGCTTCATGGCCGACGGCTACGCCCGAACCAGCGGCAAGCCCGGTGTGTGTTTCATCATCACCGGCCCCGGCATGACCAACATCACCACCGCCATGGGCCAGGCCTACGCCGATTCGATTCCCATGCTGGTGATCTCCAGCGTGCAGGCCCGCAGCCAGTTGGGGGGCGGGCGCGGCAAGCTTCACGAGCTGCCCAACCAGAGTGCGCTGGTCAGTGGCGTGGCGGCGTTTTCCCACACCCTGATGTGTGCCGACGAGTTGCCAGCGGTGCTGGCCCGGGCCTTTGCCCTGTTCCAGGCCGGGCGCCCACGCCCCGTGCATATCGAGATTCCCCTCGATGTGCTGGTCCAGGACGCCGACCACCTGCTGACCAGCGAGCCGGTGCAGATCGCCCGCGCCGGCGCCGCCCCGGCCGCTGTCGCGCAGATGAGCCAACTGCTGGCCAGTGCCAAGCGGCCGCTGATTCTCGCGGGCGGGGGCGCCATCGATGCCGCTCCGGCCCTGACCCGCCTGGCCGAGCTGTTGCAAGCGCCGGTGGCCCTGACCATCAATGCCAAGGGCATGCTGCCTTCGGCGCATCCGCTGCTGATCGGTTCCACCCAGTCCATGGTGGCGACCCGGGCCCTGGTGGCAGAGGCCGATGTGGTCTTGGCCATTGGCACCGAGCTGGCGGAAACCGATTACGACGTGACCTTCGCCGGTGGTTTCGAGATTCCCGCTACCCTGCTGCGTATCGATATCGATGCCGACCAGACCGTGCGCAACTATCCGCCGAAAGTGGCACTGGTGGCCGACGCCCGGATCGCTGCCGAAGCGCTGCTGGCGCAACTTGCCGGGCTGGAACTGGCAGCGCGTCGCAGCGACTGGGGCCAGGCCCGCGCCGCCGCCTTGCGCAGTGAACTGAGCCAGCTCTGGGACGGCCCGACCCAGGCCCAGACCCTGTTTCTGCAGACTGTGGTCCAGGAACTGCCGGAGATTGTCCTGGTGGGCGATTCCACCCAGCCGGTGTACAGCGGCAACCTGACCTTCAACCCCGAGCAGCCACGACGCTGGTTCAACTCCTCCACCGGGTACGGCACCCTGGGTTATGCCTTGCCGGCGGCCATTGGCGCCTGGCTCGGCGGCGGTTCGCACGCCAGCCAGCGACGGCCGGTGGCCTGCCTGATCGGCGATGGCGGTTTGCAGTTCACCCTTTCGGAACTGGCCTGCGCGGTGGAGGCTCGCACCCCGATCATCGTCCTGCTGTGGAATAACCAGGGCTACGAAGAGATCAAGAAATACATGGTCAACCGCGCCATCGAGCCGGTGGGCGTCGACATCTACACCCCGGATTTCATTGCCGTGGCCAAGGGCCTGGGCTGCGCCGCCGAGCGCATCGACAGCGTCGAGCAACTGCGCGCGGCGCTGCGCTCGGCGGCGGATCGCCAGGGCCCGACCCTGATAGAGGTCGATCAGAACCGCTGGACCCAAGGAGTACAGGCATGAGCGTGCAACCCCTGTTGAACGGGCTGTACATCGACGGCCAATGGTTGGCGGGCAGCGAGCATCTGCAGGTGATCAACCCCAGCACCGAGGGCGTACTGGCCCAGGTTGCCGGTGGCGGTCCCGAGGCCGTGGAGCAGGCGCTGTGCGCTGCCAGCGCCGGCCTTGCGCGTTGGTCGCACAGCAGCGGGGCTGAACGTGCCGCGGTCCTGCGACGGATTGCGGCCGGGGTGGCCGAACGCCGGGAGCAACTGATGCACCTGCAGTCGAGCAACAACGGCAAGCCGCAATTCGAGGCCGCCATGGATGTGGACGATGTGATTGCCACCTTCGAGTACTACGCCGGGCTGGCCGAAGGCCTGGATGCCGCTCAGGACGCCAACGTGGCACTGCCCAGCGAGGCCTTCAGTGCCCGCCTGCGCCGCGAGCCCTGTGGCATCGTCGGGCTGATCGTGCCGTGGAACTTCCCCATGGTCACCACCGCCTGGAAGCTCGCTCCGGCCCTGGCCGCCGGTTGCAGCGTGGTGCTCAAGCCTTCCGAAGTCACCCCGTTGCCGGAGCTGGAACTGGCGGCAATCATCGCTGGCAGCGGCTTGCCCCGGGGCGTGTTCAACCTGGTCTGCGGCACCGGCCTGGCAGTGGGCGCGCCCCTGGCAGCCGACCCGCGAGTGGCGAAAATCTCCTTCACCGGCAGCAACGCCGTGGGGGTCCAGGTGATGCAGCGCGCGGCGGAAACCGTCAAGGGCGTGAGCCTGGAGCTGGGGGGCAAGTCGTCGTTGCTGGTGCTGGCGGATGCCGATCTGGATCTGGCGGTGGAGCTGGCCTGTGGCGGCGGCTTCTTCAACGCCGGGCAGATGTGCTCGGCCACCAGCCGGGTGCTGGTGGCCGATGAGTTGGCCGATGAGTTCCTGTTGCGCCTCAAGGCCCGGGCCGAAGCCATTCGTGTGGCCGACCCGTTCGACCCCGAGGTGGAAATGGGCGCGCTGGTCAATCAGGCGCAATACCGGCGGGTGCAGGCCCATATCGAGGAAGGCTTGAATGTGGGGGCCAAGCTGGTCTGCGGCGGTGGCCGCCCGGCCGGCTTGCAGCAGGGGTATTTCATTCAGCCCACGGTGTTCACCGAGGTGCCGCTGGACAGTGCGCTATGGCGTGAGGAGATCTTTGGCCCGGTGCTCTGCGTACGCAGTTTCAGCAACGAGCAGCAGGCCATCGAAATGGCCAATGACAGCGAGTTCGGCCTGGTGGCCAGCGTAGTGGGAGCGGATGCAGCGCATGCCGAGCAAGTGGCCAATGCCCTGCAGGCCGGTCTGGTGTGGATCAATGCGCCACAGGTGATCTTTCCCCAGACGGCGTGGGGCGGCTACAAGCAGAGCAGCATCGGTCGTGAACTGGGGCCCTGGGGGCTACAGGCCTTTCAGGAAATCAAGCATGTGATCCGCGCTCGTTAGGCAGGCCTCAGTTGCTCACCCGCAGGCGCGCCATATCCCGCAACGGCGGCGCGCCGAACAAGCGGCTGTACTCGCGGCTGAACTGCGACGGGCTTTCATAACCCACCCGATAGCCCGCCACCGAAGCCTCCAGCCCCTCGGCCAGCATCAGCCGCCGGGCTTCTTGCAGGCGCAACTGTTTCTGGTACTGCAGCGGGCTCATGGCGGTCATGGCCTTGAAGCGGTGGTGCAGGGTCGAGACGCTCAGGTTCACCTCCCGGGCCAGATCATCGATGCGCAACGGGTGCACGAAATTGCCGTTGAGCCACTTGATGGCCTGGTTGACCCGGTGGCCCTGGCTGTTGGCAGTGGCGATCTCATACAGGCGGTGGCCCTGGGGGCTGCGCAGCAGGCGATAGAGAATTTCCCGGCGTACCAGCGGCGCGAGCATGGCGATGTCTTTCGGGGTGTCCAGCAGGCGGGTCAGGCGCAGCACCGCGTCGAGCATCGCCGGGTCCAGGCGTTCCACGTACAGGCCGCGCCCGGTAGGCCGGGCGGGTACGCCGATGGGGCCGGCATCGGCAATCAATGCATTGATTTCCCCGGGGTCGATGTCCAGGCGCAGGGCCAGGATCGGCTCCTCTGGTGAAACGATCGCCACCTTGCCGCTCAGGGGGACGGAAACCGAGACCACCAGGTAATTCAAGGGGTCGTAGTTGTAGCTTTCATCGGCCAGGCGTACTTCCTTGCGGCCCTGGGCCATGATGCACAGCGCCGGCTGTGCCAGCACCGAACCGAATTGATGAGAGCTGCTGTGGCGCGAGACGAACAACGAGTCGATGGCCGTGGCGTAGCTGCCGTCCTCGGCGGTGTTGCGTGCAATGATCGCGGCCAGTTCCACGCGCTGCCGTTCCATCTCCGGGGCCAGGGGCGGTGGCGGGGTTTCCAGTGATGGCATGGGGCAGCCTCCGAGTGTTTGCAGTCGGCACAGCTTAAGTTTGTGCAAGAAGCGCGGGTAGGCGAATCCTGCGTAAAACTTGCCTGATCCTGCTGCTTGCGCACGCGATAGGCAAGATCAGCCGATGCTCCTGAGCTTCACTTGCTTGAAACACCGTTGTCATGCTTTTGCCCAATGGCGCGGAGTCGGGGAGGGAGCAAAGGGCTTGTCGCAGGATTGGGCAAATCAACGGCAGAAATCGACTAACGCGCGCGAGGGCCTGCCCCGTATCGTTGATCCTGTCGCAGCCCGTCCCATGGCTGCCTCGACAACACCCTGGGAGGGTCGCACATGTCCACGCATATTCCCGTCAGTCACATGGCCTTTGTCCGAGCCCGGGCCGGGCGTTCCAAGGAGCTGGGTGCGCGCTTGAGCAGCCTGATCGAACCGTCCCGCCAGGCCTGTGGTTGCCTGCATTTTGCCCTGCAGCATTCGCAGTGCGATGCCGACCTGTGGCTGGTGTCCGGTTTCTGGAGCAGCCAGCAGGCGATGACGGCCTATTTCAATTCCCCGGCCATGGCGATCTTTGCCGAGCTGGTGCAGGACCTGGTGGTCAACAGCCTGGATTTTCATACCTTCAGTACCGTGTCGGCGCTGCAAGCCCATGGCGAATATCCGCAACTACAGCAGGCGCCGGTGCACAAGCTGGCCAGTTGAAGGTTTAGAATGGCCGACTTTTCATTGGCCAGGACTCGCAACATGGCACGCAAAGAGTTTGCACACTACGAAGCAGTTTCCGCTGTGGTTCCAGGGGAGGGGGGATACAGCGCCGCCATTGCCGTCAAGGCTCTCGGCGCATCAAGCGCACCACGCTTTCATAAAGTCCTGGATGAGCAGAAATTCAAGACGGCGCATGACGCCGACCAGGCTGCCGCACAACAACTCGAACAGTTGGCCGACGTCGATCAGGACGGCGAATTGAGCTGGAAGAGCTACTGAGTCCAAGCGCTATTTGACTGCCCCTGGGCGGTGCATCCTGAACAGAGCCTCTGGCCCCAGTTGGAAGTAATCCGCCGGCCCGCCGCCGCGCAGAATCGGCTCTGCCGCGGCGGTGTCGTAGATCCCGTCCTTGAGCAGCCACTTGGCGATATGCACGGCGACCACTTCGCCGAGGATCAGCCAGCTCGGCACCAGTTCCTTGTCCGCCCGCTGCAATTGAATGATCTGGGTGACCTTGCACTCGAAGGACACCGGGCTCTCGGCTACCCGGGGCACGCTGATGACTTTCGACGCCACGGGGGTCAGGCCGGCCAGTTCGAACTCGTTTACCTCGGCCGGGACTGCGGCGCAGCTCTGGTTCATCTGCTCGGCCAGAGGTCGGGTGGCCAGGTTCCAGGCGAACTCGCCGGTCTGCTCGATATTATTCAGGCTGTCTTTGCGCCCGACGCTGGAGAAACCGATGATCGGTGGAATGTAGTTGAAGGCGTTGAAGAAGCTGTAGGGCGCCAGGTTCAGGCGCCCCTCGCGATCCTGGGAAGAGATCCAGCCGATGGGGCGCGGGCCGACGATGGCATTGAACGGGTCGTGGGGCAGGCCGTGGCCCAGGGCAGGTTGGTAAAAGTGGATATCGTCGGGCATGGCTCAAGGTTCCTGCTTGGGGCGGGGTAAGGGCGTCATAGTGCAGTGCGCAATCGCCCAATTCCAGCGTCCTGGCCCTTGAGCGTTCCACGTTGTGGGTGTTTTCCCCTGGCCAGAAACGACTAAGCCCGGCCAAGGCCGGGCTGTGGTGTCAGGTGCATCAATCAGCTGATGCTGGCGGAGCCGGTGCGGTCGTAGCCATCAGCGGCGAAGGTAGCGGAACCGGTGCGGTCGTAGCCATCGGCGGCGAAGGTAGCGGAACCGGTGCGGTCGTAGCCATCAGCGGCGAAGGTGGCGGAACCGGTGCGGTCGTAGCCATCAGCGGCGAAGGTGGCGGAGCCGGTGCGGTCGTAGCCATCGGCAGCGAAGGTGGCGGAACCGGTGCGGTCGTAGCCATCAGCGGCGAAGGTGGCGGAACCGGTGCGATCGTAGCCATCGGCGGCGAAGGTAGCGGAACCGGTGCGATCGTAGCCATCAGCGGCGAAGGTGTTGGCAGCCAGTACCGAGAGGGTCAGGGCGAGGATCAGTTTGCTTTTCATGATGGTGACTCCGGGTTCGTTGAGATGAATGCGTTGGGCTTGGGATGAATCCTACTCCGGTAAAGTTGATATAAAAGCGCAAATTAATGCTTATAAATATCTGCTTTATCGATGCTTATGAGGTCAGCCCTCGCCGCCAAATACCGCGTTCAAGCCTCACTGCATAGAAGAGCCAAGTACCCACTTGGATTCATTAGCAGGCTATGCATTCAGCATTAACTGATCATTAATTGAGCAGATTGCTTGTAAGAAAATATTTCAACGATTTTTTCATCCGCGCCTTACCTGTTTTTCACCCCTTGACGTTCAGCCTCCGCGCAGGCCTGCAGTCCATAGACAGGCCGCCTTGAATGCGACCTTTGGAGCACCTTTGCGAATGAACAAGCTACCCCAGATCACCCTGGCCTTCTGGGTCATGAAAATCTGCGCGACCACCCTCGGCGAAACAGCGGGGGACCTGCTGTCGATGACCCTGAATGTGGGTTATGCCATCAGCTCGATGATTCTGATCAGTGTGTTCCTGCTGACCCTGGTCACCCAGCTGTGGTCCAAGACCTACAACCCGGTGCTGTACTGGATCGTGATCCTCTCCACCAGTACCGCCGGCACCACCATGTCGGATTTCATGGACCGCACCCTGGGCCTGGGCTATGCCAGTGGCTCGTTGATACTGATCGGTATTCTGCTGGCGATCTTCGCGCTCTGGCGTCTGAGCGGCGACTCGCTGAACGTCAACAAGATCCAGACCTTTCGCGGCGAGATGTTCTATTGGATGGCGATCCTGTTTTCCAACACCCTGGGCACCGCCCTCGGCGACTACCTGGCTGACGATTCGGGGCTGGGCTTTGCCGGCGGGGCGCTGTTGATCGGCTCGACCATCGCCGTGGTGGTGCTGCTCAAGTACTTCACCAGGCTCTCGTCGGTACTGTTGTTCTGGGTCGCTTTCGTATTGACCCGGCCGTTCGGCGCAACCTTGGGCGACTTCCTCACCAAACCCCACGAAAAAGGCGGCCTGGATTTCGGCACCATCGGCTCGTCGGCGGTATTGGCGGGAATCCTGCTGGTGATGATCGTGGGGGCGGCCTGGGCCCAGAGCCGCGATGGGCGCCAGGGCGCTGCCGAACTTTCCTGACCTGTACAGCCTCTGTAGGAGCCGGCTTGCCGGCGAAAGCTTCCCCACAGATCGCGAAAAGCGCCCGGGCCTTGCACCCGGGCGTTGTTGTTTTCAGTCAGTCTCGATCCGCGAATGCTTGCGGGTGTCTTTCATGGTCGCGTAGACCAGCAGCGAACAGGCGATGCAGGCGGTGACGTACCAGTAGTAGCCGGTTTCCATGCCGATGCTCTTGAACCACAGGGCGATGTATTCGGCGGTACCGCCGAAGATCGACACGGTCAGTGCGTACGGCAGGCCCACGCCCAGGGCGCGGATTTCCGTAGGGAACAGCTCGGCCTTGACCACCGCGTTGATCGAGGTGTAGCCGCTGACGATGATCAGCGCCGCCATGATCAGGAAGAACGCGCCCCACCAGGTCTGGATGGTGTGCAGGGTGGTGAGGATTGGCACGGTGAACAGGGTGCCGAGGATACCGAAGGCAATCAGGATCGGGCGCCGGCCAACCTTGTCCGAGAGAGCACCGATCACCGGTTGCAGGCACATGAACAGGAACAGCGTGGCGGCGGAAATGGTGGTGGAGTCGGAGATGCTCATGCCGACAGTGTTCACCAGGTATTTCTGCATGTAGGTGGTGTAGGTATAGAAGGCCAGGGTGCCGCCCATGGTCAGGCCGACCACGGTCATCAACTCCTTGGGATGACGCATCAGGGTGCGCATCAGGCTTTCCTTGGGCTTTTCCTTCTTCTTGGTG
This sequence comes from Pseudomonas sp. 8(2025), assembly GCF_052665325.1. Taxonomy (NCBI): domain Bacteria; kingdom Pseudomonadati; phylum Pseudomonadota; class Gammaproteobacteria; order Pseudomonadales; family Pseudomonadaceae; genus Pseudomonas; species Pseudomonas sp. 8(2025). Next base: position 221,222 of record NZ_JBQOIE010000009.1, on the reverse strand, counting down.
AAGGACTCGGTTTCTTCCATGCCGCGACGCAGGTACAGGGCTACCACGGCGCAGAGGGCACCGATGCCGAACGGAATCCGCCAGCCCCAGGACTGCAGTTCCTCGGTGGTCAGAATGTTCTGCAGCACGATCAGCACCGCCAGGGCGATGAGCTGGCCGGAGATCAGGGTCACGTACTGGAAGCTGGAGAAGAAGCCACGACGTTCCTTGGTCGCCATCTCGCTGAGGTAGGTGGCCGAGGTACCGTATTCACCGCCTACCGACAGGCCCTGCATCAGGCGCGCCAGCACCAGCAGGATGGGAGCGCCGACGCCGATGGTTTCGTAACCCGGGGTCAGGGCGATGATCAGCGAGCCGAAGCACATCAGCAGCACCGAGGCCATCAAGGCGGCCTTACGCCCTTTGCGGTCGGCATACAGCCCCATCAGCCAGCCACCGATCGGGCGCATCAGGAAGCCCACGGCGAAGATCGCGGCGGTGTTCAGCAGTTGGGCAGTGGTGTCGCCCTTGGGGAAGAAGACTTTGGCGAAGTACAGCGAGAAGGCGGCGTAGACGTACCAGTCGTACCACTCGACCATGTTGCCCACGGAACCGCTGAAGATCGACTTCAGGCGGCTGGCGGTGGTCTTTTCTGTGGCGGGCGCAGCCGCCGACCCGGCAGGCAGGGTATTAGAGATATCCATGAAGGACCCTTCTATTCATTGTTTTTGTGGAGTGCGCGCGAGCGCAGCCTGCTGGGGCTATAGCAGGACCTGTGCCAAGGGCGAGAAGCCCGGGCTAGAGGGGGGGAGGCGGGAGTGATGAGCGGAAATCCGCCTATCGGCACCTTGCGGGTAAGCGGGAAATTGCCGAAAGCGGCCGTGCCCCTGGGCATGTGGGCGAAGGCGTCGATGGGGGCGGTGCCGGGCTTGAGGGCTGATTCTCCGGCAAGCCGGGTCCTATAGGGGTTACTCCTCCTTGAGGAACTGTTCCCTGGTCAGTCCATGGCGCTGCATCTTTTCGTTAAGAGTCCGGCGGGGCAGTTGCAGCTCGTTGAGTACCGCCTTGATATCACCCTTGTGCCGGCTCAGGGCCGCGCGCAGGCATTGGGCCTCGAAGGCTTCCTGCTGCGCCGCCAGGGACTGGCCGGGTTCGATGGCGTCGGGTTCCGGCTCGCCCAGGCCCAGCACCTGGCGCTCGGCGGCGTTGGCCAGCTCGCGCACGTTGCCCGGCCAGTCGTGGCTGAGCAGGCGGCTCAGTTGCGCGCCGCTCAAGGGCGCGACGCTGCGCCCCAGGCGTTCCCCGGCATTCTGGGCAAAGTGCTCGTAGAGCAGGGGGATGTCCTCGCGGCGCTCGCGCAAGGGTGGCAGGCGCAGTTCAGCCACGGTCAGGCGGTAGGCCAGGTCTTCACGGAAACGCCCGGCACGGGCCTCGTCCAGCAGGTCGGGCTTGGTGGCGGCGATGATCCGCAGGTCGACCTTGATGCTCTGGTTGGATCCCAGGCGTTCCAGCTTCTGCTCCTGCAACACCCGCAGCAGCTTGACCTGCTGGGCCAGGGGCATGCTTTCGATCTCGTCGAGAAACAGCGTGCCGCCGTCGGCGTATTCCAGTTTGCCGACGCGTTTGCCCTGGGCGCCGGTGAAGGCGCCGCTTTCATGGCCGAACAGCTCGGCCTCGAACAACTGCTCGGGGATCGCCGCGCAGTTCAGGGCGACGAAGGGCTTGCCGGCCCGCGGGCCGAAGTCGTGCAGGCAGCGGGCAATCAGTTCTTTGCCGCTGCCGGTCTCGCCGCGGATCAGCACGTTGACCGGCAGGGCTGCCAGTTCCAGTACCTGGCGGCGCAGGGTCTGCAAGGCTCTGGAGACCCCCAGCAAGGTGGCGTCGAGCTTGGCCCGGCTGTCGGCCTGTTGGTGCAGGCGGCGGTTTTCCAGGACCAGGCGGCGCTTGTCCAGGGCCCGGCGCAGGCTGCTGAGCAGGGTGTCGGGGCTGAAGGGTTTTTCCAGGAAGTCGTAGGCCCCGTCGCGCATGGCTTCCACCGCCATGGGGACATCGCCGTGGCCTGTGAGCAGGATGATCGGCAGGTCCGGGTCCAGGCGCTGGACCTGGGCCAGCAGTTCCAGGCCACTGATGCCGGGCATGCGCACATCGCTGAGGATCACCCCGGGAAAGTTCTTCGGCAGTTGCGCCAGACAGTCCTCGGCCCGGCTGAACAGCTGGACCTCGAAGCCCGACAGGCTCAGCCACTGCTCGACGGCGGTACGGATGCTGGCTTCGTCGTCCACCACGATCACTGAGTTCAGCATTGGATATGGGCCTCCAGGTCGATGGGCAGGCTCAGGGTGAATACCGCCCCTTGCTCCTGGTTGGCCACGCTCAGGCGGCCACCCAGCTCGTGGACTATGGCATAGGACACCGCCAGCCCCAGCCCCAGGCCATCACCCACCGGTTTGGTGGTGAAGAATGGATCGAAGACGCTCAGCAAGTGTTCCTCGGCAATGCCGCCGCCGTTGTCGGCCACCCGCAGTTGCCAGAGCTGGTCTTCGGCTTCGAGACTGATCTCCAGGCGCTTGTGCGGTTTGTCCTGCATGGCGTCCAGGGCATTGCGCAGCAGGTTGATCAGCACCTGTTCCAGGCGGATGGCGTCGCCCCGGACCCAGGCCGGGCGGGTCAGTTGCAGCACCACTTCGACGTCTTCGGCACGCAGCCGGGCTTCCAGCAAGTGCAGCGACTGGTCCACCACAGCGGTCAGGTCCAGGCGTTCTCGCAGGCCACTGGGGCTCTTGCGGGCGAAGGTCTTGAGATGGCTGGTGAGGGCGGCCATGCGGGTCAGCATGTCGTCCAGTGGGCGCAGGGCTTTGTAGGCTTCGTCCACCCGGCCGTGATCCAGCAACAGCCTGAGGGTTGCCAGCTGCATGCGCTGGGTGGTCAGGGGCTGGTTGATTTCGTGGGCCAGGGCGGCGGACATCTGCCCCAGGGCCGCGAGCTTGGCCGATTGCACCAGGCCTTCCTGGGCGGTGCGCAGATCGCGGGTACGTTCCTCCACCAGTTGTTCCAGCTCCTGGCGATTGCGCTGGCGGACTTTCCCCAGACGCCAGCGCTGGTTGAGGAACAGCAGCAGGAACACCAGGGTCAGCCAGGCACCGGCGGCGGCAAGCCCGGCATTGCGGGTTTCCTCGAAGGCATTCGGCGGTTTGCGCAGCAGGTGCAGGGTCCAGCCTTCGGCGGCCAACGGCAGGGACTCCCAGAGGTAGCTGGCGCGGCCCTCGGGGCCTTCGACCCGGGCCAGGCTGCTGTTGTCGTCAAAGCGTTGCAGCGTCTGGTGCTGCAGCGGGGTCAGGGGCTGTTTGTCGTACTGGCGGGTGAGCTTGATTTCTTCCAGATCGTTGCTCGACAGCGGCTGCAAGTGCCGGTAGCGCCAGCCGGGCTGGTTGGCGATGAACACGATGCCCCGGGCATCGCTGACCAGCAGGGTGTCGTTGCCCTGGCTCCATTCATGTTCCAGCTCGGGGAATTCCAGCTTCACCACCATGGCCCCGAGGAAGTCCTGGTTGTCGGCCTTGACTGCGCTGGCCAGAAAATACCCCGGGATGCCGCTGGTCACGCCCACCGCATAGAAGCGCCCGCTGCCCTGGCTGCGGGTCTGCTTGAAGTAGGGGCGAAAGCCGTAGTTGTGGCCCACGTAGCTGCTGGGCAGGCGCCAGTTGCTGGCGGCCACGGCCAGGCCCTCATGGTTCAGCAGCTCCAGGGTCGAGGAGCGGGCCGCGCCATTGATCTTTTCCAGCTTGCGGTTCAATGCGTCCTGGGTTTCGGTGGCCACAGGCCCCTGCAGCGCCGCGCGCAGTTCCGGGTCCAGGGCCAGGACCGCCGGCAGGGCGCGATAGCGTTCGATCAGGGTATGCAGCGAGTTGGCATACAGCCCCAACTGCTCATTGGCACGGGCGGCTTCCTCCACCAGCGTCTGCCGTTCTGCATGGCGCATGGCCAGGCCGGCGCTGAGCACGGTGCCAGCAAGAATCACCAGGATATAGAACGTCAAGCGGAGGGGGCGAGAGATCTGGGCCATGAGTCGGGGCAGGCTGCAATGGGGGCGGGAACGATAGCATGAGCGCCGGGGCTAACGTTGATCGCGGACAGTGTCGGGAAAGGGCGGTGCATAAAAAAAGCGGCGGGCCATTCAATGAACAGCACCGCCGCCTGGGCCGAACGGAGGAAGGGCTTACTGCACTTCTACCGCCAGGCTGTCACTGATCTTCTTCTGCCAGATGGCGGGACCTGTGATGTGTACCGACTCGCCCTTGCTGTCGACGGCGACGGTCACCGGCATGTCCTTGACCTCGAACTCGTAGATCGCTTCCATGCCCAGTTCGGCAAAGGCCAGGACCTTGGACTTCTTGATCGCCTGGGCTACCAGGTAGGCAGCGCCGCCGACGGCCATCAGGTACACGGCCTTGTTGTCCTTGATCGCTTCGATCGCGGTCGGGCCGCGCTCGGACTTGCCGATCATGCCCAGCAGGCCGGTCTGCTCGAGGATCTGGCGGGTGAACTTGTCCATCCGCGTGGCGGTGGTCGGGCCAGCCGGGCCGACCACTTCGTCACCGACCGGATCGACCGGGCCGACGTAGTAGATGAAGCGACCCTTGAGGTCCACCGGCAGGGTTTCGCCCTTGTTCAGCATCTCGACCATGCGTTTGTGCGCAGCGTCGCGGCCGGTGAGCATCTTGCCGTTGAGCAGTACGGTTTCGCCCGGCTTCCAGCTTTGCACTTCTTCCGGGGTCAGGGTGTCGAGGTTGACCCGACGGGCCGACGGGCCGGCTTCCCAGACGATTTCCGGGTAGGCGTCCAGCGGTGGCGCTTCCAGGCTCGCCGGGCCGGAGCCATCCAGTACGAAGTGCGCGTGACGGGTGGCGGCGCAGTTGGGGATCATGCACACCGGCAGGGAAGCGGCGTGGGTCGGGTAGTCCATGATCTTCACGTCGAGCACGGTGGTCAGGCCACCGAGGCCCTGGGCGCCGATGCCCAGCTGGTTGACCTTCTCGAACAGCTCCAGGCGGATCTCTTCGATGCGGTTCTGCGGGCCACGGGCCTTGAGCTCGTGGATGTCGATGGATTCCATCAACACTTCCTTGGCCATCACTGCCGCTTTCTCGGCGGTGCCGCCGATACCGATGCCCAGCATGCCCGGTGGGCACCAGCCGGCGCCCATGGTCGGAACGGTCTTGAGTACCCAGTCGACGATCGAGTCGGACGGGTTGAGCATGGCCATCTTCGATTTGTTCTCGGAGCCGCCGCCCTTGGCCGCCACGTCCACTTCCACGGTGTTGCCCGGGACGATGGAGTAGTGGATCACCGCGGGGGTGTTGTCCTTGGTGTTTTTCCTGCTACCTGCCGGGTCGGCCAGGATGGAGGCGCGCAGGACGTTTTCCGGCAGGTTGTAGGCGCGACGCACGCCCTCGTTGATCATGTCGTCCAGGCTCATGGTGGCGCCGTCCCAGCGCACGTCCATGCCCACGCGCACGAATACCGTGACGATGCCGGTGTCCTGGCAGATCGGCCGGTGGCCGGTGGCGCACATGCGCGAGTTGATCAGGATCTGCGCTATGGAATCACGGGCAGCCGGCGATTCTTCCCGCAGGTAGGCCTCGTGCATCGCCTGGATGAAGTCCACGGGGTGGTAGTAGGAAATGAATTGCAGGGCGTCGGCAACGCTCTGAATCAGGTCGTCTTGCTTGATCACGGTCATGAGTCGCGCTCCTCTAAAAGACGGGAACATTTAATAAGGTGCCTGCACTTGGGTGCATCGGTCGGATGCAGGCACCTTCTAAGGCACGCCGGACAGACAACTGGCGCGACGCTAAAAAGGCGCGGCAGTATACCTCGCCTGGGGGTTGGGTACACCCGCCGGCCGGGCCAACCAAAGTCGCCCATCGGATGGGCACTGTTCTTGCCTGAGTCGGCGCTGAAACCTGGCGACGGGGTTTTAAATTTGAATAGTCATTTGCCGGGCTCAGCACTAAAGTGGCAAGTGGCCTGCAGGGTAGGAAACTCTTTAAGCCTCCTTTCTCACGGTGAGTCAACGATTGACCCATAAAGCCATCCAGAGCCTGTTATTCAAGCGCTTCGCCATTGCCGCGGGCACTTACGCACTGATCCTGCTGCTGTTCTGGCTGGCCGTCGTCACGGGGCATTCCCGTGCTTCGAGCGGCAGCGCGCTGCTGGGCACTGGCCTGGTGCTGGCCAGCCAGGCGCTGCTGTGCTGGGTGTTCGTCAGCGGACGCAACCTGCAGTTCGCCGACCCCAGCCTGACCGAAGTCCAGGTGGTGCTGGGCATCGCCTGGCAGACCTGGCTGATGGCCCATCTGGATCAGGCCCGCGGGGTGTTCCTGGTGTTCTACCTGCTGCCGTTGCTGTTCGGCCTGTTTCACCTCTCCCGCCGGGCCTATCTGCGCAGCGCGGCGCTGAGCTTCTTCTGCTTTGCCGGGGTCAATCTGTGGGACGGCTATCGCCTGCTCCTCGGTGATCCGCAACTGGCCGCGCTGCAGGTCTGCGTGCTGCTGGTGATGCTGGTGTGGATGTGCCTGTATGCCGCCTATGTCCAGGCTTCGCGCTCACGCATGCGCCAGCGGCGCTTTGCCTTGCAGGCCCATCAGGACACGCTGCGAGGCATGATGCGACAGCTGGAGGACCTGGTAGCCACCGATGAACTGACGGGCCTGTTCAACCGCCGGCACTTCCTGCGCATTGCCAGCCGCGAGCTGCAAGCCATGGATCAGGAGCAGGTGCATGGGCTGGCGCTGATCGACCTGGACCATTTCAAGCGCATCAACGATCTCCACGGCCATGCTGCCGGCGACCAGGTACTGCAGGCCTTCGCCGCGGTGGCCACGGCTTGCCTGCGCGATGGCGACGTATTGGCCCGTTACGGTGGCGAGGAATTCGTGGTACTGCTGCCCGAGTGTGACGCCGAGCGCCTGACCTCCTGCTGCGAGCGTTTGCGCCTGGCGTTCACCGAAGTGCAACTGGTGGGCCTTAACGTACGAGACCTGAGCCTGTCGGCGGGGATGACCCTGCTGCGGGCCGGCGACGATCTGGACCATGCCCTGCAACGCGCCGATCAGGCGCTGTATCGGGCCAAGCGCGACGGTCGCAATCGTTGCTCTGCGGCCTGGGAAAACCTCGATGCCTGAATTGACCGTTGGCAACCGGTGCTGGCCGGTGGCGCCTGGAAGCAACCTGCTGGATGCCCTGAATCAGGCTGGCGTGACGGTGCCCTACAGTTGCCGCGCCGGTAGTTGCCATGCCTGCCTGGTGCATTGTGTCCAGGGCTTGCCCAGCGATAGCCGGCCAGATGCCTTGAGCGACGAACAGCGCCGGCTCGGCTGGCGCCTGGCTTGCCAGTGCCAGGTGGTGGAGGACCTGCACGTCGAGACCTTCGACCCTGTGCGTGATGGCCTGCCTGCGACGGTGAGCGGCCTGGACTGGTTGTCGAGCTCGGTCCTGCGCCTGCGCCTGCAGCCGCAGCGGCCCTTGCGTTACCGCGCCGGCCAGCATCTGGTGCTGTGGGCCGCCGGCCAGATCGCCCGGCCTTATTCCCTGGCCAGCCTGCCGGAAGACGACCGCTTTCTGGAGTTCCACCTGGATTGCCGGCATCCGGGCCAGTTCAGCGATGCGGCGCGCCAGTTGCAATTGGGCGATCCGATGCGCCTGGGGGAGTTGCGGGGCGGCGCCTTGCACTACGATCCGGACTGGCAGCAGCGCCCACTCTGGCTACTGGCCGCGGGAACCGGCCTGGCGCCGCTGTTCGGCATACTGCGCGAGGCCCTGCGCCAGGATCACCAGGGCCCCATCCGTATCATTCACCTGGCCCATGACAGCAGTGAGCATTACCTGGCCAAACCCCTGGCGGCCCTGGCGGCGAACCGGGCCCAGCTGTCCGTCGAGCTGTGGACCGGGGCCGAGCTGACAGCCGCTTTGGCGCAACTGCGGCTTGTTTCCCGGCAAACCCAGGCCTTACTCTGCGGTCACCCTGACAGTGTCGAAGCCTTCGCCCGGCGCCTGTACCTGGCGGGGCTGCCGCGCAATCAACTGCTGGCCGATGTGTTCCTGCCCCGCGGTTGAGCGCTGATTCTTCCAGAGCGAGATCCCCATGACCGATGCCATCGAGTTGCAACGTGAGGGCGGGCTGCTGACCCTGCGCCTGAACCGTCCCGACAAGAAAAACGCCTTGACCCGCGCCATGTACGCTCGCCTGGCCGACGCCCTGAGCGAGGCCGATGGCGATCCCGAGATCAACGCCGTGCTGATCTGCGGCAGCAGCGAATGCTTTACCGCCGGCAATGACATCGCCGACTTCCTCCAGCAACCGCCCCGGGACCTCGACAGCCCGGTGTTTCGCTTCATGCGCAGCCTTGTGCAATGTCGCAAGCCGGTGGTGGCCGCAGTGGCCGGCGCGGCAGTAGGCATCGGCACCACGATGCTGCTGCATTGCGATCTGGTCTATGTCAGTCGCGATGCACGGCTGCGCATGCCGTTCGTCAACCTGGGGCTGTGCCCGGAATTTGGTTCGAGCCTGATCCTGCCGCGCTTGCTGGGGCAGGCCAAGGCGGCGGAGTTGCTGTTGCTGGGCGAAGGCTTCAGTGGCGAACAGGCCGCCGCCTGGGGGATTGCCAGCGCCGCCCTGGGGGATGGTGTGGCCACCTTGGCCAAGGCCCGGGAGGCGGCCTTGCGTTTCAGCCAGTTGGCGCCCGAAGCGGTGCAGGTGAGCAAGCGCCTGATGAAGGCGCCGGACCGCGAACAACTGCGCCAGGTCATTGAGCAAGAGGGCGTGGAATTCACCCGGCGCCTGCAGTCCCCGGAAGCCATCGCCGCGTTGTCCGGGTTTCTCAGCAAGGGCTGAAGCCGTGGACAGCGGTTTCACGCGGGCATGAAAAAGCCCCGGTGTTTTCAGCACCGGGGCTTTTTGCTCAGCAAGGCGAAGACTCAGACCATCGGGTCGCCCACGTGCAGGATCTTCATGCCGTTGGTGCCGCCGGTGGTGTGGTAGCTGTCGCCCTTGGTGAGAATCACCCAGTCGCCTTTCTCTACGACACCGCGCTTGAGCAGCTCATCGATCGCTGCCTGGCTGACCTGCTCGGGCGGCAGGGAAGCCGGGTCGAACGGGATGGTGTAGACGCCACGGAACATGGCTGCGCGAGCCTGGGTTTCGCGGTGCGGGGAGTAGGCGTAGATCGGCACCGAGGAGCGAATGCGCGACATGATCAGCGGGGTGTAGCCACTTTCGGTCAGGGCGATGATCGCCTTCACGCCCGGGAAGTGGTTGGCGGTGTACATGGCAGCCAGGGCGATGCTCTGGTCGCAGCTTTCGAACACCTTGCCCATGCGGTGGCTGGAGGTCTTGCTGGTGGGGTGCTTTTCCGCACCGACGCAGATCCGCGCCATGGCCTGCACCGCTTCCAGCGGGTAGGCACCGGCGGCGCTTTCCGCCGAGAGCATCACCGCATCGGTGTAGTCGAGCACGGCGTTGGCCACGTCGGACACTTCGGCGCGGGTCGGCATCGGGTTCTGGATCATCGACTCCATCATCTGGGTCGCAACGATCACCGCCTTGTTGTGGCGACGGGCGTGCAGAATGATTTTCTTCTGGATGCCCACCAGCTCGGCGTCGCCGATTTCCACGCCCAGGTCGCCACGGGCAACCATGACCGCGTCGCTGGCCTTGATCAGGCCGTCGAGGGTTTCGTCGTCGGCCACCGCTTCGGCGCGTTCGATCTTCGCTACCAGCCAGGCAGTACCACCGGCTTCGTCACGCAGCTTGCGCGCGTATTCCATGTCGGCGGCGTCCCGTGGGAAGGACACGGCCAGGTAATCGACTTCCATCTCGGCCGCGAGCTTGATGTCGGCCTTGTCTTTCTCGGTCAGGGCCGGGGCGGTCAGGCCACCACCACGACGGTTGATGCCCTTGTGGTCGGACAGCGGGCCGCCGATGGTCACCACGCAATGCAATTCGGTGGCGGTGGCGGTTTCCACACGCATCACCACGCGGCCGTCGTCCAGCAGCAGCTCGTCACCCACGCCGCAGTCCTTGACCAGATCCGGGTAGTCGATGCCGACGATATCCTGGGTGCCTTCGGTCAGCGGATGGCTGGTGGAGAAGGTGAACTTGTCACCGATCTTCAGCTCGATGCGCTTGTTGGCGAATTTGGCGATGCGGATCTTCGGGCCCTGCAAGTCGCCGAGGATGGCCACGAAGCGGCCGTGTTTGGCTGCCAGGTCGCGGACCAGTTTGGCGCGAGCCTTGTGCTCGTCCGGAGTGCCGTGGGAGAAGTTCAGACGGGCAACATCCAGGCCCGCGAGAATCAGCTGTTCGAGAACTTCCGGCGAGTTACTGGCCGGGCCAAGGGTGGCAACGATTTTGGTACGACGAACGGACATGCACGGACTCCTGAGTTCAAGCGCAACGAGAGGCTACTATGCTCCGAAGTTGTAGTCATTGTTCGTTTGCACTACTTATTGCTTTGTTTGTTTACCGCAACAACCTTGAAGATTTTTGCCGATGAGTCGATACACTGCACAAGACAGGAGATACCCCATGCGATTCGTACTCATTGCTGCCCTGGCCGTCAGTGTTGTCGGCTGTACCCGCTGGTCCATGGACCATCATTTGAATAACGCCTACCGCGCTTATGACCGCGGCAACTGCGAGAGCGTGATGCTCGAGTTGAGCCAGGTCGACCGTGACAGCCGTGCCCGTCGCTACATCCAGCCGGAAGTGTCGATGCTGCGCGGGCAATGCCTGGAGCGCCAGAAGTTGTTCGTCGATGCCGCGCAGACCTACCAGTTCATCATTACCCAGTACCCCACCAGCGAGTACGCGTTTCGCGCCCGGGCTCGCCTGGATACCCTGCAACAGTTGGGGCACTACCCGGCAAATGGCGCCGCTCAAGTTCGTCGCACGGCGTTGTAAAAGAGATTCACTAGGGGGCGGTGTAATTGCCCCTCGTGCTTGAGCTAACATCTGCACAGGCTGTTCGAAAACTGCCCCGGCCCGGCTGGTGGCAGTGGCGTTGGAATCCTTCTGGCAGTCTTCCTCGCGCATCGAATCCGGGAGGGCGGGCCGATATCAGGGCCTGTTCCGAAGCACTAGTGCGGTCATGCTTAATGACCTTTCATAGCGATACCCAGCATGTTCATGGAACCTCGGATCGAGCGGCACCAACTGCCGTCCTTTTTAAAAGTATTCAATCGTTTCACCGACAAGCCGGTGGGTTTCCTTGGCAACCTGTCGGCCGACGGGCTGATGCTGATCAGCCAGTTGCCGATGCTGATCGGTGCCGAATTCGACTTGCGGGTGAAAGTCCCCGGCGGTGACGGCCAGGTGCAGTTCATCGACTTCAGCGCCTGCTGCCTCTGGTGCCATGAGGACCTGACGCCGCACCACTACGACAGCGGTTTCAGCCTGTTGCGGGCCGGTGCGGAGTTTGTCGAGCTGGAGCAGGCGTTGCGTCATTACTTCAGCTTTCACCCGTTGCAGACCTCGGCCTGAGGCGCTCGGCAGCAGTTACAGGCTGCCGGCTTTCTTCCAGCTCAGATAGCGGCTGACCAGTTCGGCCCCCAGTTCTCCCGGGCGAGCGTCGAGCAGGGCGACGCCGTGGGCGCTCAGGCGTTCGTGCAGCTCGGCGCGGCTGTTCAGGTAGTTCACCGTCGCGCTGTAGGCCAGGGCTTCGGGCAGGGTTTGCACCGGGCTCTGGCGCAACTGGTCGTGCACCTCTTCGCGCAGGCTGGCCACCAGCACCCGATGCTGGCGGCCGATGCGCTTGACCGCCGTCAGCAGTTCCTGGTCATCCTCGTCCCGCAGGTTGGTAATCAGCACCACCAGTGCCCGGCGTTTCTGCCGCGCCAGCAGCTCGCTGGCGGCGGCCTGGTAATCGGCGGGGCGCTGGCTGGTGTCCAGGTCGTAGACGCCATTGAGCAGCACGCTCAACTGGGCCGAGCCCTTGACCGGTGCAAGGTAGCGCGAGCGTTCCCCGGCAAAGCTGTACAGGCCCACCGCATCGCCCTGGCGCAGGGCGACATAGCTCAGCAGCAGGCAGGCATTGAGGGCGTGGTCGAAGTGCGCCAGCTCGCCATCCTGGCTGCGCATGCGGCGCCCGCAGTCGAGCATGAAGATGATCTGCTGGTCGCGTTCGTCCTGGTACTCCCGGACGATGGGCGCGCGTTGGCGGGCCGTGGCCTTCCAATCGATCTGCCGCAGGCTGTCGCCTTCGCGAAACTCACGCAGTTGGTTGAACTCCAGGCCCAGGCCGCGGCGTTGTCGCTGGCGCACACCGAGTTGGCTGAGCCAGTTGTCCACCGCCAGCAATTGCGCGCCGTAGAGCCGGGCGAAGTCCGGGTAGACCCGGGTGCTGTCGTGCACCTTGAGCAGGCGCCTGGCGCTCCATAATCCGAGAGGGCTGGGCAGGCTGACTTCGCACTGGTCGAAATTGAAGTGGCCGCGCTGCAGTGGGCGCACGTTATAGCCGATCCGGCTGACCTGCCCCGGCTCCAGGCGCGTGGACTGCGGCAGGTGCTCGAAGCCCAGGCCCTGGGGCGGGTGGTCGAACAGCTGCACATCCAGTGGTTGCCGGTAGTCGTGCAGGATCTCCAGTTGCACTTCGCTCCAGCGGCCCAGGGGCAGGCTGCCGGGTAGCTGGCGCTGGATCTGCGGCGAGGCCACGCGCAGCAGGCGCAGGGCGTCCAGCAACGCCAGCAGCAACAACGCCAGCAGCAGGCCCCAGGCAATCGAGTCCAGGCGCGGCAGGGCCTCGCTGCCCAGGGCACGGGCGGCGCCGAGCAGGGTGTACAGGCCGGTCAAAGTACCCAGCCAGATCAACAGCAGACGGGTCGGCTTCATTGGCGTGGGCGGCTCACAGGCGCGGTGCCGGAATCTGTTCGAGCATCTGCTTGAGCACCTGTTCCACCGACAGGCCTTCGATGTCCAGTTCCGGGGCGACCCGCACTCGATGCCGCAGCACGGCCATGGCGCAGCCCTTGATGTCATCGGGAATCACGAATTCGCCGCCACGCAGCAGGGCTCGGGCACGAGCGCCGCGTACCAGGGCAATGGAAGCGCGGGGGCCGGCGCCCAGGGTCAGGCCTGGCCAACTGCGGGTGGCCCGGGCCAGGCGCACGGCATAATCGAGCACCTGCTCGTCCAGGGGCAGTTCGCTGGCGATGCGCTGCAGAGCCAGTACGTCCTTGGCCTGGAGTACGGTGCGCAGAGGCTGTACGTCGAGCATGTCGGCGCGGGTCGAGCGCGTCACCTGGCGGACCATGGTCAGTTCTTGTTCGGCATCCGGGTAGTCCATGCGCAGCTTGAGCATGAAGCGATCCAGCTCGGCCTCCGGCAGCGGGTAGGTGCCTTCCTGTTCGATGGGGTTCTGGGTAGCCAGGACCATGAACGGCTGGGCGATGGGCAGCGCTCGGCCTTCGAGGGTGACCTGACGTTCCTGCATGGCTTCCAGCAGGGCGGCCTGGGTCTTGGCCGGCGCGCGGTTGATCTCGTCCGCCAGCAGCAGGTTGGTGAACAGCGGGCCCTTGCGCAGCTTGAACTGCTCGGTCTGCAGGTCGTATACCGCATGCCCGGTGACGTCGCTGGGCATCAGGTCGGGGGTGAACTGGATGCGCGCGAACTCGCCGCCAAAGCAGCGGGCCAGGGCTCGTACCAGCAATGTCTTGCCGAGCCCGGGTACGCCTTCGAGCAGCACATGGCCGCCAGCGATCAGGGCGGTCAGCACATCATCGATGACCGCTTCCTGGCCGATCACCGCCTTCTGCAGTTCCAGGCGCACCGCCTGAGCCAGCTGGCTGGCCCGCTGGCGCTGCTGGGCAGCATGGACCTGAGGCTGTGGGGCCTCGGAAGGCTCGGGGGATTCGATCGGTTGTTCGCTCATAGGGCATTCCTGAGAGTTTGCAGGCGGGCGACCTGGTGGCTGAAATCAACGCTGGAAAGGCGCTGTCCGGACAAGGGTTGCAGGGCCTGTCGAATGGCCTCGACAGGTTGTTGGCTGAGCAGGGCCAGCACGTCCCACTGGGCCTCGGCCGGCAATTGCTCGAAGCCCGGGTGGCGGCGCCGCGCACGGCGCCGGATATCCAGTTGCAGGGCCTGCAGCAACGCACCCTGGCCGGCATGGCGCAGCAGGAAGTCGGCACTGGCCCGCAGGTGTTCACGCAGTTGACGCCGCGCCTTGGGGGCTGGAGCCAGCAACGGCCCGTGGCGCACGCCGGCCTGCCAGAGCCACAGGCCGAGCAGCAGGGCCAGGGCTACCAGCGCCTGGGGGAAATAGCGCCAGAGCAACTGCCAGAGGTCCGGGTGATCGGTATTGAACAGCAGCGTCACGGCGCTATCGGTATTGAGGTACCACAGCAGCCAGGCGTTGTCGTACAGGCCGATGGCTGGGGCTTTCCAGATATCGGCATCGGTGAGCACGATGACCGCGCCCTTGCCGTATTCAAGCTGGATCATGTGGGTCGCCGCGCCGCTGTTGGCCCAGGATTGCGCCAGGCTTTGCGGGTCGTCCAGGTGGAAGTCGGTGTCGAAACTGATGTAGGCCGGAGCCTGTTCGTCTTCCAGGTAGACCTTGGTCAGCTTCGGATAGGCATCGTCGGCTTCCGGCTCCGGTGGCTCGTCAAGGTCCTGGCTGAGCTGCTGGTGGATCTGCACCTGGTCCAGCAGCAGGTCGCCGCTCTTCTGGCTGTCCTCGTCCCACAGGGCCTCGGCGACGAAGAGCAGGCGGCCGCCGGCGCGGGCCCACTCCAGGAGCTGGTCGACCTGGGGCGGGCTCATGTTCGAGCGCTCTCCCAGCAGCAACAGGCTGTTGCCGGCCGGGGGCAAGCTGGCCAGGACATCCAGGCTATTGGCGTGTTGTACCTTGAGGCCACGTTCACGCAGGAACATCTCGGCCGCCAGGTAGGGGTTGGCCCGGGCCTCGGGGGAGGGGCCGTGATCGACCAATTCCTGATAGGGAGTGGCATGGCGATACAGGTAATAGCCGCCGGCCCCGAGGACCAGAGCCAGGAGCAGGACCAGGCCGCCCCACAGGTAGCGCTTCATGGCTGTGCTCCGGGGCCGAACAGGCTGCGCCAGGCGCCGCACAGTTGTGGTTGCAGGTCGGCGCCGGGTACCTGATGACCGTACGCCATGTTCTGCCAGTGGCGGGTCAGGCTGATGCTGAAAGCCTCCAATTGTGGCTGCTGCAGCGCCTTGATGCGCTCCAGCACCTGGCCTTCGGTATCGGCCACGCTGAGGGGCAGGTGGAAGTCTTCCAGCAAGCGACTGAGCAGCGCCCGGTACAGCAGGCCCAGGGCTTCCCGGGGCTGGCTGGCCCAGAGTTCAGCGGCGCGGGCGGCGACATCGGCGGGCAGGGTTTCGCTGCTGACTTCCAGCCCGAACAACTGCTGGGGCATGGCCGCGGGGCGTTTCTTGCGCGGCAGCGGACGACGGCTGACGAAGGCCTGCAGCCAATCGCGGTAGCGCCAGATCAGCCAGCCCAGAGCCGCCAGCAGCAACCCCCAGAGCAGAATCTCCAGGCCCTTGGCGACCCCGCCGAAACTGTCCTTGCCGAGGCTTTCCAGCAGGTTCTTGAGCCAGCCTGGAGGCTTGCCCTTGGCGTCCTTCTTCTGGGCTTGCTCGTCACCGAAACGGTAGCGAGTGACCGACTCCTGGTTCTTGAAGGGGGGCTTGTCCAGGATGGCTTGGATGCTGTCCCTGGAGGCCTTGCTGGTCAGCGGTTGCTGCAGCAGCCGCGGGGTCTCGGGGCCGGCCGCGGAACTGCTGGGGGCGGCGGCCCAGAGCGCTTGGGTCGGTGCCAGGAACAGCAGGCCGGCGAGCAAGAGCAACGTGCTGGCACCGGTCAGGCGCTGGCGCAGGCGACGGAACACCAGCTCGATGTCCCAGGCCTCCAGCTCGGTGCGTCGGTTCAGGTACAGGCTGAAACCGCAGGCCACGTAGATCGGCTCCCAGATCACCAGGACCAGGGCGTAGAAGACGTTGGTCAGGTGTTCCAGCCATAGCCAGTCCTGTTGGGCGGCGATCATCAGGCTCTGCCAGCTCCAGTCCACTTCGACCTGTTGTGGCAGCAGCAGGTAGAACAGCACCATCAGGCCAATCCACAGGGCGCCTTCCAGGTGCATGCCAATCAGGGTCAGCCAGCGCGCGGCACCGGCATTTTTCTGTAGCAGCACCGCCAGGCGTTGTTGCCGGGCGTCGGCGCTCAGGCCTTCAAGTTGTACCACCGGCAGGGTGAAGCTGCGGCTCATGCTCAAGCGACGCCAGGTCAGGCTGGCCAGCAGTTGCGGCTTGAGCAGGCGGGGCCATTGTTTCAGCGCTTGCCCCAGGCTGGGTGTTTCGCCGAACAGGGCTTTAGACAGAATAAACAGCGGCAGGCGTTCGAAGGCCGGCTTCAGCCACCAGAACAGCAGGATCGCCAGCGACGGCGATTCCCAGAGCAGCAGGCTCAGCAGGGCGAACACTGGCAGGCTGACGATGGCCCAACTGCTCATCAGCAAGCGCCGATGACGCTGGCTCAGTAGCACGCCCAGGTCCATGGCCTCCCAGGCGCTGCGGGGGCGGATCACCACGCTGGCATCACTCAGGCGCATGGGATTCACGTCCGGCCAGGGTCAGGTAGGCCGCCACCAGGCCCCAAAGGGCACTGCCGACGCTGTATTTGACCCAGGCGGCCGGCCAGGTCATGGAGGACCAGTAGGCCTCGACAAAGGCGGCGATCAGCAAGAAGCCGATGACGCCGTAGATCAGTTGCACGCTGACGCGCGCGGCTTGCAGCAGGGCTTCGCCGCGGGTCAGGCGGCCCGGCGCGATCAACGCCCAGCCAAGCTTCAGCCCGGCGGCGCCAGACAGGGCAATGGCGCTGAGTTCAAAGGCGCCGTGGCCGATCACGAACGGCCAGAAGGTCTGGCCGAAGCCGATCTGGGTCAGGTGGCCGGCAATGGCGCCGATCATCAGGCCGTTGAAAAACAGGAAGAACACACTGCCCACGCCGAACAGCAGGCCGCTGGCAAAGGTCTGAAAGGCGATCCCGATGTTGTGCATGATGTAGTAGCCGAACATCACCCAGTCTTCGCTCGAGGCCCGTTCGGCGGCCCGCCCCAGGCGCCCGGCGGTAGGGTCGTACATGCCCTGCATCTCGCTGACTTGCTGCGGGCTCACCAGGCTGTAGATCAGATCGGGAAACAGGTACACCAGCACCCCGATGGCCAGCAGGCTGCCGAAGAACAGCAGGCTGGCCAGCAGCACCAGGCGCCACTCCTGACGCACCAGGCGGGGGAAACCGGCCAGCACGAAACTCAACAGATTGGCCCCGAAGGCGCTGCGCTGTCGGTACAGCTGCTGGTGGCCACGCAGGGCCAGTTGTTGCAGCGGATCGATCAGGTAGCTGCTGTAGCCGCGTTCTTCGGCCAGGGCCAGATGCTGGCACAGGCGCCGGTAGTCCTGGACGAAGCTCTGGCATTCCTCGGCTTTGGCCCGGCCATGTTCCAGACGCTCGAGCAACTGCTCGAACTGCTGCCATTGCGCCTGGTGGCGGTGTTCGAAAAGGCTTTGTTTCATGGGGTTCCCAGGAAGCCGCGGGCAATGCCATTGAGTTCGGCCGTGGCCTGGGCACTGGGTACATGCAGCGGTTGTGCGAGGATGCCGGCCAGTTCCCGGGTACGTTCGGCCGACAGCTGGCCCTGGCGCTCGGCAAAGCCGAGGATCGCCCGTTGCTCATTCAGGCTCAGGGCGAAGGGCGCAGTGCGGGGGACGGCTGGCGGCAGTTCGGGGCGTTTGACCGGCTGCTCGCGGTAGATCACCAGGGTGCCGGCGGCCAGATCGCCGAGGCGTTTGAAGGTCGGGTGCTGTAGGCAACTGATGGCGCCGAGGAAATAGCCGAAAGGCAGCATGTCGGCAAAGCGCAGCAGGTTGCGGGTCAGGGAGGCACTCCAGCCAATCGGGGTGCCGTCGTCCTGCACCACTCGCAGCCCCATCAGTTGCTTGCCGGGGGAGCGACCCTGGTTCAGCACCTCGAACAGCACCATGTACCACCAACTGATGAGGAACAGCAGGATGGAGCCGAGGCCGACGCCGACTTCGTCGAAAAAGCCCAGGATGATGAACAGCAGGCCCAGCACCAGCCCGCGGATGCCCAGGTCGAGACTGAAGGCCAGGGTGCGCACCAGCAACCCCGCAGGCCGCAGCGGCAGGTCGATGCCCTCGGGGGTTTCGACCTGGTAGCGCGTATCCAGTGGCGGGTGCAGCGATGCGTTCCTTGGCGTTGCTGTCGTCTCAAGCATGGGTAACTTATCGGCTTGGTCTGGTAAAAAATCCAGCGCCGATGCTAGCAGTGTCTGAGGGGCAAACGACATCATTAACTACGAATTCGCCAAGTCCAATGCCTTCGCCCCGGTTCGTGCGGCTGGCCCTGACGGCGCCTGAACGCCTAGACTGCGGCGGTCTTTCAGTTCAGGAACAGGCCGTGACTTCCCTCTTTTGGTACGACTACGAAACCACCGGCATCAATCCGCGTTGTGATCGCCCGTTGCAAGTGGCCGGTATCCGCACCGACCTGGCACTCAACGAGATCGACGAGCCGGTCAACCTCTACTGCCAGCCCAGCGACGATATCCTGCCCCATCCGATGGCTTGCATGATCACTGGCATCACCCCTGGCCGTCTGGCCGAACAAGGCCTGGGCGAGGCGGATTTCATGACCCGGGTGCACGGGCAACTGGCGCGCCCCGGGACTTGCGGCGTGGGCTACAACACCCTGCGTTTCGACGATGAGATGACCCGCTACAGCCTGTATCGCAATTTCTTCGACCCCTACGCCCGGGAGTGGCAGGGCGGCAACAGCCGTTGGGACCTGATCGACGTGGTGCGCACGGCTTATGCGTTGCGCCCCCAGGGGATCGTCTGGCCCGAGGAGCAGGGGCAGGTAAGCCTCAAGCTGGAGCGCCTGACCGCAGCCAACGGCATCGATCACGGCCAGGCCCATGACGCGCTGTCCGATGTCCGGGCGACCATCGCTCTGGCGCGACTGGTTCGCGACAAACAGCCCAGACTCTATGACTGGCTGTTCCAGTTGCGCAGCAAGCAGCGGGTGATGGATCAGGTCCGCCTGTTGCAACCCATGGTGCACATCTCCGGGCGCTTTTCTGCGGCGCGCCACTACATCGGCGTGGTCCTGCCCCTGGCCTGGCATCCACGCAATCGCAATGCCTTGATTGTCTGCGACCTGCACCTGGACCCTCAGGGGCTGTTGGAGTTGGACGCCGAAACCCTGCGCCAGCGTTTGTACACGCGCCGGGAAGATCTGCTCGAAGGCGAGTTGCCGGTGCCGTTGAAACTCATCCATATCAATCGCTGCCCGGTCGTGGCGCCATTGAGTGTTCTGCGCAGTGAAGATCAACAGCGGCTGCACTTGGACATGGAGCTATATCAGCGTCGGGCTGTGGCCTTGAGCGAAGCTCAAGAAGTTTGGCGGGATAAACTTTCGGTGATTTATGGGCCGGATGAATTTGCCGCAAGCGATGACCCGGAGCAACAGTTGTACGACGGTTTTATTGGTGACCGTGACCGGCGTTTGTGTGAGCAAGTACGTGAGGCTGACCCGTTGCACTTGGCCCAGCAACAATGGCCATTCGATGATGAGCGCTTGCCGGAATTACTCTTTCGCTACCGTGCCCGCAACTTTCCAGAAACATTGAACAAAGCCGAGCAAGAACGTTGGCTGGTTTTTTGTCAGCAGCGTTTGCTAGATCCGCAACTCGGTGCACCCAATACCCTGGAAAGTTTCCGGCAAGGGCTTGAGCAATCGCTGTTAAGTGCGGACCCGGTGCAGCGTCAGGTTCTGGATCAATGGCAGGACTATGTACAGGCCCTGACTCGGCGCCTGGCTCTTTGAGCCGCGGCCCCGCTCCTTGGGCGGGTTGCCAGGGCATAAAAAAACGCCAGCATGCTGGCGTTTTCTCTGTAGGGCTGAAAAGCCCGGGCGCTCAACGGAGAGGCTTAGCCCAGCAGGGTGGCCCAGCCTTCTACCACGTCGCCGCCCCACTTGGCTTTCCACTCTTTCAGAGTCTTGTGGTTGCCACCTTTGGTTTCGATGACTTCGCCGTTGTGCGGGTTCTTGTACTGTTTAACTTTACGGGCGCGCTTGGTGCCGGTGGTTTTAACCGCGGCGCGAGGTGCTTTAACTTTCGAGTCCGGATCCAGCAGGGCGATGATGTCGCGCAGGGATTTGGAGTACTCGCCCATCAGGCTGCGCAGTTTGCCTTCGAACTCGAGTTCGGCTTTCAGTTTGTCGTCTTGGGACAGGTTCTTCAAACGCGCTTGCAGTTCTTTGATGGCTTCTTCAGTGGCACGGTATTCGTTGATCAGGGACATGAGGACTACCTTATTGAGCGCTGAGTGGCTGGGTGACAGTGTCGCAATAATAGTCAGGGAGTTTGAGCAAGTAAACATAATACCGCTGTTTTATTCGTCTCTCTTAGTGTGTTTAGGCGTAAAAGACATTTCGCTATTTAATAGGTTGATGCATTCGGGCCGGTTATTCACAAACTAGTTAAGCACTATTTACAAGTGCCATTACGGCGCCTGGAGTAGCGGCCGCTAAGCCGGGCTGGGGCGGCCCTTGGTGATCTACCCAGGGCGCTGGATGCAATGAATACTGCAGTTTTGTCGCGCAATCGCTAGAATGGCGACCTTTGCGAAGTTCTGGAGTTTCCCCCCCATGCGCACCTTTCGGTTGGTGATTTCTTGCCCTGACCGCGTTGGCATCGTTGCCAAAGTCAGTAACTTTCTAGCCTCCCACAACGGTTGGATCACCGAAGCGAGCCACCACTCGGACAATCTCAGTGGCTGGTTTTTCATGCGCCACGAGATTCGTGCCGATTCACTGCCCTTTGGCCTGGAGGCTTTTCGCGAGGCCTTTGCGCCGATCGCCGAAGAGTTCTCGATGGACTGGCGCATTACCGATACCGCCGAGAAAAAGCGCGTGGTACTGATGGCCAGCCGCGAATCCCACTGCCTGGCCGACTTGCTGCACCGCTGGCACAGCGATGAGCTGGATTGCCAGATCGCCTGCGTGATTTCCAACCACGATGATCTGCGCAGCATGGTCGAGTGGCACGGCATTCCTTATTACCACGTGCCGGTCAACCCGCAGGACAAGGAGCCGGCCTTCGCCGAGGTGTCGCGCCTGGTCAAGCAGCACGACGCCGAAGTGGTGGTGCTGGCGCGCTACATGCAGATCCTGCCGCCGGAGCTGTGCAGCGAGTACGCGCACAAGGTGATCAACATCCACCACAGCTTCCTGCCATCCTTTGTCGGTGCCAAGCCTTACCATCAGGCCTCGCTGCGCGGTGTGAAGCTGATCGGCGCAACCTGCCACTACGTCACCGAGGAACTGGACGCCGGTCCTATCATCGAGCAGGACGTGGTGCGGGTCAGCCACAGCGACAGCATCGAGGACATGGTGCGTTTCGGTCGTGACGTGGAGAAAATGGTCCTGGCCCGCGGCCTGCGCTATCACCTGGAAGACCGCGTGCTGGTGCACGGCAACAAGACTGTGGTGTTCTGATTGAAAAAAAACCAGGCGCGGGGGTTCAATACCCCGCTCCTGGTTTTGCACATCACGAGGTCAGCCCGATGACCGATCCACTGGATAAAGCCACGTCCAAGGCACCCGCCACCCTCGGCGAAGGTTGCCTGAGCCGTTATGACCCCGATGAGTTGAGCCCTGACGACGGCACCGATTTTCCCGATGCCGCGCAGTTGTGGGAGCAATTGCAGCAGGAACCCCAGGCGCCATCCCGGCCCAAGCCTGCTTGAGCCTGCCGCCGGCTAGCCGGCGGCAGGGCATTGGGCGCTTTCAGATCCTGAAACTGCCCACCAGTTGCTTCAAGCGTGCTGCCTGCTGCTCCAGATCGGAGCAGGCCCGCAAGGTGGCCTGGAGGTTTTCCACGCCTTCCTGATTCAGCGTATTGATCTCGGTAATGTCCATATTGATGGACTCCACCACCGAGGTCTGCTCTTCGGTCGCCGTGGCCACCGACTGGTTCATGCCGTCAATCTCGCCTATGCGCTGGGTCACGCTGTTGAGTCGTTCCCCGGCCTGGTTGGCGATTTCCACGCTGTCCTGGCTGTGGCGCTGGCTGTTGCTCATGGTGCTCACCGATTCGCGGGCGCCCACTTGCAGCTCCTCGATCATGCCCTGCACTTGCTGTGCCGACTCCTGGGTGCGGTGCGCCAGGTTGCGCACTTCATCGGCAACCACGGCAAAGCCGCGTCCTGCCTCGCCGGCCCGGGCCGCTTCGATGGCCGCGTTGAGGGCCAGCAGGTTGGTCTGCTGGGAAATGCTGGTGATCACTTCGAGGATCTGCCCGATGTTCACGGTCTTGCTGTTGAGGGTTTCGATGTTGCTGCTTGAGGCGCTGATCATGTCCGACAGTTGGTTCATCGCCTGGATGCTGCGATCCACCACTTGCTGGCCGTCTTCGGCGAGGTTGCGCGCATCGCTGGCTTGTTGCGAAGCCTGGGCGGCATTGCGGGCGATTTCCTGGGCGGCGGCCCCGAGCTGATTGATGGCGGCGGCCACGCTGTTGGTGCGGCTGGCCTGCTCGTCGGAGTTGAGCATCGACGAGTTGGAGGCGCTGACCACGCGCAGGGCGACTTCGTTGACGTGCTCGGTGGCCGAGGACACTTCGCGGATCGAGCCGTGGATGCGTTCGACGAAACGGTTGAAGGCGGTGCCGAGGATGCCGAACTCGTCCTGGTTATGGATGTTCAGGCGTCGAGTCAGGTCGCCTTCGCCATCGGCGATGTCCTGCATGGCCCGGGTCATCACGTGCAGCGGCTGCATCAGCAGGCGGATCAGCAGGCCCAGCAGGGCAATGGTCAGGGCCACGGCCGTCAGGGTGGCGATGATCGCCGAGGTGCGGAACTCGCTGAGCATGGCGAAAGCCTTGTCCTTGTCCACGGACAGGCCGATGTACCAGTTCACCGAGGACAGGCCCTTGATCTGGGTGAAGGTGACAATACGCGGCTTGCCATCGACAGTGATCTCGCTGAGTTCACTGCTGATCTTGGGGGTGTCCTGGGGGTAGACGTCCTTGAGGGTCTTCATCACCAGGTTCTTGTCCGGGTGCACCAGGATCTTGCCGTCGGCGCTGATCAGGAAGGCGTAGCCCATGCCGTCGAAGTCCAGGGCATTGATGCTGTCGGTGATTACTTGCAGGCTCAGGTCGCCGCCGACCACACCGATCCTCTGGCCGGCCTTGATCACGCTGTCGACGATGGAGATCACCAACTGGCCGGACGCCAGGTCGATATAGGGTTCGGTCAGGGCCGAGCCGCTGCTGCTTTCGGCACTCTTGTACCAGGGGCGGGCGCGAGGATCGTAGCCATCCGGCATCTTGCTGTTGGGACGGATGATGAAGGTGCCGTCATTGTTGCCCAGGTAGGCCCCCATGAAGGTCGAGCTGACGGATTTCTGTTCCAGCAGGTTGCTGACATTCGCAGGGTCCGTGTTGAGGGCCACCGACTGGGAGATGTTCTCGATCAGCAGGGCGCGACCGGCGAGCCAGGTCTGAATATTTTTTGCCGTGACGTCGCCCATTTCCTGAAGATAGTTGTCCAGATCATCACGAATGGCGTTGCGTTGCAGGTAATCGTTGTAGAGCGTGAATAGTGCAAATGCAGCTATGACGATCAGCGAGGCGGCAAGCAGGATCTTGTGGCTGAAGCGCAGATTTTTGTTCATGGCTTGGGGTGTCCGCTAAGGTCTTTGAGTCCAGGGCATCGGGTTGGAAAAACGCACAGAAGGGCGGTGTTATAAGTAAGCTGATATCTCCATCTATCCCACGGGAATTACCTGACCTTTATTTCAGATACTTCTGATCCATCATTTATTCATATCGACCGTGTAAGGCCAAAGATTAACCAGGGGTGACAAAATGCCTGACTCATCGCAACTCGTAATCGGTGCCGGCCTCGATGGCCTGCCGATCGCCCAGGCCATGCGCCTGGCCAACCGCCACGGTCTGGTGGCGGGCGCCACGGGCACCGGCAAGACCGTCACCCTGCAGCGCCTTGCAGAAGCCTTCAGTGATGCCGGGGTGGCGGTATTTGCCGCAGACATCAAAGGCGACCTCTGTGGGCTGGGTGCTGCGGGCAACCCCCAGGGCAAGGTTGCCGAGCGGATCGCCGGCATGCCCTGGCTCAAGCATCAACCACAGGCCTATCCGGTGACCCTGTGGGATATCCATGGGCAAAGCGGTCATCCTCTGCGCACCACCCTGAGCGAAATGGGCCCGCTGCTGCTGGGCAGTTTGCTGGAACTCACCGACAGCCAGCAGTCGGCGCTCTATGCGGCGTTCAAGGTGGCTGATCGCGAAGGCCTGTTGCTGCTCGACCTGAAGGACCTCAAGGCGTTGCTCAACCACCTCAAGGACAACCCGCAGCTTCTCGGGGACGATGCTGCGTTGATGACCACCGGCTCCAGCCAGGCGCTGTTGCGGCGCCTGGCGACCCTGGAGCAGCAGGGCGCCGAAGCACTGTTCGGTGAGCCGGCGTTGCAGCTGGAGGACATTCTGCAGCCGGCCGCCGATGGTCGCGGGCGGATTCATCTGCTCGATGCCAGCCGCCTGGTGCATGAGGCGCCGAAAGTCTATGCGACCTTCCTTTTATGGCTGCTGGCCGAGCTGTTCGAGCAACTGCCGGAGCGGGGCGATGCGGACAAGCCGCTGCTTGCGCTGTTCTTCGACGAAGCGCACCTGCTGTTCGCCGGTACTCCCAAGGCCTTGCAGGACCGGTTGGAGCAGGTGGTGCGGCTGATTCGCTCCAAAGGTGTGGGGGTGTATTTCGTTACCCAGTCGCCCGGGGACCTGCCGGACAATGTACTGGCTCAATTGGGATTGCGTATCCAGCATGGCTTGCGGGCCTTTACTGCCAAGGAACAGAAGTCCCTGCGCGCCGTGGCGGATGGTTTCCGTCCCAACCCCGCCTTCGATGCGCTGGCGGTACTGACCGAGCTGGGCATCGGCGAAGCGCTGGTGGGCACCTTGCAGGACAAGGGCACGCCAGAAATGGTCCAGCGGGTACTGGTGGCGCCGCCGCAGTCGCGGATCGGGCCGCTGACCGAGGCCGAGCGCCAGGCCCTGATCGCCAGTTCGCCGCTGCTGGGGCGCTATGACAAACCGATCGACCGCGAATCAGCCTATGAAGTGTTGCTGGGGCGCAAGGAGCTGGCACCGCAGGATCAGCAGCCTTCTGGCAAAGCAGCGGTTGAAGAGCCCAGCCTGGCCGACCGGGCGGGTGAGTTCCTTGGCACGGCTGCCGGGCAGGCATTGAAGTCGGCCATGCGCCAGGCGGCTAATCAATTGGGACGGCAACTGGTGCGGGGCTTGATGGGTTCCCTGCTCGGCGGCAGCAAGCGGCGCTGAAGTACAGGCTTGAGTCAGCCCCGCGGTTTGGCGTGGCTGGCCAGGCGCTCCAGGGCCGCGCGCAGGTTGGGGTCGGTGATGCCCTCTGCGGTGGCCTGGATGGTTTCAGCGGCGTTGTTCGACAGGTCCATGGTGTGTCCCGCGGCCCCTTGCTGGACCGTCGGCGGCTGGACCTTGAACAGGATGCGCGTCAGGTTGCTGAACTCGTTGAACTCCAGCAATTGACGTTGCAGACGCTTTTGCTGATAGCGCAGGCGCGTTGCCCAGTGCCCGTCGGTGACGATCAGCAGCAGGCTGCCTTCACGCCAGGAAGCAACGTGGCAATGTTCGCGAGCGGCCGGCTGCAGCTGGCTTTCCAGCAGGCGCTGCAGATGCGCCAGGCGCTGGGCGTGGCCGAGTATGGCTTTCAGAGGCTTGGCTTCGCGAAGAAGAACGGCGGGAGCGCGTGCCGTAAGGGGGCGAAATGCCATGATCAGAAACCTGAAGTTACAGAGGCGCCATGGTAGCAGAAAGCGCCCGCCACGCCGGCGCCATCGCTTGTTCGTACTTTGATCAATTTCTGGTTCTTTGCTGATCGTAATCATTAACTTCTGTGGTCAATGGGCTTGAAGTTCAGCGAAAAGCCCTTATTTTAGGTGAGCCCCGTCACAGCGCTGTGCCAGCATCGTGGAATAACGCCACTTTCCTCACCATCGTTTCCGGGTAGAATGCTCGTTCGCATGCGGCCATGAGGGCTGCTCGGGCGACTCACGGGGCCGCCCTCCAACCCTATGTGTGGAAGATCCTGCCGATATGTTTGCGCCTTTGTTAAAGAAACTTTTTGGAAGCAAGAACGAGCGTGAAGTCAAACGCATGCTCAAGACGGTACAGATCGTCAATGCCTTCGAAGAGCAAATGGTGGCCCTTTCGGACGATCAATTGCGTGCCAAGACTGCCGAGTTCAAGGCCCGTATCGCCAAGGGTGAAACCCTCGACAAACTGCTTCCCGAAGCCTTCGCGGTCGCCCGTGAAGCCGGTAAGCGGATCATGGGAATGCGCCACTTCGATGTGCAACTGATCGGCGGCATGACCTTGCATGAAGGCAAGATCGCCGAGATGCGCACTGGTGAGGGCAAGACCCTGGTAGCGACCCTGGGTGTGTACCTCAACGCGCTGTCCGGCAAGGGCGTGCACGTGGTGACCGTGAACGACTACCTGGCTCGCCGCGACGCCAACTGGATGCGCCCGCTGTACGAATTCCTCGGCCTGAGCGTCGGCGTGGTCACGCCGTTCCAGCCGCCTGAAGAGAAACGTGCTGCCTACGCCGCCGACATCACCTACGGCACCAACAACGAATTCGGTTTCGACTACCTGCGCGACAACATGGCTTTCAGCATGGAAGACAAGTTCCAGCGCGAGCTCAATTTTGCCGTGATCGACGAAGTCGACTCGATCCTCATCGACGAAGCCCGTACTCCGTTGATCATTTCCGGCCAGGCTGAGGACAGCTCCCGCCTGTACACCGAGATCAACAAGCTGATCCCGCGCCTGGAACAGCACATCGAGGAAGTGGAAGGCCAGGTCACCAAGGCCGGGCACTTCACCGTCGACGAGAAGACCCGCCAGGTCGAGCTCAACGAAGCCGGTCACCAGTTCATCGAAGAAATGCTGACCCAGGTCGGCCTGCTGGCTGAAGGCGAAAGCCTCTACTCGGCGCACAACCTGGGCCTGTTGACCCACGTTTACGCCGGCCTGCGTGCGCACAAGCTGTTCAACCGCAACGTTGAATACATCGTCCAGGATGGGCAGGTGGTCCTGGTGGACGAACACACCGGTCGTACCATGCCCGGTCGCCGCTTGTCCGAAGGCCTGCACCAGGCCATCGAAGCCAAGGAAAACCTCAATATCCAGGCCGAGAGCCAGACCCTGGCCTCGACCACCTTCCAGAACTACTTCCGTCTGTACACCAAGCTGTCCGGCATGACCGGCACCGCCGACACCGAAGCCTTCGAGTTCCATCAGATCTACGGTCTGCAGGTGATGGTGATTCCGCCGAACAAGCCGCTGGCCCGTAAGGACTACAACGACCTGGTGTTCCTGACTGCGGACGAGAAATACGCCGCGATCATCAACGACATCAAGGAATGCATGACCCAGGGCCGTCCGGTGCTGGTAGGCACCGCGACCATCGAAACGTCCGAGCACATGTCCAACCTGCTCAACAAGGAAGGCATCGAGCACAAGGTCCTGAACGCCAAGTTCCACGAAAAGGAAGCGGAAATCATTGCCCAGGCCGGTCGCCCGGGCGCCCTGACCATCGCCACCAACATGGCCGGTCGTGGTACCGACATCCTGTTGGGCGGCAACTGGGAAGTGGAAGTGGCTTCCCTGGAGAACCCGACTCCGGAGCAGATCGCCCAGATCAAGGCCGACTGGCAGAAGCGCCACCAGCAAGTGCTGGAGTCCGGTGGCCTGCAGGTGATCGCTTCCGAGCGCCATGAGTCCCGTCGTATCGACAACCAGCTGCGTGGCCGTGCCGGCCGCCAGGGCGACGCCGGTTCCAGCCGCTTCTACCTGTCCCTGGAAGACAGCCTGATGCGTATCTTCGCCTCTGACCGGGTGAAGAACTTCATGAAGGCCCTGGGCATGCAGTCCGGCGAGGCGATCGAGCACCGCATGGTGACCAACGCCATCGAGAAGGCCCAGCGCAAGGTCGAAGGCCGCAACTTCGACATCCGCAAGCAGTTGCTGGAGTTCGACGACGTCAACAACGAGCAGCGTAAAGTGATCTATCACATGCGCAACACCTTGTTGGCCGCGGACAACATTGGCGAAACCATCGCCGACTTCCGCCAGGACGTGCTCAACGCTACCGTCAGCGCCCACATCCCGCCGCAATCGCTGCCTGAGCAGTGGGACGTGGCAGGCCTGGAAGAAGCCATCCAGAGCGGCTTCGGTGTCAGCCTGCCGATCCAGCAATGGCTCGACGAAGACGATCACCTGTACGAGGAAACCCTGCGCGAGAAGCTGCTCAACGAGCTGATCGCCGCGTACAACGAGAAAGAAGACCAGGCCGGTGCCGAAGCCCTGCGCACTTTCGAGAAGCAGATTGTTCTGCGGGTACTGGACGACCTGTGGAAAGACCACCTGTCGACCATGGACCACCTGCGTCACGGTATTCACCTGCGTGGTTACGCGCAGAAGAACCCGAAGCAGGAGTACAAGCGCGAATCCTTCACCCTGTTCTCCGAGTTGCTCGACTCCATCAAGCGCGACTCGATCCGCGTGCTGTCCCACGTCCAGGTGCGTCGCGAAGACCCGGCCGAGGAAGAGGCTCGCCTGCGTCAGGAGGCCGAGGCTCTGGCCCAGCGCATGCAGTTCGAACACGCCGAGGCACCGGGGCTGGATCAGCCGGAAGCCCTGGAAGAGGGCGTCGAGGTCGATGTGGCCCTGGCCACCGCGCCAGTGCGCAACGAGCAGAAGCTTGGCCGCAATGAACTGTGCTACTGCGGTTCGGGCAAGAAGTACAAACACTGTCACGGCCAGATCAACTAAGATCCCCGCCAGACACTGAAACACCCGCGCCGTGACGGCATCAGCCGTCGCGGCGTTTTTCCATTTGCGGCACCGTCTTTTGAGACGACGGTGCAGACACCTGATAAGAGGAGCGCATTCATGGCTGTTGGTCTTGGTCCTTTGCCTACGTTGCACCCGGTTGCCGGCTTCGAGCTTGGTATCGCTTCGGCCGGCATCAAGCGCCCGGGGCGCAAGGATGTGGTGGTCATGCGTTGTGCCGAAGGCTCCACGGTGGCGGGGGTGTTCACCCTCAACGCGTTCTGCGCCGCACCGGTGATTCTGGCCAAGCAGCGGGTACAAGGCCCGGTGCGGTATCTGCTGACCAACACCGGTAACGCCAACGCCGGCACTGGTGAGCCGGGCCTGGCCGCGGCGTCCCGCACCTGCGCCAAGCTGGCGGAGCTGACCGGCGTCGATGCCAGCGCCGTGCTGCCTTACTCCACCGGGGTGATCGGCGAGCCATTGCCGGTAGAGAAAATCGAAGGCGCTCTGCAAGCTGCGCTGGACGACCTGTCCGTGGACAACTGGGCTGCCGCCGCCACTGGCATCATGACCACCGATACCCTGCCCAAGGGCGCCAGCCGCCAGTTCCAGCATGATGGCGTGACCATCACCGTGACCGGCATCAGCAAAGGCGCGGGGATGATCCGCCCGAACATGGCAACCATGCTCGGCTACATCGCCACTGACGCCAAAGTCTCCCGCGAAGTGCTGCAGAACCTGTTGCTGGACGGTGCCAACAAGTCCTTCAACCGCATCACCATCGACGGCGACACGTCGACCAACGACTGCTGCATGCTGATCGCCACGGGGCAGGCCAAGCTGCCGGAAATCACCAAGGCCGAGGGCCCGCTGTTCGCTGCCCTGAAGCAGGCGGTGTTCGAGGTGTGCATGGAAGTGGCCCAGGCCATCGTCCGTGACGGTGAGGGCGCGACCAAGTTCGTCACTGTGGAAGTCAACGGCGGGGCTACTTGCCAGGAGTGCCTGGACGTGGGCTACACCGTGGCTCACTCGCCACTGATCAAGACCGCGCTGTTCGCTTCGGACCCGAACTGGGGCCGCATCCTGGCGGCAGTAGGTCGTGCCGGAGTGCCGGACCTGGATGTCAGCAAGATCGACGTGTTCCTCGGCGAAGTCTGCATTGCCAGCCGTGGCGCCCGTGCTGCCAGCTACACCGAAGCCCAGGGCGCGGCGGTGATGCAGCAGGAAGAAATCACCATCCGCATCGAACTGGGGCGTGGCGCGTGCAGCGAAACCATCTGGACCACCGACCTGTCTCACGAATACGTGAAGATCAACGCGGAATACCGCACCTAAGAACCTCGCCGGCGTTGCCGCTCCTGCTGTAGGAGCCGGCTTGCCAGCGAAGCGCAGATCCAAGGCCCGGCCCGCAAGGGCCTGGCCAACATGCCTGAGCAGAGGAAGTAGTGCGGTGAAACGAGTACATGTGGCTGCGGCCGTTATCCGGGATGCCAGCGGCAAGATCCTGATTGCCCGGCGTGCCGATACTCAACATCAAGGTGGCCTGTGGGAGTTCCCCGGCGGCAAGGTCGAGCCCGGGGAGGCGGTCGAAGCCGCGCTGGCCCGCGAGCTACAGGAAGAACTGGGCATCGCCGTCACCGCAGCGCGCCCGCTGATCAAGGTGCAGCACGATTATCCGGACAAGCAGGTACTGCTGGATGTCTGGGAAGTCTCGGCGTTCAGCGGTGAGCCTCACGGCGCCGAAGGGCAACCTCTGGCCTGGGTCACTGCTCGTGAGCTGGCCGACTATGAGTTCCCCGCGGCCAATCAGCCGATTGTCGCTGCCGCGCGTCTGCCAGCCCAATACCTGATCACCCCGGAAGGCCTGGAAACCCCGACCCTGCTGCGAGGCATGCAAAAAGCCGTGGCCCAGGGCTGCAAGCTGATTCAACTGCGGGCTCCCGGCGGCTACGACCCGCAGTACCGCGACCTGGCGGTGGATGCGGTGGGCCTGTGCGCTGGCAAGGCGCAACTGATGCTCAAGGGGCCCTTCGAATGGCTGGGGGATTTCCCCTCGGCGGGCTGGCACATCACTGCGGCGCAACTGCGCAAGTACGCCAGCGCCGGGCGGCCGTTCGGCAAGGATCGCTGGTTGGCGGCTTCCTGCCATAACGCCGAGGAGCTGTCCCTGGCCCAGCAGATGGACGTGGACTTCGTGACCTTGTCTCCGGTACAGCCCACCCAGACCCATCCGGATGCACAGCCATTGGGCTGGCAACAGGCCGAGCAACTGATCAGCGGTTTCAACAAGCCGGTGTATCTGCTGGGTGGCGTGGGGCCCGCCGAATGCCAGCAGGCCTGGGCAGCGGGTGCTCAAGGTGTAGCGGGTATCCGCGCCTTCTGGCCGCAGGATTGAAGACATCCTCAATGGCAGCCTGGGCCCAGGTCTGCGGGAGCAGGCTTGCCTGAGAGGCATCGTCGGGCGCTTGCAGGCCCTTTCGCCCGCAAGCCGCGTGGTCAGGGCTTGGCGGCAGCCTGCCAGAGGATTTCGGCAATGCCCTGGCGCTTGGCGATCAGTCGGGCGGCGACAAACAGCAGGTCCGACAGGCGATTGATGTAGGCCAGCCCAACCCCTTGCAAAGGCTCAACGGCATTCAGGTGCTGACAGCGACGCTCGGCGCTGCGGGCCAGGCTGCGGCAGACATGGGCCTGGGCGATCAGCGCCGAGCCGCCGGGCAGGATGAAGTTCTCCAGCGGGCCCAACTCCTCGTTCCACAGATCGATGGCCGCCTCCAGGCGCTGTACTTCGGCCTCGTTGAGTGCCTGATAGACCGGCATCGCCAGCTCGCCACCCAGGTCGAACAACCGATGCTGACAGGGAGCCAGCACTGTGATCACTTCTTCGAGCCCGGGGCAGTCACCGCTCTGCTCACCGAGGCCTGCCAGTAGCAGGCCCAATTGGCTGTTCAGGGTATCAACCTCGCCAATGGCTTCGACCCGAGGGTGATCCTTGGGCACCCGACGGCCATCCCCCAGTCCGGTTTCGCCTTTGTCGCCAGTGCGGGTGTAGATCTTCGACAAGCGAAAGCCCATGTTCAGTTCTCCAGTGGTAACGGTTCTTGGACCAGCGGCTGGCTGCTGGCCAGGGGCAGGCGCAAGGTGAAGCAAGTGCCCTGCCCGCGAGTGGACTGCACCTCCATCTGCCCCTTGTGGTTATTGGTGATGATGAAGTACGACACCGACAGGCCGAGCCCGGTGCCCTGGCCGATTTCCTTGGTGGTGAAGAAGGGCTCGAAGGTACGCTTGCGCACGTTTTCGCTCATGCCGATTCCGTTGTCCTCCACCTGGATCTCTGCCCAGGGCGGATTCAAACGGGTACGCAGGATGATACGTCCGGGTTCGCTGTCATCTTCGCGCTGATGGATGGCCTGGGCGGCGTTTTTCAGCAGGTTGAGCAGCACCTGTTCCAGTTCGTTGGCAGTGCCGGCAACCGGGCCCAGGTTCGGGTCGAACTGGCGAATGATCGCCTGGCCCTTGAAGTCGAAGCCAATGGCCAGGTCGAAGTCGTTGCTGGCGATCTCCACCGCCTGGTCGATCAGCGCCGGCAGGTCGCAGGGGGCCATCTGCCGGTTGCTGCGCCGGCTGAAGCTGAGCATGTGGGTGACGATCTTCGCCGCCCGGG
This sequence comes from Pseudomonas sp. 8(2025), assembly GCF_052665325.1. Taxonomy (NCBI): domain Bacteria; kingdom Pseudomonadati; phylum Pseudomonadota; class Gammaproteobacteria; order Pseudomonadales; family Pseudomonadaceae; genus Pseudomonas; species Pseudomonas sp. 8(2025). Next base: position 188,578 of record NZ_JBQOIE010000009.1, on the reverse strand, counting down.
CTCCGGCCTGCTGAATGCCATCGAGCAGTTGCGGCACTTCGCGGCTTTCCAGGTAGCGATTGACGGTCTGCAGTTCAACACCGATCTGCTGCGCGTGCTCAAGGTTCTTTGGCAGGTCGGCAGACAGTCGTCGGCGAATGTTCTGTACGTTGTGCAGGATCGCTCCCAGCGGGTTGTTGATCTCATGGGCCATGCCGGCCGCGAGGCCGCCCACCGAAAGCATTTTCTCCGATTGCACCATCATCTCTTCCAGGGACAGGCGCTGGGTGATGTCGTCGATACGGATCACCACCCCGCGTCCGGCGCCCCCCATCAGGGGGTAGAAGGTCAGGGCGTAGTGCTTGGGTTCTTCATCCTTGAACCAGGTGACCCGCTCGACCTTGGTCACCGTGTGCTGTTCGACGGTTTCCTTGAGTTGCGGCAGGAACGGCTTGAGCGGTTCGAAGGCGAGGAAGATCGGCTGGTTCAGGGCTTCGTCGAGCCGGGTGCCGGACAGGGCGCTGGCTTCCTGGTTCCACTGGGTGACGTAGAGCTGTTCATCCAGAGCGATCAGCGCCGAGGGCATGGAGTCGATGATGCTGTTGAGGTAGTTCTGAAAGCCGGTGAGCTTCTTCTCGATCTTGCTGCGCACCTGGACTTCCAGTTCCAGCTTGCGGTTGGTATGGCGGGTTTCCTCCGCCAGCCCCTGGGCCTGGTCGTAGGCGGCCTGGGAGTCGTCCCGGGCGCGCTTGAGCTGCTGCTCGCGAGCTTCGATGCGCGACAGCATGGTGTTGAAGGCTTCTGCCAGGCTGCCGATTTCATCGTGGTTGCCCCGGGCTGCGCGCAGGGCGTAGTTCTCCTCGCGGGTGACCTGGCGCGACAGTTCCTCGAGCTGATGGATCGGCTGGGTGATCAGGCGCTTGATCTGCCGGGCGATGACCAGCCACAGCAGCACACTGAAGATCAGGATTCCCAGGCTGGCGGTCAGGGTGCCGGTGTAGAAGGCCATCGGCAGTTCGCTGGTGGCCACCAGCAGCAGGTGGCCGGGGGCCTGGCCCGGGCGGGGCAGGGTGATGACCTGGTTGCTGCGAAACTCGGTCATTTGCCAGGCTTCGATGTGCCGGTAGCGTTCGGGCAGCTTGAGGCGTTCGCCGTGCTGCAACTGGGCCAGGCGCTGGCCCTTGCCGTCATAGAGTGCGGCAGCCCGCAGCGGGGTATAGCTGTCGAGTTCGTTGAGCAGCTTCTCGGCATCTTCGGGGGAGTTCAGCGCCTGGATCGCCAGGGTCGGATTGGACACCAGGCGGCCAATGGTCTGCAGCGCCTGGGGCGCCATGCTTTCCTGGGAGATCCAGTAGGCCGCGCTGATAAAGGTCAGGTTGGCGACCAGCAGAACGGTGGTCAGCAGGACAAGCAGGGCGGCCAGGAGCTTTTGGCCCACTGGCAGGTTTTCGAGGCGCTGGCGCAATGGCATCGGCTATATCGCTGGAAATGAGCAAGTGGGGAGCGTAGCCGCTGCTCAGGCGCTGGGCAATCCGCGTTGCTGCAGCTGGTTCACCAGGCGCTGTTGCAACTGCTGCAGATGGGGCAGTTGCAGGCGATGCCGGGCAGCGGCTTCACAGGCGTAACCCAGCAGGTAGCTGATTTCGGTACGCCGCCCGTTGCTGACATCCTGGTGCATTGAGGAATAGTTGGCGGCGGTGGCCAGGATCACCCGTTCCACTTCCTGTTGCAGGTTTTGCGCTGCGGCGGGTTGCCCGCAGCATTGCAGCAGCTCGCTCAGCTCGGCGCACAGGGTGGCCACTTCGCAATGATGCTGCTGCAAGCCACCGTTACGGCAGTCGTGCAGTACCGTCAGTGGGTTGATCGCGCAGTTGAGTGCCAGCTTGCGCCAGAGCCGGGTGAGGATCTGGGTGCTCCATTCATGGGGAATGCCGCTGGCCGCCAATTCGTCGAGCCAGATCGGCGGCGTGGGGTGCCCCGAGTCCCCCAGCCAGGTGTAGCCGTGGCCGGCAAAGACCACGCGCCAGTCGCCATCGCGGAAGGCGCCCTCGGTGCTGGAGGCGGCAATGCAGCGTGCCTGGGGTACTCGGGCGGCCACGGCATCCTGGCTGCCCAGGCCGTTCTGCAGCAGGATCAGTTCGGCTCCCGGCGCCAGGCGCGGGGCGATGCTGGCCACTGCCGCCTCGGCGTCGTAGGCCTTGCAGGCCAGCAACAGGCGCTGGATGGGGGCGCTGCTGGTGCTGGTTTCTCCAGGAATTGCCAGCAGGCTGCTCTGGCCCTGTTCTACCAGGGTCAGGCCGCCGGCCGCCTGATAGGCCTGCAAGCGGGCGGCGTCACGCAGAATCAGGCGTACCGGCAAGCCGGCGCGGGCCAGGCGGGAGGCCCACAGGGTGCCGAGGCTGCCGGCGCCGAGAACATGCCAGGTGGTGGACATCAGGTTTTCGCTCTGTTTGGCCGCCCGGGGGAGGGCGCGGGGTGAAGGAGGGGAAAGACCCGTTATAATGAGCGCGGATTTTAACCGCAAGCCGGGCGTGTTCGATGTTTTGAACAGCGCCCCTTTTTATTTGGAGAGATTACATGCCGTCGTTTGACGTGGTATCCGAACTGGACAAGCACGAAGTCACCAACGCGGTGGAAAACGCCGTCAAGGAACTGGATCGCCGTTACGACCTCAAGGGCAAGGGCAGCTTCGAGTTCAAGGACAAGGAACTGACCGTCAACCTGACCGCCGAGGCCGAGTTCCAGCTTGAAGCGATGATCGAGATTCTCAAGCTGGCCCTGGTCAAGCGCAAGATCGACGTGCAGTGCCTGGAGGTCAAGGACGCCTATGCCTCGGGCAAGGTGATGAAGCAGGAAGCGGTCCTCAAGGAAGGTATCGATAAAGAACTGGCGAAGAAAATCGTCGCCCATATCAAGGACGCCAAGTTGAAAGTGCAAGCCGCCATTCAGGGCGAGCAAGTACGGGTGACCGGCAAAAAGCGTGACGACCTGCAAGAGGCCATCGCCGCCCTGCGTGCCAAAGAGTTCGGCATGCCGCTGCAATTCAACAACTTCCGCGATTGATCGGCTTCTCCGGGAACCTCTAGAGCTTATTGGCGTCCGAGGCCGGAGGAATGGCAGAAACGATTGAGCTCCCGCGGGGCTGGTCGTTCTGCCTGTCAGTCATGTGCGCCGCAACCCCGGGAATCTGGAGAAATAGATGGATTTGAACGCTGAAGTAGACAATCTGGTCCGGGCCTCCCAGGCCTGGATTCCAATGATCATGGAATACGGCAGCCGGGTGCTGCTGGCTGTCATCACCCTGGCCATCGGCTGGTGGTTGATCAACAAACTGACTCACAAAGTGGGCAAGTTGCTGGCCCTGCGCAATGCCGACCTGGCGCTGCAAGGTTTTATCAGCAGCCTGGCCAACATCATTCTCAAGGTCCTGCTGATCGTCAGTGTGGCTTCGATGATCGGTGTCGAAACCACCTCCTTCGTGGCCGCGATCGGTGCTGCCGGCCTGGCCATCGGCCTGGCGCTGCAAGGCAGCCTGGCGAACTTCGCCGGTGGGGTATTGATCCTGCTGTTCCGCCCGTTTCGTATCGGTGACTGGATCGAAGCCCAGGGCATCAGCGGTACTGTCGACAGCATCCAGATCTTCCACACCGTGCTGCGTACCGGTGACAACAAGACAGTGATCGTGCCCAACGGCAACCTGTCCAACGGCATCATCACCAACTACAACCGTCAGCCGACCCGCAAGGTGGTGTTCGACGTGGGTGTGGACTATGACGCGGACCTGCAGAAGGCCCGCGAGGTGTTGCTGGAACTGGCCAAGGATGAGCGGGTACTGGCCGATCCGGCCCCGGTAGCTGTGGTTTCTACCCTGGGCGATAGCGCCATTACTTTGTCGCTGCGGGTATGGGTCAAGACTTCGGACTATTGGGACGTGCTGTTCCAGTTCAATGAGTTGTCCCGTGATCGCTTGAAGGCAGCGGGCATTGATATTCCTTTTCCACAACGGGTGATTCGAGTGGTTCAGGAAGCAGCAGCGCAATAAGTCAGTTTCATGACCTGGCCGTTCGGTCAGCTAATGTTGTTCAAGACAAGGGGCTATCAGCCCCTTGTTTGTTTTCGATACTAGCCAATAGCAACTAGTGAATCTGCTTTCGAGGCGGAACATGGACTATCCCAAGCACTCCTGTTAGTTAGCTTGCTATTTAATTGTGTATTTGATCTGGTACTTTTCCAGAGGCAAAAAAAACCGCCGCCCTGATTAGGAGCGGCGGTTCTTATTAGTGCTGCGCGTTAGCGCAATCAGCTGGGCATCGATATTACAAGATGCTTAGTGGGTACTCTACGATGATGCGAACGTCGTTGTTGTCTGCGGTGTAGTCTTTGTTGTAAGCACCGTTTGCACGGTACACAGCGCTACGCAGGCGGAACGACAGGTCCTTGGCTGGACCTTCTTGCATCACGTACTTGGTTTCGAAGTTGAACTCGTTTTCCTTGCCTTCGGTGTTCGACGAAGTGGTGATGTTGTCACCCTTCACGTAACGGGCCATGAAGCTCAGGCCTGGAACACCCAGGGTCGCCATGTTCAGGTCGTAGCGAGCCTGCCAGGAGCGCTCGTCTTCACCGATGAAGTCGGAGATCTGGATAGAGTTGGCGACGAAGACGGTACCGTTGCCGTCAACACCGTACAGGTAGTTGGTGTCGCCGGTGGAGCGCTGGTGGGCGATGGTGAACTTGTTCGGGCCGATGCTGTAGGCGGCCGCCAGGCTCCACAGTTTGTTGTCCAGCTTGCCGTACAGCTTCTTGCCGTCGTCTTCGGTGCGATAGCCGTTGAAGTCGAGGTTCAGCGACTGGTTATCGGCGATCGGGAAGGTGTAGTTCAGGTTGATGTACTGCTTCTTGAAGTAGTCATCGACCTTGGACGCGGCCACGCCACCGACGAAGTTATCGGTGAACTGGTAGGTAGCGCCCGCGAAGTCGGCAGCGGTCAGGCCCGGGTTTTTCAGGCCGGTGTCACCGTTGCGACCGTTGATGCTGTCGTTGTACTGGCCGGTTTGCGAGCGCAGTGCAGTGAAGTGACCAGCGTTCAGTTCCAGGCCTTTGATCTCTTTGCTGGTGATCAAGGTACCGGTGGCCACTTCAGGCAGCAGACGGCTGTCGTCGGTGGAGAACACAGGGCTTGCAACCATCTGGTCGCCGTACTTGAGCACGGTGTCGGAGATGCGGAATTTGACTGCGCCGCCTACGGCCGAAGAGTCTTTTTCGGGTTGGCCGAGGCTATTGTTGGCGGCCAGGCCGTTACCGGAGCGACCTGCGCCGCCGTCGAGTTTGATCACGCCCATGGCGAAAGCATCGACACCGACGCCTACGGTGCCCTGAGTGAAGCCGGAGTTGTACTGCAGCAGTTCACTCAGGCCGGTATCTTGGCGATAGCCGCTCTTGAAAGTACCGTCGTCACGCGCATGGTTGCCTGCACCGTTCTTGAAATCACGGTTCATGTACTCGAGACGGGTTTTGGCTGTCAGGGTGCTATCTTCGATAAAGCCTTTTGCATCGTCCTGGGAGGATGCAATTGCAAACTGCGAGGTGCCTGCTGATACAGCCAGGGCGATCATGCTCCACTTCATCACGCGCATCGTGATTTGCTCCTTTGGTTTTTAGAAGAGTACTGCCGTCCCACCTGTTTTTTTATCTGGGCGGCTCTTTCTTTTTGTGTCGGCGCAAACTTATATCACGCTGACAATGTTGGCGATACTTGCCTATCTATCCTTTCAGCTTCTTTACGGCCCTGTCGCAATTTGCTCGATAGGCGTCGTAATTCTGCAGTCAGTCTGTATCCAGGCCGACAACTTTCAGCAGTGTTTTTCGAAGCCGAGAATGAAGGAAACAAGTCCCCATGCACACACTCTAAAAAGCACCGCGGGGCAGCCCTGCCACTATTATTATGAGTCTGTAAGGCCTGACTTCCGTTAGACCGTTGCAGACGATGCGGGGTTGAATGCAACAAGCGTGCACAAACTGAATCCAGCCACCCATTTTTCTTCAAAGAGCCGTTCGGGCCTGTAAAAACCGCATAAAACCGCTGTTTCAAGGGGCGTTTTGTTTGGCTTGACTCTGTGGTTTTCCTGGTGCAGGGCTGTGCATTAAGTTGCACAGTGCGGCGAAACGTTACCGCTGCACACTGCAAAGTGAGTAAACGGCGGATGCTTGAGGAATTTAGCGTAGACCGCCTGTGCGATTCTGGTGCAAAACTTTTGCAACGCTGTGCACGATTCATACAGTCAGGCCCAGGCAAAATAAGGGGCGCAAGGGTTGGCTCGGGTCATTTTCCGAATGGTCTGCGGGTTGTGGGCGCAAATGGTGCGAGGCACGAGAAAATGTCCTGCTGTGGGGCGTGGCCTTTGCATCGCGATCGGCTCCTTGCCGTGCCTGAGTGTGTGCTGTCCGGTCTCTGGCTCATTGGTCATGAAGCGCAGGGCATTCGCAGGTATGCTGCGCGTCTGTCGCCTGGCAGGAGTCCGTCTACTGGACGCCGGGCTGAAACAAGCTGAGCGGGAGTAAACGCGGTGTTCACTTTAGATTCACGGCTGCAACAAGACACATTGACCCTCGGGGATTTCCCCCTCTGCCGGTTGCTGCTGTCCAATGACGCCAACTATCCCTGGTTCATCCTGGTGCCGCGTCGCGAGGATATCAGCGAGTTGTTTCAACTGGATGTCACCGACCAGCAACAGCTATGGCAGGAAACCACCGCGCTGGCCGAGTTGCTCAAGGACTCGTTCGATGCCGACAAGTTGAATGTGGCGACGTTGGGCAATGTGGTGAGCCAACTGCATATGCACGTGATCGTGCGCAGGCGTGATGATGCGGCATGGCCGGCACCGGTATGGGGCAAGCATCCGGCCAAGCCTTACAGCACCGAGCAAGTGGCGGCGATCCGTGAACGCCTGCGGTTGGTGCTGACCGATGATTTTCAGTTTCTGGAGGGGTGAGGCATGAGTCTGCAAGAGCGTGTAACCGACCTGGAGAGCCGCCTGGCATTTCAGGATGACACCATTCAGGCCTTGAACGATGTGCTGGTGGCGCAGCAGAGGGCAGTGGAGCGCCTGCAGTTGCAGATGGCGGCATTGCTCAAGCGCCAGGAAGAAATGGTCGGGCAGTTCGAGTCGTTCGAAGAGGAAGCGCCACCCCCTCATTATTGAGGGGGATCGCCCCCCATAAAAAAACCGCGCCTGGGCGCGGTTTTTTTTATGGGCGACCGATCAGCGGCGCGGCAGCGCGGCAATCACGTCTTCGGCTTGCAGGCCCTTGTCACGGTTCATTACCGAGAACTCCACGCGCTGGCCTTCCACCAGGACGCGATGGCCTTCTCCGCGAATGGCGCGAAAGTGCACGAAAATATCATCGCCGGAATCCCGGGAGATAAAACCGAAGCCCTTGGAGGTGTTGAACCACTTCACGGTACCGGTATCACGATTGCTCATATCGTAGCTTGGCGTGGCGGAAGCGGAAGGTGATGACTTGTAGAAGCTGATGGCCAGGTGCAGGACTACGGCGATCAGTGCAGTCAGCAAGCTGACCAGAACCGCCGGTTGGCCACCAATGACTGGCATGGGGGCCAGCAGGGTGAGGGTTTGCAGTACAACGACCAGCACCAGCAGGGCGCTGACCAGATTTTGCAGGTGATGACGAGAGCCTTTGTTCCAGTAGGGAATAACTGGAGCCAGGATCAGGTTGAGCAGGCCGAAAAGGGCCAGGTAAAGAGCATCGGGTTGTTGCAGGTAGGGAACCGCGTCAGATCTCAGACTCGGAATCAAGGACAGCAGCAAAGCTGCAATGCCTGTCAGCAGGTGGACGATTTTCAACATTTTGATTAACTCACGTTAAGAAGGAAGCACAAGGAGGAGCTGATCACGCACGGTTCGCTTCTGAACAAATAGGTGAGGCGGTGGTTACGTACGCGGTGTCAGCCTATGCGCGCTGGCCGAAGAAATAGGCAACAGCGACACGGGCTCTATTTAACAGCAAAGCCCAGGCCTTCTCAAATCAGCAGCGGGGCTTGGCCCGGGCGTACAAATGAGCGCTTCTGCAGGCCGAGCTCGGAGAATCGGGCAAAAGCCTGTTCTAGACAGATGGCGGTGATTTTTCCAAGGAACGTCGGATTTCTGCTGCTGTCTGACCTGACTCGAACTCAGTGAGGTTTATCCCGGGCCGGGCCACGGGACAATCCACCGCAGGCCGATTGACGATCCTGGGCGGCGCAGGGGCGGTACTCTTGCTAGAGTGGTCCGGCAGATGAATGGGTGAATCCATCCCGATAACGGAGAGAAACATGGCAATTGATATCGGTATCAGCGAAGAAGATCGTAAATCCATCGTCGACGGTCTTTCCCGTCTGCTTTCGGATACCTACGTGTTGTACCTGAAAACCCATAATTTCCATTGGAACGTCACCGGCCCGCAATTCCGTACCCTGCACTTGATGTTCGAAGAGCAGTACAACGAACTGGCCCTGGCAGTGGACCTGATCGCCGAACGCATTCGCGCCCTGGGCTTCCCGGCTCCGGGGGCCTATTCCATCTATGCCCGGCTGTCTTCGATCAAGGAAGAGGAAGGGGTGCCTGCCGCCGAGGAAATGATCAAGCAACTGGTCGCCGGCCAGGAAGCAGTGACCCGTACCGCCCGGGGCATCTTTCCGTTGCTGGACAAGGTCAGCGACGAGCCCACGGCGGATCTGCTGACCCAGCGCATGCAGGTGCATGAAAAAACCGCGTGGATGCTGCGCTCTCTGCTGGAAAACCGTTAAGCCCGCTCCTGCGAATGGCGTCCCGTACGCCGTTCGCACCCTCGCCCAGCAGGCAGCACCTGCGTTCTCCTGACCTTCCGGGGTTGCAGCCGGATAGATGCCTGACGGTCGGTGACGCCCGCGATGGGGTCATACGGCTGCACAGGGCCGATTTAATGGATATAATCCCGCTCTTTGCTACGTAGCCCGGGCTTTGGCGTGGGCTCTGGCTGTAGTTCAAGCAGTAATCTGGATTGCCGAGACGCCCCCCATGCCCATGTACGACTATCAATGCGCTTCCTGTGGTCATCAGCTGGAAGCCATTCAAAAGATCAGCGCCGCGCCGCTGGTCGACTGCCCAGCCTGCCAGGCGCCCGAGCTGAAAAAGATGCTGTCCATGCCTGGTTTCCGCCTGAGCGGCACCGGCTGGTACGAAACCGACTTCAAGACCGGCTCCAAGAAGAACCTGGCCGGTGGCGACAAAGCTGACTAAGTTGAACGACACGCGCGAGTTCTTGCACTATCCGGCACCTTGAGGTGCGCAAGGCCTCCATCGAATTTCGAATTACGAGAAGTGAAACCACTACCATGATGCGCAGCCATTATTGCGGCCAACTGAACGAAAGCCTGGAAGGTCAGGAAGTAACCCTTTGCGGATGGGTCCACCGTCGCCGTGACCACGGCGGGGTGATCTTCCTCGATATCCGTGATCGTGAAGGTCTGGCCCAGGTGGTGTTCGACCCGGACCGCGCTGAAACCTTCGCCGCCGCCGACCGCGTGCGCAGCGAATACGTGGTCAAGATCACCGGCAAGGTACGCCTGCGTCCGGCCGGTGCCGGCAACGCCAACATGGCTTCGGGCATGATCGAAGTCCTGGGCTACGAGCTGGAAGTGCTGAACGAAGCGGAAACCCCGCCGTTCCCACTCAACGAATACTCGGACGTGGGTGAAGAAACCCGTCTGCGCTATCGCTTCATCGACCTGCGCCGTCCGGAAATGGCCGAGAAGCTGCGCCTGCGTTCGCGCATGACCACCAGCATCCGTCGCTACCTGGACGAGAACGGTTTCCTCGACGTGGAAACCCCGATCCTGACCCGCGCCACCCCAGAGGGCGCCCGCGACTACCTGGTGCCGAGCCGCACCCACGCCGGCAGCTTCTTCGCCCTGCCGCAATCGCCACAGCTGTTCAAGCAACTGCTGATGGTGGCCGGCTTCGACCGCTACTACCAGATCGCCAAGTGCTTCCGCGACGAAGACCTGCGTGCCGACCGTCAGCCTGAGTTCACTCAGATCGACATCGAGACCAGCTTCCTCGACGAAAAAGACATCATGGGCCTGACCGAAGGCATGATCCGCAACCTGTTCAAGGAAGTGCTGGGTCTGGAATTCGGCGAATTCCCGCACATGACCTTTGAAGAAGCCATGCGTCGCTACGGTTCCGACAAGCCGGACCTGCGCAACCCGCTGGAACTGGTGGACGTTGCCGACCAGCTCAAGGAAGTGGAGTTCAAGGTGTTCAGCGGCCCGGCCAACGATCCGAAATGCCGCATCGCCGCCTTGCGCGTTCCAGGCGGGGCGAGCATGCCGCGCAAGCAGATCGACGACTACACCAAGTTTGTCGGCATCTACGGCGCCAAGGGCCTGGCCTACATCAAGGTCAACGAGCGCGCCAAAGGCGTTGAAGGCCTGCAATCGCCGATCGTCAAGAACATCCCGGAAGCCAACCTGAACGTGATCCTCGATCGCGTGGGCGCGGTCGACGGCGACATCGTGTTCTTCGGGGCCGACAAGGCCAAGATCGTCAGCGAAGCCCTGGGCGCGCTGCGTATCAAGCTCGGTCACGACCTGAACCTGCTGACGTGCGAATGGGCGCCGATGTGGGTTGTCGACTTCCCGATGTTCGAAGAGAACGACGACGGCAGCTTCACCGCCCTGCATCACCCGTTCACCGCGCCGAAGTGCTCGCCGGAAGAACTGGAAGCCAACCCGGCTACCGCTCTGTCGCGCGCCTACGACATGGTTTTGAACGGCACCGAATTGGGTGGCGGTTCGATCCGTATCCACCGCAAGGAAATGCAGCAAGCGGTATTCCGCCTGCTGGGCATCAGCGAAGCGGAACAGGAAGAGAAGTTCGGCTTCCTGCTGGACGCCCTCAAGTACGGCGCGCCGCCGCACGGTGGCCTGGCCTTCGGCCTGGACCGCCTGGTGATGCTGATGACCGGCGCCCAGTCGATCCGCGAAGTGATCGCGTTCCCGAAAACCCAGAGCGCGGCCTGCGTCATGACTCAGGCACCGGGTCTGGTGGATGCCAAGGCTCTGCGCGAGCTGCACATCCGCCTGCGCGAACAGCCCAAGGCTGAATAAGCCGGCCCGATAAGGCGCACCTTCGGGTGCGCTTTTTCTATGGGTCGAGTTTTGTTGCCCGCACCCGCCAGGCGGCGTGGGCAATGTTTCAAAGAGAATTTGGAGCAAGTTATGGCAGGTCATTCCAAGTGGGCGAACATCAAGCACCGCAAAGAGCGTCAGGATGCCAAGAGAGGCAAGATTTTCACCAAGTGGATTCGTGAGCTGACCGTCGCGGCCCGTCAGGGCGGCGGCGATCCCAACTCCAACCCACGCCTGCGCCTGGCCCTGGACAAGGCCCTGGGTGCCAACATGAGCCGCGACATCATCGACCGGGCCATCGCCCGTGGCACCGGCGCTGCCGGCAGCGACGATGTGGTCGAGCTGACCTATGAAGGCTACGGCCCCAACGGCGTGGCGGTGATGGTCGAGTGCATGACCGACAACCGCAACCGCACCGCGGCAGCTGTTCGTCATGCCTTCAGCAAGTGTGGCGGCAACCTGGGTACCGACGGTTCGGTGGCCTACCTGTTCGAGCGCAAGGGGCAGATCACCTTCGCCGAAGGTGTCGATGAAGACGCCTTGATGGAAGCGGCGATGGAAGCCGATGCCGACGATGTGGTCAGCAACGAAGACGGTTCGATCGACGTGTTCACCTCGTTCGCCGGTTTCTATGGCGTGCGCAATGCCTTGGAAGCGGCGGGTTTTACTGCTGCGGACGCGGAAATCGTCATGCTGCCGACCACCAGTGCCGAACTGGACCTAGAAGGCGCCGAGAAGGTCCTCAAGCTGATCGACATGCTGGAAGACCTGGATGATGTGCAGAACGTCTATTCCAACGCAGATATTCCCGAGTCGGTCGCCGAGCAACTCGGCTGATTCAACTGCACTAACCTTGAGGCCGGAGGTGCGACGCCGTGATCATTGCGCGGCAGGGCGCTTCCGGCTTCTGCCTTTTCGCTGTTCCGGTCCTGGCCGGCAAGCCTCTTTATTCAAGCAGCAGGCGTTATGACTCTTATTCTTGGCATCGACCCCGGTTCGCGCATTACCGGTTATGGCGTGGTTCGAGACACGGGGCGCGGCTGTGTGTACGTGGCCTCTGGCTGTATCCGTACCGGGGCTGGCGAGCTGCCCGACCGGCTGCAGATCGTCTATCGCGGGGTGCGTGAAGTGATCCAGACCTACGGTCCGGTGACCATGGGGATCGAGAAGGTGTTCATGGCGCGCAACGCCGACTCGGCGCTCAAGCTCGGCCAGGCGCGGGGGGCAGCGATCGTTGCCGGTGCCGAAGAGGGGCTGGAGATTGCCGAGTACACCGCCACCCAGGTCAAGCAGGCCGTGGCCGGCACTGGCGGGGCCAACAAGGAACAGGTGCAGATGATGGTCATGCACCTGCTCAAGCTGACCACCAAGCCGCAGATCGATGCCTCGGATGCCCTGGCCATTGCCATCTGTCACGCTCATACCCGTTCCAGCCTGCTGCCCCATGGTCTGGGGACAGCACGCAGTCGTGGCGGCCGCCTGCGTCTCTGATAGCATCAGCGCAGTCATTTTAGGGATTGAGCGTTTTGCGCCTGGGTAGCCGGCGCAGACGCTCGCCCAACGAGTCGCCAGCTGCGGGCTGGCCATCGCCTAAGGATCTGAAACGTGATTGGACGCTTGCGCGGCACCCTGGCTGAGAAACAGCCGCCGCACCTGATTCTTGATGTAAACGGGCTGGGATATGAAGTCGAAGTGCCGATGACCACCCTGTATCGCCTGCCGTCGGTCGGCGAGCCCCTGACCCTGCACACCCATTTGGTCGTCCGCGAGGATGCGCAGTTACTCTACGGTTTTGCCAGCAAGCGCGAGCGAGACTTTTTCCGCGAGTTGATCCGTCTCAATGGTGTTGGCCCGAAACTGGCCCTGGCGTTGATGTCCAGCCTTGAGGTGGATGAGCTGGTGCGTTGCGTGCAGGCCCAGGACACCTCGGCCCTGACCAAGGTGCCCGGAGTCGGCAAGAAGACCGCCGAGCGCCTGCTGGTAGAACTCAAGGACCGTTTCAAGGCCTGGGAAGCCGTGCCGAGCATGTTCGCCCTGGTGCCGAACCAGCCGGATGCGCCGGCGCCAGTGGCCAGCGCCGAGTCGGACGCGGTCAGCGCGCTGATCTCCCTGGGCTATAAGCCGCAGGAAGCCAGCAAGGCCGTATCCGCGATCAAAGACAAAGGCTTGAGCAGTGAAGACATGATCCGCCGAGCCCTGAAGGGAATGATTTAAGTGATTGAAGCCGACCGTCTGATCGCCGCCACGGGCCCCCGTGAGCGCGAGGAAATCCAGGACCGGGCGATTCGTCCGGTCAGCCTGGCCGACTACATCGGCCAGCCTAGCGTGCGCGAGCAGATGGAGCTGTTCATCCAGGCCGCCCGTGGGCGCAACGAATCCCTGGACCACACCCTGATCTTCGGTCCCCCGGGCCTGGGCAAGACCACCCTGGCCAACATCATCGCCGAGGAAATGGGGGTGTCGATCAAGAGTACGTCCGGCCCGGTGCTGGAGCGCCCAGGCGATCTGGCGGCCTTGCTGACCAATCTTGAGCCTCACGACGTACTGTTCATCGACGAGATTCACCGGCTTTCGCCGATTGTCGAAGAAGTGCTGTACCCGGCCATGGAAGATTTCCAGCTCGACATCATGATCGGCGAAGGCCCTGCGGCGCGCTCGATCAAGCTCGATCTGCCGCCGTTCACCCTGGTGGGGGCAACCACGCGTGCGGGGATGCTGACCAACCCGCTGCGGGACCGCTTCGGCATCGTCCAGCGCCTGGAGTTCTACAGCACTGCGGACCTGGCAACCATTGTCAGCCGTTCCGCCGGCATTCTTGGTTTGCCCCTGGATCCGGAAGGCGCCTTCGAGGTCGCGCGCCGTGCCCGGGGCACTCCGCGGATCGCCAACCGTCTGCTGCGTCGGGTGCGGGATTTCGCCGAGGTGCGGGCCAAGGGGCATATCACCAAACCGATCGCCGACCTGGCGTTGAACCTGCTGGACGTCGATGAGCGTGGCTTCGACCACCAGGACCGACGTCTATTGCTGACCATGATCGAGAAGTTCGACGGCGGACCGGTGGGGGTCGACAGCCTGGCCGCGGCCATCAGTGAAGAGCGCCATACCATCGAGGATGTGCTGGAGCCGTACCTGATCCAGCAGGGCTATATCATGCGCACTCCCCGTGGTCGTGTGGTGACCCGGCATGCCTACCTGCACTTCGGTCTTAACATTCCGTCACGAATGGGGGACATGCCCGTGGTAGACGAATTCCTCGATGCCGTGGACGATTAATAACCCGCTCTTTGTCGATTTATTCGGGGTTTGTGCTGTCCTAGGGACTGGCATGGTTAAAACATCACGAAAAGTCGTACAAGAATGAAAAAACAGTTGCCTGGCCGGATTGGCAACCTGAGGAGTAAGCACTAGAGTATGCGCGCGCAAAACGGGCTTGAGCCGTTCGCACATCGTTGTCGCGTTTATTACGAGGACACCGATGCCGGCGGCATCGTGTATTACGTTAATTACCTTAAGTTTATGGAGCGGGCTCGAACCGAGCGGCTACGACACCTGGGCTTTGCCCAGTCGCAGCTGGTGGGGGAGAACCTGTTATTTGTCGTGCACTCCAGCGAAGCGCGTTATCACGCGCCGGCGCGACTGGACGACGAACTTCTGGTCAGTGCCCAAGTTACCGAATTGAACCGGGTCAGCCTGCGCTTCACTCAGCAGGTCAGGCGAGCCAAAGACAATGCGCTGCTCTGTGAAGGGCAGTTCCTGGTGGCCTGTGTGCGCGCCGACAATTTCAAACCCCGCGCCATTCCAGACGCTCTGCGTACGGCCTTTGCCGACGAGAGCAGCGCGGGTACACACTCAGAGCAGGAGATAAAGCGTGGAAGCTAACGTCGTCGACCATTCCTCCATGTGGAGCCTGGTCAGCAATGCCAGCGTTGTAGTGCAGTTGGTAATGCTGACCCTGGTTGCCGCATCGGTGACTTCATGGATCATGATCTTTCAGCGCAGCAACCTGCTGCGTGCCGGTCGACGTGCCCTGGAGAGCTTCGAAGAGCGCTTCTGGTCCGGTATCGACCTGTCCAAGCTGTACCGTCAGGCGGGCAGCAACCCTGATCCGGATTCCGGCGTGGAGCAGATCTTCCGTGCCGGTTTCAAGGAGTTCTCCCGCCTGCGCCAGCAACCGGGGGTCGATCCTGAAGCGGTCATGGAAGGCGTGGCCCGTGCCATGCGCGTAGCGATTTCCCGCGAAGAAGAAAAGCTCGAGCAGAGCCTGCCGTTCCTCGCCACTGTCGGTTCCGTCAGCCCGTACATCGGTCTGTTCGGTACCGTCTGGGGGATCATGAACTCCTTCCGCGGCCTGGCTCAGGCCCAGCAAGCGACCCTGGCTACCGTAGCCCCGGGTATCGCCGAAGCATTGATCGCCACGGCCATCGGCCTGTTCGCGGCCATCCCGGCGGTGATCGCCTACAACCGCTTCGCCGCTCGTGGCGAGACGCTGATCAGCCGTTACTACACCTTCGCCGACGAGTTCCAGGCGATCCTGCACCGTAAAGTGCACACCAGCGAAGAGTGAGCAGGTAAAACCCATGGCCCGAGTTCGCCACAAACGCAAGCCGGTTGCCGAGATGAACGTGGTGCCTTACATCGACGTGATGTTGGTACTGCTGGTTATCTTCATGGTGACCGCGCCGATGCTCAACCAGGGCGTGAAAGTTGACCTGCCCAAGGTTTCCAGCGAAGCCTTGCCCCAGGACAACAACACCCAGGTGCTGACCATCTCGATCAAGGCTGACAAGACCTACTACTGGAACCTTGGCAGCGAAGTCGACACCGAAAAGCAACAGGACAAGGCGATGACCTTGCCGCAAATGACCGACGCGGTGACCAAGATCATCCGTGCCGGCAATGAAGGCGGCAAGCACACCCAGGTGTTCATTCGCGGTGATAAATCCGTCGACTACGGCGCCGTGATGGGTGCCATGGGCGGCCTGCAGAAAGCCGGAGTCGGTAACGTTGGCTTGATTACCGAGGCGCCCTGATGCACCAACAGCGAGAGCCGTCCGCCTCGGAAAGCTACTTCTGGCCTAGTGTCTGGGCAATTGCCCTGCACGTGCTGGTGTTTGGCATGCTGTTCGTCAGCTTTGCGATGACCCCGGAACTGCCCCCGGCCAAGCCGATCGTTCAAGCGACCCTGTACCAGCTCAAATCCAAGAGTCCGGCAACCACCCAGACCAATCACAAGATTGCGGGTGAGGCGAAGAAATCCGCCGCGCGCCAGACCGAAGCCGAACAGTTGGAGCAGAAGAAGGTCGAGCAGGAAGAGATCAAGGCCGCGGAACAAAAGAAAGAAGAGGCTGCTCAAAAAGCCGAGGAAGCGAAAAAGGCCGATGAGGCCAAGAAAGCCGATGAGGCGAAGAAGGCGGATGACGCCAAGAAAGCCGCAGAAGCGAAAAAGGCTGAAGAGAAACAATTGGCTGATATAGCCAAGAAGAAATCCGAAGAAGAAGCCAAGAAAGCTGCTGAAGAAGAGGCCAAGAAAAAGGCCGCTGAAGAAGCGAAGAAGAAAATCGTCGAAGACGCGAAGAAGAAAGCCGCGGAAGACGCGAAGAAAAAAGCTGAAGCAGACGAGGCGAAGAAAAAGATCGCCGAGGATGCCAAGAAGAAAGCTGCGGCCGACGCTGCGAAGAAGAAGGCCCAGGAAGCAGCGCGCAAATCTGCCGAAGAGAAAAAGGCCCAGGCCCTGGCGGACTTGCTGTCCGATAAGCCGGAGCGTGAAGCCACCAAGTCGGATGAGGTGGGTGACAGTGTCGCAGGCAGTTTCGATGACCTGATTCGCATTCGTGCGGCGGAAGGCTGGGCTCGTCCTCCTTCGGCGCGCAAGGGCATGACGGTGGAACTGCGGATCGGCATGTTGCCTGATGGCACGGTGACCACGGTCAGCGTGATCAAGTCCAGTGGTGATGGTCCGTTCGACGCTTCGGCGGTGGCGGCAGTCAAGAACATTGGGCGTTTGACAGAAATGCAGGGTTTGAGTCCGAAGGATTTCGCGCCCTATCGTTCATTCAAGATGACATTCACACCTGAGGATCTAGCCTTGTGAGAAACCTTCTTCGAGGAATGCTTGTCGTTATTTGCTGTATGGCAGGGATAGCGGCAGCGGATGAAAAAAACATTCTGGTCACCAGTGGCAGTGATCGGGCGACACCGATTGCGGTAGTGCCGTTTGGCTGGCAGGGCGGCAGCGTGCTGCCGGACGACATGGCACAGATCATCGGTGATGACCTGCGCAACTCGGGTTACTACGCACCGATTCCAAAGCAGAACATGATCAGCTTGCCGACCCAGGCCAGCGAAGTCATTTTCCGCGACTGGAAAGCCCTGGGCGCCCAGTACGTGATGGTCGGCAGCATTGTTCCAGCCGGCGGTCGCCTGCAGGTGCAGTACGCGCTGTTCAACGTCGCGACCGAGCAGCAAGTGCTGACCGGCAGCGTGTCGGGCAGCGTTGATCAACTGCGGGACATGTCGCACTACATTTCCGACCAGTCCTTTGAAAAACTCACCGGCATCAAGGGGGCGTTCTCTACGCGCCTGCTGTATGTGACGGCTGAGCGTTTCTCGGTGAACAACACCCGTTACACCCTGCAGCGTTCGGACTACGACGGTGCTCGGGCGGTAACCCTGTTGCAGTCTCGCGAGCCGATCCTATCGCCGCGCTTTGCTCCGGATGGCAAGCGCATTGCGTACGTGTCGTTCGAGCAGAAGCGCCCGCGCATCTTCGTCCAGCACATCGATACCGGGCGTCGTGAGCAGATCACCAACTTCGAAGGCCTGAACGGCGCTCCAGCCTGGTCGCCAGATGGCACCCGCCTGGCGTTCGTGCTGTCCAAGGACGGCAACCCGGATATCTATGTGATGAACATGGCGTCCCGGCAGATCAGCCGCGTCACCAGTGGCCCGGGCATCAACACCGAACCGTTCTGGGGCAAGGATGGTTCCACCATCTATTTCACCTCCGACCGTGGCGGCAAGCCGCAAGTCTATAAAAGCAATATCAATGGCGGTGGCGCCGAGCGTGTGACCTTTATTGGTAACTACAACGCCAACCCGAAACTTTCTGCTGACGAAAAGACCCTGGTAATGATTCACCGCCAGGATGGTTTCACCAACTTCCGGGTAGCGGCTCAGGATTTGCAGCGCGGTAGCGTAAAAATCCTTACAGACACTAACCTTGATGAGTCAGCTACTGTTGCGCCCAACGGCACCATGGTAATCTACGCCACCCGCCAGCAGGGCCGGGGAGTCTTGATGCTCGTGTCCATTAATGGACGTGTGAGGCTCCCGCTTCCTACCGCTCAAGGCGAAGTCAGAGAACCGTCCTGGTCCCCTTACCTGAACTGACGCGGCGCTACAATGTTTCACTTAACACACTGGGGTTCATTAGGAGTTTCACGATGGAAATGTTGAAGTTTGGTAAGTTTGCTGCGCTGGCTCTGGCCATGGCTGTGGCTGTAGGTTGCTCCTCCAAAGGCGGCGACAATGCCGGTGAAGGCGCTGTTGATCCAAACGCTGGTTACGGCGCTAACACCGGTGCTGTTGATGGCTCCCTGAGCGAAGAAGCTGCTCTGCGCGCAATCACCACCTTCTACTTCGAATACGACAGCTCGGACCTGAAGCCAGAAGCCATGCGCGCTCTGGACGTTCACGCCAAAGACCTGAAAGCAAACGGCGCTCGCGTTGTTCTGGAAGGCAACACCGACGAACGTGGTACTCGTGAGTACAACATGGCTCTGGGCGAGCGTCGTGCTAAAGCCGTTCAGCGCTACCTGGTTCTGCAGGGCGTTTCCCCTGCACAGCTGGAGCTGGTTTCCTACGGTAAAGAGCGTCCAGTTGCTACTGGCCACGACGAGCAGTCCTGGGCTCAAAACCGTCGCGTCGAACTGCGTAAGTAATTCGTCATGCGAACGTGCCGTCGTGCTGTAACTATTTTGGCTCTCAGTCTCACGCCGCTCGCGGCGTGGTCTGCGGTTCCTGTGGTCGATAACAACTCCGGCTATAACAATAGCGGGAGCAGTTATCCGCCAGCGGGTTATGGCACGAACGGCGCCTATGCCGGGGGAGGGGTTTCGACCCCTGTCTCGGCACAGGGCGAGCTGTTCCAGCAACTGCAGCAAATGCAGGAACAGATTGCACGCCAACAGGGTGTGATCGAAGTTCTGCAAAATGATGTAGCGCGGATGAAGCAAGAAAGCCTGGAGCGTTACCAGGATCTTGATCGACGCATAGGAAGCGGTGTCGCACCTGCCGCAACTCCTGAGAATTCTTCTGCCGGTGGCGATAACAGCGCTGCCGGTGCCGCTGCTCAGGCGCCAGCCGCCAGTAGCGAACCCGGTGATCCGGCCAAGGAAAAGCTCTACTACGATGCTGCCTTCGACCTGATCAAGGCCAAGGATTTCGACAAGGCCAGCCAGGCCTTCTCGGCATTCCTGCGCAAGTACCCCAACAGCCAGTACGCCGGCAATGCCCAGTACTGGTTGGGTGAAGTGAACCTGGCCAAAGGCGACCTGCAAGGCGCGGGCCAGGCATTTGCCAAGGTTTCCCAGCTGTATCCCAAGCACGCCAAGGTGCCGGATTCGCTGTACAAGCTGGCTGACGTAGAGCGTCGTCTCGGTCACACCGACCGGGTCAAGGGCATCCTGCAGCAGGTGGTGGCCCAGTATCCGGGCACTTCCGCCGCTCAGTTGGCCCAACGGGACCTGCAGCGCATGTAAGTGCGTTGGCCTCCGTTACAAGAAACCCGCGCTTGTCGCGGGTTTTTTCGTTAGAATCCATGCCCTTTTTCTGAAACACGCTTCCTGGGATCTGCGCGATGGCGGGGTTCCTTGAAGTGCCTGACGGAGGCGGACAGCCTGTTTAGCTGTTACGCCCGTGGCGACTATGCAAGACACATTGAGAATCACCGAAGTTTTCTACTCGTTGCAGGGGGAAACTCGGACTGCCGGGCTGCCCACGGTTTTTGTGCGCCTGACCGGTTGCCCGTTGCGTTGCCAATACTGCGACAGTGCCTACGCGTTCAGCGGCGGTAGCCAGCGGACCCTCGATAGCCTGCTGGAGCAGGTTGCCGGTTTCCGCCCTCGCTACGTCTGCGTCACTGGTGGCGAGCCTCTGGCCCAGCCCAATGCCATTCCCTTGCTCCAGCACTTGTGCGATGCCGGCTACGAGGTCTCGCTGGAAACCAGCGGTGCCCTGGATATCTCTGCGGTGGACCCGCGCGTCAGTCGGATCCTTGATCTCAAGACTCCCGGCTCCAAGGAAGCGCACCGCAACCGCTACGAGAATATCGAGTTGCTGACTGCCAACGACCAGGTCAAGTTTGTCATCTGCTCCCGCGAGGACTATGACTGGGCGGTGTCCAAGCTGATCCAGTACGGTCTTGAGCGACGCGCCGGCGAAGTGCTGTTTTCGCCCAGCCACCATGACTTGAATGCACGAGACCTGGCGGACTGGATCGTCGCCGACAACCTGCCAGTACGTCTGCAACTGCAGTTGCATAAATACCTGTGGAATGACGAGCCGGGGCGCTGACATGACTGAACAAGCACAGAACCCATCTTCGAGTGAAAAGCGTGCCGTGATCCTGCTGTCCGGTGGCCTGGACTCTGCCACCGTGGTGGCCATGGCTCGCGCCGAAGGCTACCGCTGCTACACCATGAGCTTCGATTACGGCCAGCGCCATCGGGCCGAGTTGCACGCCGCCGAGCGCGTGGCCCGGGACCTCGGTGTGGTGGAGCACAAGGTGATCGGCCTGAACCTCAACGGTATTGGCGGCTCGGCACTGACTGATAGCACCATCGAGGTGCCAGAGGCGCCGGGGGAGGGCATTCCTGTCACCTACGTGCCCGCACGCAACACCGTCTTCCTGTCCCTGGCCCTGGGCTGGGCGGAAGTCCTGCACGCGCGGGATATCTTCATCGGTGTCAATGCGGTGGATTATTCCGGTTATCCGGATTGCCGTCCCGAGTTCGTCGAGGCCTTCGAGCGCATGGCCAACCTGGCGACCAAGGCCGGTGTCGAAGGGCAGGGCTTTCGTATCCAGGCGCCGCTGCAGAACCTCAGCAAGGCCGAGATCATCCAGGCCGGTGTTCGCCTGGGGGTTGATTACGGGCTGACGGTTTCCTGCTATCAGGCAGACGATAGCGGCCACGCGTGCGGCAAATGTGACAGCTGCCGTTTGCGTGCTGAAGGCTTCAAGGCGGCCGGAATCAGTGATCCAACACCTTATTTTTGATTTTTTTCATATAGGGTGTTGAATTCCCGTTAGAAATCAGTATTATACGCGCCACCACACAGCGGGTCGTTAGCTCAGTTGGTAGAGCAGTTGGCTTTTAACCAATTGGTCGTAGGTTCGAATCCCACACGACCCACCATATTTGGCGGTTTAGAAAATCCGGAAGGCCCACGAAAGTGAGGATTTCCGGGTTTTTTTTTGCCTTGCAAAAAACCGTGACCCCGCCACTCAGCTGCTCAGCTTGCCTTCTTCTCACTGCTTGAATATCAACTCTTCTGCAGAGGCTGGCCTTTTGCCGGTAGCCGGACTCATCTCTAAAAACCTTGATAAATTCAGGGGCTTTATCTGAATTCCCCCTTTTTTTCAGGGGTTATCGCTTTAAATTCAGAATAAGTGCGGGGCTCGTTGACAGCGCAAATGCCTCCCGCGTAAATCTTGCCGCCATTGCCGACAGGGGTTGCGTCCCTGGCAAGGAGAACACATACCAGGGTCGGTAACTTCGCAGTCAGCAGGGCTTTGCCCTGCCTGTACGAATCTGTCCCTGAGTCTGTGCGTGAGTCACAAGCCCGGCTTACTCAAGGTGACAGGATGTTCACAGAAGCAGTTGCAATATCCGTTAGGCGCAGTGCCCCCTCCAGCCCTTCCGTCATTCGTGGCAAGGGGTGCTTTCTCTACGATGAGCAGGGCAAATCCTTCCTCGACATGTCCGGTGGCAGCGGTGCCGCCAACCTGGGTTATCAGCGCGATGACCTGGTCGAAGTCCTCAAGCGTCAATCCGAACTGCTGATCCATACCGGTTGGAACATCGACAACCCGCAGCGCCATGAAGTGGTCGCCAAGCTGGAGGGGCTGGTGCCCTACGCGCAGGCTTCGGTGTTTGGCGCGGTCACCGGTGCCGAGGCAATCGAGGTGGCGCTGAAAATCGCCCGCGCGGCTACCGGACGCCAGGGCGTGGTGTATTTCCACAATTCCTTCCATGGCAAGACCCAGGGCGCCCTGTCGGTGACCTCCAACCGCGGTTTTCGCAAGCACCTGGCCGGTGGCGACAGCCTGCAACTGACCGCCCTGGCCCTGGACTATGACGCCGACCAGGACCCGGCCCTGGCCGCCTTGTGGCGTGAGCAACTGGCCGAGGATCTGCGCCAGGCGCAGCAGGCCAATTGCTTGCCCGCGGCGCTGATCATCGAGCCGATCCAGGCAGCGGAGGGCATGTATCCGGTGCCTCTGGCGTTGCTCGAAGCGATTGTCGAACTGGGCAGGACCTTCGGCGTGATCACCATCTTCGATGAGATCTACACCGGTTTTGGCCGCACCGGGACGCCGTTTTTCAGCAACCCGCAACTGCTGCCGGACCTGTTGGTGCTGGGCAAGGCCCTGGGCAATGGCTTGCCGATTTCCGCGGTGGTAGGCCGCCCGGAACTGGTGGACTGCCTGGGCTATGCCGAGCATTCCTCCACCTTCACCCTGATGCCGCTGGCCTGTGCCGTGGCTTCCAAGGTGCTGGATATCTACCACCAGGAACAACCCTGGCAGTGGGCGGCGAGCAACGGCGCGTACCTACGCCAGGCCCTGGAAGGCCTGGGGGGCCAGGACGCGCGAGTGGTCAATGTGCGCGGCCGCGGCATGATGCTCGCCTTCGATTTCGAGGGCCAGGGCCAGGGCGCTGATGTACTGGCGCTGCGCAACCGGCTGCTGGAGCACGGGGTGATCGTGCGCACCGGCGGGCGCAATCCGGCGACGGTCAAGCTGACCCCGCCACTGAGCATCTCCCAGCAGGAAATCCAGGCATTCATGCAGACGCTGCAGGGCGTTTGTCGCTCCCTCTAATAACAACCAGGCAGGGATATCATGTTGCAGGCTTTTACCCGCATGGCGGGTACCGATGTTGCGGGTGTCATCGATGTCCAGGGCAGCCTTGGCTTTGCCGCGCTCGACCAGTTGCGCGAGGGGGTCAGCGCCGAGCTGCAAGGGCTGCCGGAGCCGGTGCTGGCGCTGTATGCCAGCCATGGCCGGGCCATGTATGCGGCGTTGATCGCGGCCTTGTCCGCCGCCCGGCGAGTGGTGTTCATCGACCCGGCGAGCAACCTCGACGAGTTGATGCCGGTGCTCCAGCACCTGGGCGTACACCTGGTCCTCAATGGCACGACACGGCCTGGTTCACAACTGACCCGTTCCTTGCCGGTGCTCGACCTGCAGCACCTGCAACCCCGGCCCGTGCCCCCTGGCCGGGAATACCCGTTGCGTTGCCAGGACTACGTGATCTTCACCAGCGGCTCCACTGGCGAGCCCAAGGCCATAGTGCAGCGCATCGAGGCCCTGGGCCGGCACATCGACAACTACATCGGCTATGTCGGAATCGGCCCCGGGCAGCGTGTGCTGCAACTGGCTTCCGCGGGGTGGGACGCCGGCCTGATGGACATCTTCGCCAGCCTGAAGACTGGCGCCACCCTGTGCAGCCTCAACCCCCGGGAGCATGACTTCGCCGCAGTCGAGGCGCTGATCGCCGAACATGACATCGATGTGTTGCATATGACGGTGCCCTATCTGCGTGCCTTCTACAGCGATGCGAGCGCCATCTATGCCCGGCCCAAGCAACTGGTGATCGGCGGCGAGATCATCCACCCCTCGGACATCCAGCGCTTCAACCACGCCTTTGCCCCAGGCTCGCAGCTGTTCAACGCCTACGGGCCGACCGAATGCACCACCGCGCTCTACGCCCGCATCGACCAGGGGCAGACGCTGCAGGACCCGACCTGGGCCCTGGACCGGCCGGTGGACGGCGTCACCCTGGACATTGCCAAGGAACCGGGGCAGCCCTACGGCGAAGGGGTGGGTGAACTGCTGCTCTATTCTTCCCTGGTGGCCCGGCGCCTGGACCCGGCCAGCGGGCTGATCGTCGAGCTGACCCAGCCCAGCCCCCTGGACTCGCAGCGCCAGTGCTACGCCACCGGTGATCTGGCGTGCCACCAGCCCGATGGCGCCATACGCCTGCTGGGGCGCAAGGATTCCATCGTCAAGATCAACGGGCAGAAGGTCAGCCTGGTCCAGGTGGAGTCGGAGCTCAAGGCTCTGGCCCAGGTACGGGAAGCCTGTGTGATCGCCCATCAGGCCGGGGACAACCTGGCCCTGGTGGCCTTTGTCATTGCCCGTGACGCCAGCCTTGGCGAAGACCTCCTGCGTCAGGCCGCCAGGGCCGCACTGCCGGCGCACCGGGTGCCGGCGCGCTTCCTGCTGGTGGAGCGTTTTGCCTTGAACCGCAACAACAAGATCGACCGGCAGGCGTTGGCGCAACTGGCTGCCCGCGCCATGGCGGCGCCGGAGCCGGTACAGGCCGCACCGGAGCCTTTCTGGCAAGCCATCGGCCAGGTACTTGGCGGGCAGAGCCCGGACCGGGCCAAGAGCTTTATCGACAATGGCGGCGATTCGCTGCGGGCGTTGCAGGTGGTGGCCACGCTGAAGAGAAAGGGCCTGGTGCTGGACCTGGAAGAGTTGCTGTCGGATCAGGCCCTGGGGCAATTGCCGGTGCACGCGGCGGCGGCCAAGGCCCGGCCCGGGGTTTTCCGGCCGCAGGTCGAGGGCCTGCCCAATCGCCGCTTCCTGCTGAGCCGCGGCATCAGCGACCTGGATCACTGGAATCAGGCCCTGGTGCTGGACATAGCTGCCGGCCAGGAGCCACAGCGAGTCAGCCAGGCGCTGCGGGCAATTTTCCGCCATCACTTTATCGAGGCGGGCGTTCAGGATCAGGGGCTGCAGCCTGCCGGAACGGATCTGCAGCAAGCGGTGCAGCGGACCTGCGCAGCCATCTCCCTGAGCCAGGGGCAACTCTTCTGCTTCAGCCAGCAACAGGACGCCGCTGGCCATCACCTGATCATTGCCGGGCACCAGTTCCAGGTCGATCGCTACTCCTGGATGCTGCTGGTTTCCGAGCTGGACGAATGCCTGGGGCAGGGCCTGGAGTGCATGCAAAGCTGGCCGCGGCCGACGGCCTTCGAGGAGTGGCAGCAGAGCTACCAGCGCGAGCATGCCGCGGCGACCCATGAAGCGTTCTGGGAAGCACTGCCCTGGGGCCGCTGCGCGCAGTTGACCGGGCAGCGCCCCGAGTTTCCCCGACGCGAGGCCTTTCGGCGAGCCGAACTGTGCCTGGGGCCGGTCCGCGACCTGCCGCAGTGGGCCCGGGGTGTGGCCGAGACCAGCCAGTTGCTGCTGGCGGCTATCCTGCGCGCCATGAGCCAGAGCGATGACAACCCGTTCCAGAAAGTCCATTTGCTCGACCATGGGCGGGCCCTGGACAAGAGCGGCGCCGAGCTCAACAGCGTGTTCGGCTGGCTGACGGTGATCTACCCCCTGGTGCTGCAAGTTGCCAGCCTGGACCTGGAGCAGATCGCCAGGGAAATCAAGGCCGGCCAGCAAGCCAGCCAGGGCATTGCCCACAGCTTCGGCAACCGTTATTTCGCCACGCCCGAGGCCGAGCGCCTCAAGGGCCTGTTCGATTGCGGCTACAGCTACAACTTCCTGGGCGCCGTGGAGAACCCGCCCGGGGCCCGGGTCGGCGTGCATCCCTTGAGCCTGCAACTGATGCAGGGCAGCCCCAGCCATCACCTGGAGTTCACCGGCTACCTGGCCGCGGGCGAGTTGCTGCTGAAAATCGACTATGACCCGCAGGCCTTCGGCGAAGAACGCCTGGAGTCGCTGCTGACCGGGATCACCGCTGCCTTGAGCTAGAGAAACCTCCATGAACGCCTTATCCGATAACAACAAGAAACCCCGTTCACTGGTCGCCGTGCTGATTTTCCTCGGCTGCCTGCTGATCTGGTCCACCAACTGGATCGCCATTTCGCTGCAGGTGGAACACAGCGACGTCGGCTCTTCGCTGATGCTGCGTTTCCTCATTGCCTACGGGGTGCTGTGGCTGTGGCAACGGCTGTTCGCCGGCCCGCAGCAGCCGGTAACCCGCAAGGCCTACTTGCTGATGGCCGGGGTGGGGGCGGTGTACTTCTATGCCGGCATCGGCCTGGCCTACCTGGCCACCGCTTACCTGGGCAGTGCGCAGATGGCCTGCCTCAGCGCCTTTGTGATTTTCTACATCATCGGCATCAAGCGCCTGTTCCTGCATGTGCCGGTCGCCCTGCACAACCTGCTCGGCGCACTGGTGAGCATCGCCGGGCTGGGGCTGTTCATGCTTGGCGATCCGGGGCGGCCGCTGTCGCTGGCGGGAGTGGCCCTGGGGCTGACTTCCTTCCTGGCGGTGGCCATCGGATCGGTGCTTTCGGAGCACATCCAGAAGACCTGCCAGCTCGGCACCTTGCACATCAACAAGGTGGCGGCCGGCTGGGCCTGCGCTCTATACGCCGTCAGCCTGTTGCTGGGCGGCCATGGCTTGCAACTGCCGGGCACCCTGGCCGATCTGGGCATCCTGCTGTACCTGGGGGTGGTGTGCTCGGCGCTGGTGTTCGTGCTGTTCATCGACCTGATCAAGCGCATGGGCGCCGAGAACGCCGGCTATGTCGGCGTGCTGTACCCCATCGGCGCCAGCTACCTGTCGGTGTGGCTGGGGGAAACGCCCCTGAGCCTGCACCTGATGCTCGGCAGTGCCCTGGTGATGCTGGGCAGCCTGATCAATTTCAAGTTTCGCTACCACCCCGCCCCCAAGAAAGTGGAGTTCAGCTGAATGAGCAATGTACGGATACGCCAGGCCACCACGGACGACCTGATCGGTATTTTCGAGGCCCACCGCAACTCGGTAGAGCGCCTGTGCACCTCTGAGTACAGCGATCAGCAGATCCGCATGTGGCTCGATGGGCGCTCCCCGGAAACCTACCGCGAAGCCGTGGAAAAGGGATCGCTGTGGCTGGCCGAGGGCGAGCAGATCGAAGGGTTCGTCGAACTCGACGGCAATGAGGTCAGCAAGCTGTTCATCCGTGGCGATGTGGCCAGGCGTGGCCTGGGCAGCCGTCTGCTGGAGGTGGCGCTGGCTCGGCTGCGGGCCAGCGGTGCCAGCTCGGCCTACCTGGAGGCGACCCTGACGGCCGAAGGCTTCTATGCCTACCACGGCTTCCAGAAGATCGGCGAGGGCACCTTCAGCCGCGGCAACAGCCCGGTGTCCATCGAGATCATCAAGATGGAACGCCCGCTTTGATCTGACCGTCAGCGGCCACTTCAGCACAGCAGGTCTTGCCCGTCCCCGGTTCGCGGGGGCGCGGCCGGCTGCACCCGGAAAACGGCACACGAGGCTTATCCAAGATGACAGGGATGTTATTGAAATTGACGGTGCTCGATCAGAATCTGTGCGCCGGGTGCGGCGCCTGCGCCCTGGTGTGCCCACAGCAGGTGATCGTTTTCGACCCGGACCGGGTGGTGCCGCTGCTCGAGGGCATCGGCGACAGTTGTGAAAGCTGCACCGAGTGCCTGGCGGTGTGCCCGGGGCTGCAGCCGGACACCGATCGCTCCGAACTGGAACTGTTCGGCCGTACCCGCCGCGCCGAAGAGCGCTGGCTGGGGATCAGCCGCCAGGCCATCGGTGCGCGCTCCACAGACCCGCAGATAGTCCGGCGCTCGGCCAGTGGCGGCACCGCCACCACCTTGCTGCTGACCGCCCGGGAGCACTTTGACGTGGACCTGACCCTGACCATGGGCCGTCATCCGGGGCAGGGTTGGCGCAGCGCGCCGCAACTGGGCAGCGCCACACAGGCGATCATCAACAATGCCCAGTCCACCTACCAGCTGGCGCCTTACCTCAATGCCCTGCGCGAATGCTACGAACAGCAGCCGGACGCGCGCATTGCCGTGGTGGGGCTGGCCTGCCACGTCCAGGCGATCCGCAAGCTGCAGCGCCGGGACACCGCCATCGGCCACTGGGCCCGCAGCCGAATCATCTGCGTGATCGAGACCGCCTGCTCCTCCAACACCCTGCCGGCCGGCACCCACAGCATCATCAGCGACGTGCTGGGGCAAGACCCGCAGCAGGTGCGCGATATCAAGTACCGCGAAGGCGATTACCCCGGCCGGCTGCAAGTCACCTTGCTGGACAGCCAGACCTTTGGCATCGATTTCTGGGAGATCCTCGGCAAGCTCAAGGACAACAAGACCTTTCGCTGCCTCAGTTGCGGTGACTGGATGAGCGGGCTGGCCGACGTCAGCGTGTGTGACGGCGACCCCAACATCTTCGAAGCCAGCCTCAACGGTTCCGAAGAACAGAAACACGGCCGCGCGCTGATCCGCACCGAGATGGGCCAGGCCCTGGTGGACAGCGCCATCACCCATGGCCGGCTGGAAAGCTGGGGAGTCGACCTTGGGGGCTTCAACCTCGGCCTTGAACGCAAGAAGAACCGTCGGCGCTTCTATGAAACCCAGCCGCTGGTGTTGCCCGCGGGCCCCGGGGTGGGCGACCACTTCGAGGACGAAGCGCTGGTGGACGACGCCGAACTGATCAACCCCGCCAAATACAGGAGTAGCCCATGATCGACTACCCGGACCGGCCCATCGATTTCACCCTCGGCCGCCAACAGCAAGTCTGGGCCAACATCGACGGCTACCTGCCATCGGACAAGTCCATCAGCCATCGGATGATCCTGTTTGCCGCCCTGGCCCGGCATCCGGTGCGCCTGCGGGACCTGAACCGCGGCAAGGCGGTGACCCTGTTGCTCGATGCCCTGCAGCAACTGGGCCTTGAGGTGACGCCAGGGCAGACGCCCCAGACCCTGGAGATCAGCGGTGAGTTCGCCCAGGCGACCCACGAGCGGCGGGTCGACCTGGGGCCCTCCAGCGCGGCCGCGCGGTTACTGATCGGGATGCTGGTGGGGCTCAATGTGCCGTGCATCGTCGATGGCGACGAAACCCTGCGCAACCGCCCCTTCGACTGGATCGTCGAGCCCCTGAACCAGATGGGCGCCCACCTGGAGTACCTGGGGCGTCCGGGCGCGCTGCCGATCCGTATCCACCAGGCTGCATTCCGCGGCGGCGCGGCGCAGATCCACATCGGCAGCGCCCAGGCCATCAGCACCTTGCTGTTTGCCGGGGTGGCGGCACGCAAGCCGATGTCGATCCGGTACCCGGTGGTGGCCCGGGATCACACCCAGCGCATCATCAACAGTTTTGGCGACCGGCTGCAGGACGAGCAGTTGCAGATCCACTACCAGCCACGGGACTGCGCGATTCCCGAGGAGATCAGCATCCCTCGCGACCCCTCGGCCATTGCCTATCCGGCGGCGTTGTTCCTGCTGTGCAACCGCCACCAGGAGCAGCAGCGCCTGAGCTTCGACAATGTGTGCCTGAACCCTACGCGCCTGGGCTTTTTCAACTGGCTGCTGGCCTGTGGTTTCAACCTGACCCTGGAGGTGGACAGCATTCGTCATGGCGAGCCGGTGGGCCGCCTGCTGCTGCGCGGGGGTGGCCAGCCCAGGGCTCACGACTTGCGCGACAAGCACCAGTTCCACGCAATGATCGACGAAGTGCCGCTGGCCCTGGCCATCAGCTGCGTGCTGCCCGGCAGCGCGACCTTCAGTGACCTCTACGAGCTGACCTTCAAGGAATCGGACCGGATCGCCGCCACCCGCAGCATGCTCAATGCCCTGGGCCTGGACTACCAGGTCGACGGCTACGACGTGCGGGTGGAAGGCGGGCAGGTGCCCAGTGTGCAGGGAGCGATCCCGACTTTCGGTGACCATCGCCTGTCGATGACCGCCCACGTCCTGCTGCTGGCTCACGGGCTGCAGGCCACCATCCTCGAAGGGCATTGCTACCAGACTTCATTTCCAGGGTTTGCCCAGTGCCTGGATCGCCTGACCGGACGGGAGGCCTGATGAGCAGCAGCCGATACACACTCACCGCCTGTGGCGCCGATGGCGTGATCGCCGTGCATGAACCTCTGGCCGCTCTGGCGGCCACTGAAGTGCAGGTGGCGGTGGACTACTCCATGGTCAGCCCGGGCACCGAGCGTCATTACCTGCAGCAGGTACGCGAGACTGGCGAGCAACTGCCGCTGGGCTATTGCGCGGCCGGGGAGGTTAGCGCCGTGGGGCCCGAGGTGGAAGGCGTGCAGCCGGGGGACCGGGTGGTGGCCATGGGCTGGAAGATTGCCACCCATTCCAACTGGATCCAGGTGCCCCAGCGGCTGGTGTGCAAGGTACCGTCGCCACTGACCCAGGACCAGGCGATTCTTGCCACCCTGGGTGCCACTGCGGTGCATGCGGTGGACCGTGCGCAATTGCAGGCGGGGGAGCAGATCCTGGTGGTGGGCATGGGCCTGGTGGGCAAGATGCTGAGCCTGGTGGCGGCCTGTCATGGTGCGCGGATCTGGGTCGCGGACCTCAACCCCGCCGCCATCGACCCGGGCCTGCCGGTGCAGGTGCTCGACCTGCTGGCCGAGCCGGGGGCGATGGCCGGGCAGTTCACCCGGATCTTCCTGTGCATCGATGCTGATATCAGCGCCTTGTTCCCGCGGTTGCTGGCCCTGCTCAATCCGCAGGGCAACGGGGCTGGCCGCTCGCGGCTGGTGAATGTCGGGCGGGTCAGCCTGACCCTGGAGCTCTCGCCGCAAATGGGCAACATCGACATCATCAACGTGTCCCGCTGCGGTAACGGTTACCGCGACGATGCCTACCATCACGGGCGCAAGAGCGTGCAGTGCCCGGCAGGGGAAGCCACGGTGGAGCGCAACATCGCTCGTTGCCTCGACTACCTGGTGGCCGGCAAGGATTGGCTGGAGCACTTGCAGCGGGTCGAGATGGACCTGGGGCAGGCGTTGGCGCACTACAACGGCGCGGCGTTCTTCGCCCCTGGAATCAACCTGATCAAACACAGGGAAGCGTGACGGCATGGCTCATCTATCTATTGCTTCGTGCCTGGACGACGTCTTCGCCCGGCATGCCACGGATACCGCGCTGAGCTGCAACGGCGCACGGCTCAGCTACCGAGAGCTGGAACAGCGTTCGGCACAGGTGGCGGCCCGCTTGCTGGGCTTGGGCCTGACGCCTGGCAGCACCCTGGGCCTGGAGGTGGAACGCTCGATTGAACAACTGGTGCTGCTGGTGGGCATGGTGCGGGCCGGCCTGTCGTACTGCTATCTGGACCGCAACAACCCGCCCCAGTGGAACCAGTCGGTGTGTGAACGCAGTGGCGTGCGCTGGCGGGTCACGCCGGAGGTTGCCGGTGGCCCGGGGTATCTGGCGCTGGATGAGTTGCTCGCGCCCACGGACGAGGCTGCGTGCTGGCCGCCGCTATGCGGCGCCGAGCCGGTGTACGTGAACTTTTCCAGCGGTACCACCGGCGCGCCGAAGATCATTCCCTGTACCCATCGCGGGGTGTTGGGGTTCTGCGACCGGCCGCGACATTTTCCGCTGCAGCCGGGCTTTCGCATGCTGTACGCCTCGAACCTGACCTTCGACGCCTCGCAGTTCGAGATCTGGACCGCGCTGCTCAATGGCGGCGAATTGCATATCCATGTTCCCGGCGCCCTGACCCTGGAACACCTGCATCGTTACATCCACGAGGCCGGGGTCGACAGCCTGTGGCTGACCTCGACCCTGTTCAACACCTTCGTCGATATCGATCGCGGCTGGCTGCGGGGCGTCAAGCGGCTGATGGTCGGCGGTGAGGTCCTGTCCGCAGGGCATGTCCGCCAGGCCTATGCTGCCGCCGATGGGCTGGTTCTCTACAACGGTTATGGCCCCACGGAAAACACCATGGGTACCTGTGTCTATGCCATTCCCCGCAGCTTCGACAGCACCCGGGACATTCCCATCGGCCAGGCCGTGGACGATGCCACCCTGTTGCTGCTGCGCCCTGACGGGCAGCCGTGCGAGGAGGATGAACCCGGCGAGCTGCTGATCGCCGGGGGCGGCTTGTCCCCGGGGTATCTGGGGGATGCCGGGCTGACCCGGGAGCGCTTCATCGACCTGCCATGGCAGGGCCGGACGCTGCGTTGCTACCGCAGTGGCGACCTGGTTTCCCGGGATGGCCAGGGGCTCTATCACTTCCATGGCCGCAGCGATGACCAGATCAAGCTGCGTGGCCAGCGCCTGTCGCTGACCGAGGTCGCCGCCGCCTTCAAGCGTTACCCGGGAATGCTCGATTGTGTGGTGTTGCTGGATGACCAGGGAACCGAAGCGCAGTTGCTGCTGGTGTACCTCAAGGCGCCTGGGGTCGAGCCCCGGGCGCTGGCCGACTATGGCCGGCAAAGCCTGCCGCCGTTCATGGTGCCGTCGCGATTTGTCGAGATTGAGCGCTTTGCCCTGCGCTCTTCCGGCAAGCTGGATATTGCTGAGCTCAAGCAGCGCCTGTGTCTCGGGCAGCCGGCCACTGAAACGGACGACTCGCTGGCAGGGCGTTTTCTCGCGCGTTTCGGCGTGTCGGCTCATGACCTGCAGCGCAGCTTCTTCGACAGCGGTGGCAACTCGCTGGCGGCGATCAAGCTGGTGGGCACGGTGAACCGTCACTTGGGCTGGGAAGGCCTGGGCCTGGAGCAGTTCTACCGCATGGCCACCCTGGGCCAGTTGCTGGACTGGCTACAGGCCCAACCCGGCCTGGCGTCCCTGCTGGAAAGCGGTGCGCAGGAGTACTACGTGATCGAGTCGGAGCAGGAGTCCTTGCCCGCCGCCCATGCAGGGTTTTCGATCAATACTCACCTGGGGCGTTTTGCCGTGGTCCGCGCCACCTCCGCCAGCCACGCCCGGGAGGCGCTGCGCAGCGGTTCCGGGCGGTTGCCGGCTGCCGGCGACAGCCGCTGGATCGGCTTGAACAAGAGCCAGTTGTCGATGGTGTATGCCGAACTGTTCAACAAGGATCTACGGGCCAACAACGTGCTCTACCTGTTCCGGCCCGAGCAGTTGCCGGCCGCCGGGCTGGACCTGCAGGCGTTGGCCCAGGGCTTGAAGCAGCGCTATCCACTGGCGGGCTGTCGGGTGGCGCGGGTCGAGGGCGAGTACTGTCTTGATCTGGCCCCCGAGCCGCCGGCGCGCCTGTGGCTGGAGCCTGTGGCGGAGTTTCCCAGCCAGCAGGCCTGCGTGGAGCATTTCCTTGAGCGGCCGCTGTCACTGTTCGAGCAGGACCTGTGCAGCCTGTTCAAGGTGCGCATCGACGGCACCTTGCACCTGGGGCTGTGGCTGCACCACATTCTTGGCAACCATGTCGGCCAGTTGAGCCTGCTGCGCAGCGTGGAACAGTTGGCGCTGGGTGTGCAGTCGCCGCCGGTGGCGGATTTTTCCTTTGTCGGCAATAACCTGATGCAGGCCGAGGAATATGAGCGTCTGGCAGATGCCGGCACCGAGGCCTGGGAGCAAGAGGCCGAGGAGTACGCGCCGCTGGCCGATGTCCCGGCGCCGGCGGCCACTGCCCAGGCGCTGCAGTTGCGGGCGGCACTGGCCATGGACCCGATGAAGCTGGACTCGCCGCAGCGTCTGTTCCACCTGTTGCAGGCGTTTCGCCAGGGCTGTGCCGAAGGCTTGGGGATAGAGGCGCCGATCGTCAATCTATTGTTCGCCTGGGCTGAGCGTTCGGTGATCAGCGGATTCTCCAGTTACACGGTGCCCGTGCCCCTGGCTCCCGGGCGCTTCGCCGAAGGCTGCGAGCCACAGGCCTGCATGGATTACCTGAATGCCAAGCTGGCCCGGGCGGCCTTGGGCTACGAGGAAATACTCGCGGCCCTGGGCCTGTACGGCTTTGCTCCGGCGTTCCTGTGCAATTTCGTCGAGCTGCCGGCCAGTGACGCCCGGTGGTTGCAAACGCGGATTGCCAACCCGGTTAGCGAGTGGCCCAAGACCCTGCTCGACCTGACGGTGGTCAAGTCGGCGCTGGGCTGCGAAGTGCTGCTCAACAGCTATCTGCCCGAGCCGCAGGCCAGGGCATTTCTCGAATCCTTTGTCGCGGCGGGGCAACGTCAATGAAACTGATCTGCTTTCCCGACTTCGTCGGCCATCCGATCTGTTTTTCCGCCCTGGGCCGGGCACTCAAGGGGCGGGTGTCGCTGGTGCAGGTCAACTACAGCGACTACTGGCCCTATTCCAGTGTCGAAGACCTGGCCAGGCAGATTGCCCAAGAGCATGAGCTGACGACCCTGGATGCGGTGCTCGGTTACTCCTTCGGCGCTTATGTGGCGGCCTGTTGCGTGGCCCGCAGCACGGCACCCGCCAGGCCGCTGCTGTTGGTGGACCCGCCGCTGCTGGCCGAGCTTCGAGGGTTGGCCCCGGACGCCATTGCCCGGCGTTTGGCGGCCGATCCGCAGTATGCCTACGTCGATGACCTGGTGGACGCGCAGTTGGTCAATCGCGAGTGCGTGCACGGCAATATCCTGCTGCTGTCCCAATGGCAGGCGGTGCCGCTGAAGGGGCGCGCGGTGGATGTGCTGTTGTCCGCCGGGCGCAGTGCCGAGGGGCTGCCCCCGGGCCTGGGGCTCGATCCGGCCCAGGACAATCGCTACTGGCGGGACGAGCAGCGCCACCATGGCTCGGTGATCAATAGCCCCGATGTACTCACCTGGCTGCTGGACCCTGAGGCCTTGCAGCGCATTGCTTGGTGATCGAAGCCGGCCCGTTCGGGGTGCCCTCAGTTCCAGCTAAGTTTTCCCTCGTAGCCTCTGCTTCGCGCCAATACACGCGCCGTTATGGAGAGGCACCCGATGAAGCCGCTGAGCAAGACCGATTGGCTGAACAAGGTTCCGGAGGTGACGCTGTCCTTCTGGATCATCAAGATCATGTCCACCACCGTGGGCGAAACCTGCGCCGACTACCTGGCCGTCGACGCCGGCCTGGGGCAGGGCGTGACCAGCATCGGCATGGCCCTGTTGCTGGGGCTGGCGCTGTTCGCGCAGTTCCGCAGCCGGGCCTACACGCCATGGATCTACTGGCTGAGCGTGGTCCTGGTGAGCATCGTCGGGACCCAGATCACCGATGTGCTCACCGATCAGCTGGGCATCAGCCTGTACCTCAGCACCGCAGTGTTTGCAGGCTTGCTGGCGGTCAATTGCGCTGTCTGGTACGCCGTTGAGCGCAATCTGTCGATCCGCCAGATCGTTACCCCGCGACGCGAGCTGTTCTACTGGGCCACCGTGCTCTGCACCTTCGCCCTGGGAACCGCCGCCGGGGACCTGGCCACCGAGGCGCTGGGGCTCGGCTTTACCCTGGGAGCGCTGATCTTTGCCGCACTGATTGCCGTGACCCTGGTGGCCTGGCGCCTGGGGGGCAATGCGGTGCTGACCTTCTGGATCGCCTACATCCTCACCCGACCGTTTGGCGCCGCCCTCGGCGACCTGCTGACACAAGCCAAGACCTACGGTGGCCTGGGCCTGGGCGCCACCTGGACCAGCGCAATCTTCCTCTGCGTGATTCTTTTGCTGGTGACCGTCGCGCAGCTCAACGTCAACAACCGTCAGCGCCTTTCCCACTGATTATCCGACCTTCACTCAAGGACTCATCATGGCCTTTATCCGCTCTGCCATTCGCTACACCACGACTCTTTCCATGATTGCCCTGCTGGGGCTGGCCGCGGGGTGTTCCAAGCCTGCCGATGCGCCCAAGCCCGGCACTGCCGCTTCAGCCCAGGCTACCGCGGCCACGGCCTCCAGGCTGGGCGACCTGGCCGAGTTCCAGGCCATTGCCCGTGATGTGGCCGGCTTGGTGGACAAGCAGGACCTGGCGGGGGCGAAGCGCCGGATCAAGGATCTGGAAGTTGCCTGGGACTCCGCCGAAGCCGGCTTGAAGCCTCGTGCCGCCGGTGACTGGCATGTATTGGACAAGGGCATCGACCGAGCACTTGACGCCCTGCGCGCCGGCACCCCGCAACAGGCCGAGTGCAAGTCGGCGATGGACGATCTGCTGGCAACGTTCAGTCGCTTGCAAGGCAAGGCCTGACCCTCATCTTTTCCAGCAGACCGGCAGGCGAGTGATTACCCTTGGGGGGACTCGACCCGGGCCCGGCCTTGCTCAAGCGCAGGCCGGGCCTGTTTCACTACGGAGGCACTATGCGGATCTTGCTGGTGGAGGACGACGGGATGATCGCCGAGGCGATACAGGGCGCCCTCAAGGATGCAGGCTACGCCGCCGACTGGGTCAGCGATGGGGTGACCGCCCTGGCTGCCCTGGACAGCCAGCATTACGACCAGGTGCTGCTAGACCTCGGCCTGCCCGGCAAGGACGGGTTACAGGTGCTCGACAGTATTCGTCGCCGTAACAACCCGGTGCCGCTGTTGATCATTACCGCTCGTGACAGCCTCGATGACCGGCTGCGAGGCCTGGACGGCGGCGCGGACGACTACCTGCTCAAGCCCTTCGCCATGGCCGAGCTGCTGGCGCGAATGCGTGCGGTCATGCGTCGCAAAGGCGGTAGCGCGGCACCGCTGCTGGGCAATGGTGTGGTTTCGCTGGACCCGGTATCGAAACAGGCAAGCTCGTTCGAGCAGCCTGCGGTGCAGCTGTCGAACCGCGAATTCGCCTTGTTGCAGGCGCTGTTGATCCGCCCGGGGGCGATTCTTTCCCGTAGTGAGCTGGAAGACCGCATCTACGGCTGGGGCGAGGAGGTGGAAAGCAATGCGGTGGAGTTCCTGATCCATGCCTTGCGCCGCAAGTTGGGAAGCCAGGTGATCAAGAACGTCAGGGGGATGGGATGGATGGTTTCAAAAGACGTCTGAGCGAATCGGTCCAGCTCAGGCTGTCCATTGCCCTATCAGTGGCGGTGCTGATCGTTGCGCTGCTGGCCGGAGTCTTTGCTTATGTCTCGGCCTTCGACGAGGCCCTGGAGATGCAGGACAACACCCTGCGCCAGGTGGCCGCGCTGTTCGAGCGCCAGCACATGACCCTGGCCTACCCGCCGCCGGGGCAGGTCGTCGCCGACGATAACGAGGAATCCAGGGTGGTCGTTCAATACCTGGCCGATGGCGCCAGGGCGGCGGCGGACAGTGATGCCGAAATCCCCCTGCCGCTGCCCACCACCCTGGCGGACGGTCTGTCGACCCTGGCGGTGGGCGGCGAGCCGTTTCGGGTGCTGGTCAAGACCACCAGCGCCGGCCTGCGGATTGCCGTGGCCCAGGAAACCGGCGCTCGTGACAGGGATGCGCGGGAAAGCGCCTGGCGTGGACTGTTGCCCTTCCTGATCCTGTTTCCCGTGCTGTTGCTGGTGATTGCCGATCTGGTGCGCAAACTGTTTCGTCCCATCGAGCAGTTGGCGGCCGAGATCGATCTGCGTGACGAGCAGGAATTGCACCCGATCGACGAGCGCCATCTGCCGACCGAGGTGCGGCCTTTCGTGCGGGCCATCAATCGCCTGTTGCTGCGGGTGACTCAGTCCATGACGACGCAGCGGCGTTTCGTGGCGGATGCCGCCCATGAATTGCGCTCGCCGCTGACGGCCTTGTCCCTGCAGGCCGAGCGCCTGGCATCGGTGGAGATGCCCAGCCTGGCTCGGGAGCGCCTGCAACTGTTGCGCCGGGGGATCGAGCGCGGCAGGAAGCTGATCGATCAATTGCTCGGGCTGGCGTCTGCACAATCGGCCATCAATGGCCGGATTGAGCCGGTCTCGGTGCACGGGGTGTACCGCCGGGTGCTGGAGGACCTGCTGCCCCTGGCGGAGGCCAAGGCGATCGACATCGGCCTGGAAGGTGGGCCGGACAGGCAGGTGCTGATCAGCCAGGAGGACCTGTTGACCCTGGTGAAGAACCTGGTGGACAACGCCATCCGCTATACCCCGCAAGGTGGGCGGGTAGACCTGTCGGTGGCCCAGGTGCAGGACGAGATCCTGCTGCAGGTCAGCGACTTGGGGCCGGGTATTGCCGTGGCTGAGCGCGAGCGCGTGTTCGACCCTTTCCATCGCGGGCTGGGCAGCGATGAAGTGGGCTCCGGGTTGGGGCTCGCCATCGTCAAGGCCATTGCCGATCGGCATGCCGGCCGGGTCTGGCTGGATTACTCCGACCAACGGGCCAAACGCGGGTTGTGTGTGACGGTGGCTTTCGCCCGGGTGCAGGCGCCGCCGGCAGGGTAGGGCGCGGCTGTTGGGCAGAATAGGCTTTTGAATACCCTGGATATTCTGTAGCCTTGCGCGGCTCCAATGTTGTCCGTACCTGATGAACTCACTCTCCCGGCGGGGCCTTAAGCGGTCCGGAGCCGGTGGTATACTCGACTTTCGCGCCTCAAGCGCCTGCAGGTCTTGCGAACATGACGCAAATTTCTGAACGCCTTCTGGTTCAAGCCCACCTCGACGCCAAGCAGCCCAAACCCTTGAGCGCTGCGCAAGAGGCCCATCTGCGTGCCGCCATCGCTGCCGAGCTCAAGGCTCAGGATGCAGTGCTGGTTGCACACTTCTACTGTGATCCGGTGATTCAGGCCCTGGCCGAAGAAACCGGTGGCTGCGTGTCCGACTCCCTGGAAATGGCCCGCTTCGGCAATGCCCATCCGGCCAAGACCGTGCTGGTTGCCGGGGTCCGCTTCATGGGTGAGACGGCGAAGATTCTCAACCCTGAAAAACGGGTGTTGATGCCGACCCTGGAAGCCACCTGCTCCCTTGACCTTGGCTGCCCGGTGGAGGAGTTCTCGGCCTTCTGCGACCAGCATCCCGAGCGCACCGTGGTGGTTTATGCCAACACGTCGGCGGCGGTCAAAGCCCGTGCCGACTGGGTGGTGACGTCCAGTTGCGCCCTGGAAATCGTCGAAAGCCTGATGGATAACGGCGAGAAGATCATCTGGGGCCCCGACAAGCACCTGGGCACCTACATCCAGCGCCAGACCGGTGCCGACATGCTGCTCTGGGACGGTGCCTGCATCGTTCACGAGGAGTTCAAGTCCAAGCAGCTGGAAGACATGAAGGCGCTGTATCCGGATGCGGCCATTCTGGTGCACCCGGAGTCCCCCAGCTCGGTGATCGAACTGGCCGATGCGGTGGGCTCCACCAGTCAGCTGATTGCTGCCGCGCAGCGCCTGCCGAACAAGACCTTCATCGTCGCCACCGACCGCGGCATCTTCTACAAGATGCAGCAGCTGTGCCCGGACAAGGTGTTCATCGAGGCGCCGACGGCCGGCAATGGTGCGGCGTGCCGCAGTTGTGCCCATTGCCCGTGGATGGCCATGAATACCCTGGAGCGTACCCTGCAGTGCCTGAAGGATGGCAGCAACGAGATCAGCGTCGACCCGGCGCTGATCCCCAATGCGCTCCGCCCTCTGAAGCGCATGCTGGATTTCACCCAGGCCGCGCGGATGAAACTGGCGGGCAACGCCTGATCGGTTCTTCTGCTCGCTTAAAAAAAACGCCCCGATCTGTCGGGGCGTTTTTGTAGGCGGCGGGCTTACTTCTTCTGCTTGGGAATGCGCACCAGCTGGCTGTTGGAGTAGATGTCGTGCCAACTGCGTTTCTGCTTGTCCACCAGCACCCAGAAGAAGCCCAGGCCGGCACACAGCCAGGACGCGATCGACACCATGAAGCGCAACAGTGCCTGCCACAGGCTGATACGGCTGCCGTCGGCGTTCTGCACCCGGATACCCCAGACCTGCATGCCCAGGGTCTGGCCGGAGTGGGTCCAGAACTTGGCGAAGAAACCGAACAGTACGAACAGCAGCACCGTGGAATACAACGGGTCACCGTCCAGGGCGCCGGACTCGGTCAGGGTACGCATCCGCGCCTCGCCGATGATCTGCATCTGGATCAGCTTGTAGACGCCGCCCGTGACAATCAGCAGGGCAACGCACAGCAGGAAATCATAGAACATCGCTGCCAGGCGACGACCCAGGCCGGCGGCGGGGAACTCGCCTTGGGGGCTTAGCAGATGTTTCGACATGACAGGCTCTCGACTGAAAAAAGAAGCCATTTTACGGAATTGCGCGCACAAAAAAGCCCCTGATGTCAGCATCAGGGGCTTTTTCGTTACAGACGATTAAGCTTCTGCTTGTACTTCGTCAGCCTGCATGCCTTTCTGGCCTTGCACAGCGATGAAGGTCACTTTTTGGCCTTCTTTCAGGCTCTTGAAGCCGTTGCCCTGAATGGCGCGGAAGTGTACGAACAGATCCGGACCGCTTTCTGGAGTGATAAAACCAAAACCTTTCTCGTCGTTAAACCACTTGACGGTACCGCTCTGACGTTGGGACATTTCTTATTTCCTTTGACGCTAAAAAATTAATGACAGTCTCTTTCTCATGAAAGAGTACTGGGCTGGGTTGCAGGAAAGTAAGAGACGTCGAACGGGTTGTAGCAAACTTGTTAGCTACTGCCCAGGTCACGATTCCAAGCGACCCATGCAAACACAGTGGGGAAACTCTACGCCAACTATGGGAGAAAAAACAAGCCCCGCGAAGCCCCGGTTTTACTCAGCTTGCCGAGGTTTGGCGGAACTAGCGTACGGGGCTTATTCGATAGAGTTGTTCAATTGTTTTCGGGCGTTATAAGTGAAGTTCAGTATCGAAAATATGCACTGTTTTATGGCGGTTGCGTTACAGATTAGTGCACTTTTAACGCAACCGCGTTACTTATAGAAACAGTCCCTCAGCCGCGGTAGTAGCGTTGTGGCACGAATGGCATTTTGCTTACAAGCATTGGCACCTTTTTCCCACGAACTATTGCTGCAACTGGCGTATCGAGTGCGCAGTGCTCTATGTCGAGGTAGCCCATGGCCAAGGGGCCGCCCAGGGTCGGACCAAAACCGC
Organism: Pseudomonas sp. 8(2025); assembly: GCF_052665325.1. Classification (NCBI taxonomy): domain Bacteria; kingdom Pseudomonadati; phylum Pseudomonadota; class Gammaproteobacteria; order Pseudomonadales; family Pseudomonadaceae; genus Pseudomonas; species Pseudomonas sp. 8(2025). The sequence continues at coordinate 147,546 of NZ_JBQOIE010000009.1, read as the reverse complement.
CGCTGCACACGCTGCCGATAACCTTGCCTTGGGCGTCGACGATCTCTGCACCTTCACGTACCGGTGTGCGTTCCTGGGGCAGCAGGCCGACGCGTTTGCGGCTGACACCGCCTTGCTGTTGGGCAAAGATCACCTCGGCACCGGGGAAGCCGCCGGCGCGGGCGCCATCGGCACGACGTGCCTTGGAGATGGCCCACAGCAGGCTGGCCTGGATCGGCGTGGTGTCGCTGTTCATGTCATGGCCATAGAGGCACAGGCCGGCTTCCAGGCGCAGGGAGTCGCGGGCGCCGAGGCCGATGGCCGCTACTTCCGGCTCGGCTAGCAGGGCACGGGCGAGTTTTTCCGCCTGGGCCGCCGGCACCGAGATTTCGAAACCGTCTTCGCCGGTGTAGCCCGAACGGCTGACAAAGCAGTCTACGCCCAGCAGGGTCACCGGCTTGAACTGCATGAAGGTCATCTGCGCCACCTCCGGCGCCAGGCGCGCCAGCACCGTGACCGCAGCCGGGCCTTGCAGGGCCAGCAGGGCCCGTTCCTCGAACAGCGGTTGAATGTCGCATTGCTCGCCCAGGTGGCGGCGCAGGTGGGCCAGGTCCTGGTCCTTGCAGGCGGCGTTGACTACCAGGAACAGCTGTTCGTCCCCCAGGTTGGCCACCATCAGGTCATCAAGGATGCCGCCCTGTTCGTTGGTGAACATGGCGTAGCGCTGCATGCCCACCGGCAAGTCGATGATATCCACCGGCACCAGGGTCTCCAGGGCCTGGGCGGCATTGGCGCCGCGCAGCAGGATCTGCCCCATGTGGGACACCTCGAACAGCCCGGCCTGTTCACGGGTGTGCTGGTGCTCCTTCATCACTCCCAGCGGGTACTGCACCGGCATGTCGTAGCCGGCGAACGGCACCATGCGGGCGCCGAGTTCCAGGTGCAGGCTGTGCAGCGGGGTTTTCAACAGTGTTTCGGTGGACATGGGCAACTCCTGAAAAAAAACGTGCGGATACAGGCTGCGTATCAGCACTCGATAATGTTCACGGCCAGACCGCCACGGGCGGTTTCCTTGTATTTGCTTTTCATGTCGGCGCCGGTCTGGCGCATGGTGCGGATGACCTTGTCGAGGGAGACGAAGTGCTGCCCGTCGCCACGCAGGGCCATGCGCACCGCATTGATGGCCTTGACCGAGCCCATGGCGTTGCGCTCGATGCAGGGCACCTGCACCAACCCGCCAATGGGGTCACAGGTCAGCCCGAGGTTGTGTTCCATGCCGATTTCCGCGGCGTTCTCCACTTGCTGCACGCTGCCGCCGAGGACCTCGCACAAGGCCCCGGCCGCCATCGAGCAGGCCACGCCCACTTCACCCTGGCAGCCGACTTCGGCGCCGGAGATCGAGGCGTTTTCCTTGTAGAGGATGCCGATGGCTGCGGCGGTGAGGAGAAAACGCACCACCCCGTCTTCGTTGGCCCCGGGAATGAAGCGCATGTAGTAGTGCAGCACCGCCGGAATGATTCCGGCCGCGCCATTGGTGGGGGCTGTGACCACCCGTCCGCCGTTGGCGTTTTCTTCATTCACCGCCAGGGCATAGAGGTTGACCCAGTCCAGCACCGACAGGGCATCGCGCAGTGCCGCTTCCGGGTGCTTGCACAACTGGCGGTGCAGGGCCGCGGCACGGCGCTTGACCTTGAGCCCGCCGGGCAGGATGCCTTCGTTGCGGCAGCCGGCATCCACGCAGTCCTGCATCACCTGCCAGATCTTCAGCAGGCCGGCGCGGGTTTCAGCTTCCGGGCGCCAGGCACTTTCATTGGTCAGCATCACCTGGCTGATGGACAGGCCATAGGTAGCGCAATGTTGCAGCAGTTCCTTGGCATTGCGGAAAGGGAAGGTCAGGCGGGTGGTGTCTTCAACGATGCGATCGGCCCCGGCGGCATCTTCATCCACGACGAAACCACCGCCAACGGAGTAGTACTCGCGGCTGCGGATCTGCAAACCGGCGCTGTCGAAGGCACGAAAGATCATGCCATTGGGGTGATAGGCCAGGGGCTTGCGGATCATGGCCAGGTGTTCTTTCTCGTTGAACGCAATGCTGTGTTCGCCGAGCAGGTTGAGGCGCGCGCTGCTGCGTATTTCCTGCAGGCGCGCGGCGATGTTTTCGGTATTCACGGTGTCCGGGTGCTCGCCTTCCAGGCCCAGCAGCACCGCCTTGTCGCTGCCGTGGCCTTTACCGGTGGCGCCCAGCGAGCCGTACAGCTCGACCTTGACGCAGGTGGTGGCCTTCAGCAGGTCTTCACGGCGCAGGCCTTCGACAAAGCGCGCGGCGGCGCGCATCGGGCCGACGGTGTGGGAGCTGGAGGGGCCGATGCCAATCTTGAACAGGTCGAACACGCTCAGGGACATGTTGGTTCTCCGGTTTCTTATTGTGATGATCGGCACGCAGGCACTTGTAGGCGCGGGCTTGACCGCGATCCAGGCGCGCTGTTCGACCCGATTGATGGGGGTCGCTCATCGCCGGCGAGCCGGCTCCTACAGGTATACGCGGTATCTGCAGGGGCACGGCTCTCCAGTGATGGACGGCTTACGCGTCCTGGTAGCTCTCGATCGAAGGGCAGGCGCACACCAGATTGCGGTCGCCGAACACGTTGTCGACCCGGCCAACCGGCGGCCAGTACTTGCCTTCCACCAGGGATGCCACGGGGTACACCGCCTGTTCACGGCTGTATGGATGGGACCACTCGCCCACCAGTTCGGCCGCGGTGTGCGGAGCGTTCTTCAGCGGGTTGTCGTCCTTGTCCAGGGCGCCGTTTTCCACTGCGCGGATTTCTTCGCGGATGCGGATCATGGCGTCGCAGAAGCGGTCCAGTTCTTCCTTGGATTCGCTTTCGGTGGGCTCGATCATCAGGGTGCCGGCCACCGGGAAGGACATGGTCGGCGCGTGGAAGCCAAAATCGATCAGGCGCTTGGCCACGTCGTCCACGCTGATGCCGCTGCTGTCTTTCAAAGGACGCAGGTCGAGGATGCATTCGTGGGCCACCAGGCCGTTGCTACCGGTGTAGAGCACCGGGTAGTGCTCTTCCAGGCGGCGCGAGATGTAGTTGGCATTGAGGATCGCCAACTGCGAGGCGCGCTTGAGGCCGGCGCCGCCCATCATGCTGATATACATCCAGGTGATCGGCAGGATGCTGGCGCTGCCGAACGGAGCGGCACAGACCGCGCCTTTCTTGTTTTCCAGCGCGGCATGGCCGGGCAGGAAGGGTGCCAGGTGCGACTTGACGCCGATCGGGCCGACGCCCGGGCCGCCACCGCCGTGGGGAATGCAGAAGGTCTTGTGCAGGTTCAGGTGCGACACGTCGCCACCGAACTTGCCCGGCGCGCAGAGGCCGACCATGGCGTTCATGTTGGCGCCGTCGATGTACACCTGGCCGCCGTTGTCGTGAATGATGCCGCAGATTTCGCGGATGCCTTCTTCGAACACGCCGTGGGTCGACGGGTAGGTGATCATCAGCGCGGCGAGGTGCTCGCGGTGCTCGATGGCCTTGGCCCGCAGGTCCTCGATGTCGACGTTGCCGCGGGCGTCGCAGGCGGTGACTACCACGCGCATGCCGGCCATGTTGGCAGTGGCCGGGTTGGTGCCGTGGGCCGAGGAGGGAATCAGGCAGATATCGCGGCGCTCGTCGCCACGGCTCTGGTGATAGGCACGAATGGCCAGCAGGCCGGCGTACTCGCCCTGGGAGCCGGCGTTGGGCTGCAGCGACACCGCGTCGTAGCCGGTGGCAGCGCAGAGCATCGCTTCAAGTTCGGTGGTCAGTTGCTGGTAGCCGGCGCTTTGCTCGGCGGGAGCGAAAGGGTGCAGCGCGCCGAACTCGGCCCAGGTGATGGGGATCATCTCGCTGGCGGCGTTGAGCTTCATGGTGCAGGAGCCCAGCGGGATCATGGTGCGATCCAGGGCCAGGTCCTTGTCCGCCAGCTTGCGCAGGTAGCGCATCAGCTCGGTTTCCGAGTGATAGCGGTTGAATACCGGGTGGCTGAGGATCGCCGACTGGCGTGCCAGGGCCGCGGGGATGGCGCTGGTGACCGCCGCCGCGAGTGCCGCGAAGTCCGGCGCGGGCTTGCCGTCGGCCAGCAGGCTCCACAGGGTTTCAACGTCGGCTTGAGTGGTGGTTTCGTCCAGGGACAGGCCCAGGCGCTCGGGGTCTATCACCCGCAGGTTGATGCCCTGGGCGCGAGCCTTGTCGTGCAGCGCAGCGGTGCGGCCAGCGGTGTGCAGGCTCAGGGTATCGAAGAAGCTTTCCTGCTCCACGGTCAAGCCCAGCTGGACCAGGCCCTTGGCCAGAATCGCGGTCAGGTGGTGGATGCGCTGGGCGATCTGGGTCAGGCCCTTGGGACCGTGGTACACGGCATACATGCTGGCGATGTTGGCCAACAGGACCTGGGCGGTGCAGATGTTGCTGGTGGCCTTCTCGCGGCGGATATGCTGCTCGCGGGTCTGCATGGCCAGGCGCAGGGCCGGCTTGCCGAAACGGTCCACCGAGACGCCCACCAGGCGGCCGGGCATGTCGCGCTTGAAGGCATCGCGGGTGGCGAAGTAGGCCGCATGCGGGCCACCAAAGCCCAGGGGCACGCCGAAGCGCTGGGCACTGCCGATGGCCACGTCGGCGCCGAATTCCCCGGGCGGGGTCAGCAGGGTCAGGGCCAGCAGGTCGGCGGCCACGGCCACCAGGGCGTTGGCAGCGTGGAAACGCTCGGTCAGCTCGCGGTAGTCGAACAGGTCACCGTTGCTTGCCGGGTATTGCAGCAGGGCGCCGAAGAACGGGCTGACGTCGGTCAGCTTGCGCTCATCGCCCACCACCACGTTGATCCCCAGGGGCTCGGCACGGGTGCGCAGCACATCGAGGGTCTGTGGGTGGCAATGCTGCGAGGCGAAGAAGGCGTGGCTGCCCTTGTTCTTGCTCAGGCGCTTGCAGAAGGTCATGGCTTCGGCGGCGGCGGTGCCTTCGTCCAGCAGCGAGGCGTTGGCGATTGGCAGGCCGCTCAGGTCGCTGATCAGGGTCTGGAAATTCAACAGGGCTTCCAGGCGACCCTGGGAGATTTCCGGCTGGTACGGGGTGTAGGCGGTGTACCAGGCGGGGTTTTCCAGGAGGTTGCGCAGGATCGGCGACGGCGTATGGCAGTTGTAGTAGCCCTGGCCGATATAGGTCTTGAACAGCTGGTTCCTGGCGGCGATGGCCTTGATCGAGGCCAGGGCCTGGGCTTCGCTCAGGCCCTGGCCCAGCTCCAGTACGCTGGTGCCCTTGATGCTCTCGGGAATCACGCTGGCGCTCAGGGCTTCCAGGGAGTCGAAGCCGAGGCTATTGAGCATGGCTTGCTCATCGCCCTGGCGCGGGCCGATGTGGCGCGCGATGAATTCGTTGGCGGTGCTCAGGTTGACGGTCATGGCGGCTCCTCAGGCTTCGGCGCTGGCTTTGATCAGGCGGTCGTAGGCGTCCTGGTCCAGCAATTGGCCAACGGCAGCGGCATCGGCAGGGATGAAGCGGAAGAACCAGCCTTCGCCCAGCGGGTCTTCGTTGACCAGTTCCGGGCTGTCTTCCAGGGCCGGGTTGGTGGCGACCACTTCACCGTCCAGGGGCATGTACACGCCGCTGGCGGCTTTCACCGATTCCACGGTGGCGGCTTCGGCGCCCTTGTCGTAGCCCTGCAGCTCCGGCAGTTGCACAAACACCACATCACCCAGGGCGTTCTGGGCGAAAGCCGTAATGCCGACGGTGACACTGCCATCCGCTTCGGTACGCAGCCATTCGTGATCTTCAGTAAAACGCAACTCGCTCATGGAAACTCCTCAGGGGCCAGACTCGTCTGGTGGACGCGATTGAATGCTCGGACAGCGCCGAGCCGAATGGCAATGTCCATAGCAAGAACACGGCCAATATTTATTTGGCCGTTGTAAATCAAGGGGTTGAGTGTTTTTTGTAGAGAATGGAATTTCACGGCCGTAGCGAAAACGCTACAGCACGGGGTGCGGAAAAAAGGCTTTGAGGATCAAAGCCTTGCACGGCTGCGATTGCAAGGCTTTGTAGCGAAATCGTTCCACTGTAGCGCTTTCAGTACAGATGGAGGTCGCTTCCAGAGCGGCAGGCGCAAGCTCAGGCCTTGCTGGGAATGCCGTATTTGCGCAGGCGGTGGGCAATCGCGGTATGGGAGGTCTGCAAGCGGTTGGCCAGTTGCCGGGTCGAGGGGTAACTGACGTAGAGGTTTTCCAGCAGCTCCTTCTCGAAGGCTTCCACGGCCTGTTCCAGGCTGGCCACTTCGGCATCGTTCTGGCGGGCTACCGAGGTGCCGGCAATGTCCAGGTCACCGATGTCCACCAGGTTGCTCTCGCAGATCGCCGCCGCACGGAAGATCACGTTCTGCAATTGCCGCACGTTGCCCGGCCAGCGGTTGCCCAGCAGCGCCGGGTAGGTCCCCGGTGTCAGCCGGCACACCGGCCGCTGGATCTGCGCGCAGGCCTGCTGCATGAAGTAGCGGGCCAGCAGCAGGATGTCCTGGCCGCGTTCGCGCAGCGGTGGCACTTCCACGTTCAGCACGTTGAGGCGATAGAACAGGTCTTCGCGGAAGGTGCCTTCGTTGACCATTTTTTCCAGGTCACGATGGGTGGCGCTGAGGATGCGCACGTTGACCTTGATCTCGCGATCGCCACCGACCCGGCGAAAGCTGCCGTCATTGAGAAAGCGCAGGAGCTTGGCCTGCAGGTAGGGCGACATCTCGCCGATTTCATCGAGGAACACCGTGCCCTGGTTGGCCAGCTCCATCAGCCCCGGCTTGCCGCCGCGCTGGGCGCCGGTAAAGGCGCCGGGGGCATAGCCGAACAGCTCGCTCTCGGCCAGGTTTTCCGGCAGTGCCGCGCAGTTCAGGGCCAGGAACGGCGCGCCGTGGCGGGCGCTGATGGCGTGGCAGGCACGGGCCACCAGTTCCTTGCCGGTGCCGGTTTCACCCTGGATCAATAGTGGTGCGTCCAGCGCTGCAACCCGCTGCGCCCGGGCCTTGAGGGTGCGGATCGCCGGTGATTCGCCGAGCAGGGCATCGAAGCCTTCGGCGTGGTCGTGATGCAGGGCCGAGAGCCGTTCACCGATGCGGTTGGGCGGGTACAGGGTCAGCAGGGCACCGGCGTCGGTAATGGGAGTGGCGTCCAGCAGCAGGGTCTGGCCATTGACGGTGATTTCCCGCAGCGGCAGGCGAAAGCCGTTTTCCAGCAGGGCCTCCAGCAGTGCGGGGTCGGCAAACAGCTCGGCGACGCTTTCCCCGGCCGGTTCGCGACCATACAGGGCGATCAGCGCCGGGTTGGCCAGCAGCACTTTGCCGGCACTGTCCAGGGCCAGCACCGGATCGGTCATGGCCGCCAGCAGGGCGTCCAGTTGCAGGTGCCGGCGTTGCCCGGGAAGGATGTCCACCACCGTCACCGCCTGCACGCCACGTACGTTGAACAGCGCATCGCGCAGTTCTTCCAGCACCTGGGGGCTCAAGGTCGGGGCATCGATATAGACGTTGGGCGGCACCATTTCCACCGCATCCAGGTTGAGGTTGCGCCCGCCCAACAGGGCCAGGACTTCCTGGGTGATGCCGACGCGGTCGATGAAGCTGACGTGGATACGCATGGGGTGACTGACGGTTCTGCAAAGCGGAGGGTGGCCAGTATGCCTTGGGGCAGGGGCTTAGTCGAAATCGTCACGCATGCCGCAGGAGCCGGCTAGCCGGCGAAGGCGGGCCGGGCAGCGATGCAGGGCCGTGGTCAGTTCGCCGGCACGTCGGCCCCAGCAGGGGATCGGGGGTTATGCAAGGTGCTCGGGTTTCACCGGGTCGCCGGGCTTGACGTCCAGTTGCTTGCGTACGTCCTCGAACATTTCGTCGTAGTACTTGTGCATCGAGGCAATGCTGGCGCTCTTGGGCAGGCCGTGCTGCTGGGCGAGGCGGGTGGCGTGGCGGGCGAAGTCAAAAGCCAGGTCCTTGGCCAGGAAGAACTGCTCCTTCAGGGACTTGTCTTCGATGGTGCCGTGCAGGGTGAACAGCATGCCCTTGCCCTCCTTGGGGTCGTGGGCCACTTCGTAGTCAATGCACAGGTTGTAGCTGAAGTCGTCCTTGTTCAGCGCATGGCGCTCGATATGCAGGTGACCGGGCTCAAACATGGCCATAGGCTTCTCTCCTCCAGGGCTTTGAAATGAGGGCAGGCGCCGGGCCTGCCCCGAGTTTTCACTGCAAGCGTCTTACAGGTAACTGATGCCAGGTTGCGCGGTGCTGATGCGGGTGCCGGCCTTGCCCTGGACGATCGCTTCGATGTCCGAGAGTGAACCGATCACTGCGGTTTTGCCAGTGTGCCGGGCAAATTCGCAGGCGGCCTGGACCTTCGGCCCCATGGAGCCGGCGGCAAAGCCCAGCTTCTCGATTTCGTCCGGGTGGGCCTGGCCGATGGCCTTCTGGGTCGGTTTGCCGAAGTCGATGAACGCCGCGTTGACGTCGGTGGCGATCACCAGCAGGTCGGCTTCCAGTTGCTCGGCCAGCAGCGCCGAGCACAGGTCCTTGTCGATCACGGCCTCGATGCCCTTGAGCTTGCCATCCTCGCCGTACATGGTGGGGATGCCGCCACCGCCGGCGCAGATCACGATGCTGCTTTTTTCCAGCAGCCACTTGATCGGACGGATCTCGAAGATGCGCTTGGGTTTCGGGCTGGCCACTACCCGGCGGTACTTGTCGCCATCCGGGGCGATGGCCCAGCCTTTTTCCTTGGCCAGCTTCTCGGCTTCTTCCTTGCTGTAGACCGGGCCGATGGGCTTGGTCGGGTTCTTGAATGCCGGGTCCTTGGCGTCCACTTCCACCTGGGTCAGCAAGGTGGCGAACGGCACCTCGAAGTCCAGCAGGTTGCCCAGTTCCTGTTCGATGATGTAGCCGATCATGCCTTCGGTCTCGGCGCCTAGCACGTCCAGCGGGTAGGGCGAAACCTGGGTATAGGCCGCCGCTTGCAACGACAGCAGGCCGACCTGCGGGCCATTGCCGTGGGCAATCACCAGTTGGTTGCCGGGGTGGATCTTGGCGATCTGTTCGGTGGCGATGCGGATGTTGGCGCGTTGGTTGTCCGCGGTCATGGGTTCACCACGGCGGAGCAGGGCGTTACCGCCCAGTGCAACGACGATACGCATAATGCAGTCCTTCTAGAGTCCGGTGCCGGCGCCGCCTGGGCGGCGCCGGTGCTGGAGGGGGATTACAGGTCGGCCAGGGTCGAAACCAGGATCGCCTTGATGGTGTGCATGCGGTTTTCCGCTTGCTCGAAGGCGATGCAGGCGGGCGACTCGAACACGTCGTCGGTCACTTCAATGCCGTTGGCCAGGTGCGGATACTGCTCGGCGATCTGCTTGCCGACCTTGGTATCGCTGTTGTGGAAAGCCGGCAGGCAGTGCATGAACTTGGTCCGTGGGTTGCCGGTGGCTTTCATCAACTGGGCGTTGACCTGGTAGGGCAGCAGTTGCTCGATACGCTCGGCCCAGGCTTCCACCGGTTCGCCCATGGAGACCCAGACGTCGGTGTGAATGAAGTCCACGCCCTTGACCGCGGCTTTCGGATCCTCGGTGAGGGTGATGCGGGCACCGCTTTCCTCTGCGTATTGCTTGCAGCGCTGCACCAGGTCGTCATGGGGCCACAGGGCCTTGGGCGCGCAGATGCGCACGTCCATGCCGAGCTTGGCGCCCACCAGCAGCAGAGAGTTGCCCATGTTGTTGCGCGCATCGCCCAGGTAGGCGTAGCTGATCTCGTGGATCGGCTTGTCGGCGTGCTCACGCATGGTCAGCACGTCGGCGATCATCTGGGTCGGGTGGTATTCATCGGTCAGGCCGTTGAACACCGGAACCCCGGCGAATTTCGCCAGTTCTTCGACGATTTCCTGCTTGAAGCCGCGGTACTCGATGGCGTCGTACATGCGCCCCAGCACTCGGGCGGTGTCCTTCATGCTTTCCTTGTGGCCGATCTGCGAGGAGTTGGGGTCGATGTAGGTGACGTTGGCGCCCTGGTCATAGGCCGCCACTTCGAAGGCGCAACGGGTACGGGTCGAGGTCTTTTCGAAGATCAGGGCGATGTTGTTGCCCTTAAGGTGCTGCTGCTCGGTGCCGGTGTACTTGGCGCGCTTGAGGTCGCGGGACAGGTCCAGCAGGTAGCGCAGCTCACGTGGGGTGTGGTGTTCCAGGCTCAGCAGGTTACGGTTGTGGATGTTGAAAGCCATGATGGATCTCCTTTGATTTCGGTCGTCCACTTGCCGAGGCCCTTTGTAGGGGCAACGGCAAGCTGCTATGTCGGATAGGGGCGCTTAGTAGTCGATCGGGTCGCGGATGATCGGGCAGGTCATGCAGTGGCCGCCGCCACGGCCCCGGCCCAGTTCGCCGGCGCTGATGGTGATGACCTCGACCCCGGCCTTGCGCAGCAGGGTGTTGGTGTAGGTGTTGCGGTCGTAGCCGATGACCACGCCGGGCTCCACGGCCACCACGTTGTTGCCGTCGTCCCATTGCTCGCGCTCGGCGGCGAAGGCGTTGCCACCGGTTTCCACCACGCGCAGGGCCTTGAGGTTGAGGGCCTTGGCCACGGTGTCGAGGAAGCTGGTCTCTTCGCGACGCACATCGATGCCGCCGGGCTTGCTTTCGTCAGGGCGCAGGCTGAAGGCGACGATCTGGCTCACCACTTCCGGGAAGACCGTGACCAGGTCGCGGTCGCAGAAGCTGAACACGGTGTCCAGGTGCATCGCCGCGCGGGATTTCGGCAGGCCGGCGACGATCACGCGCTCCACGGCCTTGTGCTTGAACAGGTTCAGCGCCAGTTGGCCGATGGCCTGACGCGAGGAGCGCTCGCCCATGCCGATCAGGACCACGCCGTTGCCGATCGGCATCACGTCGCCGCCTTCCAGGGTGGCGTTGCCGTGTTCCTGGTCCGGGTCGCCGTACCAGATCTGGAAGTCGGCGTTGGTGAACTCGGGGTGGAACTTGTAGATGGCGGTGGTCAGCAGGGTTTCCTGACGTCGCGCCGGCCAGTACATCGGGTTCAGGGTCACGCCGCCGTAGATCCAGCAGGTGGTGTCGCGAGTGAACTGGGTGTTGGGCAGCGGCGGCAGGATGAAGCTGGAGTGGCCGAGGAAGTCGCGGAACATCTCGATGGTCTTGCCACCGAAGCTGGTGGGCAGGTCATCGGCCGATACACCGCCGATCAGGTACTCGGCGACCTTGCGCGGCTCCAGGCTGCGCAGCCACGAACCGACTTCGTTGACCAGGCCCAGGCCGACCTGGTTGGCGGTGATCTTGCGCTCCAGAATCCAGTCCAGGGCTTCGGGCATGGCGACAATGTCGGTCAGCAGGTTGTGCATTTCCAGCACATCGATATCCCGCTCACGCATCTTGGTGACGAAGTCGAAGTGGTCGCGTTTGGCCTGGGCCACCCACAGCACATCATCGAACAGCAGTTCATCGCAGTTGTTCGGGGTCAGCCGCTGATGGGCCAGGCCTGGGGAACAAACCATGACTTTGCGCAGTTTGCCGGCTTCGGAATGTACGCCGTACTTAACTTTTTCCGTGGTCATTACTGTGATCCTCCAGAGACAAAACAATCGGGGGTGTTGCTAGAGCTATAGGGTCAGGAAGCCGTCGTAGAGTCCGTAGGCCGCCACCAGGGCGCCTATGACCACTGCGGCAAAAATCAGCTTCTCGACGTTGGTGAAAATCGGTTTGTGCAGTTCCATCTTGGCCTTGGCGAACAGCACCACGCCGGGGGCGTAGAGCAGGGCCGAGAGCAGCAGGTACTTGACCCCGCCGGCATACAGCAGCCAGATCGCGTAGAGCAGGGCGATGCTGCCGATGATCAGGTCCTTCTTGCGTTCGGCCAGGGCCTGTTCATAGCTTTCGCCGCGCACCGCCAGCAGTACTGCGTAGGCCGCCGACCACAGGTAGGGCACCAGGATCATCGAGGTGGCGAGGTAGATCAGCGACAGGTAGGTGCTGGCCGAGAACAGGGTGATGACCAGGAAGATCTGCACCATGGCATTGGTCAGCCACAGGGCGTTGGCCGGTACGTGGTTGGCGTTCTCGCGGCGCAGGAACTCCGGCATGGTGTGGTCCTTGGCGGCGGCGAACATGATTTCCGCGCACAGCAGCACCCAGGACAGCAGCGCCCCCAGCAGCGAGATGATCAGGCCGACGCTGATCAGTACCGCGCCCCAGTGGCCCACCACATGCTCCAGCACTGCCGCCATGGACGGGTTCTGCAGCTTGGCCAGTTCCGGCTGGGTCATGATCCCCAGGGACAGCACGTTCACCAGCACCAGGAACAGCAGCACGGTGATGAAGCCGATGACGGTGGCCTTGCCCACATCCGAGCGTTTCTCCGCCCGGGACGAGAAGATGCTCGCGCCCTCGATGCCGATGAACACCCACACGGTGACCAGCATCATGTTGCGCACCTGGTTCATCACGCTGCCCAGGTCCGGATTCTTCACGCCCCAGATGTCGGCGGTGAAGATATCCAGCTTGAAGGCGAACAGGGCGATCAGCACGAACAGCAGCAGCGGCACCACCTTGGCAACCGTGGTCACCAGGTTGATGAAGGCCGCTTCCTTGATGCCGCGCAGCACCAGGAAGTGCACGGCCCAGAGCAAAACAGAGGCGCCGATCACGGCCGCGGGGGTGTTGCCCTCGCCGAAGATCGGGAAGAAATAGCCCAGGGTGCTGAACAGCAGGACGAAGTAGCCGACGTTGCCCAGCCAGGCGCTGATCCAGTAACCCCAGGCCGATGAAAAGCCCATGTAGTCACCGAACCCGGCCTTGGCGTAGGCGTAGACGCCGCCATCCAGGTCAGGTTTGCGATTGGCTAGAGTTTGGAAGACGAAGGCCAGGGTCAACATGCCGACAGCGGTAATTGCCCAACCAATAAGAACAGCACCAACATCGGCGCTGGCGGCCATGTTTTGCGGTAAGGAGAAGATCCCGCCGCCAATCATGGAACCCACTACCAGGGCGACTAAGGCGCCCAGTCTTAGTTTACCGGGGGATTCAGACATTGCATGACTCCAATGCAGGAGAAGAGAGACGTCAGAGTAAATCTGCTTGCAATCCGAACAGCTGACTCAGATCAGTTCATTACTGCATTCCGTTGTGAATGAATGACTTAAGATTTGTTGCGGGGGGTAGAATGCTGCCCGGAGAGGGCCATTCCAGACAGGTTTCGATCTCCTTATCAGTAGCGGTTCTCATTGCCGACGACGTTTGAAACTAGACCCTTTTGGGGAATGTGCAAATCTTTCAGCGGCATTGATTAATCACTTGGTAGTGATGGCACTTAGTGCATATACATAACAAAACAGTCGGTTATTCAGGGCCTTCTACGGGGTGTCCAGAGGCCCGTTGCTTAAAGGATAAATAATTGACTGTTACTGTTAGACGCAAATTTGTAGAAGTTATTTAATAGCGTGTAGCTTTAATCGCCAGATCGACTCACTGAAGCAGAGGTAGGGATGTCACAACCGGCGCAGAAGCTGCAACTCGGTGCATTGATCGCCCTGGTGGTGGGTTCCATGATTGGCGGCGGGATCTTCTCGCTGCCGCAGAATATGGCGGCCCGGGCCGATGCCGGAGCGGTGCTGATCGGCTGGGCCATCACCGCGGTGGGGATGCTGACCCTGGCCTTCGTCTTCCAGACCCTGGCCAACCGCAAGCCGGAGCTCGATTCCGGGGTCTACGCCTATGCCAAGGCCGGGTTCGGCGACTACATGGGCTTTTCATCGGCCTGGGGTTACTGGATCAGTGCCTGGCTGGGCAATGTCGGCTACTTCGTCCTGCTGTTCAGCACCCTGGGCTATTTCTTTCCGGTGTTCGGCCAGGGCAATACCCCGGTGGCCATCGGCTGTGCCTCGGTCCTGCTGTGGGCCGTGCATTTCCTGGTGTTGCGGGGGATCAAGGAGGCGGCGTTCATCAACCAGCTGACCACGGTGGCGAAGATCGTGCCGCTGGTGATGTTCATCGTCATCGCTGCCGTGGCATTCAAGGCGGATATCTTCACCCGGGATATCTGGGGCCGCAGCAACCCGAACTTCGGCGGGGTGATGGACCAGGTGCGCAACATGATGCTGGTGACGGTGTTCGTGTTCATCGGTATCGAGGGCGCCAGCGTGTATTCGGCCCGGGCGCAGAAGCGCGCCGATGTCGGGCGGGCCACGGTGATCGGTTTTCTCGGTGTGCTGGCGCTGCTGGTACTGGTCAACGTGCTGTCGTTGGGGATCATGAGCCAGCCGGAGCTGGCGCAATTGCAGAACCCTTCCCTGGCGGCAGTGCTGGAGCATATCGTCGGCCCCTGGGGCGCCTTGCTGATCAGCATCGGCCTGGCGGTTTCCCTGCTGGGGGCCTTGCTGTCCTGGGCCTTGCTGTGCGCCGAGATCCTCTACGCCACCGCCCGGGACCGGACCATGCCGGCTTTCCTGAAGAAGGAAAACGCCAACCATGTGCCGGTCAATGCCTTGTGGCTGACCAACGTGATGATCCAGATATTTCTGCTGATCACCCTGTTCTCCGCCGGCACCTACACCAGCCTGATCTACCTGGCGTCGTCGATGATCCTGGTGCCCTACCTGTGGTCGGCAGCCTATGCGGTGCTGCTCAGCGGTCGCGGGGAAACCTACGAGCAGGCCTCCCGGGAACGCAAGAAGGACCTGTTCATCGCCACCGTGGCCCTGAGCTATGCCATCTGGCTGCTGTACGCCGGTGGCTTGAAGTACCTGCTGCTGTCGGCCTTGTTGTATGCGCCGGGGGTGATCCTGTTCGCCAAGGCCAAGCATGAGCAGGGCGAGCCGTTGTTCACCCCGCTGGAAAAACTGATCTTCGCGGCCGTGGTCATCGGCGCCTCATTGGCGGCCTATGGCTTGTACAGCGGCCTGCTGGCGCTGTGATTCATCACCTGCCCTACCAGGGCGCCTACGACTGGCCGGCGATGCTGGGCTTTCTCAGGGCCCGCGCCATCGAAGGCCTGGAGGTGGTGCAGGGCGATACTTATGCCCGCACCTTCGCGCTGGCGGGCGGGCAAGGCACCTTGAGTGTCTGCCCGGGGCCTGCAGGCCATTTGCAGGTGCAGTTGCAGGGGGCCGAGCAGGCCCTGCTGCCCCAGGTGCTGGCGCGCTTGCGCCGGCAATTCGATCTGGACGCGGACCTACCCCTGATCAACCGCCATCTGGCCCGTGATCCGCTGCTCGCACCGTTGCTGGCGGCACGCCCGGGCCTGCGAGTACCCGGGGCCTGGGACGGTTTCGAGCTGGCCATTCGCGCCGTGCTGGGCCAGCAGATCACCGTGCAGGGCGCGATCCGCCTGGCGGGCAAGCTGGTGGCGGTGCATGGCCGGTTGCTGGCCAGTCCCGACCCGCAGTGGCCCGGTTTGACCCACCAGTTTCCCATTCCCCAGGTGGTGTCCACTGCCAACCTAGCCGACCTGGGAATGCCCCGCAGCCGGGCACGCACGCTGTCTGCCGTGGCCCAGGCCTTGCTCGACGATCCACTCCTGTTCGAACCCAGGGCCAGCCTGCAACAGGGGGTGGAGCGCCTGTTGCAATTGCCGGGAATCGGCGATTGGACCGCGCAATATATCGCCCTGCGCCAGTTGCGCGAGAGCGATGCCTTTCCGGCGGCGGACGTAGGCCTGTTCAACGCTGTGGCACGTCTGCAGGGGCTGCGGCCCAATGCCCGCCAACTGCTGGCCCGGGCCGAGGCCTGGCGGCCGTGGCGCGGTTATGCGGCGCAGCATTTGTGGGCGGCCATGGGCTGAAACGGTCTGCCGGTTCCTACGGGATCAACTGCCAGCCAAGGCCTTCACCACCATCTGGGGCGATGGGCGCCCAGGGCGGTGGCCGGGCAACTCCACTGCACCGGCGTTCCATTGATGTGCAACGGCACCCGCAGGCGCCGCGCCGGCCCCCAAGGGGTCTGTTCCAGCACCAGCCCCTGATCCTCGTGGTCTTCGGCGCGCAGTGGAGTTTCGGCGGTTGCTGACGGGGAATGATCAACCAGCAACTGGGCGGTACGGGCCAGGGACAGGCGCGCCGATGCGCCCTGCTCGCCGCTCAGGGACCGGGTCAGTGCCCGCAGGGCGCTGGCTGCCATCAGGTAACCGGTGGCGTGATCCAGGGCCTGGACCGGCAGTGGTACAGGCCTGTCCGCGGCTTTCCAGGCCATGCCGGCTTCGGCGATGCCGCAGCTCATCTGCACCAGGCTGTCGAAGCCCCGGCGGTTGCGCCAGGGGCCGCTCCAGCCGTAGGCATTGAGGCTGACTTCGATCAGCCCCGGAGCGATTTTCTGGCGTGCCTGGGCGTCATAACCCAGGTGTTCCAGGGCATCGGCGCGGTAGCCATGCAGAAGCAGGTCGGCCTGCGCCAGCAGGCCTTCGAACAGGGCACGCTGCTCAAGGTCGTGCAGATCGAGGCGCGCGCAGCGTTTGCCCAGGGTCACCTCCGGCTCCAGGGCCGGCTCGTTCCAGTGTGGCGGATCGATGCGCAACACCTCGGCGCCCAGCCCCGCCAGCAGGCGGCTGGCCACCGGGCCCGCCAGGACCCGGGTCAGGTCCAGTACCTTGAGCCCGGCCAGGGGCCGGTCGACGCGACCGCTCCAGGCCTTGTGCCGCTGATCGGCCTGGGGCAGCCAGTGCACCAGGGGTTCGCTGTTTACCGCCTGGCCCTGGGGGTGGGCCTGCCACTGCGCCCAGCTGCGCATCTTCGCGGCACAACCGCCCTGGTCGACTATCGCCTGCTCCAGTTCCAGGGCGTTCCAGGTGGCCACCTGGGCGGCCATGGCCGAGCGTTCGGTCACCGCTCCCAGCACCCGTTCGGCGGCGGCCCGGTGCTGAGGTGCGTTGGTGTGCAGGCGAATCCAGCCGTCGCGGCTGGCGTAGTCGCCGGCAATCGGGTCCCAGGGTGATGGCAGGCTCCAGCCCTGCGGGCGGATCGAGCTGGCGAACCAGAACGAGGCCAGGCGCCGGTCGACGCTGACCTCTGGCAGGCGTCCGGTCTGGCTGTACAGGAGTTCAGCGACTGCCTGCCCGGCAGCGGCAATGCTGGCGCTGGCCAGGTCGGTCACGGCGAAGGCCGAGGGCAGGGCGCCCTGGCCGGTTTGCCGGATGCTTGATGACGCCAGGCCCAGCGCGGCCTGGATGGATGCGAGTAACTCGGTCATGGCCCACTCCGCGGATCAGGGGAGGGCATTGCACCCTGAAACTGCCGCGGCTGTCGATCACCCCTGGTCATCGGCCGCGGCTGGCGCCGGAGCAGCGCTTACACGCGGAACTGATCCATGAGTTTCATTTGCTGGGTGGCCAGGGCATTGAGCTGGCTGCTGACCTGGGCCGACTCACTGGCCTGTTCGGTGAGGGTTTCGGTCACGGTGCGAATCGCCGAGACGTTGCGGTTGACCTCTTCGGCCACCGCGCTCTGCTGCTCGGCAGCGCTGGCGATCTGCAGGTTCATGTCGCTGATCACGGTGACCGCGTCGCTGATCTTGCCCAGGGCCTGGACTGCCTGCTGGATCTGCCCGGCATTGTTCTGCGCCTGGCTCTGGCTGGCGTGCATGGTGGTCACCACATCCCGGGTGCCGCTCTGGATGCGTTCGATCACCACGCGGATTTCCTCCACCGAGTCCTGGGTGCGCTTGGCCAGGTTGCGCACTTCATCGGCCACCACGGCGAAACCGCGACCGCTTTCCCCGGCGCGGGCCGCTTCGATGGCGGCGTTGAGGGCCAGCAGGTTGGTCTGCTCGGCAATACTGCGGATCACTTCCAGCACCGACCCTATCTGTTCGCTGCTCACCGCCAGGGCTTCGACTTCCCCCACCGCCTTGCTCACCTCGTCGGCCAGCAGGCTGATGTCCCGGGTGCTGCGCTCGATGATGGTCATGCCTTCCTTGGCCGACTGGTCTGCGCCACGGGCGGCCTGGGCGGCATTGGAGGCACTGTTGGCAACATCGTGGGCAGTGGCGCTCATTTCGTTGGAGGCGGTGGCCACCTGGTCGATTTCGCGGAACTGCACCTGCATGCCTTCACTGGTCTGGCGGGCGATCTCCGAAGACTGGTCGGCGGTGCCCCGGGCTTCGGTGATGCTCTGCTTGATCTGGGCGATGGTCGGTTGCAGCTTGTCGAGGAAGCGGTTGAACCAGCCCACCAGTTCGCCGAGTTCGTCTTTCTTGCTGTAGTCCAGGCGCTGGGTCAGGTCGCCGTCGCCGCTGGCGATGGCCTTGAGCATCTGCGCCACGCTGTTGATCGGGCGGGTCACGCCCGAGGCGCTGAGCCAGATCAGCAGCAGGCCCAGCAGGCCGGCGCCGACGGCCACCAGTACGGTTTTCACCGTGCCGCTGGTCTGGGCTTCATCCAGCAGGCCTTGCAGTTTTACCGAGTCTGCCAGCAGCACTTGTTGCGGCAGGTCGATGGTGACGCCCCAGGGCTTGGCATCGGCAATCGGGCTGAAGGGGTAGACCGCGCGGATCAGTTCACCCTGTTGCAGGACCTTGTTCTGGTTGCCGGCGAGCAGCGCGAGGATATCCTTGCCCTGGGCGCCGAGGGTTTCGTTGATGTTCTTGCCGACCTGGCTGGCATCGGCGCCCACGGCCGCCAGCAAGCCGCTGCCGGCGACGATCATCATGTGCCCGGCACCGTTGAACAGAAAACGCTGGGATTCGCCGGCCGCGGCCTGCAGGGAGTCCAGGGCGATGTCGACGCCAATCACCCCGATGACCTTGCCGTCCACCAGCAAGGGCTGGGAGATGGTGGTCATCAGCACCTGTTTCTTGTCCTCGCCGATGGTGTCGGCGTAGGGGTCCAGCAGGCAGGTACGGCGGCTGTCGCGGGGGCAGGTGTACCAGACGTTGTAGGGGGTGCCGCTGAGGTTGAGGGTGGTCTTGGTCAGGTCGTCTTCCACCATCACGGTGTTCAACTGCTGGCCCCCGGATCGGCTCCAGTAGGTGGCGAAGCGCCCGCGTTCGTTGGAAGCACGGGCTGCGTCATTGAGAAATTCGCTGTCCTTGCCATCCAGGGCGTTGGGTTCGTAGGCCAGCCAGATGCCGAGCACTTTGGGATTGCGCTCGAAGGCGGTCTTCAGGCTGTGGTTGAGCTCTTCGCGCAGTGCCGCAGCTTCCAGGCCGCGCTTGCTCGCCATGTCACGCAGGTCGCGTACCTGGTCCGCCAGGGCGGTGATCACCAGGTTGCTTTCACCGAAGGTCTTCTGCACCCGTACTGCCTGGTCGGCGGCCTTTGCCTGCAGCAACTCTTCGACCCCGGCGGTGAGCATCCGCGTGCTGGAGGTGTTGACCAGTTGGTTGTTCTGCTGGCTCTGGTACAGGTTCATGCCGACGATCAGCGCCACTACGCCCAACAGGCACAGTCCGGACAACAGCACTATTTTCAGGCGAATGGAGAGAGAGTCGAACATGGGGGCGATCTCGCGAAAGGACGGATGGAAAGCACGGAATCGGATGACTCCGGTCGCCAAGTCCATTCAGCGCTATGCCCGGAACATCGGCTCGGGCGGCCTTTGCGTGAGGGGCTGCCGACGAACGGTCATGTCCTTGACATATATGGCCTCAGGGGCAAGGGCATAGCTGCCAGCGGGCGCAGGTCAGGAGGCCTGCGGCAGGGCTTCGGGGCGTGACCAGATCCACAGGTTGCCCAGGGTCATGCCGGCAATGGCGGCATACATCGTCCAGTGATGGTTGAGCAGGGTCAGCATCAGCCCGGCACACAGCAGCATGCTGACCGTGGCGCTGATCTTGGCCTTGCGGCTGACGATCCGGCCGTTGCGCCAGTTGCATAGGATAGGCCCGAACAGGCGATGGTTCTCCATCCAGGCGCTTAGCCGTGGCGAGCTCTTGGTGGCGGCCCAGGCAGCCAGCAGGATGAACTCGGTGGTCGGCAGGCCGGGTACGACGATGGCGATCAGGCCGATGGCCAGGCTGACATAGGCCAGCGCGCCAAACAGCAGGCGGGAAATCTTCGACGAGGAGGGGCGAGTGGGGGTCATGGTTTCGATGATGAGGTAACGCGTCGTACGGCTCAATCCGCGAATGCCGCCGGCCGACAAAATACCGCTGCGGGCAGGGGCACGCCTTGGCGCGCCACCTGCCCGCAACTACGCGGGTCAGGCCGGTTGTGCGGCGCCGGAGTAAGCCTGTTCCAGCAGCACGGTGAAGCGGTTGAAGGCATCCAGGGCACCTTTTTCCGCCGCGGCTTCTTCTTCGGCGGTGAACTCCAGGCCGTCGAGGATGCGGGTGAAGGTTTTCCAGCCTTCGGCGCGGCCACCGGCCGGTTCGCCCAGGTGACGGGCACCGAAGGTTTCGCTCAGGCCCAGGCCCACGGCACGCTTGATCAGGAACGCGGCACCCAGCTTGGAGCCCTCGGAGACGAAGATCCAGCCCAGGGCTTCGGCCTGGCTCGGGTTGCTGACGGCACCGGCCACTGGTGCAGGAACCTCGGTTTCCAGGTCGGCCAGGTCAGCCTTGGCAGCTTCGGCGCGGCAGCGCTCGGCCAGGTCCGGGACGATCTTGTTCAGTTCGGCATCGTTGTACAGGTCCACCAGTTCCGACTGGAACAGGTACTGGGCCACCACGAAACGGGCGAATGCACCTTGGGTTTCGAAGGGCGCATGGGCCTTGACCAGGGCGTCGAGCTTGGAATGAGGCTCGTGGGTGATCTGGTTCAGGCGTTGGGAGCGCAGGTGGTGACGCTGGGAGGAATCCTGGGAGGTCATGCAGATGTCCTTGAGAATGAGAGGCACTTAGTGACTAGACGAACAAGAAGACGCGACACAGTAAAAAATCCTCACTGCCCTGGATGAAAAAGGGCAGTGAGGTGTCCAGGCGTCAGATATCCCACACCAGGTTGACCGAGAAGTTGCGGCCGGGCTGGGTCAGGCGGTCGAGGTTGGCGGGTGCGGTCTGGCCGGCTTCGCCGACGCTGTCGTAGCCGCGCACGTCGTCCCAGTTCCAGTATTTCTTGTCGGTCAGGTTGTACAGGCCGGCGTTCACGGTCAGGTCATCGGTGACCTTGTAGAAGCCGCTGAGGTCGAGAATGCCGAAGCCCGGGGATTTGAACTGGCTGCTGGTAACGCGCCCGTCCGGAGCCTTGAAGGTACTGTCGTCGACCCGGTCCTTGCGCTTGACCAGGGTCCAGCTCAGCAGGGCGCCGTAGTTGTCCTGGTCATAGCCCAGGCCGAACACGCCTTTGAGCGGGTTGACGCTGTTGATCGGTTCGCCGTTGTCGTTGTTGCGACCGTATGCGTAGGCCACCGAGCCGATGCTGTACAGCCCTTGTGGAGCACCGAAGGCGTCGAGGTTGAGGCGGCCCTTGGCTTCCGCGCCCTTGATGGTGGCGTGCTTGATGTTGTTGCTCTGGATGACCGACAACAGTGCCCCGGCAGTAATGGCGTCTTCGTTGATGAAGTCGCGGTACTGGTTGTAGAACACCGAGACGTCGAAGGAGCCCGCGTCGAAGTTGCCGCGCAGGCCGGTTTCGTAGCTCTTGCTCGTTTCCGGCTTGAGGTTGGAGTTGGGCTCCACTACATAGCCGCCCGCGAGGTTTTCGAAGCGGCCGTAGAGCGCCTTGGCCGAGGGGGTACGGAAGCCTTCGGAGTATTGGCCGTAACCGGTGTAATGCTCGTCAAAGGCGTAGGTCAGGCCGAACTTGGGCGATACGCGGTGCCAGGTCTTTTCATCGTCGCTGACCGGGAAGGCGCCCGTTGAGTTGGCAACGTTGAGAAACTCCTGGGTCAGCTTGGGCTTGAGCCGGGTGTAGTCGTAGCGCAGGCCCGGAGTGAAGGTCCAGGCGTTCCAGCTGATCTGGTCCTGGACGAACAGGCTGTAGGTGTTGATGGTCGGGTCCGGGAAGTCGCTGGACTTCTTCACGCTGTCACCGGCAGAAGGGCTCGGCGCGCCAATCGCGGTACAGCCGGCACCGACGGCCAGGCAACTGGCGGTACCATAGCGCGAGCCCGTGACCTTCTGCTGCTTGAGAGTGGTGCCGTAGGTCAACTGGTGATCGGTTTCACCCAGGGCGAAGGCCTTGTCCAGCTGAGCGTCGAACACCCATTGTTTTTCCTGGTACAGGGTTTTCCGCTCACGCTGCACGTCACGCGCCACCGGGCTGAAGATCGACACCGGGTTGTAGCGCTCGGAGGTGGTCTGGTCGGTCTTGGCGATCTGGTAGTTCAGGCTCCACTTGATCTGGTCGGCGATCGGCGACTCCAGGGCAAAGCTGTTTTCCAGGCCGAAGCGTTCGCGGGTGATGGTGTCGTTGCCGACGCGCGAGCGATACCAGTTCTGGCCAACGCCATTGAGGAACAGGCCGCCCACCGCGCTTTTCTGATTGGTGTCGCGGTCGTCCTTGTACTTTTCGTAGGTCAGGCCCAGGCGTGCGTCGTCCGCATAGTTCCAGCCGAGCTTGGCCAGTACGTTGGTGGTCCGGGCGTCTTCCGGGTTGGCGGCAGTGCGGTTCAGGCCGGTGCCGTTGTTGCTGCCATAGGACTCGGTCTCATGGCCGTCACGCTGGCTCAGGTGCAACAGACCGTCGAATTCGCCGACCCGCCCGGCGAAGGTGCCGGATTTCAGCCAGCTTTCGTCCGCCGAGCTGTAGCCGGTCTTCAGGCGCGCGCCAAAATCCTCGCCGGGCTTGATGATGTCGTCGGCGTCCAGAGTGTAGTAACTGACGGCGCCACCGATGGCGCTGCTGCCGTAGAGCACCGAGGCAGGACCGCGCAGGATTTCCACGCGCTTGACGATTTCCGGGTCGACGTAGTTACGGTTGGTCTTGGCATAAGGGCCGCTGAAGAAGTGATCCGGCACTTCCACGCCGTCCACCTGGGTGAGGATCCGGTCGCTGTCGATACCACGGATGTTGTAGCCGCTGATACCGGCACGCTGGCCTGCACCGCCTACCGAAACTCCGGGTTCATAGCGCACCAGTTCCTTGATTGTGTTGACGTTCTGGCGGTCGAGTTCTTCCCGGGTGTGCACGCTCACGGTGCTGGGCACCGAGTTGATGTCCTGCTCCTGACGGGTGGCGCTGATGGTCACCTGCTGCAGGTTCACCACATTGGCTGCGCTGCGCTTTTCCAGAACGATGTTGTTGTTGCCCAGCTTGCGGTAGCTCAGGTTGGTGCCGCTGAGCAGCCGATCCAGGGCCTTTTCCGGTGGCAGCGAACCGCGCACGCCCGGGGAGGACACCCCGCTGCCCAGCTCCGCCGGCAGGCCCACTTGCCAGCCGGTGACCGCAGTAAAGGCGTTGAGCGCCGATACCAGCGGCTGCTGGGCGATAGCGAAGTTGTAGTTGCCCATGCGCTGGCTGGAGGATGCCGGGGCATCGGCGGCCATCACGGGGGCAGCGTGGGCGCCGGCCAGCAGGATGGCTGCGGTCAGCAGCGACAGGGTGCAGTTTTGCAGGCGGGCACAGGGAACAGGGGATCGGCTGTTGAGGCGAGGGGACATCGAGAGCGCTCCGGGTCGCACGAAACTTTTATAGGTGCAGATACACATTCAAAATGCGAATCAGTTGCATTGGCTATAACGAGACGTACGACCCGTAGAGATCGCGTAAAAATAATTGTTCTCAGTTGAGAATCACTAGTGCCGGGAACTCGGAAAGCCGTGCCGAAGTGATGTGGGCCAGGGAACGCACCACATCCAGAGGCTGATCCAGGCGGTAGTTGCCGGTTACCGCGACCTTTGCCAGGTGTTCGTTGTTGTTGACGATCCAGCCTGGGTAATAGCGCCGCAGTTCGGCCAGGACCTGGCTCAGGGGGCAGTTCTCGAACACCAGGCGGCCCTGGACCCAGGCCAGTTCCTTGTCGGCGTCGAGCCTGGCCGGCTGGTCGAAACCCTGGGGCCCGACCCGCACGCTTTCCCCGGCGCGCAGGCGCAGGCGCTGGTCGGCGTGGGTGGCGCGCAGGTCGATGTCACCGCGCTGCACCTGGACTTGTGCCACGCCGTCCAGGTAGCGCACGGCAAAGGTGGTGTCGCGCACGCTGGCCTTGACCGGGCCGGCGTCCAGTTCCAGGGGCAGGCCGCGATTGCCGGGGATCTCGAAGAAGGCTTCGCCCTGGTACAGCCGGGCCACGCGCTGGTGATCGTTGATGTCGCTGGAAAAGGCCGAGTTGGTGTTGAGCAGCACCTTGGAACCGTCTTCGAGCTGCAGGCGCTGGCGCTCGCCGACCTGGGTCAGGTGGTCGGCCTGCAGGCGCAGCGGCAGGTTGCTGAAGCTGAATAATCCGAGCAGCAGCACCGCGGCGGTGGCCAGGGGTTTCCAGTGGGGGCGCAGGCGCGCCAGGCGCGAGACTTTCGGTGGCGCTGCCAGGGTCAGGGCGCATTGCGCCACTTGCGGGCCATTCCAGATCGCCTGGGCCTTTTCGAAGGCCTGGGCGTTGAGCGGTGAAGCCGCCAGCCACTGATGAAACTGGCGCACTTGTTCCTCGTTCGGATGTTCCAGCTCGATCAGCCAATCCAGTGCCTGATCCATAGCCAGGGTGCTTGAGTGCGGGCCGGCAGGGGTGGGCGGCTCGGCGCTGTGAAAATCCGTCACGGGTGTTCCTCGGCTGCGTCTGTGCGCGGCTGTTTTTTCAAGAGAGAGCGAAAGCCGGCCAAGGTTAACAAAGGCTCGGGGCTGCCGCAGTCATTCTGCTCAGCGGTTGAGACTCACTGGCCGTCGAGACGTTCGGCGACGCCGATGCAGATGGCCATGATCAGTTTCAATTCCTTTTGCACCGTGCTCAGTGAAACCCCGAGCTCATCGGCGATCTCCTGGTAACTGTGGCCGTGCAGGCGGCTGAGGATGAAGATCTGCTGCTGGCGCGGGCTGAGCTGGCCGAGGCTGAGGTTCAGGCGTTCCAGCATCTGCTCGGCGTGGGCCGCGTCTTCGGCACTGCTGACGGGCGCGGCGACATTCTCCACCACCTCCGGCGGTACGTCTTCGAGCAGGGTGCGGCCCTGGATGCGCCGGGCCCGCAGGTGATCCAGGGCGAGGTTGCGCGCGGTCTGGAAGACAAAGGGTTCAAGGTGCGTGATCGGCCGCTCGCTCAGGGCCCGGGTCACGCGCAGGTAGGTTTCCTGCAGCAGGTCTTCGGCGGTGCTGTGGTTGTTGACCATCCGCTCCAGCGTTCGCAGCAGAGAAATGCGTTGGGTGAGGAAGACGTGGTTGAAGTGCGATTGACTCACAGCAAGGCCTGATCCATTTTTTCAGCAGATGATAATGATTGTCATCTACGTCAATGGTCAAGCCTTGCGTGAATTATCCTCGGCCGGCCAGGTAGGCCTGATAGTCGGGAATCCGGTGCTCATGGGCCTGGTTCATCAGCGGGCTGCTGAGCAGGTAGTCGGCGCTGCACTCGTTGCAGGCCACCGGAATGTTCCATACCGCCGCTACCCGCAACAGGGCCTTGATGTCCGGATCATGGGGCTGGGGTTCGAAGGGGTCCCAGAAGAACACCAGCAGGTCGACCCGTTGCTCGGCAATCTGCGCCCCCAGTTGCTGATCGCCGCCCAGGGGGCCGCTGATCATGCTTTCCACCGGCAGCCCCAGGTGCTTGCTCAGCAACAGGCCGGTGGTACCGGTGGCAACCAGCTCGTGCTCGGCCAGGCGCGCCTTTTGCCGCCCGGCCCACTCCAGCAGGAACGCCTTGCAGTGGTCATGGGCGACCAGGGCGATGCGCTTGCGCGCGGCCATGGTCTTGTGGGTGAAACTGATACCGATCATCGACGAATATCCGTTTTATTCCGCGTTGCACAGGGCCAGGCAGTTATCCAGCATGCGGTTGGAGAAACCCCACTCGTTGTCGTACCAGGCCAGCACCTTGAGCAACCGGCCACCGCTGACCTTGGTGTGGTTGGCGTCGAAGATCGACGACAGCGGATTGTGGTTGAAGTCGCTGGAGACCAGCGGCAGGGTGTTGTAGCCGAGGATCGTCGAGTGCTGGCTGGCGCTCTTGAGCAACGCATTGACCTCTTCGGCGGTGGTGTCGCGCTTGAGGGTCACCGTCAGGTCCACCAGGGACACGTTGATCACCGGTACTCGCACGGCCATGCCGGTCAGCTTGCCAGCCAGCTCCGGCAGCACCAGGCCCACCGCTTCGGCAGCGCCGGTCTTGCTCGGGATCATGTTCTGGGTGGCCGAACGGGCGCGATAGGGGTCGCTGTGGTAGACGTCGGTGAGGTTCTGGTCGTTGGTGTAGGCGTGGATGGTGGTCATCAGGCCGTTGTCGATGCCCAGCTCGCGGTGCAGTACCTGGGCCACTGGCGCCAGGCAGTTGGTGGTGCACGAGGCGTTGGAGATGATCTGGTGCGACTGGCGCAGGATGTCGTGGTTGACCCCGTAGACCACGGTGGCGTCGGCGCCCTTGGCCGGGGCCGAGATGATGACCTTGCGGGCACCGGCGGTCAGATGGGCGGCAGCCTTGGCGCGGTCGGTGAACAGGCCGGTGCATTCGAACACCACGTCGATCTTCTCCGCGGCCCAGGGCAGTTCGGCCGGGTTGCGGATGGCGCTGACGGCAATCCGGTCGCCATTCACGGTGAGGCTTTCCTGATCGTGTTCGACTTGGGCGTCGAAAGTACCGTGCACGGTGTCGTATTTCAGCAGGTGGGCATTGATAGCGCTGTCTCCGAGATCGTTGATAGCGACGATCTGCAGATCCTGGCGATAGCCTTGGGTATAAAGTGCGCGCAGGACGTTACGGCCGATACGGCCAAAACCATTGATTGCGATTCGAAGAGTCATGTGCAAACGCCTGTCGTTGAATTTGTTGTTGGAATTACAAGATTATTCGCATAGAAATAGAAAACAAGCCTTTTTAGTGGCAATATTTTGTCTTATCTACAACGAGTGACCTGAATCAACTGGTCCAAATGGTCAGAAACATCCTCCGCTGTCCCTGAGCGGTGGCGCGTCTGATCAGCATAGACAAACAGGTCGCCACATCCGTTAGCCTGGAGTTCTACACATGCATCCCCGCGTTCTTGAGGTCACCGAACGGCTTATCGCCCGTAGTCGCGCCACTCGCCAGGCCTATCTCGCGCTGATCCGCGATGCCGCCAGCGACGGCCCGCAGCGGGGCAAGCTGCAATGTGCGAACTTCGCCCACGGCGTGGCCGGTTGTGGCACCGACGACAAGCACAACCTGCGGATGATGAATGCGGCCAACGTGGCAATTGTTTCGTCATATAACGACATGTTGTCGGCGCACCAGCCTTACGAGGTGTTCCCCGAGCAGATCAAGCGCGCCCTGCGCGAGATCGGCTCGGTGGGCCAGTTCGCCGGCGGCACCCCGGCCATGTGCGATGGCGTGACCCAGGGCGAGGCCGGCATGGAACTGAGCCTGCCGAGCCGTGAAGTGATCGCCCTGTCTACGGCGGTGGCCCTCTCTCACAACATGTTCGATGCCGCGCTGATGCTGGGGATCTGCGACAAGATTGTCCCGGGGTTGATGATGGGCGCCCTGCGCTTCGGTCACCTGCCGACCATCTTCGTTCCGGGCGGGCCCATGGTCTCGGGCATTTCCAACAAGCAGAAAGCTGACGTGCGCCAGCGTTACGCCGAAGGCAAGGCCAGCCGCGAGGAACTGCTGGAGTCGGAAATGAAGTCCTACCACAGCCCCGGCACCTGCACCTTCTACGGCACCGCCAAC
This sequence comes from Pseudomonas sp. 8(2025), assembly GCF_052665325.1. Classification (NCBI taxonomy): domain Bacteria; kingdom Pseudomonadati; phylum Pseudomonadota; class Gammaproteobacteria; order Pseudomonadales; family Pseudomonadaceae; genus Pseudomonas; species Pseudomonas sp. 8(2025). The sequence goes on along the minus strand of NZ_JBQOIE010000009.1, from coordinate 119,870 downwards.
ACCAACCAGTTGCTGATGGAAGTCATGGGCTTGCACCTGCCGGGCGCCTCTTTCGTCAACCCCAATACGCCGCTGCGCGATGCCCTGACCCATGAGGCGGCGCAGCAGGTCACGCGCCTGACCAAGCAGAGCGGGGCCTTCATGCCGATTGGCGAGATCGTCGACGAGCGCGTGCTGGTCAACTCCATCGTTGCCCTGCACGCCACGGGCGGCTCCACCAACCACACCCTGCACATGCCGGCCATCGCCCAGGCGGCGGGCATCCAGCTGACCTGGCAGGACATGGCCGACCTCTCCGAGGTGGTGCCGACCCTGTCCCACGTCTATCCAAACGGCAAGGCCGATATCAACCACTTCCAGGCGGCGGGCGGCATGTCGTTCCTGATCCGCGAGCTGCTGGAAGCCGGCCTGCTCCACGAAGACGTCAATACCGTGGCCGGCCGCGGCCTGAGCCGCTATACCCAGGAACCCTTCCTGGACAACGGCAAGCTGGTGTGGCGCGACGGCCCGATCGAAAGCCTGGACGAAAACATCCTGCGCCCGGTGGCCCGGGCGTTCTCTGCGGAGGGCGGCTTGCGGGTCATGGAAGGCAATCTCGGTCGCGGCGTGATGAAGGTTTCCGCCGTGGCCCCGGAGCACCAGATCGTCGAGGCCCCGGCCGTGGTGTTCCAGGACCAGCAGGACCTGGCCGATGCCTTCAAGGCCGGCCTGCTGGAGAAGGACTTCGTCGCGGTGATGCGCTTCCAGGGCCCGCGCTCGAACGGCATGCCCGAGCTGCACAAGATGACCCCCTTCCTCGGGGTGCTGCAGGACCGCGGCTTCAAGGTGGCGCTGGTCACCGACGGGCGCATGTCCGGCGCTTCGGGCAAGATTCCGGCAGCGATCCATGTCAGCCCCGAAGCCCAGGTGGGTGGCGCGCTGGCCCGGGTGCTGGACGGCGATATCATCCGCGTGGATGGCGTCAAGGGCACCCTGGAGCTTAAGGTAGACGCCGCAGAATTCGCCGCCCGGGAGCCGGCCAAGGGCCTGCTGGGCAACAACGTTGGCACCGGCCGCGAACTCTTCGCCTTCATGCGCATGGCCTTCAGCTCGGCAGAGCAGGGCGCCAGCGCCTTTACCTCTGCCCTGGAGACGCTCAAGTGAAACTGGCCCTGGTCGGTGATATCGGTGGCACCAACGCGCGCTTCGCGTTGTGGAAAGACCAACAACTGGAGGCGATCGAAGTCCACGCCACCGCGGACTACAGCTGCCCGGAAGACGCCATCAAAGCCTACCTGCGAAACCAGGGGCTGGCCCTGGGTGCCATAGGTTCGGTGTGCCTGTCGGTGGCCGGCCCGGTCAGCGGCGATGAGTTTCGCTTCACCAACAACCACTGGCGCCTGAGCCGCCAGGCTTTCTGCCAGGCGTTGCAGGTGGACCAACTGCTGTTGGTCAACGACTTCTCGGCCATGGCCCTGGGCATGACCCGCCTGCAGCCGGATGAATTTCGCGTGGTCTGCGAAGGCGTTGCCGAGCCCTTGCGCCCGGCCGTGGTGATCGGCCCGGGCACGGGCCTCGGGGTGGGCACCCTGCTGAACTTCGGCGACGGTCGTTACATGGCCTTGCCGGGAGAGGGCGGGCATGTCGACCTGCCCTTGAGCAGTGCGCGGGAAACCCAGCTCTGGCAGCACATTCACGACGAGATCGGCCATGTCAGCGCCGAGACCGCCCTCAGCGGTGGCGGCCTGCCCCGGGTGTACCGGGCGATCTGCGCAGTGGACGGTCATGAGCCGCGGCTCGAGACTCCGGAGGCCATCACCGCGGCCGGCCTGGCCGGCGACCCGATCGCCCGGGAAGTGCTGGAGCAGTTCAGCTGCTGGCTGGGCCGGGTGGCGGGCAACAACGTGCTGACCACCGGGGGGCGTGGCGGGGTGTACATCGTCGGTGGGGTGATTCCGCGCTTTGCCGATTTCTTCATCCACAGCGGCTTTGCCAAGAGCTTTGCCGACAAGGGTTGCATGAGCGATTACTTCAAGGGCATCCCGGTGTGGCTGGTGACCGCGCCCTATTCCGGGCTCACCGGTGCCGGCGTGGCCCTGGAGCAGGCCCAGGGCTGACGCCGCCCTGGCAGGCGACCCGGCATCAGGCATAATCGCGCACCCTGCCTAACAATAAGGACGGCCCCGGTGAGTTCAGTCAGTAAGTCGATTTTGTTGGTTGACGACGATCAGGAAATTCGCGAGCTGCTGGAAACCTATCTCAGCCGCTGCGGCTTCCAGGTGCGCAGCACCGCCGACGGGGCCGGCTTTCGCCTGGCCCTCAACGAGGCGCCCAGCGACCTGGTGATCCTCGATGTGATGCTGCCGGACGAAGACGGCTTCAGCCTGTGCCGCTGGATCCGCCAGCATCCCAAGCGCAGCCAGGTGCCGATCATCATGCTGACCGCCAGCTCCGACGAGGCCGATCGGGTCATCGGCCTGGAGCTGGGCGCCGACGACTACCTGGGCAAGCCTTTCAGCCCCCGGGAGCTGCAGGCGCGGATCAAGGCCCTGCTGCGGCGCGTGCAGTTCACCCAGGAGCGGGTTGTCGGCGAGGTGCTGTGCTTCGACGAATGGCGCCTGGATGTGATCAGCCACCGGCTGTTCCACAACGATGGCGAGGAGGTGATTCTTTCCGGCGCCGACTTCGCTCTGCTCAAGCTGTTTCTCGACCATCCCCAGGAAATCCTCGATCGCGACACCATCGGCAATGCCACCCGCGGGCGTGACCTGATGCCCCTGGATCGCATCGTCGACATGGCGGTGAGCCGCCTGCGCCAGCGTCTGCGTGACACCGAAAAGCCGCCGCGGCTGATTCGTACCGTGCGCGGCAGTGGCTATCAATTGGCAGCCAATGTGGTTGCCGGCAGTGGCCACTGAGGCATTGCGCAAAGTGCTGCGGCGCCTGCCGGTGCCCCGTTCCCTGCTGGGGCGGATGCTGCTTTTGACCCTGCTGGCGGTGCTGTTCGCCCAGGCGCTGTCCAGCGTGATCTGGGTTTCCCAGCTGCGCGCCACTCAACTCGAAGGGCTGGTGACCAGCGCCCGCAGCCTGGCCCACTCGATGACCGCCAGCGTCAGTTACCTGCGTTCGTTGCCGGTGGCGTACCGGCCCCTGGTGCTGGACCAGTTGCGCAGCATGGGCGGTACGCGGTTTGTCGTGACCCTGAACGACAAGCCCCTGGGCATGCAGGTGCTGCCCGCCACCCCGCGCAAAGAAGCGGTGTTGCAAGCCGTGGAGCAGGTGTTGCGCCAGTCCCTGGGCAATGACGCGGATATCTCCGTGACCTTCGTCAGCCCCGATGACCTGCGGATCTTCAATGGCGGCCTCAAGCTCGACGAATTGCCGCGCTCCTGGGCCCATTACGCCCTGACCCTGGAACCGGTAAACCCGCCGGTGCTGGTGACCCAGATCCAGATGGCGCCGGGAGAGTGGCTGTACATCGCCTCGCTGTTGCCCGAGCCCTATACCAGCCTGGAAGAACAGGGCCTGCCGGCACAGCAGGTGTGGTTCATCCTGCTCACCAGCGGTTTTCTGCTGTTGTTCATCGGCCTGTTGGTGCATTGGCAGAGCCGGCCCCTCAAGCGCCTGGCCCGGGCGGCGCGGGACATGTCCCTGGGGGCCGACGTCGAGCCGGTAGCGGAGGGCGGCGGAAGTGAAGTGGTGGAGGTGGGCCGGGCCTTCAACAGCATGCGCGAGCGCATCAGCCGCTACCTGACCGAGCGCAGCCAGCTGTTCAGCGCCATCTCCCACGACCTGCGCACCCCCATCACCCGCTTGCGCCTGCGGGTGGAATTGCTGGAGGACGAGCAACTGCAGGCCAAGTTCGGGCGCGACCTAGATGAACTGGAGTTGCTGGTCAAGGGCGCGCTGCAGTGCGTCAAGGACACCGACATCCACGAGAACATCGAGCCGGTGGACCTCAATCAGGTACTCGACTGCCTGGTAGAGCCTTATCTGGCACCCAACGGCAATGGCCGCGTGACCCAACAGGGCCGGGCCCTGGCCAGCTACCCGGGCAAGCCCCTGGCGCTCAAGCGCTGCATGGGCAACCTGATCGACAATGCCCTGAAGTACGGACAGAACGCTCACCTGCACATCGAAGACGACGACAGCGGCTTTGTCCTGCATGTCGACGACGAAGGCCCCGGCGTACCGGAGCAGCGCCTGGAGCAAGTCTTCGAGCCGCACTTCCGTCTTGCTGGCCAGCAGCAGGGCTACGGCCTGGGCCTGGGGATTGCCCGCAACATCGCCCACAGCCATGGCGGCGAAGTCAGCCTGCAGAACCTGCGCGAAGGCGGCCTGCGCGTAACCCTGTACCTGCCCCGGACCTTCGACTGACCTGCCGGCCGTTGTAAGCGCTGGCTTGTGGAGGAACTGGCTTGCCAGCGAAGGCGTCCTCAAGGGCACCACAGGGCTCAAGGTGCAATGTCACGGTTTGGTGACATTGCGCTGGTCCTTTGTTACCTGCGGTCGCAGGCGGCTTGATTAGACTCAAGCCTTCGATAAAAACAACAACAGGTCACCCATGGACGCTCTCTCCCTGCCATTCAGCAGTTGGCTGAATGCCCCTGCACATCAGGCCTGGCTCGCCGCCGAAGGCCTGCGCCTGCTGGATTTTGCCAAGGCCTCACGGCTCCCCGCGGGCTTTGGCAACCTCGATGAACAGGGCCGCCTGCCCAGCGGCGCCCAGGCCGAAACCATGAACACCGCGCGCATGACCCACAGCTTCGCCATGGCCCATATCCAGGGCCTGCCGGGTTATGCCGCTCTGGTGGACCACGGCATCGCCGCCCTCGGCGGGCCCTTGCGTGATGCCGAGCACGGCGGCTGGTTCGCCGTGGCCGGGCAGGCCGACGGCAACAGCACCAAGGCCGCCTACCTGCATGCCTTTGTCGCTCTGGCGGCCAGCTCCGCGGTGGTGGCCCAACGTCCCGGCGCCGAGCGTTTGCTGGAGGAGGCCATCGCCATCATCGACCGGCATTTCTGGAGCGAGGAGGAGGGCGCGCTGCGCGAGTCTTTCAACTGCGACTGGAGTCAGCCGGAAGCCTATCGCGGTGCCAACAGCAACATGCACGCCACCGAGGCGTTCCTGGCCCTGGCCGATGTCACCCAGGACTCACGCTGGCTGACCCGCGCCCTGCGGATCGTCGAGCGGGTGATCCACACTCAGGCGGCGGCCAACGACTTCATGGTGATCGAGCATTTCGACCTCGCCTGGCAACCACTTCGTGACTACAACCGGGCCTTTCCCGCCGACGGTTTCCGGCCCTTTGGCACCACCCCGGGACACGGCTTCGAATGGGCGCGGCTGTTGCTGCACCTGGAGGCTTCGCGGGTGAAGGCCGGCATGCTGACCCCCGGCTGGCTGGTGCAGGACGCGCAGAAGCTGTTCGAAAGCAACTGCCGCCATGGCTGGAGCGTCGATGGCGCCCCGGGCATGGTCTACACCCTGGACTGGGACCACCAGCCAGTGGTGCGCGAGCGCCTGCACTGGACCCACGCCGAGGCCAGCGCCGCCGCCAGCGCCTTGCTCAAACGCACCGGCCAGGCCCAGTACGAGGCCTGGTACCGCTGTTTCTGGGAATTCTGCGAGGCCCATTTCATCGACCGCAGGCACGGTAGCTGGCACCACGAACTGGGCCCGGACAACCAGCCGTCAGCCCGGATCTGGGGCGGCAAGCCGGACCTCTATCACGCCTGGCAGGCGGTGCTGATCCCGCGCCTGCCGTTGGCCCCGAGCATGGCTTCGGCATTGGCCCAGGTGTCTGTTCCGGGCCTTGTGTAACCATGTGGTGACATTTCCCCATCGCTTCGTTACTCGAATGATCGACTAGGCTGTTTAGACTCGTTTGCAGCGCAAGCACCAGACTTGCATGCATAACAACAAGAAAGGTACTTCAAATGAATGCGATTTCTCGCCTCGCCACTGTCATTTCCCTTGCCTCTCTGTTTCCCCTGAGTGCCCTCGCCGCCGACTCCAAAGGTTCCGTGGAAGTCGTCCACTGGTGGACTTCGGGTGGTGAAAAAGCCGCCGTCGATGTGCTCAAGGCCCAAGTGGAAAAAGACGGTTTCACCTGGAAGGACGGCGCCGTGGCCGGCGGTGGCGGTTCCACTGCCATGACCGTGCTCAAAAGCCGCGCCGTGGCCGGCAACCCGCCGGGTGTGGCGCAGATCAAGGGCCCGGACATCCAGGAATGGGGCAGCACCGGCCTGCTTAGCACCGATACCCTCAAGGACGTGGCCAAGGCCGAGAACTGGGACGGCCTGCTGTCGCCCAAGGTGGCCAATACCGTCAAGTACGAAGGTGACTACGTGGCGGTGCCGGTGAACATCCACCGGGTCAACTGGCTGTGGATCAACCCTGCCGTGTTCAAGAAAGCCGGGATCGACAAGGCTCCGACCACCCTCGAAGAATTCTATGCCGCCGGCGACAAGCTCAAGGCCGCCGGCTTCATCGCCCTGGCCCACGGTGGCCAGCCGTGGCAGGACAGCACCGTGTTCGAAGACGTGGTGCTCTCGGTCATGGGCCCGGAGGGCTACAAGAAAGCCCTGGTGGACCTGGACCAGAAAACCCTCTCCGGCCCGGAAATGGCCAAGGCCTTCACCGAGCTGAAGAAGATCACCGGCTACATGGACCCCAACCGTGCCGGGCGTGACTGGAACATTGCCGCAGCCGACGTGATCGGCGGCAAGGCCGGCATGCAGATGATGGGCGACTGGGCCAAGAGCGAGTGGACCGCGGCCAAGAAGGTCGCCGGCAAGGACTACCAGTGCGTACCGTTCCCGGGTACCGACAAGGCCTTCACCTACAACATCGACTCCCTGGCGGTGTTCAAGCTCAAGGCCGACCGCAAGGGCGATATCGCTGCCCAGCAGGACCTGGCCAAGGTCGCCCTGGGCAAGGACTTCCAGAAAGTCTTCAGCATCAACAAGGGTTCGATCCCGGTGCGTACCGACATGCTCAACGACATGAGCGCCGAGGGCTTCGACTCCTGCGCCCAGGCGTCGGCCAAGGACTTCCTGGCAGACGAGAAGACCGGCGGCCTGCAGCCGAGCATGGCGCACAACATGGCCACTTCCCTGGCGGTGCAGGGCGCGATCTTCGACGTGGTGACCAACTTCATGAACGACAAGGATGCGGACCCGGCCAAGGCCAGTGCGCAGCTGGCTTCGGCGGTCAAGGCCGCGCAGTAATCCTTGAACCCCGCCGCCGGTACGCCGGCGGCTCACCCGTGACTGTCGCCGCCCTGCCTGTGCCCCGGCCCATGCAGCGACGGTGTGCAGCCCGGATTCACTCCTGACTGGGTTATTCCGATGAGCTCTGTGGCGGTTTTCAGCAAAGCCTCACCGTTAGATGCATTGCAGCGCTGGCTACCCAAGCTGGTGCTGGCACCGAGCATGGTGATCGTGCTGGTGGGTTTCTACGGCTACATCATCTGGACGTTCATTCTGTCCTTTACCAATTCCAGCTTCATGCCGAGCTACAAGTGGGTCGGCCTGCAGCAATACCTGCGCTTGATGGACAACGACCGCTGGTGGGTGGCGAGCAAGAACCTCGCGGTCTTCGGCGGCATGTTCATCGCCATCAGCCTGGTGCTGGGAGTGTTCCTCGCGGTGCTGCTGGACCAGCGCATCCGCAAGGAAGGCTTTATCCGCACCGTGTACCTGTACCCCATGGCGCTGTCGATGATCGTCACCGGTACCGCCTGGAAGTGGTTGCTCAACCCCGGCCTGGGCCTGGACAAGATGCTTCGCGACTGGGGCTGGGAAGGCTTTCGCCTGGACTGGCTGGTGGATCAGGACCGGGTGGTGTACTGCCTGGTGATCGCTGCGGTGTGGCAGGCCTCGGGCTTTGTCATGGCGATGTTCCTCGCCGGCCTGCGGGGTGTCGACCAGTCGATCATCCGCGCCGCCCAGGTGGACGGCGCGAGCCTGCCGACCATCTACCTGAAGATTGTCCTGCCGAGCCTGCGGCCGGTGTTCTTCAGTGCCTTCATGATCCTCGCCCACATCGCCATCAAGAGCTTCGACCTGGTGGCGGCGATGACCGCGGGCGGCCCGGGCTATTCCTCCGACCTGCCGGCGATGTTCATGTATTCCTTCACCTTCAGCCGCGGCCAGATGGGCATAGGTTCGGCCAGCGCCATGCTGATGCTGGGGGCCGTACTGACCATCCTGGTGCCTTACCTGTACTCCGAACTGCGAGGCAAGCGCCATGACTAACTCCCTCGCCAAGCCGACCCTGAACTTCAGCCGGATCGCCATCTACGCCACCCTGCTGCTGGCGGCGGCGGTGTACCTGATACCGCTGGTGGTGATGCTGCTCACCAGCTTCAAGACCCCGGAGGATATCCGCACCGGCAACCTTTTGAGCTGGCCACAGGTGGTGGACGGCATCGGCTGGATCAAGGCCTGGGACACTGTCGGTGGCTACTTCTGGAACTCGGTGAAGATCACCGTGCCGGCGGTGCTGATCTCCACCTTCATCGGTGCAATGAACGGCTACGTGCTGTCGATGTGGCGCTTTCGCGGCTCCCAGCTGTTCTTCGGCCTGCTGCTGTTCGGCTGCTTCCTGCCGTTCCAGACCGTGCTGCTGCCGGCTTCGTTCACCCTGGGCAAGTTCGGCCTGGCCAACACCACCACCGGCCTGGTGCTGGTGCACGTGGTCTACGGGCTGGCCTTCACCACTTTGTTCTTTCGCAACTACTACGTGAGCGTGCCGGATGCGCTGGTCAAGGCTGCGCGCCTGGACGGTGCCGGGTTCTTCACCATCTTCGGCAAGATCCTGCTGCCGATGTCGGTGCCGATCATCATGGTCTGCCTGATCTGGCAGTTCACCCAGATCTGGAACGATTTCCTCTTCGGCGTGGTGTTCGCCAGTGGCGACGCGCAACCGATCACCGTGGCCCTGAACAACCTGGTCAACACCAGCACCGGGACCAAGGAATACAACGTTGATATGGCAGCGGCGATGATCGCCGGGCTGCCGACACTGCTGGTCTACATCTTCGCCGGCAAGTATTTCCTGCGCGGGCTGACGTCCGGCGCGGTCAAGGGGTAAGGCATGGCAACTCTCGAATTACGCAACGTCAACAAGACCTACGGTGCCGGCCTGCCGGACACCCTGAAGAACATCGAGCTGAAGATCGATGACGGTGAATTCCTGATCCTCGTCGGCCCATCCGGCTGCGGCAAATCCACCCTGATGAACTGCATCGCGGGCCTTGAGAACATCAGTGGCGGGGCGATCCTGGTGGACGACGCCGACATCAGCGGCATGAGCCCCAAGGATCGTGACATCGCCATGGTGTTCCAGTCCTACGCGCTGTACCCGACCATGAGCGTGCGCGACAACATCGCCTTCGGCCTGAAGATCCGCAAGATGCCCGCCGCCGAGATCGACGCGGAAGTGGCGCGGGTGGCCAAGCTGCTGCAGATCGAGCACCTGCTCACCCGCAAGCCGGGCCAGCTCTCCGGTGGCCAGCAGCAACGGGTGGCCATGGGCCGGGCCCTGGCCCGGCGGCCGAAGATCTATCTGTTTGACGAGCCGCTGTCCAACCTCGACGCCAAGCTGCGGGTGGAGATGCGCACAGAAATGAAGCTGATGCACCAGCGTCTGAAAACCACCACGGTCTATGTCACCCACGACCAGATCGAAGCCATGACCCTGGGTGACAAGGTGGCGGTGATGAAGGACGGGATCATCCAGCAGTTCGGCACCCCGAAGCAGATCTACAACGACCCGGCCAACCTGTTCGTGGCCAGCTTCATCGGTTCGCCACCGATGAACTTCATCCCCCTGCGCCTGCAGCGCAAGGACGGCCGCCTGCTGGCCCTGCTGGACAGTGGCCAGGCTCGCTGCGAGCTGCCCCTGGGGCCCCAGGATGCCGGGCTGGAAGACCGTGAGGTGATCCTCGGCATTCGCCCGGAACAGATCGCCCTGGCCGCGGGCGAGGCCAACGGCCTGCCGACCATTCGTGCCGAGGTCCAGGTGATCGAGCCCACCGGCCCCGACACCCTGGTGTTCGTCACGCTCAATGGCACCAAGGTCTGCTGCCGCCTGGCACCGGACCAGGCCCCCGAGGCCGGGGAAACCCTGACACTGCAGTTCGATCCGGCCCGGGTGCTGTTGTTCGACGCCCAGAGCGGTGAACGCCTGGGCGCCGCCGGGGCACCGGTGACAGAGGCCCGGGGCGGCAATGTGGCGCAGTTCAAGGGCCGCTGAATCCGTGACGGATGGCCTGTCATCCGTCGCCATTGCTGTAAACCGCGTTGGATAAATCGTTAATAACAATAAAGACGAGGATGTAGGGATGAAAAAGCAACACAGCAACACCCGATTGCTCTGCCAGTTGTCGGCGGTGGCGGCCCTGGTCCTGTCCGGCAATGCCATGGCCGATGAGGCGTTCAGCGCCGATTCGAAATGGATGACCGGCGACTGGGGCGGCGAGCGCACCAAGCTGATCGAGCAGGGGATCGACATCAAGGCCGACTACGTCGGTGAAATGGGCGCCAACCTGCATGGTGGTTACAACGACGACAAGACCGGGCGCTACAGCGACCAGTTCGGCCTGGGCGTGGCGTTCGACCTGCAGAAGCTTTTGGGCTGGGACAACACCCAGGCCAAGATCCAGCTGACCAACCGTAACGGCCAGAACATCTCCAACGACCGCATCGGCGACCCGCGTGCCGGCACCTTGAGCTCCTCCCAGGAGGTCTATGGCCGGGGGCACATGGTCCGCTTGACCCAGTTGTGGGTTCAGCACCAGTTCCTCGACGGCAAGCTGGACGTCAAGGCCGGCTACTTCGGCGAAGGCGAAGACTTCAACACCTTCCCCTGCGACTTCCAGAACCTGGCGTTCTGCGGCTCCCAGGTGGGCAACTGGGCCACCGGCATCTGGTACAACTGGCCGGTCAGCCAGGCGGCGCTGCGAATCAAGTACAACATCACCCCCGAGCTGTATGCGCAAATCGGCGCCTACAACCAGAACCCGTCGCAACTGGAGCACGGCAACGGCTTCAAGCTCAGCGGCAGCGGCACCAAGGGCACCGTATTGCCCGTGGAACTGGTCTGGTCGCCCAAGCTCAACAGCCTGCCGGGCGAGTACCGCGTCGGTTACTACAAGAGCACGGCCGATGCCAATGATGTGCGCAAGGACGTCAATGGTCAGGATGCCGCGGACACCGGCGATGCCTATCGCGTGCACAACAGCAAGCACGGCTACTGGTTCGTCGGGCAGCAGCAACTCACCACGCACAACGGTGATGCTTCCCGGGGCCTGAACATCGCCGCCAACGCCACCTTCCACGACAAGGACACCAACGTCGTCGACAACTACCAGTCGCTGATGTTCGTGTACAAGGGGCCGTTCGATGCGCGTCCCAAAGATGACGTCGGCATCGGTTTTGCTCGGATCCACGTCAACGACGATGTGCGCAAGAACGCCCAGCTGATCAACGAGGACAACGGCATCAGCAACTACGACAACCCGCTGTACATGCCGCTGCGCGACACCGAATACAACTACGAGATCAACTACGGCTTCCACGTCACCAACTGGCTGACCGTGCGCCCCAACCTGCAATACATCACCCACCCGGGTGGTGTGGATGAAGTCGACAACGCGCTGGTGGCCGGCCTGAAAATTCAGTCGGTGTTCTAAGGCCGTTGCGATAAGCTCCTTCTCTCTGTGCGCATTTTGCGGATGGCCTGGGCCGTCCGCTTTTTTTTGTCGGGCCGGCGCCCCCCTCATGAGTAGCGAGACAGCATTGATTTTCAGGACTGCGGCCCATGCATGAGCATCCGCTACAACGCTTTTTCAGATCCTTGCGCGAGCGCCCGGTGTTTGCCTGGGAGCGTTATCAACTGCGTGACGTGCTGGTGATCGATCACCCGCTGTGCCAGGCCGTGTTCAGTCGTCAGGGTGCCCAGTTGCTGCACTTCCAACCGGCCGGACAAAAGCCCTGGCTGTGGTGTGCGGCGAAGTGGCCGCAGGTGGGGGCGATCCGTGGCGGAGTGCCTGTGTGCTGGCCCTGGTATGGTCGCCATCCCAGCGAAAATGCCTGGCCTTCCCATGGCTGGGCGCGGCTGCTGGACTGGAAGCTGCTGGACAGCAGCAGTGATGAAGAGGGCGTGCGCCTGCACTGGCAATTGCAGTTGTGCGACTGGAAGGTCGACCTGCATGCGCACCTGGGCCAGAGCATGGACCTGCGCCTGAGCACCGAGCACCAGGACACCGAACCCTGCCAGTTGAGCCAGGCTCTGCACGCCTACTGGCGTATTGGTGATGTCGGCGAGATAGCGCTGTCTGGGCTCGATGGCGCCCAGGGTTATGACCAGTTGAACCGTCAGGTCTGCCAGCAGCAGGGCGAGTTGCGGGTCGAGGGCGGTTGCCAGCGGGTGTTCCAGCACGAGGGTGAGTTGCAGCTCAAGGATCACGCCTGGCAGCGCGAGTTGTGCATCGATACCGGTGACCATGCCGACACCGTGGTCTGGCACCCCGGCACCCGGCCGCTGCTGGGGGTGAGCTGGAATGAGGTGTCGCGGTTCGTCTGTGTCGAAGCGGCTGTGGGTGGCACCGACAGCCTGCGCCTGGCGCCCGGGGAGCAAGCGCACCTGAGCTTGCAGGCGCGCGCTGCGGGGTAGGGAGCCGGCTGGCCGGCGAACCGGCCCGGCTTCAGTTGAACTCGTCGCCCACCGGGTAGCGGCTGGCGTTGAGGCTTTCCTTGATCTTGCGCAGGTGTGGCTGGAAATCCACGCCGCGGCGCAGGGTCATGCCGGTGGCCAGCACGTCGAGCACGGTGAGCTGGATGATCCGTGAGGTCATCGGCATGTAGATGTCGGTGTCTTCCGGTAGCGGGATGTTCAGGCTCAAGGTGCTGGCCTTGGCCAGTGGCGAGTTTTCTGCGGTCAGCCCCAGCACCGAGGCGCCGTTTTCCCGTGCGATACGCGCCACTTCCACCAGTTCGCGGGTGCGGCCGGTGTAGGAAATGATCACGAACAATTCGCCGGTATGAGCCACCGACGCGATCATCCGTTGCATCAGCACATCGGCGTGGGCGGTGACGGCGAGGTTGAAGCGGAAGAACTTGTGCTGGGCGTCCAGGGCCACCGGGGCCGAGGCGCCGAGACCGAAGAAGTGGATCTGCCGGGCCTGGATCAACAAGTCCACGGCCTTGCTGATCAGGTTCGGGTCCAGGGCCTGGCAGGCGCTGTCCAGGGAGGCGATGGCGCTGCCGAAAATCTTTTGCGTGTAGGCCTCTGGGTTGTCGTCGGCCTCCACGGCACGGCTGACATAGGCCGCACCGCTGGCCAGGCTCTGGGCCAGTTGCAGCTTGAGTTCCGGGTAGCCGCTGACGCCAAAGGAGCGGCAGAAGCGATTGACCGTCGGTTCGCTGACCGAGGCAGCCTGGGCCAGGGCGGCGATGCTGAAGCGAGTCGCCTGCTGCGGGTTGAGCAGGATGACTTCGGCGACTTTACGTTCCGCCTTGTTCAGTTCTTCAAGACGGTTCTGGATCTGCTCCAGAAGGTTTCGCACTCGGTCCATTAAGGTTTCCTAGATCGGCTAGACAGGCGCTGCGGGCAGGGCCGGGAAGCGGTCAATCGAGCAAGGCGCGCCGACGGATTGTCGGTGCAGGCCTTTTGAGCTTGCTGCGATTGCGCTGCGCACCGGGTCGCTGGCGCGCCTGCAATGCGAAGTTGAGAGGTGGCCTATCCTACTGATGGCCCGGATCGACCACCACCTGGAATCTGTATTTTGTAAAAATGTTGTGTTTATTACTACATTTTTCCTTGAGTGATGCCTTGAAAAAAGGTATTTGTAGCTTAACTTGATAAAAGAACAAACATCATGCCTTCGATAACGGTTGAACCCTGCACCTTTGCCTTGTTTGGCGCGCTGGGCGATCTGGCGCTGCGTAAGCTGTTTCCTGCCCTGTACCAACTCGATGCCGCCGGTTTGCTGCATGACGACACGCGCATCCTGGCCCTGGCCCGCGAGCCTGGCAGCGAGCAGGAACACCTGGCGAATATCGAAACCGAGCTGCACAAGTATGTCGGCGACAAGGATATCGATAGCCAGGTCCTGCAGCGTTTTCTCGCCCGCCTGAGCTACCTGCATGTGGACTTCCTCAAGGCCGAGGACTACGTCGCCCTGGCCGAACGTGTCGGCAGCGAGCAGCGCCTGATTGCCTACTTCGCCACGCCGGCGGCGGTGTATGGCGCGATCTGCGAAAACCTCTCCCGGGTCGGGCTCAACCAGCACACCCGTGTGGTCCTGGAAAAACCCATCGGCTCGGACCTGGATTCATCACGCAAGGTCAACGACGCGGTGGCGCAGTTCTTCCCGGAAACCCGCATCTACCGGATCGACCACTACCTGGGCAAGGAAACGGTGCAGAACCTGATTGCCCTGCGTTTCGCCAACAGCCTGTTCGAAACCCAGTGGAACCAGAACTACATCTCCCACGTGGAAATCACCGTGGCCGAGAAGGTCGGCATCGAAGGTCGCTGGGGCTATTTCGACAAGGCCGGCCAACTGCGGGACATGATCCAGAACCACTTGCTGCAACTGCTCTGCCTGATCGCGATGGACCCGCCGGCCGACCTTTCGGCCGACAGCATCCGCGACGAGAAGGTCAAGGTGCTCAAGGCCCTGGCGCCCATCAGCCCGGAAGGCCTGACCACCCAGGTGGTGCGCGGCCAGTACATCGCCGGCCACAGCGAAGGCCAGTCGGTGCCGGGCTACCTGGAGGAAGAAAACTCCAACACCCAGAGCGACACCGAGACCTTCGTCGCCCTGCGCGCCGATATCCGCAACTGGCGCTGGGCCGGTGTGCCGTTCTACCTGCGCACCGGCAAGCGCATGCCACAGAAGCTGTCGCAGATCGTCATCCACTTCAAGGAACCCTCGCACTACATCTTCGCCCCCGAGCAGCGCCTGCAGATCAGCAACAAGCTGATCATCCGCCTGCAGCCGGACGAAGGTATCTCGTTGCGGGTGATGACCAAGGAGCAGGGCCTGGACAAGGGCATGCAACTGCGCAGCGGTCCGTTGCAGCTGAATTTTTCCGATACCTATCGCAGTGCACGGATCCCCGATGCCTACGAGCGGTTGTTGCTGGAAGTGATGCGCGGCAATCAGAACCTGTTTGTGCGCAAAGATGAAATCGAAGCCGCGTGGAAGTGGTGTGACCAGTTGATTGCCGGGTGGAAGAAATCCGGCGATGCGCCCAAGCCGTACGCGGCCGGGTCCTGGGGGCCGATGAGCTCCATTGCACTGATCACGCGGGATGGGAGGTCTTGGTATGGCGATATCTGATTTGCAACTGCCGGCGGGCGTGCGCGCCCACGAATTCCGCAGCCCCACGCTGCTGGCTGAAGGCCAGGCGCTGAAGGTCGCCGAGCTGCTGCGCGAGGCCATTGCCGCGCGCGGCAACGCCACCCTGGTGGTGTCCGGTGGCCGTAGCCCGGTGGCGTTTTTCCAGGCCCTGGTGAAGCAGGAGCTGGATTGGTCCAAGGTGCTGATCACCCTGGCGGACGAGCGCTGGGTGCCTGTGGAGCATGCCGACAGCAATGCGGGCCTGCTCAAGCGCTACCTGCTCCAGGGGCCGGTGGCCAAGGCTCGCTTCCTCGGCCTCTACAGTGCGGCGGCCAATCTTGAAGAGGCTGCCCTGCAAGCGGACAGTCTGCTGGCCGAACTGCCGGGCATCGATGTGCTGGTGCTGGGCATGGGGGATGACGGCCACACCGCGTCGCTGTTCCCCAACAGCCCGAACCTGGCTGAAGCGCTCAAGGCCGATGGCACTCGTCGCTGCTGGCCGATGCTGGCGCCCAGCGTGCCCCATCAGCGCCTGAGCATGAGCCGGGCATTGCTGGCTTCGGCCCGCAACAGCCTGTTGTCGATTTCCGGTCAGTCCAAGCTGACCACCCTGAGCGCCGCACTGGCTGGTGACGCTGTCGCCGAAATGCCGATTCGCGCCTTCCTGCAAACCCCGTTAGAGATTTACTGGTGCCCATGAGCCAAGGATCAGCCGCTATGACAAACCTCGCCCCGACCGTTTCCATGGCGGACAAAGTTGCCCTGATCGACAGCCTCTGCGCCAAGGCGCGGATCCTGCCGGTGATCACCATTGCCCGCGAGCAGGATGTCCTGCCGCTGGCCGATGCCCTGGCGGCCGGCGGCCTGACCGCCCTGGAAGTGACCCTGCGTTCGCAGTTCGGCCTCAAGGCGATCCAGATCCTGCGCGAACAGCGCCCGGAGCTGGTGACCGGCGCCGGCACTGTGCTCGACCCGCAGATGTTGGTGGCGGCGGAGGCGGCAGGTTCGCAGTTCATTGTCACCCCGGGGATCACCCGCGACCTGCTGCAAGCCAGCGTGGCCAGCCCGATTCCCCTGCTGCCGGGGATCAGCAATGCTTCCGGGATCATGGAGGGTTATGCCCTGGGCTATCGCCGCTTCAAGCTGTTCCCGGCGGAAGTCAGTGGTGGCGTGGCGGCGATCAAGGCCCTGGGCGGGCCGTTCGGCGAGGTCAAGTTCTGCCCTACCGGCGGCGTCGGCCCGGCCAATATCAAGAGCTACATGGCGCTCAAGAATGTGATGTGTGTCGGCGGTAGCTGGATGCTCGATCCCGAGTGGATCAAGAACGGCGACTGGGCACGGATCCAGGAGTGCACGGCCGAGGCCCTGGCCCTGCTGGACTGAAGGTTCTACCCGATTCGTTGGTGTGTTCTACGGCTTTACGGTGCGCTTGGTCGGCGCACCGTTTTTTTTTGCCTGGAGAATAGCGCTGCCCGGCGCGCGACAGGTGGGCAGGGCTTACCGGCCGGCCAGGTCGGTGAGGGCTTCGATCAACTGCTGCATATGCGCAAGGGGAGTGGTCAGCCCCGGAGTGATGCGGATGCAGGTGCCGAACCCTGCGCCATTGCGGGCCACGGTAAACAGGTTGTAGTCCCGTAGCAGGCGATCCGCCAGGGCTTGCTGGTCCTGGTGGCGGGTGAAGCGCACAGCGCTGATGGCGCAGCACAGGCGCGGGTCCTGCGGGGTCATGACTTCCAGCCCGTCCATTTCGCGCACCGCTTCGCTCCAGCTATGGCGCAGGTAGTTCAGGCGCGCGCCCTTGGCCGCCGCACCACCCATCGCCCGGTGTTCCTCGAACACCCGGGGCAGGGTCATCAGCGCCGGAATGTTTGGCGTGCTGTAGGGCGTACGGGCGCGCACGTCGTCACGGGGAAAATGGAACTCGTCCATGTCCGGGTCGATGTCTTCCAGGCGTTCGGGGTGGATATACACAAAGCCCAGGCTCAGCGGTGCGCCGATCCACTTGTGCAGGTTGAAACCGGCGAAGGCGATGCCCAGGTCGCGAAGGTCGAAGTCGATCTGGCCCAGGGCGTGGGCGCCGTCGAGGATGATGTCGACCCCGTGTTCCAGAGCGGCGGCGGCAATTGCCCGGACCGGCATCACCAGCCCGCTGCGATGGGTGACATAGGTCAGGGGCATCAGCTTGAGCCGTGGGTAGCGCTCGAAAGCGTCTTTGTAGGTGCTTACAAGGCTGTCAAAACTGGCAGGATGCCGGTGGACGATCTCTATCACTTCGACGCCGCGCTGGCGGGCCAGCCAGCGCATGGCGCTCTTGACCGTGTCGTACTCCAGGTCGCTGAGCAGCACCTGGTCGCCCGGTTGCAGGCGGTTGTAGTTGCGGATCAGCGATTGCAGGGCGTCGGAGGCACAGCGGGTGAGGGCCACGGCGTTTTCCGGCGCCTGCAGCAGCGCCGCCAGTTGGCGGCGGATGTCCAGCGCGTCGATCTGCTCGAAGCGCTGGCGCACCAGCAGCGAGTTGCTGCGGTTCACCCACTGGATGTTGTGCTGGTACTCCTGGGCCACGCTGCGGGTCATGCGCCCGAAGTAGCCGTTTTCCAGGTTGATCGGCCCCGGCTCGATGTCGAACTGGCAAGCGATGCCCTGCCAATGGTCTTCGTCGTGGGCAAGTGTGGCTGCAGTCCTTGGCATGGAGGGCTCTTTTTCAGTGACGGGGTTTGGGTTTGCCGTGTTTGGCCCGCAGGGGATCGAGCAGGTCGCTAAGGCCGTTGTGGTCGATTTCCTGCATCAGGGCCAGCAGGCCGCCGAGTTCGCCCTTGGGAAAACCTTCCCGGGCGAACCAGTTCAGGTAGGGGCCGGGCAGGTCGGCCAGGATTCGGCCCTTGTATTTGCCGAAGGGCATTTCCCGGGTGACCAGCAGTTCAAGAGTTTCAGGGGTCATGGCGGGGGCTGTCGTGTCATTCAAGAGTCTTGGAAAATACAGGCATTCTGCATGGAGGCCAAATGACAGATCATGCAAATAACTCGGATACAGATTTTTGTATATTTTCTAAGTAATTGAATAGTAAGGAATAAAAATATAATCCAAGTCTGGCATGGCGGGTGCAACAGTTAACTCAACTAACTCAACTCTCGAGTTAACCCAATTCTCGCAACCCACAAGGAACCAGAAAATGACTGACTTGAACAAAGAAGCTATTTCGGTACTCAACAGCCTGATCGAGACCAGCAAGGACGGTCAGGAAGGGTTCAAGACCTGTGCCGAAGACATCAAGCACCCCGAGCTCAAGGCGCTGTTCATCAAGCGCTCCACCGATTGCGCCACGGCCGCGGCAGAACTGCAGTCGGTAGTGCGCTCCATGGGCGGGGATCCGGAAACCTCCACCAGTGTCAGCGGCGACCTGCACCGTCGCTGGGTCGACCTCAAGTCCCTGGTGACCGGCAAGGACGAGGAGGCGGTGCTCAACGAAGCCGAGCGTGGTGAAGACCATGCACTGAAGGCCTACAAGGAGGCTCTGGAGAAGATCAACAAGCACAACCTGGTGGGTATTCGTGATGTGGTAGAGCGCCAGTACCACGGCGTGCAACGCAATCACGACCAGGTCAAGGCCCTGCGCAATCAGGCACGCGCCCGTTCGTAAGGGTCAAAACCTGTCAAAAACGCCAGCCAGTCTGGCGTTTTTTTATGCCGGTAATTTAATGCTGGACGGTATTTAGTTAGCTAGCTAATAATTAGCCCAGCTTCGCTGATGTCTATCGCGACTATCGTTGTGTTTGTCCTGCCAAGAGTTGCCAGCCGTGCCCATTACCCTGCAAGCCCTGCTTGCTCCCAACCTTCCTGCATTGCAGTTCGCGATCAAGACCCTGCTCGGTGGTGGGGTAGCGCTGTGGCTGGCATTGCGCTGGGGGCTGGAGCAACCGGCCTGGGCCCTGATGACCGCATTCATCGTGGCTCAGCCGCTGTCCGGCATGGTCTTGCAAAAAGGTCTGGCGCGGCTGTTGGGGACCTTGGTGGGCACCCTTATGTCGGTGCTGTTCATGGGGCTGTTCGCCCAGACCCCCTGGCTGTTCCTCCTGGCCCTGGCGCTGTGGCTGGGGTTGTGCACGGCCAGTTCGACCCTGTTGCGCAGTGCCTGGTCCTACTCCTTCGTGCTGGCCGGCTACACCGTGGCCATCATTGCCTTGCCGGCCATCAGCCATCCCCTGGGGATCTTCGACCAGGCGGTGGCCCGCTGTACGGAGATTTCCCTGGGTATCATCTGCGCCACCGCCAGCAGCGCGCTGCTCTGGCCGCTGCGCGTCGAGCGACAGTTGGCCGATCAGGCCCGCAGCGCCTGGCACAGCGGGATGCAGGCGGCCCGTGCCACCCTGGCCGGGGATGCCCAGGCCCGCAAGGGCCTGCTGGAGATCCTCGGGCGCATCGTCGCCGTCGATGCCCAGCGCGAACATGCCTGGTTCGAAGGCCCGCTGGGCCGCCAGCGGGCCCGGGCGATCGGTGGCCTGAGCCAGAAACTGTTGATGCTGCTGCGCATCTCCCGTTCGGTGCGGCGCCAGTGGAAGCAGTTGGATAGCGTCGAAGCCGCGCGGTTACAGCCGTGGATGGATCAGGTCCTGGCGGCCCTGGACAGCGCTGAGGGTGCCAGCCTGCAAGCCTTGTCGCCACGAGTGCTGGAGGCCTCCCGCGATGGGGCGATCAGCCCGGCGCAGAGTTACTGCCTGGCGCGTTTCAGCTTGTTGCTGGACACCGCCCTGGCTGCCACCCAGGCCCTTTCAGCGGTGCAGGAGGGGCGTGGGGCAATGGTGCAGCCGGCGACGCTGACACCTCACCGCGACTTGTCGCTGGCCCTGGTATTCGGCGCCCGCAGCGCCCTGGCTTTTCTGACGGTGGCCAGCTTCTGGCTGGCCACCGCCTGGCCCGCGGCCTCCGGGGCGATGCTGCTGACCTGTGTGGTCTGCAGCCTGTTCGCCAGCCGCGAGAACGGGGCGCAGATTGGCATGAGCTTCATGCGCGGGATCTTTCTGGCGGTTCCGGCAGCCTTCGTGGTGGGGCAGATCCTGCTGCCTCAGTGGAGCGGTTTCCCGATGCTGGCGATGGCCATGGGCGTGCCGCTGTTCTTCGGCGCCCTGGGCATGGCCAAGCCGCAGATCGGCGCCACGGCCACTTCGTTCTGCCTGCACTTCATCGTGCTGATCTCGCCGATGAACCGCATGAGTTTCGATGTGGCCAGTTTCTTCAATAACGCCCAGGCCATGGTGCTGGGGGTGGGCGCTGCGGTGCTGGCCTTCCATCTGCTGATCCTGCGCAACCCGGCGTGGCACGGCCGGCGCCTGCTGGCTGCGACCCTGCACGACCTGGTGCGCCTGACCCGGCGCAACCTGCGGGGTGCGGAAAGCTGGTTTGGCGGGCGCATGGCCGACCGCCTGTTGCAACTGGCGCGGCATTATCCGGAACTGCCGGAGCCGGCCCGCAGCCGCTGGGACGATGGCCTGCTGGGCCTGGATATCGGCGACGAACTGATGCACCTGCGCCTGAGCCTGGCGGTGGCCCAGGTACCGGTCGGCGCCGCGCAGCGAGCTTATTTCGAGCACCTGCAGCGCACCCTGGAACAAGGCCCGGCGGGCAGTCGTCAGGATGCCCTGGAGCAGGCCAGCGTGGCCCTGCTGGAGGCGCTGGGGCAGCAGCCGCCCAGTGATGCGTTGAAACTGGCGCAGGGCGCCGTCGTGCAATTGCAAAGCAGCTGGCGCAGTTGGTGCCGGCAGCAGGAGGAAAGTCATGGGGCTGCGTGAGTGGTCGCTGGGCGGGGTGCTGCTCAGCCCGTTCCTGATTTATGTGGTGCTGGCGCTGGTGCTGACCGGTGCCCTGCGGATGCTGGTGCGGGTAACCGGGCTGGGCCGCTGGATCTGGCACGAAGCACTGTTCGATTGTGCCCTGTATGTCTGTGTCTTGACGGTCATTACGCTGGTCCTGGGGCCCTTATAAGGAGTTGATCATGCGTACACCCGTACGTGTCGTGTTTACCCTCTGCCTGGTGGCGGTGGCGATCTTTGCCGGTTATCACCTGTGGCAGTACTACATGCTTACGCCCTGGACCCGCGATGCGCGGATCCGCGCCGACGTGGTGATAGTCGCCCCGGATGTGTCCGGCTGGGTGCGCGAGCTCAAGGTGGCGGACAACCAGCCAGTCAAGGCCGGCGAGCTGTTGCTGAGCATCGACCGCGACCGTTTCGAGGCCGCCCTGGAAAAAGCCCAGGCGGTGGTGCAGACCCGCCAGCAGCAGTTGAGCCTGCGCGAACATGAAGCCAGCCGCCGCGCTGCTCTTGGCCCCCAGGCCATCAGCGCCGAGCTGCGCGAAAACGCCCAGATCAACGCCGGCATTGCCCGTGGCGAGCTGCGCCAGGCCCAGGCCGAGGCCAAGGTCGCCGAATTGAACCTGGCCCGTAGCCAGGTGCATGCGCCCCGTGACGGGCATATCACCAACTTGCGCCTGGCCGAGGGTAACTACGTCAATGCCGGGCAGCCGGTGATGGCGCTGATCGATGACTCGACCTTCTATGTCCAGGCCTATTTCGAGGAAACCAAGTTGCCGCGGATCCAGGTCGGCGACCCGGTGAAGGTCTGGCTGATGAGCGCCGGTGATGCCCTGCAAGGCCATGTGGAAAGCATCAGCCGGGGGATCACCGACCGTAATGCCACACCTGACGGGCAACTGCTGGCGGAAGTGGAGCCGACCTTCAACTGGGTACGCCTGGCCCAACGGATTCCGGTGCGGATCAAGCTCGACAAGGTGCCCGAAGGCATCAACCTGAGCGCCGGCATGACAGCCAGTGTGCAGGTGGAGGAGGGCGGCAAACAGTAGGAGCCGGCTTGCCGGCGAAAGCGCCGGCATAGCCTTCGCCGACAAGCCGGCTCCTGGGGAGCGAGACTCAGCCGATGGTGATGGCTGGCAGGGTCGGCAGGGTCACGGTCTGTTGCTTGCGTGGCGCGAGAATCTCGGCTTCGCCGTCCACCACCAGCTCATCGCGCTGGTTGAACACGCGGGTGGCGATGCGCACGCGGAACTTGGGCAGTTTTTCGAGGATCTCCAGGCGCACGGTCAGGGTGTCGCCAATCTTCACCGGCTTCTGGAAGCTCATCTGCTGGCCGATGTAGATGGTGCCCGGGCCTGGCAGCTCGCAGGCCACGGCGGCACTGATCAGCGCACCGCTGAACATGCCGTGGGCGATGCGCTCCTTGAACATGGTGGCGGCGGCGAACTCTGGGTCCAGGTGCACCGGGTTGTGGTCGCCGGACATGGCGGCGAACAGCTGGATGTCACGCTCCTCGACGGTCTTGCTGTACTGGGCGGTCTGGCCGACTTCCAGGGCTTCGTAAGGCGTGTTGGTTACCTGGGTCATGTTGCTGAAATCCTCTGACAGATAAATAAGCGCACTGGCTGCGCACCGGCTATTCCGACCGCGGTGGCCGGCGGTGCTGCAGGGCCTGGTCGAGCCAGGCCAGCACGTCGTGGGTCACTTGGTCACGGTTGCTTTCGTTGAACAGCTCATGACGTGCCTGGGGGTAGATATTGAGTTGCAGGCACTGGCTGCCGGCCTCGCGCAACGCGTTGGCCAGATCCTTGAGACGCTTGCCAGCGCTCACCGGATCACATTCACCACCCATTACCAGCAGCGGCAGGCCCGGATCGATCTGCTTGAGGTTGGCAATCTTGCTGATTTGCTGCAGCCCGCCCAGCAGATCGATCCACAACTGGTTGGTGCAACGAAAGCCGCACAATGGATCGGCCACGTACTTGTCGACTTCCGCCGGGTCGCGGCTGAGCCAGTCGAAGGCGGTGCGATTGGGTTTGAACGCCTTGTTGAACGAACCGAAGGACAGCCATTCGATCAGTGCGCTGCGCCCCTGGCCGCCCTGGCGCCAGCGTTCGATGCGGGCGATCAGGCTGGCGACGCGGTACAGCGCCACCGGCTGGAAATTCGAGCCGCTGAGAATCGCCCCGTGCAGGCTAGCGCTGTGATGTTGCAGATAGGCCTGGGCGATGTAGCTGCCCATGCTGTGGCCTAGAAGCACGATGGGCGTGCCGGGGTGCTGCTGGCCGATGTGCTGGTTGAGGCTGGCCAGGTCGCCGACCACCTTGCTCCAGCCGTTCTGGTCTGCGTAGTGGCCCAGCACCCCCTGTTCCGCCGTCTTGCCGTGGCCACGCTGGTCGGGGGCGTAGACGGCATAGCCTTCGGCGCACAAGGCCTGCGCCAGGCGCGCGTAGCGCCCGCTGTGCTCGGCCATGCCGTGGGACAGCAGGACTACCGCCTTGAGTGGCGGTTCGGGCAGCCACTGGTTGACGAAGAGGCGGTGGTGGTCGCTCGTGGTCAACCAGAACGTGTCATGGGTCATGGCGATTCCTTTGCTCGAAGACGCTGCACTTTATAGCGCATCGGTGCCTGGGCGTCTGATTCGCGCGCCCGTTGGAAGCAAGATTCACAAAATTAATGACACACTTGCGCATATTTGCCTGAATCGCCATAGCTGCTAACGTCCGAGGAGCCCCGCCCCTGAGAGCGTTGCAGTGGCGGCCCGGACAGCTCAGGTACAAGAGAGGACAAGAATAATGCAACCTGATTTCTGGAATGATAAGCGCCCCGCTGGCGTCCCCAACGAGATCGACCTGGGGGCCTTCAAGTCGGTGATCGAGGTGTTTGAGCGTTCCTGCAAGAAATTCGCTGATCGCCCGGCCTTCAGCAACATGGGCGTGACCCTCACCTACGCCGAGCTGGAACGCTACAGCGCGGCCTTCGCCGGTTATCTGCAAAGCCATACCGATCTGGTTCCGGGAGACCGTATTGCGGTGCAGATGCCCAACGTTTTGCAGTACCCGATCGCGGTATTCGGAGCCTTGCGCGCAGGGCTGGTGGTGGTCAATACCAACCCGCTGTACACCGCGCGGGAGATGCGCCACCAGTTCAAGGATTGCGGGGCCCGGGCCTTGGTCTACCTGAACATCTTCGGCCAGAAGGTCCAGGAAGTGCTGGGGGATACCGATATCCAGTTCCTGATCGAGGCCCGGATGGGCGACATGATGCCCAGCGCCAAGGGCTGGCTGATCAATACCGTGGTGGACAAGGTCAAGAAGATGGTGCCGGCCTACGACCTGCCCCAGGCCATTTCCTTCAAGAGTGCCCTGCGCCTGGGGCGTGGCCAGAGCATCAAGCCGCTGCAGGTGGGCCACGACGATGTTGCGGTGCTGCAGTACACCGGGGGCACCACCGGCCTGGCCAAGGGCGCGATGCTGACCCACGGCAACCTGGTGGCCAACATGCAGCAGGCGCGGGCCTGCCTCGGCCAGCATGGGCCCGACGGCCACACCCAGTGGCGTGAAGGCCAGGAGGTGATGATCGCGCCGCTGCCGCTGTACCACATCTATGCCTTCACCGCGAACTGCATGTGCATGATGGTGACCGGCAACCACAACGTGCTGATCACCAACCCGCGGGACATCGGCGGCTTCATCAAGGAGCTGAAGAAGTGGCGTTTTTCTGCGCTACTGGGGCTCAACACGCTGTTTGTGGCACTGATGGATCACCCGGATTTCAAGAACCTGGATTTTTCCAATCTGAAGCTCACCAACTCTGGCGGCACGGCCCTGATCAAGGCTACCGCCGAGCGCTGGCAGAAGCTGACCGGCTGCCGGATCACCGAAGGCTACGGGCTGACCGAAACCTCGCCGGTGGCCTGTACCAACCCCTATGGCGAGCGTTCGCGGCTGGGCACCGTCGGCCTGCCGGTACCGGGCACCACCTTGAAGATCATCGATGACCAGGGCGTCGAGCTGCCGTTGGGCGAGCGGGGCGAGCTGTGCATCAAGGGCCCGCAGATCATGAAGGGCTACTGGAACAAACCCGAGGCCACCGCCGAAGTGCTGGATGCCGAGGGCTGGTTCAAGTCCGGTGATATCGCGGTGATCGATCCGGACGGTTTCGTGCGCATCGTCGATCGCAAGAAGGACATGATCATCGTCTCGGGTTTCAACGTGTACCCGAACGAGATCGAGGATGTGGTCATGGCTCACCCGAAAGTCGCCAACTGTGCAGTCATCGGCATACCGGACGAGCGTTCCGGCGAGGCGGTGAAGCTGTTTGTGGTGCCACGTGAGGCGGGGGTCAGCCTTGAAGAGCTCAAGGCCTACTGCAAAGAGAATTTCACCGGCTACAAGGTGCCCAAGCACATTGTGCTGCGTGACTCTTTGCCGATGACCCCGGTGGGCAAGATCCTGCGCCGCGAGTTGCGCGATATCGCTTGAGCCCAGGGCTTTTACCTGGCGGGCAAGCCGGTTGGCGCAACCGGCTTGCCCGCTCTGCATTCCGAGGGGCGCAAAGCCCCGGGCCAGAGCGGAATTCAGGCGGATAGAATTTTTACTCTAAAAGTGACTATTTAAGTGTCTTGAGTCATTTTTGTGACTATTCAGGCCTTATTTGGCTCTAGTCGGCCTTTTCCAAAGCTGCTACTCTCGGCGCGCTTTGTGACTTCTCGGCCTAAGTAAAAGCCAGACTCACCAACAATAGACACCAATAAAAAACACAGACAAATAATAATCGCATCAAATGCGGTGATGAATTCGCGTTGCTGAGGAGTGGGCTTCCATGATCGAAGACTTTTGGAAGGATAAGTACCCAGCTGGGATTGCTGCCGATATCAATCCAGACGAGTATCCGAATATTCAGGCGGTGTTGAAGCAGTCCTGCCAACGTTTCGCTAACAAACCGGCCTTTAGCAACCTCGGCAAGACAATCACCTACGGTGAACTGTACGAACTGTCCGGGGCCTTTGCCGCGTACCTGCAGCAGCATACCGATTTGCAGCCCGGCGATCGAATCGCCTTGCAACTGCCCAACCTGCTGCAATACCCGATCGCGGTATTCGGCGCGATCCGCGCCGGCCTGATCGTGGTCAATACCAACCCGCTGTACACCGCGCGGGAAATGGAACACCAATTCAACGACTCCGGCGCCAAGGCCCTTGTCTGCCTGGCCAACATGGCCCACCTGGCAGAGGCCGTGGTACCCAAGACCGGGGTCAGGCATGTGATCGTCACCGAAGTGGCGGACCTGCTGCCGCCGCTCAAGCGCCTGCTGATCAACAGCGTGGTCAAGTACGTGAAGAAGATGGTGCCGGCCTATCACCTGCCCCAGGCCGTCAAGTTCAATGACGTTCTGCGCAAGGGCCATGGCCAGCCAGTGCAGGAAGCCAACCCTGCCAGCAGCGACGTGGCAGTGCTGCAATACACCGGTGGCACCACCGGGGTCGCCAAGGGCGCCATGCTGACCCACCGCAACCTGGTGGCCAACATGCTGCAGTGCAAGGCGCTGATGGGCTCCAACCTCAATGAAGGCTGCGAGATCCTCATCACCCCGCTGCCGCTGTACCACATCTATGCGTTCACCTTCCATTGCATGGCCATCATGCTCATGGGCAACCACAACATCCTGATCAGCAACCCGCGGGACTTGCCGGCGATGGTCAAGGAGCTGTCGAAGTGGAAGTTCAGCGGCTTCGTCGGCCTCAACACCCTGTTTGTCGCCCTGTGCAACAGTGAAGCGTTCCGCAAGCTGGATTTCTCGGCGCTGAAAGTCACCTTGTCCGGTGGCATGGCCCTGCAACTGGCGGCGGCCGAGCGTTGGAAGGAAGTGACCAACTGCCCGATCTGCGAAGGCTACGGCATGACCGAGACCAGCCCGGTGGCCACGGTCAACCCGATCCAGAACATCCAGATCGGCACCATCGGCATTCCGGTGCCTTCGACCCTGTGCCGGGTGGTGGACGACGCCGGGGAAGAGCTGCCCCTGGGCGAAGTCGGCGAACTGTGCGTGAAGGGCCCGCAGGTGATGAAGGGCTACTGGCAGCGCCAGGATGCCACCGATGAAGTCCTCAACAGCGAAGGCTGGCTGAAGACCGGTGATATCGCGCTGATCCAGCCCAATGGCTACATCCGCATCGTCGACCGCAAGAAGGACATGATTCTGGTCTCCGGTTTCAACGTCTATCCCAATGAGCTGGAAGACGTACTGGCCTCGCTGCCGGGCGTGCTGCAGTGCGCGGCGATCGGCGTGCCGGACGAGAAATCCGGTGAGACCATCAAGATCTTCATCGTGGTCAAGCCGGGCGTGACCCTGACCAAGGAGCAGGTGATGGCGCACATGCGTGCCAATGTCACCGGCTACAAGGTGCCCAAGGCTGTTGAGTTCCGCGATGCGTTGCCAACCACCAACGTCGGCAAGATCCTGCGCCGCGAGCTGCGTGACGAAGAGCTGAAGAAGCTCGGCGTGAAGAAGTAAGCCGCAGCGCCCACAAAAAAGCCCCGCCAGTGCGGGGCTTTTTTATTGGGCGGCGCCCGCCTTACTGCTGGAACTGGGCGAAGCTCACGCCGGTGCCGGCCGGGCGCACGTCCTTGAGGAAGGAGTCCTTGTCGGCGCTCAACTCCAGGCTCAGGGCGGCCTTGCGCTTGCCTTCGTTGCGGATCACTAGGCCTTCGAGTTTTTCCCGCAGGAACACCGTAGGCACTTTCAGGTGCAGCAGTTGATCGGTGTCCGGGGTGTGCAGCAGCAGGTGCACCCATTCGTACTGACCGATGGCCAGGCGGGTGACCAGGATATCGAACCACCAGATATTGCGGTTGCGGTTCAGCTCCGCGAAGTGGCAGTTGTTGACGCCCAGCACCGCACCGCCCAGTTCCTGGTTCCTGCGGGCGATAGCCTGCTTTTTATCGAGTTTCATAACGTTCCTACGGGGATTGGATCTTCAGTGCTTGGCCTGAACAGGGGGAGCATTCTCCCGGGTTGCCCGGCAAACATAAAGCGCTACCTGGGCGGCGCGATGAAATGCCCGGCAAAAATAATTGAAACTCTGCGCGAAAGCCGCGGGTCAACCTTGGGTAACGACGCAATCCCCTTTGTTCGATCAATGAATGTTCTACGGAGAAATACCATGGGCAGCACAGCGGATAAGGCAAAAGGTCTGGCTAACGAAGCCATCGGTAACGTCAAGCAAGGTGTCGGCAAAGCCACCGACAACACCAAGCTGCAGGCTGAAGGCAAGCTGCAGGAGAAGAAAGGCGAAGCCCAGCAAGCGGTGGGCAAAGCCAAGGATGCAGTGAAAAAGACCATCGACAAGGCCTGAAAACGGCCTGTTCGATGACCCACTGCAGCGGCCATCCACGGATGGCCGTTTTCATGTGAGGTGTGGGTGAGAGAGTGGAATCGGCCACTGGAAATGGTTGCGGTTCGCCAACTAGGCTAATTTGTTGTAGAAAACGCCCCCTGAGTCGCTATCGACTTCAACCTTTTTGCGGCGAAAGGAGACGCTATGATTTTTCCGGACCTCAAAGGTTTGCCCCTGCACCGGGTACTGATCCGCACGGTGAATGAGTTCATCGCGGACGAGATGTCCACCTACGCCTCGGCACTGGCCTACCAGATGCTGTTCTCGCTGTTCCCCTTCATTCTGTTCCTGATCGCCCTGATCGGTTTCCTCCATCTGCCGGACTTCTTCACCTGGCTGCGCCTGCAGTCGGAGCTGGTGCTGCCCCACGAGGCCCTGGAGCAGGTCAACCCGGTCATCGATCAATTGCAGCAGTCCAAGGGTGGCCTGCTGTCCATCGGTATCGTCATCGCCCTGTGGACCGCTTCGGCGGGTGTACGCCTGATGATGAGCGCGATGAACGCCGCATACGACGTGGTCGAGGGGCGGCCGATCTGGAAGCGCTTCCCGCTGTCGGTGTTCTACACCGTGGGCATTGCCGGCATGCTTCTGGCCGCCGCGGCGCTGATGGTGCTGGGGCCGCAGGTGATGGCCTGGCTGGCGGGGCAGGTGGGCCTGGAGGACTTCATCGTCACCCTGTGGA
The DNA here is from genome assembly GCF_052665325.1 of Pseudomonas sp. 8(2025). Taxonomy (NCBI): domain Bacteria; kingdom Pseudomonadati; phylum Pseudomonadota; class Gammaproteobacteria; order Pseudomonadales; family Pseudomonadaceae; genus Pseudomonas; species Pseudomonas sp. 8(2025). The sequence continues at coordinate 90,646 of NZ_JBQOIE010000009.1, read as the reverse complement.
CCATCCTGCGCTGGCCGGTGATCGTGCTGCTGATGATGGTGGCCGTGGCCCTGATGTACTACGTGATGCCCGATGTGCAGCAGAAATTCCGCTTCATCACCCCGGGCTCGGTGCTGGCGGTGGTGGTATGGATCGTCGCTTCCCTGGGTTTTGCCTACTACGTGAAGACGTTCGCTAACTACAACGCCATGTATGGCAGTATCGGTGCGATCATCGTGCTGTTGCTGTACTTCTATATCTCCGCCGCGGTGCTGTTGCTGGGAGCGGAGATGAACGCGGTGATCGAACACATGTCGGCCGAAGGCAAGGACCCTGGCGAAAAGGACTTTGACCAGCACGACGAAAAACAACACGTTTCGGGACTGGGCCGGGACCACTCGCTCAAGCCGACCACTGACGAAGCCTGATCATGATCCGTGAAATCCTCAAGATGGGCGATGAGCGCCTGCTGCGCATCGCCCCGCCGGTACCGCCGGAAATGTTCGACAGCCCCGAGCTCTGGGAACTGATCGACGATATGTTCCAGACCATGGAAAGCGTGGGTGGCGTCGGCCTGGCGGCGCCGCAGATCGGTGTCGACCTGCAACTGGTGATCTTCGGCTTCGAGCACAGCGAACGTTATCCGGAAGCCGAAGCGGTGCCGCAAACCATCCTCATCAATCCGCTGATCACGCCCTTGAGCCCGGTGCTGGAAGAGGGCTGGGAAGGTTGTCTCTCGGTTCCCGGCCTGCGCGGCGCGGTGCAGCGCTACCAGCACATCCGCTACGAAGGCTTCGACCCCAGGGGCGAGCCCATTGTGCGCGTGGCCTCGGGTTTCCACGCCCGGGTGGTGCAGCATGAGTGCGATCACCTGATCGGCCGGCTGTATCCCTCGCGGATCAGCGATTTCAGCAAGTTCGGCTTCACCGAAGTGCTGTTTCCCGACCTCGACCCCAACGCCGACGAATAAGCTCCGGCCCGCCCGGTGTCAGGGCCTCGACGCAGGCCGGTCGATGGCCATGGCCAGCAACGGTTTGCTGCGCTGGTAGCGGGCCAGCCGTTCGTTCAAGGCGTGTGGCAGGCAGGTCGTGCTGCAGAAGCCCATCGACCGGTACAGGGCCTGCAGGTCCGGATGGCAGAACAGCCAGACCGGGCCTTCGACGCTTTGCACGGCCTGCCCCACCAGCTGGCTGGCCAGCCCCTGGCCGCGACTGGTCGGGGCGACGAACAGGCCCGTCAGCCAATAGCCTTCAGCTGCCGGGCTCAGGCTCATGCCAGCGATGATTTCACTGCTTCTGGCAACCCAGAGCTGGCCCTCGGAAGCGGCGCGCATGGATGACCGGTGCTGGCGATAGAACTTGTTCAGCAAGGGCCGTTCAACCTCGGCAAGCAGGTTGATCTGGAGGTCGGGCATGAGGTTTCCGGATTTGGCAACAGGGGCCGGCGGATTATAAAAGAACCCTGGCCGACTATAGGTGCTATACCTGAAGCCTTTCCCGCATCAGTGGAGTGAACGTCATGTCCAAAGGTATGAACGCCAAGAAAAATGCCAAGAAAAAGCCGGCAAAGAGCGCAGACGAGAAACGCGCCGAAAAAAAGGCCAAGAAGACCGAAGTGAATATCTTCGGCCACTGATCACTTTGACGAAGCCCGCCCCGCGGGCTTCGTGCTCTCTCCCCTCAGGCCAGTTCCAGCGCCAGGGCATCGCGTACCGCCGGTCGCTGTTCGACCCGAGCCTGGAACCGCGACAGCGCCGGCCAGTTCGCCAGGTCTATGGCGAACAATGCCGTCCAGCGCAGGACGGTGAACAGGTAGGCATCGGCGATCCCGAACTGCGCGCCTTGCAGGTAGTCCTGGTGTTCCAGCGTCTGCTCGAGCAAGGCCAGGCGCTTGAACAACTTCTGCTTGAACACCTCTTTCACCCCATCATCGACCCCCGGATTGAACAGCCAGCCCATGATCCCGTGCACTTCGCTGGTAATGAAGTTCAGGGTTTCCTGCAGGCGCACCCGTTCCCAGCTGCCATTGGCCGCGGCCAGGCCGGACTCGGGCTTGAGGTCGGCGAGGTATTGCAGGATGGCCGGGCCTTCAGTCAGGACCTGGCCATCGTCCAGTTGCAGCGCGGCTACGTAGCCCTTGGGGTTGATGGCGAGGAAGTCCCGGCCGTCGGCGGTGCGCTTGCTGCGGTTGTCGACGCGGATGGCCTCGAACGGCAATTGCAGCTCGCGCAGCACGATATGGGAGGCCAGGGAGCAGGCTTGTGGGGCGTAGTAGAGTTTCATCGGCAGGTCTCTGGTGAACGTGCGAGCCAGTGTCGTGCAAGGCGGCAACATGGGTAAAATTAATCTTTCAGAACACTGCCATAAGGACAGCTACTGCCATGATGAACCTGATGCACTGGCGCCTGCTGGTGGCGATTGCCGAGTGCGCCACCATCACCCGGGCCGCCGAGCAGGTGGGCATGACCCAGTCCGGGGCCAGCCAGGCCCTCGCCCAGATGGAGGACATGCTCGGGGTGCAGCTGTTTGTCCGCGAGAGCCGCCAGGCGCTGCCCACGGCGATCGGTTTGCAGGTGCTGGCCCAGGCGCGGGTGATGCTTGAGGCCCTGGCCGAGGTCCGCCGGCAGGTGGACGCGGCGCGGGGCATTCCTCAAGGCAGTGTGCGACTGGCGGGCTTTCCCATGGTCCTGGCGACTTTCCTGCCGCCGTTGCTGCGGCGTTTCAAGCAGCTGTATCCGGGCATCGAGGTGGTGCAGCTGGAGGTCAGTGATGATGAGGTCGAAACGCTGCTAGAGGCGCAACTGGTGGACCTTGGGGTCGTGCTCAACCCGGCCCCCGAGCGCCGCTCTTGGTTGCTGGGGCGTGATTCGTGGGTCGCGGTGCTACCTGAAGATCACCCCTGGCAGGCCTCGACCATCGACCTTGAAACCTTGCTGGCGCAGCCCTTTGTCCTGGCCACCGGGGGCTGTTCGGTGAATGCCCGCAGCCTGGCCGCCGAGGCCGGGATCCCCCTGGCCGACGTCCGGGTGGAGGTGCGGGAATGGAACAGTGCCTTCAGCCTGGTGCGCGAGCGGCTGGGAGTGACTCTGGTGCCACAGAGTACGTTACCGGTGCAGCGCGAAGGGTTGCGGGTGCTGGAACTGAGCACAGGAGTGGAGCGGGAGTTCGCCCTGGTAGCGGCGCCGGGGCGGGAGTCGAGTGTTCTGGTCCAGGCGTTTCTGTCGACCCTCGAAGAGTTTTAGTGCGGGAGCTTCCCGGGCTTTGCCACAGGCTCTGTTTATGTCTTGTTTGTTACTTGTCGCGAATGCACTTCAATACCTCGAAAGTTGTGAAAACAGACTGACTAGTGGCCTTGCATAGAGACTGCGGCTGTCTATGCTCAATTGTGAAAATTCGTATCTGTTGGCCTATGAGTATCCGTCCCGAGCGGCCTGCGCCGATGTAACCGGTATGCGTGCGACCTTCATCCAGGGCGCAGTATTGAATTCATGAATAAAGGCGAGAGTGCGCAGTTAGAGGCACCGCAGTATCAGGAGTGTCGATTTAGATGGAGTTTCTTAACTTTGTTAGGTCAGGCCCGGAAATGGGGCATCAAGTAAAGGATGGCTTGATAAGAGCGTTGCAACATGGACTCTCCGATTAAACATCATTTATCACCTGACACTTCCTCTCTCATATGGAGGGAGGCGCTTGCCCTGTTTTATAGATCGTTGTGGTGGATCAGTTGAAAGACTAGAAACTTCCGTCAATCAAAAGACAGCGTTGAAGGTGATACAACCATGTTTAACCTACATCACAAGGCTGACCTGCTGGAAATCGAACGATTCAACTGTGCGCTGAGCGAGGCCAACGCCAAGTTGGCGGCGATCAGTCGTTCCATGGCGATGATCGAGTTCTCGCCCGATGGCATCGTGCTGGATGCCAATGAAAACTTCTGCCAGGTCATGGGCTACTCCGCAGAAGACATACGTGGCAAGCATCACCGGATTTTCTGTGAGGAAGAGTTCTATCGCAGCGAGGAGTACAGCAAGCTGTGGCGCGACCTGGGGCGTGGCGAACCGGTCAGCGGGACTTTTCTGCGCCTGGACAAGCGTGGCCGGGAGATCTGGCTCGAAGCCAGCTACATGCCGGTGTTCGATGCCGATCGTCAGGTGCGCAGTGTGATCAAGGTGGCGTCGGACATCTCCGAACGCATCCATGTCGAACATGAGAACCAGAGCCTGCTGAACGCTATCGGCCGTTCCATGGCCATAATCGAGTTCAGCCCGGACGGCAGGATCATCACCGCCAACGACAACTTCCTGAAGACCATGCAGTACACCCTGAATGAAATCGTTGGCCAGCATCACAGCATGTTCTGCCACCGTTCCGAGGCTGAATCCCCGGAGTACAAGCAATTCTGGGCTTCGTTGAACCGGGGCGAGTTTCACTCCCATCGTTTCGAGCGGGAAAACAAGTATGGGCAGACGGTGTTTCTCGAAGCCTCCTACAACCCGCTGTTCGATACCAAGGGCCGCCTGTACAAGGTGGTGAAGATCGCCAGCGACATCACCGATCAGATGACCACCTTGCGCTCCGCCGCCGAGTCCGCCCACAGCACCTCGGTGCAGAACGACGCCTGTGCGCAGAAGGGCTCGGAGGTGGTGCAGCAAACCGTGGAAATCATTCAGCAGATTTCCCATGACCTCAATGAAGCGGCCCACAGCATCGATGCGGTGAGCAAGCAGTCGGACATCATCGGCAGCATCGTCCAGACCATCCGCGGTATCGCCGACCAGACCAACCTGCTGGCCCTCAACGCGGCCATCGAGGCCGCCCGTGCCGGTGAGCACGGGCGCGGTTTCGCCGTGGTCGCGGACGAGGTGCGCAGCCTGGCGGCGCGCACCAGCCAGGCGACGGTGGAAATCGTCGAGGTGGTGCGCAAGAACCACGACCTGTCGACGAGCGCGGTGACCAGCATGCAGTCGAGCCTGAGCCGCACCGGGCTCGGGGTCGAACTGGCGAATGAGGCAGGGGAGGTGATCCTGGAGATCCAGCAGGGCTCGCGGCACGTCGTGGATGCCATCAGCCAGTTCAACTCGACCCTGCAGTTGCAGTAGCCGGTTTTCGCCGGGCACAAAAAAGGGTTCCCATGGGGAACCCTTTTTTGTGCCCGGCGGGGTTACAGCGCGGCGAGGAACTTCTCGTCCACCGGTTTGGCGCTGTCCTTGGCGTCTTTCTCTTCCTTGGCCAGTTGCATCTTGTCCTGCAGGCGCTGGGCAATTTCCTGGTTGATCGCCAGTTGGCGCTCTGGCGGCAGGTTCTTCAGGTCTTCCTCGGTCAGCCCCATGTCCTTGAGGATGCTGTCGCGCAGGCGCTGTTCCGGGGTCTTGCTCATGTAGTCCTTGAACTCGCTCAGCGCACCGGTTTCCGTCGCGCTGGTAGCCTGCGCGGCGCTGGCGGTCGGTGGCGTGGCCTGGAGCAGCACGCGGGTCTTGGCGAAGGCGGCGTTGACGTTGTCGTCCACGCTGTTGGCCTGCTGGCTGGAGGACTGGGACGCCGGATAGGTCACGGAGTTCTGGGCCTGTTGCAGCATGCCGCTGTACAGCGCGCTGGCGGCTGCGGTAGTCGGGTCCATATCGGTGCGCGAGGTGGGCTGCACCGAAACGGATTTCTGGGCGTTGACCAACATGATCGGGAACCTGTGTAAGAGAACTAGGCTGAGGTTTTAGCAAGTTCCATGCCGATTGATACGCCCTTGTATATCAAGGGCTTGGCTCAAGACGCCGGTCGTGGCTGCCAGCAAGCGGACAAGTCTTGCCGCTTTCAGGCAACCGCTGCCGGCGCCGTCTTCATGCGTGGGCAATGTCTTCCAGGGCCAGGTTGCGGGTGCGCGGCCCGAAGCGGCCGATGGTCAGGATCACGATCAGCATGCTGCTGACGATAAAGGCCAGGACCCCGGGCGTGCCGAAATGCTCGAGGAAAAAGCCCACCAGCAAACTGCTGAACACCGTCGACAAGCGGCTGAACGAGTAACAGAAGCCCACCGCCCGGGCGCGAATGTTGGTGGGGAACAATTCGCTCTGGTAGGAGTGGTAGCTGAAGCTCAGCCAGGCATTGCAAAAGGTGATCATCACCCCGCAGACAATCAGCCCCAGGGCGCTGCTCTGCAGGGCGAACAAGGTGCCGAAGGTCATGGCGCCCAGGGCCGAGCCGACGATCTGCCACTTGTTCTCGAAGCGGTTGGCGAAACGCACGAACAGCAGCGGCCCCAGGGGGTAGGCCAGGGTGATGATGAAGGCGTACAGCAGGCTGTGGGTGACGCTCACGCCCTGGCCCGACAGCAGCGCCGGCAGCCAGTTGCCGAAACCGAAGAAGCCGATGGCCTGGAACACGTGAAACACGATCAGCATCAGGGCCCGGCGGCGGTAGGGCGGTTGCCAGATATCGGCGAAGCGCCCACGGCCCTGGATATCCACGGCCTGGGGTTCGGGCTCATCCAGCGGCTTGGCGTAGTCCCGGGCGCAACGGGTCTCGAGGCCTTGCAGGATCCGGTCGGCTTCGTCGAATCGCCCGTGCTGGGCGAGCCAGCGTGGCGACTCTGGCAAGCGTGAGCGCAACCACCAGATGAACAGGGCGAACACCGCGCTGGCCAGCACCACCCAGCGCCAGCCGGAGATCCCCCAGGGCGCCTGGGGCACCAGCCACCAGGACATCAGCGCCACTGCCGGCACCGACAGGAACTGCACGAAAAAGGCAAAGGCGAAGGCCGAGCTGCGCATGCGCTTGGGCACCAGTTCGCTGAGGTAGGCGTCGATGGTCACCAGTTCGATGCCCAGGCCGATGCCTACCAGGAATCGCATGCAGATGATCCCCAGCGCCGTGCTCTGCAGCCCCATCAGCACCGTGGCCAGGGTGTACCAGATCAGGGCGAAGGTGAAGATCGCCCGGCGTCCGAAGCGGTCGGCTATCGGGCTCAGCAGGCTGGCGCCGAGGAACAGGCCGAGAAAGGTCGCCGAGGCGAAGGCCGCCTGGTCGGAAAAACCGAACACCCCCTGGTTGCCGCTGGCGAAGATCCCGTCGCGGATCAGCCCCGGGCTGATGTAGGCGGTCTGGAACAGGTCGTACAGCTCGAAAAAACCGCCAATGGACAGCAGCGCCACCAGGCGCCAGATCGTGGCCACGGCAGGCAGGCGGTCGATGCGCGCGCTGATGCCGGCGGCGCGTTGAGGGTCGAGGTCGCTGGTGAGCGGGGCAGAGGCGGGCATGCAGGGAATTCCACAGGACACAGAGCGGAAATCTTAGCCTGCTAACGGAAACCAAGGATTGTGAATCCACGTGCGTAAACCGGAGGATGCGCTGATTTATTGTCGTATTTCGTTACATCTGCCGGATTTATAGCGCAATGCCGGGCACCCGCGCGTGACGGCGGGTGCCCCGTGGTGGCTCAGTAGGTGATGGGAATGCCGAAATTTTCCTGGAAGGCATCGTCCACCGGTTCGTAGCCCAGCACCCGGGTGGTTTCGCTGAGGTCCAGGCGCTTGAAGCGATTGTTGGAAATGCCGTGGCCGATCAGCAGTTGCACCCCCGGGGTTTCCACTGCCCGTTGCAACAACTGCACTGCATCCCGTGGGCTGAGCCAGGCGCTCAGGTCGCGGGTGGTGGTCAGTTCGTGGTGTTTCGGGTCTTCGAACGCACCAATGCGCAGGGCAATGCAGGACAGCCCGCGCTTGGCGGCATAGAAGGCGCATAGCGCCTCGCCGTAGCACTTGCTCACGCCATACAGGTTGGCTGGCATCACCGGCATGCCCGGAGTGATCTGCCGGTCCACCGGGTAGCCCTCGATGGTCTGGGCGCTGCTGGCAAATACCAGGCGCCGGCAACCGGCCTGTACCGCGGCCTCGAACAGGTAGGTGGTGGCGAGGATGTTGTTCGGCAGCAACTCGTCGAAGCTGGCGCTGGCATGGGGAATGCCGGCCAGGTGCACGATGACGTCGATCCCCGGGAGCAGGCGGCCGATGGCTTGCGGGTCGTCGAGGTCCAGGCGCACGAAGCGGTGTGGCGCGGGGATTTCGAAGTCCGGCTCCACCCGGTCGGTGAGGGTGAAGCGGTGGCGCTCCTGGGAGCCCTGAAAAAACACCTTGCCGATCCTGCCGCAAGCGCCGGTCAGTAGTACGTTAAGTCCGTTCATTTCGAATCTCCGTTGGGCCAGAGGAGGGATGGCCAGCTCAGGCGATGCCATTGCGCCCGTGCAGCATGAAGCCCGGGTGCAGGCTGAGGCGTTCGTAGTAGGCGGCCACGGCGGGGTAGGCCGGGTGCTCCATGGGGGTCATCTTCCAGCGATTCACCGAGAGACCAAGAACGATATCCGCAAGGCTGAAATCCTCGCCCAGAACATAGGCGCCCGAGCGCTCGAGCTGGCGTTCGAGGATTTGCATCTTGGCATTCCAGGCCAGCAGGCTGGCGCCGATGCGCTGGCTGTCCTGGTAATCCGCATGCTGGCGCACCAGGCCCATGAAGGCATAGCTCCAGGACGGGTTCAGCTCGGTGGCCTGCCAGTCCATCCACTGTTCAACCAGGGCCCGGGCGCGCGGGGCCGTGGGCAGCAGGCCGCTGCCGGGGTGCAGGTTGGCCAGGTAGCGGCAGATGCTGTTGGATTCCCACAGGACCCCGGCGTCGTCGATCAGCACCGGTACCTGGGCATTGGGGTTGAGGGCGAGAAACTCAGGGGTATGGGTGGACTGAAAGCCACTACCCCAGTCTTCCTGCTGGTAGGAAAGCCCAAGCTCCTCACAGGTCCACAAGACTTTCCTGACATTGATGGACGAGGCTTTACCGAGAATTCTGCAGCGGGTTCCCATGACGCTTCCTTGTTCGTGGTACTGGATGGCCATGGGAATCTAACAGCGTGGCGTCGTCTCGGCGACGATCAATTTGCCGATACGGGTATCTCAGGCCGGATCGGGGAGGGCCGAGGCCGGCAAGCCGAAAACCCGGTCGAACAGCCAGTTGAAGGCAAAGGTGTAGCAGGGGATGAACAGGATCAGCGCCAGGTCCAGGAGAAAGGCCTGCACCAGGCTGATCGCCATCCACCAGGCGATCAGCGGGATCAGGAACACGATCAGGGTCAACTGGAAACCCACGGCATGGGCAATGCGCCGCTTGACCGTACGGGTGCGCGATGGCTGGCGGCTTTCCCAGCGCTCGAACAGGGTGGTGTAGATGAAGTTCCAGGTCACCGCGATGCTGGTGATGACCACCGCCAGTGGCCCGGTGCTGCTGGGCGAGGTGCCGGACAGCAGGGCCAGGCCCAGGGCCGAGAAGGTCATGCCGAACACTTCGAATAAAGAGACATAGACCAGTTTGCGTTTCACGCCTTGCATGCGGGTTCCTCGATTTTGAATGGGAATGGCCAGCCTGAGGGTGGCGCAGGGCGCGGAAGATAGCTTCAATCAAGGTGACAGAAAAAGTCGGAAGCTTTCAGTTTTCCTGATAGGTTGTTTCTCATGAACTTCTCCAGCGACAGCATCCAGTTGTTTCTCGCCGTGCTCGATCGCGGCTCCTTTTCTGCGGCGGCGCGTTCTTTGGGCAAGGTGCCTTCGGCCGTGAGCATGGGCATCGCCAACCTCGAGGCGGAGTTGGGGTATGCGCTGTTCGATCGCAGCCACCGCGAGCCGCTGCCCACGCCGCTGGCCTTGTCCCTGGCGCCCCATGCGCGGCTGATTGCCGACCAGCTCAAGCAATTGCAGGTGCATGCCGTCGAGCTGTCCCTGGGCCTGGAGAGCAAGCTGTCGATCGCGGTGGTGGATGACATCGACAAGCAACGGGTACTGGCCGCCATCAAGCTGATTGCCGAGCGTTATCCGCTGCTGGAAGTCGAGCTGCTCAGTGCTCCCCAGGATGACGTGCTGCACCTTTTGCACAGTGGCCGGGTCAGCGTCGGCGTGGCCTTTGCCGGGTTGAGCGTGAATGCCCTGGAGTATTTCCAGTACCTGGGCTGCGAGCGGATGATTGCCTGCATTTGTGCCGGGCACCCTGTGTTCCAGGCCAGTGACGGTTCGCTGTACCTGGAAGAGCTGATCAAGGTCCGTCAGGTGGTGGTGGCCAGCCGCGACCTGCCCCTGAGTGATACCCGGCCCCTGGTGGGCGAGTCGCTGTGGCGCACCGACAGCCTGGCCATGGCCCTGCACATGGTGGAGGCGGGGATCGGCTGGGGCAATTTCCCGCTGTCGGTGATCCAGCCGTTGCTGGCGGCGGGGCGCTTGCAACGGCTGCATTTCAAGAACATCGACAACGGCCTGGTGTTGCCGGTGCACGCGGTGTGGTTGAAGAACCAGCCTTTGCAGAAGGGGGCCCTGGCCCTGGTGCAGTTGCTCAGCGGCGAGGACCCGGCGCTGGGGGCCGTGGCCCCGCCTGCCTGAGTGCCTACGCCAGGGCTTGCCGGCGCAACCAGTGCAGCAGTTTTCCGCTGGCCGAATCCGGGTCTATGGCCTGGGGGGAAAGCAGGTAATAAGCGCTGCCATCGGCGACAAAGCCGAAGGGCGCACACAGCAGCCCGCCCTCCAGGTCGTCACGCACCAGTTGCCAGGGGGCAATGGCCAGACCCAGCCCGGCCACGGCCGCTTGCAGGCTGAAGTAGAAGTGCTCGAAGACCTGCTCCGGTGGCGTCGGGGCAACCGGTTGTTGCTGCAATTGCAGCCACTGTTGCCAGGCGTGCGGCCGGGTGGCGCTGTGCAGGCGCGGTGCCTGCGCCGCCAGTTGCGCCAGCCCGGCCGTTGCCGGGGTCCAGTCGGCCTGGCGCTCGGGGCGGCATACCGGGCCTATGGCTTCGTCGAATAGCCAGTGGGCCTGGGTGTCGCGGCTCCAGGCAAAGTCGTTGCGGCGGATCGCCAGGTCGATACCGGCACCGAACGAGAAGGGCCCGCCGCCGGCCAGCAGCTGGATCGGCACTTGCGGGTGCTCGGCATAGAACCCCGGCATGCGCGGAATCAGCCAGCGCATCAGCAGCGTCGGCTCGCAGGACAGCACCAGCGGTGCTGCGGGAGCCGGGGCTCGCAGGCGGCTGGCGGTGCTCTCGATCAGGTCCAGGGCCTGGGTCACGCTGTGCAGCAGTTCGGCTCCGGCGGCGGTGAGAAAGACCCGCTGGCTGCGGCGCTCAAAGAGAGGGGTGCCGAGGTCCTCTTCCAGGGCGCGCACCGCACGGCTGATGGCGCCGTGGGTCAGGTGCAGGGTGGCGCCGGCCTGGGTGAAGCTTTCCAGGCGTGCAGCGGCTTCGAAGCAGCGCAAGGCGCTCAGCGGGGGCAGGCGCCGTCGCGAGAGTTGTGAGTTTTTATCACCAGGAATGTCAGTTTTCATCGTTATCGGCCTGGGTCATGGTCCCAATACAGTAGTGCCTGATTCTATAGCCTAGGCGTATTCAACGTGACCGAACTGTTACTCGTAATCACCATTACCATTCTTGCTGTACTCAGCCCCGGGGCCGACTTTGCCCTGGTAACCCGCAACAGCCTGCTGCTTTCGCGCCGCCACGGCGTGTTCACGGCCCTGGGCATCGGGCTCGGGGTCATGGTGCATATCGGCTACAGCTTGCTGGGGGTGGGGGTGCTGTTGCAGCAGTCGCTGCTGTGGTTTACCGGCTTGAAGATCGCGGGTGCGCTGTACCTGATCTACCTGGGCATCAAGCTGTTGCGCAGCCCTGAGCAACGTCCGGGGGAAGAACCGGCAGAGGGGGCTCGGATGTCGACCTGGGGCGCCTTGCGCAGTGGCTTTCTGACCAATGCCCTGAACCCCAAGACGATGATTTTCGTTCTCAGTCTGTTCATGCAGGTGATTCAGCCGGGCACGGCCTTGCCGGTACAGATCGGCTACGGCGCGATCATCGTCCTGGCCCACGTGCTGTGGTTCGTGCTGGTGGCGCTGTTTTTCTCGGCACCGGCGATTGCCGGCCGGCTACTGGCCTACAAACGCCGGATCGATCAGTTGTTCGGCGCGGTGCTGGTGGGCTTCGGCCTGTTGCTCAGTGTCCTGAGCGTCAGGCCCTGAGGCGTTTCAGGTGCTTTCCCGAACCCGCAGTTCAAAGCCCATGTCCACCACCGGCTCGGCCACGCTGTTGCCGGCTAGCAGGGTCAGCATCTGTTCGGCGGCGCGGCGGCCAATGGCTTCGCGCGGAGTGCTGATGCTGCTCAGGCGCGGCACCATGTGTTCGGAGGAGGGCAGGTCGTTGAAGCCCAGCACCGCCACCTGCTCGGGCACCTTGATCCCGCAGCGCATGGCTTCCAGCAGCGCGCCCTGGGCCAGGTCGTCGTTGCCGAAGAAGATCGCGTCCACCTGGGGCTGGCTCTGCATCAGTTGCAGGAACAGCTCGGCCCCCAGGCCGACGGACGAGGGCCGTGGGGTCAGCAGTTCCAGGTCGGGGTTGTACCGCCCGGCCTGCTGCAGGGCACGGCGGAAACCTTCGCCGCGCAGCAGGGTGCGCTGGTCCAGTTGCGCACCGACGTAGGCCAGGTGCTTGCGCCCGCGGGAAATCAGATGCTGGGCCGCCGTTTCGCCGGCGTTCAATTGCGAGAAGCCCACGCAGTTGAGCCCGGCGCCGGAGTCCAGGTCCATCATGTAGACGCAGGGAATGTTGTTCGCCTCGATCATCCGTCGGGCGCTTTCGGTGCGGTCGAAACCGGTCAGCAGCAGCCCCCGGGGCTGGTAGGTCATGTAGTTGCGCAGCAGGTTCTCTTCTTCGTCCCGAGAATAGTGGCAGTTGCCGATCAGCACTTCGAAGCCTTTGGGGCGCAGTACCTGGTGGATGGCTTCCAGGGTTTCGATGAACAGCAGGTTGGACAGCGACGGCACCAGCACCACCACCGACTGGCTCTGCGCCGAAGCCAGGGCGCGGGCGGCGGAGTTGACCACGTAGTTCAGTTCCTGCGCGGCCTTCTGCACCTTTTCCACCAGTTCGGTGGCCACGCTGCTGACGCCGCGCAGGGCCCGGGAGGCGGTAATCGGGCTGACTCCGGCCAGGCGGGCGACTTCATTGAGGGTGGGACGACCCGTGGTACGGGTGTTTTTATCGTTTTTATGAGTGGTCATCAGACGGCTTGCCAAACAAAATTCAAGTCTCTAAGGTAGCGCTGTCCTGAAACAGCTGCAATGCGTGAGCGAGGTGTGCCTGACCCTCGCTCTTTGGTTTGGCGGACTATATACGCGGCAACCCACAAAAATGACAAGAAGGCGTCGGCAGACACTGTTTTTGTACTAGATTTTTTATTTGCGAAGGTAGCGCTGTCTGCGCGCTGAGGTGTTTCATGAGTCAACCCATCACCGCCCTGGTCATCATGGGTGTTGCCGGCTGCGGCAAGTCCAGTGTCAGTCAGGCCCTGTGCCAGCGCAGCGGCGCCATGGCCATTGAAGGCGATACCTTCCACCCGGCGGCGAACATCGCCAAGATGAGTGCCGGCATTCCCCTCGACGACGAAGACCGTGCCGGCTGGCTCGACAGCCTGTGCGATGAACTGCGTCGTGCCCTGGCCGCCGGCCAGCACCCGGTACTGACCTGCTCGGCGCTCAAGCGCAAGTACCGCGAGCGCCTGCGCGCCGCCACGCCCGGCCTGGGCTTTGTCTTTCTCGAACTGACTCCGGCAGTCGCCGCCGACCGTGTGGCGCACCGGCCAGGGCATTTCATGCCTTCGACCCTGATCGACAGTCAGTTCGCCACTCTCGAATCCCCGGTGGGGGAGCCGCTCACCCTGGCCCTGGATGCCAGCACCCTGAGCGTCCAGCGCCTGGCCGAACTGGCCAACCAATGGTGGCTGGAGCATGGCCTGGAACCTTCACATTAAGTGCTGGCTCGAAAAAGGTAGCGCTATCCCACTCGGCCCTTGTTTTTAACGCTTTAATAAAAACAACAAACCGGAGGCAATCCCATGTTTGGCATGTCCCAAGAGACCTATCTGCTGGTTGATGCAGTGGTCACTATCATCGGGCTGATCGTGTTGATCACCCGATTCAAGCTGCACCCCTTCATCGCTCTGATCATCGCCGCGGGTTTCCTCGGCCTGACGTCGGGCATGCCGGTGGACAAGATCATCAAGGCGTTCCAGGACGGCTTTGGTGGCGTGCTCGGTTTTGTCGGCATCATCCTGGCCCTGGGTACCATGCTCGGCAAGATGATGGCCGAGTCCGGTGGCGCCGATCAGATCGCCCAGACCCTGATCCGCTCGTTCGGCAAGGAGCGGGTGCAGTGGGCGATGATGTTTGCCGCCTTCCTGGTGGGCATCCCGCTGTTCTTCGAGATCGGCTTCGTGCTGCTGATTCCGCTGGTGTTCATCGTTGCGCGGCGTACCGGGGTGTCGCTGATCAAGATCGGCATTCCGCTGCTGGCCGGCCTGTCGGCGGTGCACGGCCTGGTGCCGCCGCACCCGGGGCCGCTGCTGGCCATCGGCGTGTTCGGCGCCGACATCGGCAAGACCATCCTGTATGGGCTGATCGTGGCGCTGCCCACGGCGATCATCGCCGGGCCGATCTACGGCACTTTCATTGCCAAGTACATTCCCGGCAATCCGTCCCAGGAACTGGTGGACCAACTGGCCCGCGAGCCCCAGGCTGCCCAGTTGCCCAGCTTCAGCGTGACCCTGGTGACCGTGCTGCTGCCGGTGTTCCTGATGCTGCTCAAGACCTTCGCCGACGTGGCGCTGCCGGACGGACACTTCTTCCGCATCTGGATGGACATGATCGGCCACCCGATCACCGCCTTGCTGCTGGCGCTGCTGCTGTCGCTGTACACCTTCGGCTACAAGCAGGGCATCGGTTCCAAGCAGATTCTCAAACTGTTGGATGCCAGCCTGGCGCCGACCGCGGCGATCATCCTGATCATCGGTGCCGGTGGCGGCTTCAAGCAGATGCTGGTGACCAGCGGCGTGGGTGACGTGATCGGCCATATGGCGGTCAATGCGCAGATCTCGCCGATCCTCCTGGCGTGGCTGGTGGCGGCGGTGATCCGTATCGCCACCGGTTCGGCCACCGTGGCCACCATCACCGGTGCCGGCATCGTGGTGCCGGTGGTAGGGATGATTCCCGGGGTCAACCGTGAGCTGCTGGTGCTGGCCACCGGCGCCGGCTCGCTGATCCTGTCCCACGTCAACGACGCCGGGTTCTGGCTGGTCAAGCAGTACTTCAACATGACCGTGGCCGAGACGTTCAAGACCTGGACGGCGATGGAAACCATCCTTTCGGTGGTGGGCCTGATCTTTATCCTGCTGCTGTCGTTGGTGGTTTAAACGGCTTCGCCGGCAAGCCGGCTCCTACAGGGAGCAGGTTGTCGGTGAAACGCGAGTACAAAAAAACCGCATCACTGCGGTTTTTTTGTGGCTGAAAGCATCTCAGCTTTTCTGCACCAGCCCGTCAGCGCGGAACATGCCGCGGATGCCGCGCACTGCCTGGCGAATCCGGTCCTGGTTTTCGATCAGGGCGAAGCGCACGTGATCGTCGCCGTATTCACCAAAACCCACCCCCGGCGAGACACAGACCTTGGCCTCGGCCAGCAGCTTCTTGGCGAACTCCAGGGAGCCCAGGTGCGCGTAGGCCTCGGGAATCTTGGCCCAGACGTACATCGAGGCCTTGGGGTTCTCCACCATCCAGCCCAGTTCGTGCAGGCCCTTGACCAGCACGTTGCGCCGCTGCCGGTACTGTTCGGCAATGTCGCGCACGCATTGCTGGTCGCCTTCCAGGGCGGCAATCGCCGCCACCTGCAACGGGGTGAAGGTGCCGTAGTCGTGGTAGCTCTTGATCCGCGCCAGGGCGCTGACCAGTTCCGGGTTGCCCACCATGAAGCCGATGCGCCAGCCGGCCATGTTGTAGCTCTTGGACAGGGTGAAGAACTCCACCGCGATGTCCTTGGCGCCCGGCACCTGCATGATCGACGGGGCTTTCCAGCCGTCGTAGACGATGTCGGCGTAGGCCAGGTCATGGATCACCAGCACGTCGTACTGCTTGGCCAGGGCGATCACCCGTTCGAAGAAATCCAGCTCCACGCACTGGGCGGTGGGGTTGGACGGGAAGCCGAGGATCATCATCTTCGGCTTGGGGATCGAACCGCGGATGGCCCGCTCCAGCTCGGTGAAGAAATCCACCCCGGGCACCAGCGGCACCGAGCGCACCTGGGCGCCGGCGATGACCGCGCCGTAGATGTGGATCGGGTAGCTGGGGTTGGGCACCAGCACCGTGTCGCCCTGGTCCAGGGTGGCCAGCATCAGGTGCGCCAGGCCTTCCTTGGAACCGATGGTGACGATGGCTTCGCTTTCCGGGTCGATATCGACCTCGTAGCGGTCCTTGTACCAGCGGGAAATCGCCCGGCGCAGCCGCGGAATGCCCTTGGAGGTGGAGTAGCCGTGGGTGTCTTCGCGCTGGGCGACGGTGACCAGTTTCTCGACGATATGCGGCGGGGTAGGGCCGTCGGGGTTACCCATGCTCAAGTCGATGATGTCTTCGCCGCGCCGACGCGCAGCCATCTTCAGCTCGGCAGTGATATTGAAAACATAGGGGGGAAGACGATCGATGCGCGCAAAGCGGCGCGGCGAACCTTGTTCGGCCATTGTTGCCTCGAAAAGACGTAAGCGCCCGGAACCGTCCGAGCGACGTTGGCCACTGCGGTGGCCTGCGGGGCAGACGATACGGGCGCCGCCGCCGGCTTGTCCAGAGGCGCGGAAAATTATTTTTGGTGCGCCGGGCGGATTTGCGAGGGTGCAGGATTTGCCGCTATAACGTGCACGCTTCTTGCCTGCAAGGGCTGTGAGCTGCCTCAGCCGGCCCGGCTTTTCCGGGCTCCTCGCACCTCGCCCCTCTTCGAACAACAGCAGCAAACGGGATGAATGATGGAGTTTACCAGCGGCTTCTTGTTGAGCCTTTCGCTGTGCCTGGACATCGGCGTGGCCAATATCGCGATGATTACCCTGGCCATGCAACGGGGTTATTTCCAGGGCTTCTGCCTGGGCCTGGGGACCTGTGTCGGCGACCTGATCTATGCGCTGCTGGCCCTGGCCGGGATGACCGTGCTGCTGCAATACCAAAGCGTGCGCTGGGTGCTGTGGATCGGCGGTTCGGCCCTGCTGGTGTACTTCGCGGCGAAGATGATCTACGCCGCCCTCCATCACAGCGCGGTGCTGGCCACCGCCGGGGAGGCGGACCAGGGCTCGCCGCGCCGGGAGTTTTTTCGCGGGATCTTCCTGGCCATGTCGTCCCCCAGTGCGATCCTCTGGTTCGCTGCCGTGGGCGGCACCCTGATTGCCCGATCCGGGGGCGGTGGGATTGCCGATTCGGGATTGTTCCTGGCCGGCTTTTTCTGTGCCGGGCTGGTCTGGACCCTGGGCCTGTGCCTGGCCGCGACCCAGGGCGGCAAGCTGCTGGGGGACAAGCTGTTGCGCTATTCCTACCTGGCATCTGCGGCGATCTTCTGCTATTTCGCGGTGTACGTGATTCTATCCGGCTACCAGGAGTTCATCCTTGGTACGGGCGCGGCAGACCTTCCGGCGCTCTGATCCTGGCCTTGGCTATTGGCTTCTATACTTCGTGCCGAACCCATCTTTTCTGCGGCAGGAGTGGCATTCATGGATGAGCAAGAACAGGGCAGAGGCCCAGAACCGCGCTTCGAGAGGGAGCGTTTTTTGCTGATCGCCGGCCTCGGCGAACGATTCACTCCTGCCACTCGCCAGGACATCGGCCTGCTGTGGCAGCGCTTTGTGCCGCACATTGGCAAGGTGCCGGGGCAGGTCGACCGCAAGACCTATGGCATCTGCTGCAACCCCGACGGCCAGGGCGGCTTCGAGTACATCGCCGGGGTCGAGATCAGCAAGCTCGACGATCTGCCCGAGCGCTATCGCTGGATCGAGGTGCAGCCGCAGCACTATGCGGTGTTCGAGCATGGCGGCGCCTTGCAGGACTTGCCCCGGACCTTCGACTACATCTGGAACACCTGGCTGCCCCAGTCGGGTCGAGAGGCCGCCGATGCCCCGGAATTCGAGCGCTACAGCGCCGACTTCAACCCCCAGGCCGGCACCGGGGTACTGGAAATCTGGCTGCCCCTGAAAAGTGAATGACCCCCTCGGGGGCGCTGGCCCGTCCCCGATTCTCCCGCCCCACACCGCCGCAATCTTTACGCCGTCTTAATGCCGCCCCCGGCAATCAGTGCCCGACCTTGATGCGCCCTCACCTAACCTGCGTGGCGCAGAGGAGAGCGGTGGACGAGGCGTTCCCGACTCCCTGCCGGCGCCCGTCGCGGGTGCCCTGACCGGCCGTGCCCGGGTTGCGCTTTGCGCTCCCGGCACCGCCTTTGAGCATTAAGGGGAGAGCTGCCTTGCTGACACTGCCATTCATCTACGGCGCCAGTGGTTTGTGCGCCGTGCTGCTGTTTGCCTACCTGGGTTATGCGCTGATCCGTGCCGAGAAATTCTGATGACCGCACGCAGCAACTGCCACCCACTTTCATTCGCCCGTCCGGGCATCTACCAGAAAGGAAACCAGCCATGTTCGACCTGATCTTCGTGGGCCTGACCCTGGGGTTCTTTGTATTGACGGCCCTGGTCATCGTCGCCATGGGCAAGATTTGAACGGAGCATCGACATGTTGAGTACTGTGCTGGAATACGCGGTGATCCTCGGCCTGATGACCGGGCTGGCCGCGCTGATGGGCCAATGGCTGGCCCGGGTCTTCAGCGGCCGTGGCCACGCCTTGCCGGAGCGTGCCACCTACCGCCTGCTGGGGATCGACCCGGCTGAAACCATGGGCTGGGCCCGCTATGGCTCGGCCCTGCTGCTGTCCAACGCGGCGATGATGCTGCTGGGCTACCTGCTGCTGCGCCTGCAAGGCAGCACGCCGCTCAACCCCCTGGGGCTGGCGGCGCAGACCCCGGACCTGGCGTTCAACACCGCCGCGTCCTTTATCACCAACACCAACTGGCAGGCGTACTCAGGTGAAAGCAGCCTGTCGAACTTCAGCCAGATGGCAGTGATCACCTTCCTGATGTTCGTCGGCGCTACCGCAGGTGTTGTCGCCGCAGCCGGCTTCATTCGCGGCCTGAGCCGTTCCAGCTCGGCGGATATCGGCAACTACTGGGTCGACTTCACCCGCACCCTGTACCGGGTGATGCTGCCGTTGTGCCTGGTCATGGCCCTGGTCTATGTCTGGCAGGGCATGCCCCAGACCCTCAACTCCCAGGCCCTGGCCACCACCCTGGAAGGCGCCCAGCAGCAACTGATCGTCGGCGCCGTGGCCAGTTTCGAGTCGATCAAGCACATCGGCACCAACGGTGGCGGCTTCTTCAGCATGAACGCGGCCCACCCGTTCGAGAATCCGACGCCGCTGACCAACGTCCTGCACATCCTCAGCATGTTGCTGATCCCTTCGGCCCTGACCTATGCCTTCGGCAGCATGCTGCTGCGTCGGCGTCAGGGCTGGGTGTTCTTCGGCACTTTCCTGGTGATGTTCGTCGGCTTCCTGGCGATTGTCTTCACCGCGGAGCAGGGCGGTAACCCGCTGCTGACCCAGGCCGGTGCCGACCAGCAGATGTCGGAGACCCAGAGCGGCGGCAACATGGAAGGCAAGGAGCTGCGCTTCGGCATTGCCGACACCGCGCTGTTCGTCACCACCACCACCGGCGCCACCACCGGTTCGGTGAATGCCATGCACGACTCGCTGACCCCCATGGGCGGCTTCGTACCCCTGGCGCAGATGATGCTCAACTGTGTGTTCGGCGGCGACGGCGTGGGCTTTATCAACCTGATCCAGTACGCCCTGCTGACGGTGTTCCTGGTGGGCATGATGATCGGTCGCAGCCCTGAGTTCCTCGGCAAGAAGATCGAGGCCCGGGAGATCAAGCTGGTGATGCTCTCGGTGCTCGCGCACCCGATCTGCATCCTCGGTTTCACCGCCCTGGCGGCACTGTGGCCGGGCACTCTCAACAGCCTCAACAATCTGGGCCCCCATGGCTTCAGTGAGGTGCTCTACGCCTACGCCTCGGGCACCGCCAACAACGGTTCGGCGTTTGCCGGCCTGAACGCCAATACACCGTTCTTCAACACCACCATTGGCCTGGCGATGCTCATGGGGCGCTTCTTCACCATGCTGCCGATGCTGGCCGTGGCCGGTTCCCTGGCGGCGAAAAAGAACATCCCGGCCGGTGCCGGCACCATTCCCACCGCCACGCCGCTGTTCATGTTGCTGGTGGTGTTCGTGGTGCTGGTGGTCGGTGGCCTGACTTTCCTGCCGGCCCTCGCGCTCGGCCCGCTGGTGGAGCAACTGCAGTTGCTCGCCGGCCAGACCTACAAGTAAGGGGTTGTGATGACTACGCAAATGCAAACCCAGGGCGCCACCGCGCTGCTGTTCAAGGGCCTGTTGCGCCCGGTGCTGGTGTCGGCGGTGTTCTTCATGCTGCTCACCGGGCTGGCCTATCCGCTGGTTACCACGGGGTTGGCCAACCTGCTGTTTCCGTTCCAGGCCCAGGGCAGTCTGGTGCAGCGTGATGGCCGGGTCGTGGGCTCGGCGCTGATCGGCCAGGCGTTCGACCGCCCGGAGTATTTCCAGGGCCGCCCGAGCATGACCCTGGGCAGCGATCCGCTGGACCCGAGCAAGAGTGTGCCCCAGCCCTACAACGCCGGGGCCAGTGGCGCCAGCAACCTGGGCCCCACCAGCCAGAAGCTGGTGGACAGCGTGGCCGCGCGGGTCAGCGCCTATCGCCAGCTCAATGGCCTGGCGGCAGACATGCCGGTGCCAGTGGACGCAGTGACCGCCTCGGCCTCCGGCCTGGACCCGCACATCTCCCTGGCCAACGCCCGGCTGCAACTGAACCGGGTGGCCCGCCAGCGGCAAATGGCCGCCGTGGACGTGCTGATGCTGCTGCAGGCGCACAGCGAAAGCCGCACCTTCGGCCTGCTGGGCGAGCCCCGGGTCAATGTGCTGCAACTCAACCTGGCGCTGGATGCCCAAGCGCCCCTGCATTCCTCGCCCGTTGCGGCCAGTGAGTAAGAGACGTCGATCATGAGTAGCAACCCTCGTATAGCGTTGTTCGACCGTGGGCTAGTGCTCACCGCGTGCCTGGATGCCGTGAAGAAACTGCTGCCCCAGGCGCAGTGGAAGAACCCGGTGATGTTCGTGGTCTACCTGGGCAGCCTTCTCACCACCCTGCTGTGGTTCCAGTCCCTGGGCGGCGAGGGTGAGGCCCCCAGCGGCTTTATCCTCAGCATCACCCTGTGGTTGTGGTTCACCGTGCTGTTTGCCAACTTTGCCGAAGCCCTGGCCGAGGGCCGCAGCCGGGCCCAGGCGGCGAGCCTCAAGGGCATGAAGCGCCAGACCCTGGCCAAGCTGCTGCAACAGCCCCGGCATGGCGCCGCCTGGTTGCCCATGGCCGCCAGCGAACTGCGCAAGGATATGGTGGTGCTGATCGAGGCCGGCGACCTGGTGCCCCTGGACGGCGAGGTCATCGAAGGCGTGGCCACGGTGGACGAAAGCGCCATCACCGGTGAATCGGCGCCGGTGATCCGCGAGGCCGGGGGCGACTTTTCCTCGGTCACCGGCGGCACCCGGGTGCTGTCGGACTGGCTGGTGGTGCGCATCAGCGTCAACCCAGGCGAGTCGTTCCTGGACCGCATGATCTCCATGGTGGAGTCGGCCAAGCGCCAGAAGACTCCCAACGAGGTGGCCCTGACCATTCTCCTGGTGGGCCTGACCCTGCTGTTCCTGCTGGTGATCGTGACCCTGAGCCCGTACTCGATCTTCGCCGTGGCCATGAGCGGCACCGGCAGTGTGATCAGCGCCACGGTGATGGTGGCGCTGCTGGTGTGCCTGATCCCCACCACCATCGGTGGCCTGCTCTCGGCCATCGGTGTGGCGGGCATGAGCCGGATGATGTCGGCCAATGTCATTGCCACCTCCGGCCGCGCCGTGGAAGCGGCGGGGGACGTGGACGTGCTGCTGCTGGACAAGACCGGCACCATCACCCTGGGCAACCGCCAGGCCAGCGCCTTCCTGCCGGCGCCGGGGATCAAGGACAGCGAACTGGCGCAAGCCGCGCAACTGGCTTCCCTGGCGGACGAGACCCCGGAAGGCCGGAGCATCGTGGTGCTGGCCAAGCAACTGTTCGACATCCGTGGGCGTGACCTTCACGCCCTGGGCGCCAGCTTCGTGCAGTTCACCGCCCAGACCCGCATGAGCGGGGTCGACCTGCCCGAGGGCCGGAGCATCCGCAAGGGCGCGGCCGATGCCATCCGCCGGCATATCGAGGCCCAGGGCGGCAGCTTCCCGCCGGCCTTGCAGGCCAAGGTCGATGAAGTCTCGCGCCGTGGCAGCACCCCGCTGGTGGTCAGCGAAGGCGCCCAGGCCCTGGGCGTGGTGGAGCTCAAGGACGTGGTCAAGGGCGGGATCAAGGAGCGCTTCGCCGAGCTGCGGCGCATGGGCATCAAGACCGTGATGATCACCGGCGACAACCGCCTGACCGCGGCGGCCATTGCCGTGGAAGCCGGGGTCGACGATTTCCTCGCCGAAGCGCGGCCCGAGGACAAGCTGCAACTGATCCGCGACTACCAGGCCAAGGGCAAGCTGGTGGCCATGACCGGCGACGGTACCAACGACGCCCCGGCCCTGGCACAGGCCGACGTGGCGGTGGCCATGAACAGCGGCACCCAGGCGGCCAAGGAAGCCGGCAACATGGTGGACCTGGACAGCAACCCGACCAAGCTGATCGAAGTGGTGGAAGTGGGCAAGCAGATGCTCATGACCCGCGGCGCCCTGACCACCTTCAGCGTGGCCAACGACGTGGCCAAGTATTTTGCTATCGTACCGGCCGCCTTCGTCGCCACTTACCCGCAACTGGCGGCGCTGAACGTGATGCACCTGAACAGCCCGAACTCGGCGATTCTCAGTGCGGTGATCTTCAACGCGCTGATCATCGTGTTCCTCATCCCCCTGGCGCTCAAGGGGGTGAAGTACCGGGCCATTGGCGCCGCGGCGCTGCTCAACCGCAACCTGCTGATCTACGGCCTGGGCGGGGTGCTGGTACCCTTCGCCGGGATCAAGCTGATCGACATGCTGCTGGCCGGCCTCGGCCTGGTCTGACAGGGACTTGCAAGGCGGCGCTCTTTCGAGTGCCGCCTTGTCCATTTAAGGATGCACATGGCTGTTCTCGATGCTGACATGCCGCCCCGCGACGGTCGCCCCGATCCCGATGCGCTGCTGGAAAAACTGCAGCAGGACGAGCAAGCGGCCCAACGGGGCAAACTGCGGATCTATTTCGGTTCCAACGCCGGAGTCGGCAAGACCTGCGCCATGCTCACCGCGGCGCGCAACGAAGTGGCCCAGGGCCGCGACGTGGTGGCCGGGGTGGTGGAAACCCATGGCCGGCGAGAAACCGCCGAGCTGCTGCAAGGGCTGCAAGTGTTGGAGCGCCACCGCCTGATGCACCGCGACTACGCCTTGCCGGAGTTCGACCTGGATGCCGCCCTGGCGCGCCACCCGGCGGTGCTGCTGGTGGACGAGCTGGCCCACAGCAACGTGCCCGGCTCGCGCCATCCCAAGCGCTGGCAGGACGTGGAGGAATTGCTGCGGGCCGGGATCGATGTCTGGACCACCCTCAACGTCCAGCACCTGGAAAGCCTCAACGACATCGTCAGCGGGATCATCGGCATCCGGGTGCGCGAAACGGTGCCCGACCACCTGTTCGACGAAGCCCACGAAGTGCTGGTGATCGACCTGCCGCCGGATGACCTGCTGCGCCGCCTCAAGGACGGCAAGGTCTACCTCGGGCCCCAGGCCGAACGCGCTTCACGGCATTTCTTTCGCAAGGGCAACCTGCTGGCCCTGCGTGAACTGACCCTGCGCCGCACCGCCGACCGGGTCGATGCACAGATGCGCGACTATCGCCGCGAGCGTTCGATCAATGCCTTGTGGCCGGCTCGCGAGCGCTTGCTGGTGGGGATCGCCGGCGACCCGGCGGATGAGCGCCTGGTGCGCGAAGCCGCGCGCCTGGCGCAAAAGCTCGAAGCCGACTGGATGGTGGTGCACGTGGCTTCGGCCCAGCGCCGTGGCGCCGGCGCCGCCCGTTATGCGGCGGCCATGAAGACCCTGGCCCTGGCCGCCGAGTTTGGCGCCGAGACCGCCACTTTGCCCGGCATGGATGTCGCCGAAGCCCTGGTGGCCTGCGCTCGCGAGCACAACGCCAATCGCCTGGTGCTGGGCCATTACCCGCGCAAGGTCTGGCAGTTCTGGCACCAGTCGGTGAGCGACCGCATCAGCCGCCAGCACCCGGAAATCGACCAGATCGTGATCGCCAACGGGCCCTTGAGCCGGCGCCCTGCGCCAGTGGACAAGCCCGAGGCCGGCCTGCCGCCCAGCCGCGCGCCGGCCTACCTGTGGGCGAGCCTGGCGTGCTTTGCCGCCACCGCGGTGGCGGCGCTGCTGCTCAAAGTGTTCGACCCGGCCAACGTGGTCATGCTGTTCCTGCTGACCGTGGTCCTGGTGGCGCTGCGCTACGGGCGGGGCCCCGGCGTCTGGGCGGCGATGCTGGCGGTGCTGTGCTTCGATTTCTTCTTCGTCCAGCCGGTGTGGTCGTTCACGGTCAACGACACCCAGTACTTCTTCACCTTCGCCCTGATGCTGGGGATTGCCCTGATCACCGGCCAGCTCACCGCGCGCCTGCGCCATGAAGCGCGTACCGCGGCCGCGGGCGAGCGCCGTGCCACCTCCCTGGCCGGGCTGGCCCGTGAGCTGTCGGCGGCGTTGACCGAGGAGCAGATCTGCGCCGTGGCCTTGCGTACCTTCAGTGGGGTGTTCGAGGCCCGGGTCGGGCTGGCGTTGCCGGATGCCGAGAACCGGGTGCGGGCGCTGAGCGCCAATACCCTGGCCATTGACGAGAGCATCGCCCAGTGGGCCTATGACCACGACCAACCGGCCGGGCGCGGCACCGATACCCTGGCGGCGGCCAAGGGCTGCTATCTGCCGCTCAAGGCGCCGATGCGGGTGCGTGGCGTGCTGGTGCTTGAAGCCGAGGATGCCGAGCGCCTCAAGGAGCCGGAAGAACAGCGCCTGCTGGAGGCCTGCATGAGCCAGCTGGCGATTGCCCTGGAGCGCGTGCATTACGTCGAGGTGGCCCAGAGCACTGTGCTGCAGATGGAGGGCGAGCGCATGCGCAACACCCTGCTGGCGGCCATTTCCCATGACCTGCGCACGCCCTTGACCACCATCATCGGCGCCGCCGACGCCGCCTTGCCCCACGCTGCGCAGGGCCCGCTCAAGCACCTGCTGGCAGGGATTCACGATCAGGCTTCGTCCATGCAGCGGCTGATCGAGAACCTGCTGGACATGGCGCGCATGCAGGAGCGCGGGGTACGCCTGAATCGCCAGTGGAACTCCCTGGAGGAGATTGTCGGCAGTGCCTTGCGCCAGCTGCGCGAGCCCCTGGCCGGGCATCAAATGCGAGTGGCCATGGCGCCGCAGCTGCCCTTGGTGGAAGTGGACGCGCTGTTGCTGGAGCGGGTGCTGGTGAACCTTCTGGACAACGCCGCCAAGTACACCCCGGCCGGGACCCTGGTGCAGATCAGCGCCCGCCAGGTCGACCAGCAGATCATCCTGCAGGTCAGCGACAGCGGCCCGGGCTGCCCAAAGGGCAGTTCCCCGGCCAGCCTGTTCGAAGCCTTCAGTCGCGGTCAGCAGGAATCCGCCGTGGCCGGCATCGGCCTGGGCCTGGCCCTGGCCAAACGTATCGTCGAGGCCCATGGCGGGCGCATCGAGGCCCAGCCTCATGCCGATGCCGGGCTGAGTTTTGTCATCACCTTGCCGGCGGTTCAGCCGCCTTCCATGGAAACCCTATGAGCAGCGCACGCATCCTGATCGTCGAGGACGAAGCCAATATCCGCCGTTTCGTCGGTATCGCCCTGGAGGACGAAGGTTTCCAGGTGTTCGAGGCCGACAGCGTCAAGCGCGCCCTGATCCATGCCGCCAGCCGCCAGCCGGACCTGGTGATCGTCGACCTGGGCCTGCCGGACGGCGACGGCAAGCAGTTGATCAGCGAGCTGCGCGGCTGGCTGGCAGTGCCGATCCTGGTGCTGTCGGCCCGGGATCGGGAGGACGAGAAAGTCGCCGCCCTGGATGCCGGCGCCGACGACTATCTGGTCAAGCCGTTCGGCGTGCCGGAACTGCTGGCGCGGATTCGCGCGCAACTGCGCCGTCATGGCCAGAGCGGTACGGCGGCCGCCACCAGCAAGGTGGCCTTTGGTGCCATCGAGGTCGACCTGGCCACCCATGAGGTGCGCCGCGAAGGGCTGCCTGTGCACCTCACGCCGATCGAGTACCGCCTGCTCTGCGCGCTGATCCGTGGCCAGAGCCGGGTGCTGACCCATCGCCAGTTGCTGCTGGAGGTCTGGGGCCTGGACTACGTCGACCGCGCCCATTACCTGCGGGTGCACATGGCCCATCTGCGGCAGAAGCTGGAGGCCGATCCGGCCCAGCCCCAGCATCTGATCACCGAGTTGCAGGTGGGTTACCGCCTGGTGGGGCTGTGATCCCGGCCCAGGGATTTTTCGCCGCGGCGCCGTTCGTGGACAAAGTCGATGTACAGGGTGATGCAGCCGAAGGCGGCAATGCCGAACAGCAGTAGAAGGCCGATCTGGATATTGCTCATGGGAAAGCTCCTGGGGGCAGGACGGGGCGGTTCCGGCCCGCTCGGGCCGGCCACCCTGACGTCGGGGAGCTGATAGATAAGCCCTTGGCGCAGGCGTTGCCAGGGCTTATATGAAAGCTTTACGGCGGTCCCTTCGATCCCTATGCAATGCATACGCAGGCTGCACTGTTGGTAGAATCGGCGGCCCTTCTCCGACCCCAGGTTGCCGCCCATGACCGCTTCGACTCCGCTGATCCGCACCGTCCTGCCCACCGACCTGGACCGCTGCTTTGCCATCGAGACCCTGGCCTACGAAGGCGACGAGGCCGCGACCCGGGACAAGATCGCCACCCGCATCGCCACCTGGCCCGAAGGTTTCATCGTTGCCGAAGTGCAGGGTGTGGTGGCCGGCTTCATCAACTCCGGCGCCACCTTCGACGTGCAGATGGCCGACGAGGCCTTCAAGGAACTGATCGGCCACGACCCGGCGGGCCCGGAAGTGGTGATCATGTCGGTGGTGGTGCACCCGGACTTCCAGGGCCTGGGCCTGTCCCGGCACCTGCTGCAAGCCTTCATCGCGCGCATGCGCGAACTGGGCAAGGCGCGCATCCACCTGATGTGCAAGGAACGCCATGTACCGCTGTACCAGCGCTTTGGTTTTGTCTACATCAAGGCGTCGGAGTCGGACCACGGCGGCATGGCCTGGCACGAGATGGTGCAGCCGCTGTAGAACGGATATCGGGTTTGCAGCCGAGGGCCCGGGGTCAGAACGCCAGCGCCATCCGCCGTTCATAGCCGATCCGGCCCTTGCAGGCTTCGCCGTTTTCCACCCAGCCCAGCTTGCGGTACAGCCTGAGGGCCGGCTGGTTGTCGCTGTCCACCGCCAGGGTCAGGCCCTTGAGTTCGGGCCAGGCCTGGCGGGCGGCCTCAGGCACCGCTTGCAGGCAGGCCTGGCCGAAGCCCCGGCCCTGGTGCCGCCGGTCCACTTGCAGGGCGTGCAGGCTGGCGCTGTCGGCATCGGCCCAGGCCGGCAGGCAGGGCGGGCGCTTGAGCAGCAGGAAGGCCACCGGCCACTCCTCGCTGAGCAGGGCAAAGCCCCTGATCGCTCCCCGCGGCGCGTTGTCGAGGGTGTACAGCGCGCCATGAATGTCCCCGCTAAACGCCTTCTGTCCGGGCAGCACCTCAAGCTCCAGCAAGCGGGCATGCTGGTGGCTGTCGAGCTGTTCGTAAGGCACCAGGCGAGTGGTCACGGGCACTTAGATCCGGTGGGGGGAGGGTGCGGATTCTAGCGATTTTGCCCCGCCGGTAAATTTTTTTATGCGCAGTGTCGATTGCGCGAATGGCCAGACGACTAAGGGTGAACTGAACATTCAACGGCGTGGGTGCAGGGGGTGTTCAGCAGCGGTTCATTCCATTCATGAGGAGTTTCGCCATGCACAATCCATCCAACGAAGCGCAGATCCGCAGCCTGATCGACCACTGGCAACAGGCTGTGATAGCCCGGGATATCCAGCGTATTGTCAGCTACTACGCCGACGACATCACTTCTTTCGACGCGGTCGGTGCCTTGCAATTCAAGGGCAAGGCCGCCTATCGCGAACACTGGGAAGCGTGCATGCAGGTCTGCCCCGGCCCGGGCATTTTCGAGTTCCATCAGTTGCAGGTGCTGGCCGACGAAGAGCTGGCCTTCGCCCACTGGCTGGCCCATTGCGGTGGCACCGATGCCGAGGGCGTGACCAAGGCCTGCTGGATGCGGGTGAGTGCCGCTTACCAGCGCCGTGCGGGCCAATGGCTGGTGGTGCACGAGCACTGGTCGGCGCCGTTCGACATGCTCACCGGGACCACCCAGTTCGACCTGCAACCCTGAGCAACCAGCGGTTCGCCAAAGCGGCGAACAGCGACCATAGTTGCTCAGCCCGAATCCGGAGGTGCCCATGAAATACCTATGCCTGGTCTACAGCGACGAACAGTTGCTGCACAGCCTGCCCGACAGCCCCGAGGATGCCGAGTGCCTGGCCTATGCCGAGTCGGTCCAGGGCAGCGGGCGGATGCTTGCCGCCGAGGCGCTGCAATCGGTGCACACCGCCACCACGGTGCGCATGCGCGGTGGCAAGCTGTCGATCACCGATGGTCCGTTCGCCGAAACCAAGGAACAGTTGGCCGGTTTCTACCTGATCCAGGCCAAGGACTTGAACGAAGCGATCCAGGTGGCCGGGCAGATACCGGCGGCCCGGGTCGGCAGTGTCGAAGTGCGTCCAGTACGTGAATTGAATCCCTGAAAACAACGATAAACAGGAGTTTCGCGATGACTTTCCAGACTGCGGGCCGCAAGCCCGCCGAGCATGAACTGTCCATCAGCCGCCTGATCGACGCGCCGCGCAACAAGGTCTTTCGCGCCTGGACCGAGCCGGCCTTGCTGGCGCAATGGTGGGGGCCCCACGGCATGATCACTCCGGAGTGTGAAATGGACCTGTGGGTCGGCGGCCAGTTTCGTACCCTGATGCGCGCCCCGGACGGCAGCGAGTACCCGACCATGGGGGTGTTCCTGGAGATCGCCGCGCCGTCGCGGCTGGTGTTTACCGACGCCTACCTACCGGGCTGGATCCCCTCGGGCAAGCCGTTCATGACCGCTGAAGTGACCTTCGAGGAGCAGGGCGACCAGACCCTCTACACTGCCCGCGCCATGCACTGGACCGAGGCCGATCGCAAGGCCCATGAGGCCATGGGCTTTCACGAGGGCTGGGGGCAGAGCCTGGAGCGCCTGGTGGCCCTGGTCACCCGGGACCTGCCGGACTGATGAGCGACCAGCCTCGGGAAGTCATCGCGGCAACGGTGGCGCAGGTCTACCGCGAGCAGTCGCGGCGGATCCTCGCCACCCTGATCCGCCTGCTGGGGGATTTCGACCTGGCCGAGGAGGCGCTGCATGAAGCCTTCTTCGTGGCGGTGGAGCGCTGGCGCAGCGATGGCGTGCCGGACAACCCGCGGGCCTGGCTGGTGTCCGTCGGCCGCTTCAAGGCCATCGACGCCCTGCGTCGCCGGGCGCGCTTCGCGGCGTCACAGGCGGCGCTGCTCAGCCAGCTCGAGCAACTGGAACAGGACGACTGGAGCGCCGAGGACGTGCAAGACGATCGCCTGCGCCTGATCTTCACCTGCTGCCACCCGGCGCTGGCGGCGGATGCCCAGGTACCCCTGACCCTGCGGGAGATCTGCGACCTGAGCACCGAGGAAATCGCCCGGGCCTTTCTGGCCACGCCGGCCACCATCGCCCAGCGCATCGTGCGTGCCAAGGCGAAGATCCGCGATGCGCGGATTCCCTACCAGGTGCCGGCGTTGAGCGAGCTGCCCGAGCGCCTGGAGAGCGTGCTGCGGGTGATCTACCTGGTGTTCAACGAAGGGTATTCGGCCTCCATGGGCGCCGAGCTGACCCGGGAGGACCTGACCCGCGAAGCCATCCGCCTGGGCTACCTGCTGCTGGAACTGTTGCCGGAAGCGGAGGTGATGGGCCTGCTGGCGCTGATGCTGTTGCACGAGTCACGGCGTGGCGCGCGCCTTTCCAGCGACGGCGAGCTGGTCCTGCTGGACGAGCAGGATCGCGGGTTGTGGCAGCAGGATTTGATCGAGCAGGGCTGTGCCCTGGTAGAGCGCGGCCTGCGCAGCGGCCAGGCCGGGCCCTATTGCCTGCAGGCGGCGATTGCCGCGGTGCATGCCGAAGCGCCGAGTGCAGCACAGACCGACTGGCCGCAGATCGTCGGTTTGTATGACGTGCTGCTGCGCCTGCAGCCTTCGCCGGTGATCGAGCTCAACCGTGCCGTGGCCCTGGCCCAGCGCGACGGGCCCGGTGCCGGGCTGGCGCAAGTGGAAGCGATCCTGCTGCGCGGCGACTTGCAGGATTACCACCTGGCCCATGCCGCTCGTGCCGACTTCTGCCGGCAACTGGGGCATATCGCCGCGGCGCGCCAGTCCTACCAGCGGGCCCTGGCCCTGGTCCGGCAAGCCCCCGAGCGGCGCTTCCTCGAACAGCGCCTGGCCCAGCTCCCCCAGTAGCCGCTGCCGAAGGCTGCGACCGAACCCGCCGGGGCGCCAACCGCGCCCCGGCTCAAGCCTGCTGACGGGTCGCCGCCAGGACGATCTCGCGGATACACACTTGCTGCGGCTGCTGGTAGGCAAAGGCAATGGCCCCGGCCACGTCGTCTGCACTCAGCACCGTACCGCCCATGTCCTGTTTCCAGGCCTGGTAACCGGCCTTGATGGCCTCGTCGGTGGTGTGGCTCAGCAGTTCGGTTTCTACCGCACCGGGGGCGATGGTGATGACCCGCACATTGTGTGGCGCCAGCTCTTCGCGCAGGTTTTCCGAGAGCCCGTGGACCGCGAACTTGGTGCCGACATAGGCCACGTGGTTGGCAAAGGTCTTGCGTCCGGCCACCGAACTGACGTTGATCAGGGTGCCCTGGCGGCGCTCGATCATCCCGGACACCACGGCGTGTACGCCATTGAGCAGCCCCTTGACGTTGACGTCGAGCATGCGCTCCCACTGCTGCGGGTCCTGCCGGCTGATTCCCCCCAGGAGCATGACCCCGGCGTTGTTGATCAGGGCGTCCGCCGGGCCGAACCGCGCTTCGGCCTCCGCCACGGCGGCCAGCAGTGCGGCGCGGTCGGTGATGTCCACCGCGCGGCTCAGGCTGTCGGGCAATTCCAGGGCGTGCAGGCGCTCGACGCGCCGGGCCAGCAGCAGGAGGGGATGGCCGGCCGCCGACAGCAGGCGGGCGGTGGCCTCGCCGATGCCCGAACTGGCGCCGGTGATGATGACGAGAGGCTTGCTCATGGGAGGACTCCAGGAATAAGAAAAATGCATGGCTTTACGGGGCGGGCAGTATATTTAGCCCTCTTGAGGCTGAAAAATGCCTTATTCCTCTGTCTGTAATCGGTATTTTCTATGGATGTCCGCCATCTCAAAGCCTTCCTTGCGGTGTTCGAGGAGCGCAACATCACCGCTGCCGCCCAGCGCTTGTGCATCAGCCAGCCGACCTTGTCGGTGACCATCAAACAGCTTGAGGACGAGTTGGGGGCGCAGTTGTTCCTGCGCCAGCCACGGGGTGTTGAAGTCAGCGAGCAGGCGCGGGTGCTGTATCCCCAGGCCCGACGCATGGTGGCCGAGGCCGAGAGCTTGAGCCGTCTGTTTCGCCAGGACGAAAGCCGTTTGGCGCTGGAGCTGGGAGTAGAAGGTGATATTGCCGACAGCCAGGTCTCCGCTTTCGTACGAATGGCCCAGCAGGCGTTGCCCAACCTATTGCTGACCTTGCAGGAAGGCTGTGTCGGCGACGCGCGCCTGGCGGTGGAAGAGCTGTGCTGCGAGGACGAATTGTTCCTTCCGTTATGGGAGGAGCCTTATGTGCTGGCGGTGCCGGTGGGGCACAGGCTGCTGGAGCAAGAGCAGCCCCAGCCCCGGGTGGAGGACTGGGTCACTTGCCCGGAGCACGCCTCGCACCAGCGCCTGATGGCGCTCTATGGCGGTGCTGTGCAAGCCCAGGCCGGGCATGCCGGGAGCTTGAAGCAGGCGCTGAACATGGTGGCGGCGGGCCTTGGGGTGGCGATGCTGCCGCTGTCGCTGGTGCAGGGCCGCGAGGGGGTAGAAAGCCGGGCCTTGCACCTGCCGGCGCCCAGCCGGCGGATCGGCTTGTGCTACGCCGTGCAGGCGCTGGAGTCGGCGACCTTGCGCACGCTGCATGACTACTTGCGCACCCTGCGGCCAATCGGCTAGCGGGCGGCGCTGACGAGCGCGGTCATTGCAGCATCTGCGCCAGCAACCAGCTGCCCGCCGGCCCTGGCGGGTGCAGGCGCGACCAGAGCGCGTCCACCGCCACGGTGCGCGGCCAGCCACGCACGTTCAGCTCCTGCAACTTGCCCGCGCCAAAACCTTCCACCAGCCAGCGCGGCAGGGGCGCCCAGCCAAAGCCGCCCTGGGCCATCTCCAGCAGCATCAGGTAGCTGGGGGCCGACCAGACCCGGCCCTGGCAGCGGCTGTCGTAGGGGTTGAGCACGGTGGCCAGACGCAATTCACGGTGCTGGCGCAGGCTTTCCTCATCGACCCGGGCCTGCTGCGCCAAGGGATGCTTGCAGGCCACGTAGAGGGAAATCTCACTGCGCTCCTCCATGGTCTTGTGCTCCAGGTCCGCCGGGTAGTCGGCCTGCATCTCGGCAAAGGCGATCTGCGCCCGGCCGCTCTGCACCAGGGCGATCAGGTCTTCGCACTCGGCAATCAGGCATTCCAGCTCGAGGTCCGGGTAACGCTGCTCGAAGGCGCTCAGGCTGCTTTCGAAGCGATCCGACTGGTAGGTGTCCGACAGCGCCACCGTGAGTTTCGCCTCAATGCCCTGGGACAGCTGGCTGGCGGCCATTTCCAGGCGGCTGGTGGCAGCCAGGATTGCTTCGGCACGCTGCAGCAGCACATGCCCGGCCGGGGTGAGGCCGGGCTTGCGGCTGGAACGGTCGAAAAGCTGCACGTCGAGGTCGATCTCCAGGCTGGCCACCGCCGCGCTGATGGTGGACTGGCTCTTGCCCAGCTTGCGCGCGGCAGCGGAAAAGGAACCTTGGGTGGCTGCCTGGACAAACGCCAGCAGCACTTCATGTGAGGCCATGAACTATCGCCCTGCTCGATGGTTATTGATTATGAAGTATCGGCCTTGTCCTGGAAGATCGGCAACACATTCATTCAAGGAGCCGACCATGAGCCTTCAGAAATCCCTTAACGAACGCATCTTCCAGGCGGTAGGTTTTGAACTGCTGGCGGTGCTGATCTGCACCCCGCTGCTGTCCTGGATCATGGACAAGCCCATGGCCGACATGGGCCTGGTGACCATCGGCATCGGCCTGTTGGCCCTGGCCTGGAACGTGGTGTTCAACGGCCTGTTCGACCGGTTGCTCAAGCGCTTGCAGTGGGTCCACAACGGCTGGACCCGGGTCCTGCATGCGTTGATGTTCGAAGGCGGGCTGGTGGCAGTGGGCGTACCGATGATTGCCTGGTGGCTGAATATCAGCCTGCTGCAGGCGTTCATCCTGGACATCGGCGTGTTGCTGTTCTTCCTGCCGTACACCTATGTCTATCACTGGGTCTACGACGTGCTGCGGGACAAGTGGCTGCAACAGCGCCTGGCTCACTGAGCCGGTTCAGGGCGCCGGGTGCCGCCCTTCGATGGCAGCCAGATAGGCTTCCAGCGCCCGCGGCACTTCTTCGAGCAGCAGCTGGCTCTTGAACTCGGGGTGTTCCAGGGCCAGCTGGAACAGGCCGATGGGCAGGCCGAGCATGGCCATGGCGTAGGCCTCGCGCTCGGCGGCACTGGCCCGGGGAAGGCGCAGCGCCAGGACCTGGCGATAGACGCTCTTGATCTGCAGGCGCAGGTCCGGGGCCTGCAACTGGCCCATGGCAAACCCCGGGTTGATCATCAGCAGCAGGTCGGGGTGCTGCTCCAGGTATTCGAGGATCGGCAGCACCATGCGCTCTATCACTTGCCGGCCACTGGACCCCGTCCAGACCTGCGGAGCAACCGCCAGCAGGTCGCTGGTGATGGTGCTCATGGCTTCGATGTGGCGCTGGCCCAGGGCTTCGAGCACTTGCTGCTTGTCACTGAAAAAATGATAGAGCGAACCGATGGAGGTACCGGCCAGCCGGGCGATGCCGTGCATGGTCAGGTTCGCCGCCCCCTGGCTGGGCAGTAGCCGGGCACAAGCGTCGAGGATCGCCATCACCCGTTCGTGGCCACGGGACTGTTTGGGGGCTCGGTGGGGAGCGGCGGGGGAGGGAATGGATTCGGTCATGGTCAGCGAAATGTCCGGGGGCGCCTATTATGGCGTAGAGCGTGGGGTGCAGTCCTAGAGAAAACTAGACACCATCCTCTACTTTTTCAGAAAATACCCGGCTTCGGGTTCCGTTCAGTGAACCTGCTGTCCTCCTGACTATCTGAAGGCCATGACTATTTCCCGCAACTGGATCATCTGCGAACACTGCGATTCGTTGTACGAGTCCGTGCCGCTCGGCAAAGGCCAGACGGCCCAGTGCTCGCGCTGTGGCGCGGTACTGGCCCGTGCCCGTTGGCTGAGTGTGCAGCAGCTGTTGGCCCTGTCGATCACCGCCGGGTTGTTGTTCGTCTTCGCCAATCTGTTTCCGGTGATCAAGATCAGCCTCGAAGGCCTGAGCAACGAGGCAACCCTCTGGCAATCGGTGGAGGCCCTGGCCCAGGGCCGCATCAGCCTGATTGCCGCGATCACCGGCCTGACCATCATTCTTGCGCCGTGCCTGCAGATCATCCTGCTGTGCTGGGTGCTGGGGTTTGCCAATGTGGGGCGCGCCGCACCCGGCTTCAAGGCCAGCATGCGCGCTCTGGAGCACCTGCGGCCCTGGAGCATGCTGGAGGTGTGCCTGCTGGGGATCCTGGTGGCCATCGTCAAGCTGGCGGGGATGCTCGATGTGCACCCGGGGCTGGGGCTGTGGGCCCTGGCGATGCTCACGGTGCTGATCATCCTGATTTCCGGCAAGGACATCCGCTACCTCTGGGATGACCTGGAGGGCCGCTACTGATGAGCGCTCCGCCCTACGCCCGGGACCACCAATTGATGCTGTGCCACACCTGCGGCCAGGTCTGCCAGGCGTCCGAGCATCAATGCCCGCGCTGCGATGCGCCGGTGCATGCGCGCAAGCCCAACAGCCTGGCGCGCACCTGGGCCTTTCTCCTGGCCAGCCTGATCTTCTACATTCCGGCCAACCTGCTGCCGGTGATGCACACCAGCATCTTTGGCAGCGCCAGTGAAAACACCATCATGAGCGGCGTGGTGGAGTTCTGGAAACACGGTTCCTGGGACATCGCCCTGCTGATCTTCATCGCCAGCGTGGTGGTGCCCTGCAGCAAGTTCTTTGTCCTCGGCACCCTGCTGGTGACCTGCCAGCGCCGCAGCCTCTGGGCCCAGCGCGAGCGGGCCAAGCTCTATCGTTTCATCGAGCTGATCGGCTACTGGTCGATGCTCGACGTGCTGGTGGTGGCCCTGGTGGCGGCCCTGGTGCAGTTTCGCGCCCTGAGTTCGATCGACCCGCGCATGGGTATTCTGTTTTTTGGTTTGGTGGTGGTGCTGACGATGTTGGCGGCCATGAGTTTCGATCCCCGGCTTATCTGGGACGCAGAGGTTGAAGATGTCTGATCATCCAGGTTCCAACGCAGCAAATCCCCCGCCCGTTCCTGGCGCTCCGGCGCTGCGCACGCGGCGTTTCAATGTCTCGCTGGTGTGGCTGGTGCCGATTGTCGCGGCCCTGGTGGGGCTGTCGATGGTGGTGCACAACTCACTCTCGGCGGGGCCGGAAATCAGCATCAGCTTCCAGACCGCCGAAGGCCTGGAAGCCAACAAGACCCAGGTCAAGTACAAGAACGTGGTGATCGGCAAGGTGACCTCCATCGCCCTGAGCGACGACCGCAAGAAGGTGGTGGCCAAGGTCGAGCTGGACCAGTCCGCCGAACCCTTCACCGCCGACGATTCGCTGTTCTGGGTGGTGCGCCCGCGAATCGGCGCCAATGGCATTTCCGGGGTCGACACCCTGCTTTCCGGGGCCTTTATCGGCGCCGACGCCGGCAAGTCGGAAAAACGCAAGGACAGCTTCAAGGGCCTGGAAACCCCGCCGCCCATCACCTATGGGCAGAAGGGCAAGCGCTTTACCCTGCACACCGACGACCTCGGCTCGCTGGACATCGGCTCGCCGGTCTATTACCGGCGCATCGAGGTGGGGCAGGTGGTGTCCTACCAGTTGGCCAACAGCGGCAAGGGCGTGGACGTGAAGATCTTCGTCAACTCGCCCAACGATAAGTACGTCACCACCGACACCCGTTTCTGGAACGCCAGCGGCGTCGACGTGACCCTCGGCGCCAACGGTTTGAAGGTCAACACCGAGTCGGTGTCGTCGATCCTCGCCGGCGGCATTGCCTTCGTCGAACCCAAGTACAGCCCCAACGCCAAGCCGGCTGACGAGAACGCCGAGTACACCCTGTTCGGCGACCAGGACACCGCCCTGGCGCCGCCCGACGGCGCGCCCTATTACATTCGCATGCGCTTCGACCAGGCCTTGCGCGGCCTGTCGGTGAATGCCCCGGTGGAGTTCCTCGGGGTGAACATCGGCAAGGTGGTGTCCATGGACCTGGACTACGACGAGCAGCGCAAGTATTTCCCGACCCTGGTCGGCGCGGTGATCTACCCCGAGCGGCTGGGCAAGGCCCACGAAAAGCTGGTGAAGCAGACTGGCGGCGAAGACGACGCCCGCTCGGCGAAACTGATCGGCGCCTTCGTCAAGAACGGCCTGCGCGCCCAGCCCCGCAGCGGCAACCTGCTGACCGGCCAGCTGTACATCTCCCTGGACTTTGTCACCAACGCCAAGCCGGTGGCCTATGACGCTACCGCACGGCCCCTGGAGATTCCCACTGTGCCTGGCAGCATGGACAAGTTGCAGGAGCAGTTGCAGGCCGTGGTGGACAAGATCAGCAAGCTGCCGATCGACTCCATTGCCGCCAACCTCAATGGCAGCCTGGCGGAGATGCAGAAGACCCTCAAACAGGTCAACGGCGAAGTGCTGCCACAGATGCGCGACACCCTGGAGCAATCCAAGAAGACCCTGGCCAGCGCCAACGAGAGTTTCTCCGAAGACTCGCCGCAGCGGCAGAAACTCGGCCAGGCCATGGAGGAAGTGCAGCGCACCGCGCGTTCGGTGCGGGTGCTCAGCGATTTCCTCGGGCGTCATCCTGAAGCGCTGATCCGCGGGCGCCTCAAAGACAATCAACCGGATGCCTACCAGTCGCCATCCTCCTCTGTTCGCGAATCCGTACCGGAAGCCCAGCCATGAAAACCCGTGCCCTGTTGCTCTGCCTGACCCTGGGACTTGCCGCCTGCAGCTCCGCGCCCACCCATTACTACACCCTGCTGCCACCGGTGGCCGAAGGCAGCAGCGCGGCCCGCACCGGGGGGCCGCAGTTCGAAATGTCCACGGTGAGGATTCCGGTCCAGGTGGACCAGCCGCAACTGGTGGTGCGCCAGGACAGCGGCACCCTGGCGATCCTCGAAACCCAGCGCTGGAGCGCGCCGCTGGTGGATGAGTTCCACGATGCCCTGGCCAGCCAGATGGAGCAGAAGCTGGGTACCCGCAACCTTGAAGGCCTGCCCAAGCAGCCCGGGCGCCCGGTGCTGTCGTTACAGACCGATGTGCGGCGCTTCGAGTCCCTGCCCGGGCGCTATGCACTGATCGATGTGGTCTGGAGCCTGCGCCAGCGGGGTGAGGGCGGCCCGGCCCGCAGCCTGACCTGCAGCAGCCAGATCCACCAGCCGGCGGGGGTGGAACTGAACAGCCTGGTCCAGGCCCATCAACAGGCCATCGCCCAGTTGGCCGGGCAGATCGCCGCCGCCGCGCAACGCTGGACCTGCCCCTGAATCACCCTGTAGCCGCTGGCGCAGGCTGCGAACGGCTCAGCAGGTGACAGGGCCACACGCTCAGCGCCGGGCGCTGAGTTGCTGGGGCGCCAGGAAGGCGTCGTGGAAATAATCGCGCAGGGCCTGCATGGCCGGGGTGAAGGTACGCTCGCGGTGCCAGGCCAGCCCCACGCTCATGGGCGTGACCGCATCGCTCAGGCTCAGGGTCTCGATACGCTTGCCTTCCAGTGACCAGGGCCGGTGCACCAGATCCGAGAGGATCGCCACGCCGCTGCCGTTGGCCACCATGCTGCGCACCGCTTCCACCGAGCTGGTGCGCACGCGCACCCGGGGCTGCTGGCCGGCCTGTTCCCAATAACGCATGGCGCTTTGCTCGGCTTCGTCGACGGTGAGCAGGATGAACGGCTCCTCGGCCACGTCCGCCAGGCTGATGCTGCTGCGCTCGCACAGCGGATGATGGGCCGGCAGCCACAGCCGGCGCTCGGAGTTGAACAGGGTCTGCGAGACGATGTCCGGGTGCGTCAGGTTGGCGGTGAGTACCACTGCCATGTCGAAGCGGCCTTCCAGCAAGCCTTGCTCGATGGCCTGGCGTTCCTGTTCATGGAGCTCGATGGTGACGTCCGGGTGCCAGTGCTGCAGGCGCTGCAGGTGGTGCGGCAGGAAGTAGCCGATCACCGTGTAGCTGGCCGCCAGGTGCAATACGCCGCTGGCCCGATAGTCCGGCAACGGGCTGTTCAGGGCATCTTCGACGCTGCGCAGGATCACGTAGGCGCGGTTGAGAAAATGCCGCCCGGCATCGGTCAGGTTCATGCCCTGGGCCGAGCGCACGAACAGCTGCACGGCGAGCATCGCCTCCAGCTCCTTGATCGCCGTGGTCACCGCCGACTGGGAAATATTCAAGTGCAGCGCCGCCTGGGAAATCTGCCCGATCTCGGCGGTAGCAACGAAATAGCGCACCTGGCGCAAGGTCAACGACACGGCCCATTCCCCTCTAACGCTGCAGGAGCCGGCTTGCCGGCGAAAGCGATCGTGCAAGCGCCTGTGCCGTCACGCATCACGCTGCCTGCTAGCTTTATCTGTTTTTCAGAACAAGCTCTATCTGATAATAGATCTTCCCAAGGGGTCAAGGGCGCTCTAATTTTCGTCGCACGAAGTCACGAGAGTTGGAGCAACAGTGATGCAGGCAGTGGATTTCAATTCGGACATGGGCGAGAGCTTCGGCCCGTGGACCATCGGCGATGGCGTCGACAACGAGCTGATGGGCTTTATCAGCTCGGCCAATATCGCCACCGGCTTTCACGCCGGCGACCCCGGCACCATGCGCCGCACCATCGAACAGGCCAAGCGCCTGGGGGTAGCCATCGGCGCCCATCCGGGGTTTCGCGACCTGGTGGGTTTCGGCCGCCGGCACATCAATGCCCCGGCCCAGGAGCTGGTGGACGACATGCTCTATCAGCTTGGCGCCCTGCGGGAAATGGCCCGGGTACAAGGCGTGAAGCTGCAGCACATCAAGCCTCATGGTGCGCTCTACATGCACCTGGCCCGGGACGAGGAAGCGGCGCGGCTGCTGGTGCAAAACCTGCGCCGGCTGGAGCCCGAGTTGCTGCTGTATTGCATGCCCAATTCGGTGATCTGGCGCGTGGCCCAGGAGCTGGGGCAGCCGGTGATCCGCGAGTTCTACGCCGACCGCGACTACGACCTCAGCGGCTCCATCGTGTTTACCCGCAACGTCCGCGCCCTGGACCCGGCAGCCGTGGCGGCCAAGGTGCTGCGCGCCTGCCAGACCGGCCTGGTACGCACCGTCGAAGGCGAGGAGCTGTTTCTCGAATTCGATTCCATCTGCCTGCACAGCGACACTCCGGGTGCCCTGGATCTGGTGGAGGCCACCCGCACGGCGCTGGATCAGGCCGGTATCGAGGTCCGTGCACCGCGTTGAGGCGCATCGACACGAAGCACCGCGCACAGACGCGGGGTTCATCTGGTTTTGTTTTTTTTGCCTGCCTTTCTACAACTATTCCAAAAGGAACAGACATGGCCGAATACAGTGTTATCACCCCCTTGCCGGGCACCTTTTATCGCAAGGCCACCCCGGAGTCGGCGCCTTTCGTCGAGGTCGGCGACAGCGTCAGCGCCGATACCGTGATCGGCCTGATCGAAGTCATGAAGCAGTTTTCCGAACTGACCGCCGGGAGCGCGGGTCAAGTCAGCGCCTTTCTGGTGGAAGACGGTGATCCGGTGGAACCGGGTCAGGTCGTCGCGACGCTCGAACAGTGAGGGCCGGGGCATGACTGGATCAATCAACAAATTGCTGGTGGCCAACCGTGGCGAGATTGCCGTGCGCATTATTCGCGCGGCCAAGGCCCTGGGGATTCCCACCGTTGCCGCCTGCAGTGAGGCGGATGCCGATTCCATGGCCGCACGTATGGCCGATGAAGTACAGATCATCGGCCCGGCGCGGGCCGACAAGAGCTACCTGAATGTCCAGGCCCTGCTCGGTGCCTTGCAGGCCAGCGGTGCCAACGCGGTACATCCGGGCTATGGCTTTCTTTCCGAGAATGCCGACTTCGCCGAGGCGGTGGTCGAGGCCGGGGCGATCTTCGTCGGTCCCAGTGCCGAAACCATCCGCCGCATGGGTGACAAGGCCGAAGCCCGGCGCACTGCGCAGGCGGCGGGAGTGCCGGTGGTACCGGGCTCCCCAGGAGAACTCTTCGACCTGGACAGTGCGCTGGCGGCCGCTGAAGTCGTGGGCTTTCCGTTGTTGATCAAGGCCAGTGCCGGCGGTGGCGGGCGCGGGATCCGCCTGGCCCGGGACGCGGCGCAATTGGCCGAGGAATTCCCTAGGGCGCAACGCGAAGCCCAGACGGCTTTCGGCAACGGCGCGGTGTACCTGGAGCGTTTCATTGGCCGTGCGCGGCACATCGAAGTCCAGGTGTTGGGCGATGGCAAACACGCGGTGCACCTCTTCGAACGCGAGTGTTCGCTGCAACGGCGGCGGCAGAAGATCTTCGAGGAAGCGCCTTCGCCGGTACTCAGTGCCGAGCAGCGTGAGCAGTTGTGCAGCAGCGCCGTGCGCCTCACCGAAGCCTTGGGCTACCAGGGCGCGGGCACTCTGGAATACCTCTACGACGACAGCACCGGCGAGTTCTTCTTTATCGAGATGAACACGCGGATTCAGGTGGAGCACCCCATCAGCGAGCTGATCACCGGCATCGATCTGGTCCAGGCCATGCTGCGTATTGCCGGGGGCGAGCCCCTGGGTTTGCGCCAGAGTGATATCCGGCTTAACGGCGCGGCCTTGCAGATGCGCCTGAACGCCGAAGATCCGGCGCGGGATTTCTTCCCCAGCCCGGGCAAGGTCGAGCAGTTGATCTGGCCGCAAGGCGCCGGGGTGCGAGTCGATAGCCACCTGTACCCGGGCTATGCTGTGCCGCCTTACTACGACTCGCTGCTGGCCAAGCTGATCGTCCACGGCCGTGACCGCTGCGAGGCTCTGGCCCGGGCGCGGATTGCCGTGGAGCACACCACCCTGACCGGCATGGCCAGCACCTTGTCGCTGCACCGTGAACTGCTGGCCGAACCCTGGCTGGAGCAGGCCGACTTTCACACCGGAACCCTGGAAACCTGGCTGGCCGAGCGCCGCGCCGGAGGTGTCGCATGAACCTGCCTATCCGCTACAGCTTTGGTGCCGACGAGCACCTGTTCGCCGAAGTCAGCGACAGCATGTCCCTGGAAGCCTTCTTCAAGGGCATGGCGGTGACCCGCGCGGTGGAGCGCCTGGAATTGGATGGCGTGCTGGATGTGTGCCTGGCCAATGCTTCGTTCCAGATCCGCTTCGACCCGGACCGCATCGCCCCGCACACCCTGCTGGAGGCGGTGCAACAGGCCGAGGCCTGCGCGGTGGCCGAGCGCAGCCTGCATACCCGGATCATCGAGATCCCGGTGCTCTACAACGACCCCTGGACCCATGAAACCCTGATGCGCTTTCGCGACCGGCACCAGGACCCCAGCGCCACCGATCTTGAGTACGCGGCGCGGATCAACGGCCTGGCGGATGTCGAAGCCTTTATCGCCGCCCACAGCGGCGCGCCCTGGTTCGTCTCCATGGTGGGCTTTGTGGCGGGCCTGCCGTTCATGTTCCAGATGGTCGAACGTGAACGGCAACTGCAGGTGCCCAAGTACCTGCGGCCGCGCACCGATACGCCCAAACTGACCCTGGGCCATGGCGGCTGTTTCGGCTGCATCTACTCGGTGCGCGGTGCCGGCGGCTACCAGATGTTCGGCGTCACCCCGGCGCCGATCTACGACCCGCAGCAACAGTTGGCCTACCTCAAGCAGCACATGGTGTTCTTCCGTCCGGGGGACATCGTGCAGTTCAAGCCCATTGACCGCCAGGCCTATGACCTTGCCGTGGCCGAGGTCGAGGCCGGGCGTTTCGACTTGCGCATCCGCGAGGTGGAGTTTTCCCTGGATGCCTTTCTCGCCGACCCGGTCGGCTATCCCACGTCGCTGCAGGAGGTGCTGGCATGATCAAGGTCATCAAACCGGGCCTGGCCACATCGGTACAGGACCTGGGGCGCGAAGGTTTCTATCACCTGGGGATTCCGCCGTCCGGGGCCCTGGACCAGTACGCCCTGAGCGCCGCCAACCAGCTGGTGGGCAACCCGGCGGGGGCAGCGGGGCTGGAGTGCACCTTGCTCGGCCCTGAGCTTGCATTCAGCACCAGTGCCCTGGTGGCGGTCTGCGGTGCCCACATGACCCCCAAGCTCGATGGCGTGGACATGCACCTGGATACCGCCTTTGCGGTCAAGGCCGGGCAAGTGCTGCGCTTCGACTTTCCCAAGGCCGGGGCCCGGGCGTATCTGGCGGTGGCCGGTGGCATCGATGTGCCGCTGGTGTTGGGCAGCCGCTCGACTTACGCCTTGGGTACCCTGGGTGGTTTCCAGGGCCGGCGCCTGGTGGCGGGTGATGAGCTGCCGGTGGGCGTCGCCAGCGGCAAAAGCCGTCCCGGTGCCAGCTTGCCCATGGCGCTGCGCCAATCCCTGGGGGGCGAAATCACCCTGCGGGTGGTGCCGGGCCTGTACTACGAGCGCTTGAGCGAGGCGGCCAAGGCCAGCTTCTTCGCCGAACCCTGGACCGTGGGCTCGGAGGCGGACCGCATCGGCTATCGCTTCAAGGGCGGCAGCGCCTTGAGCTTCCAGCCCAGGGAGCAGCCGTTCGGTGCCGGTTCCGATCCGTCGAACATCGTCGACAGCTGCTATCCCATCGGTTCGATCCAGGTGCCGGCGGGGCTCGAACCCATCGTCCTGCACCGGGACGCGGTGTCCGGTGGTGGCTACGCGATGATCGGCACGGTGATCAGCGCCGACCTCGACCTGATCGGCCAGATGCAGCCCAACCAGAAGGCCCGTTTTGTCGCGGTGACCCTGGAAGAAGCGCTGGAGGCCCGGCGTTCCTACAAGAAAAAGCTCAGTTGCCTGAGCAAGTTGTTCCCTTCCTGACCTTCTTGCTCGTGTAGCCGCTGGGAGCCTGAGGCTGCTGCAGGTTTGGCGAGGGATCGCCAGGCAAGGCCCCGCGGGC
Source organism: Pseudomonas sp. 8(2025) (assembly GCF_052665325.1). Taxonomy (NCBI): domain Bacteria; kingdom Pseudomonadati; phylum Pseudomonadota; class Gammaproteobacteria; order Pseudomonadales; family Pseudomonadaceae; genus Pseudomonas; species Pseudomonas sp. 8(2025). Next base: position 47,035 of record NZ_JBQOIE010000009.1, on the reverse strand, counting down.
CTTTTCGCAGCCTCGCAGGCTCGGCAGCGGTTACAGAGGGGGAGGCATGCCCCTCAGAACAGCTGAGTGAACAACCAGTACAGGCTGCCGGACAGCAGGATCGCCGCCGGCAGGGTCAGCACCCAGGCCATGGCCAGGTTGCGGATGGTGCGCATCTGCAAGCCGCCGCCATTGGCCACCATGGTCCCGGCCACCCCCGAGGACAGCACATGGGTGGTGGACACCGGCAGGCCGAACATGTCCGCCGCGCCGATGGTCAGCATCGCCACGGTTTCCGCCGAGGCGCCCTGGGCGTAGGTCAGGTGGGTCTTGCCGATCTTTTCGCCAACGGTGACCACGATGCGCTTCCAGCCCACCATGGTGCCCAGGCCAAGGGCGATGGCCACGGCGATCTTCACCCACAGCGGAATGAAGCGCGTGGCGTTGTCGATCTGTTGCTTGAACAGTTGCAGTTTGTCCCGGGTGTCCTGGTCGAAGTGGCCTACCTGATTCTTGTCCATCAGGCGGATCGCCTCGCTGGTCAGGTACATGTCGTTGCGCACGTTGCCCATGGCTTCGGCGGGCACCTTGGCCAGCGAACCGTAGCCCTTCACTTCAGTGCCGATGGCGCCGGTCAGGGCGGCCAGCGCGGGGATCAGTTCCGGCGTCGCTTCCTTGCTGCGCATGTACTCCGAGAGCACCGCGCGGGAATCGGCCGGCGCCGGTTGCGGGGCACTCTTCACCAGGGCCTGCTGGGTGACTTCGGCCACCGCGGCGAATTGCAGCGACTGGTCGGCGGGCATGGTGCGGTTCAAGGCGTAGGCCATGGGCAGGGTGCCCACCAGGATCAGCATGATCAGGCCCATGCCTTTCTGGCCGTCGTTGGAACCGTGGGCGAAGGACACGCCGGTGCAGGTCAGGATCAGCAGCCCGCGAATCCACCAGGGCGGCGGTGCGTCGCCCTTGGGTGCCTTGTACAGGGCACGGTTCTTGACGAACAGGCGCAGGGCCAACAGCAGCAGGGCGGCGAACACGAAGCCGATCAGGGGCGAGAACAGCAGGGCGTAGCCGACCTTGGTGGCCTGGCCCCAGTCCACGCCGCTGGTGCCGTCGCGGCCATGCATCAGGGCATTGGCCACGCCGACACCGATGATCGAGCCGATCAGGGTGTGGGAAGACGAAGCCGGCAGGCCCAGCCACCAGGTGCCGAGGTTCCATAGGATGGCGGCGATCAGCAGGGCGAAGATCATCGCGAAACCGGCTGAGGAACCCACCTGCAGGATCAGTTCCACCGGCAGCAGGGCGATGATGCCGAAAGCCACCGCGCCGCTGGACAGCAGTACGCCGAGGAAGTTGAACAGGCCGGACCAGACCACCGCGAACTGCGGCGGCAGCGAGTGGGTGTAGATCACCGTGGCCACGGCGTTGGCGGTGTCATGGAAACCGTTGACGAACTCGAAGCCCAGGGCGATCAGCAACGCCACGCCCAGGAGCAGGAACGGGGTCCAGGTGGTGACCGTGGTGCCCAGCTCGTGCATGTCGTGCACCAGGCTGTAGGCGGTGAACAGCAAGCCCATGGCCAGCACCGCGAAGAAGGCGACGAGGGTGAAGGGGCCGGGCTTTTTATCCAGTTGCGGTTTGCTGTCGAGGTTGGACGAAGCGGCAGTCAGGGACGGGGTGGCCATTGCTGGACAATCCTGTGGCGAGAAGGAGTGCTGCCCATGATCGTTGCTGAATGTTACAGGGAGGCTGCCTCAGGTCATGGTTTATGCAATTGAGCCGTTCCGTTGATCAGATCGATCACGCACGACCATCCCTCCATCCCGCTCATCCCGTAGGAGCCGGCTTGCCGGCGAAGAGGCCCTCAAGCCAAGCACCTGCCTTGGCGGACGCCTTCGCCGGCAAGCCGGCTCCTACAAGGTGGGGGTCAGTAGTCCTGGCGTTTGCGAAAGGCCCAGCGCCCGGCGATCACGGTGAAAGTGGCCACCAGCGCTACCAGGATCCAGAAGCCCTCCGGGTCGCCGGAGAACGGAATGCCACCGACGTTCATGCCAAAGAAACCGGCGATGATGTTGATCGGCAACGCCAGCACCGTGACCACCGTCAGGGTGAACAGGGTGCGGTTGGTCTGTTCGTTGAGGTTGGCGGCGATCTCTTCCTGCAGCAGCTTGATCCGCTCCCCCAGGGCGGTGAGGTCGTTGATGATCAGGGCGAACTCTTCGGTGGACTTGCGCAGCTCCTTGACGTCTTCCTTTTGCAACCATTGCGGCGGGCGGTTGAGCAGGCGCAGCAGCGAGCCCGGCTCCAGGGCCAGCAGCCGTTGCAGGCGCACCAGCACCCGGCGCATGGCCCCCAGTTCGGCACGGTTGGTGGAGACCCGGGCTGCCAGCAACTGGTCCTCGATCTGATCCACGCTGAGGCTGGTCCGGCGCACGATCTGGGTCAGCACTTCGCCCTGGTCCCGTAGCAGGTGCACCAGCAGTTCCAGGGGCGAGCGAAAGCGTTCTCCGGCCTTGACCGAGGAGCGCAGCTTGTCCACCGAGTGCAGCGGCTGCAGGCGGGCGCTGACGATCAGGCGGCTGCGGGCGCAGACCCAGAGGGTTGAGATGTCCGAGGAAACCATGCTGCCGAAGTTGAACACCACGTCGTTGACCACCGCCAGCAGGGCCGAATCCACCTGTTCGATGCGGGTCGAGCGCGAGCCTTCGTGCAGGGCCTCGAAGAATTCGTCGGGCAATTGCAGGTGGGACTTCATCCAGCGCTCGCACGCGGCGTGAGCCAGGTTCAGGTGCAGCCAGAGGAACTCCTCGCTGTCCTCGGGGTGTTGCAGGGCTTGCAGGGCGTTGGCCGAGTCCAGTTCGCGGCCCCGTTCGCCGGGGCGAAAGCTGAAACCGTAGAGCAGGCCGAACAGATCGGAATCACGGTGACTCTGGTCGATGCTGTGGTTCATGGAGTCTCGCAGGAGGGACAGTGCCTGGCGCGGGTTTCTCAGGTTCACTTGAGCCCCATCATGGCAAGGCTTTTTGACATTTTTGTGACGTTTTGAAGTGCATGATGGAGCCCGTCATACCGATGGTCGGCGGCACTCAAGATTGTCTTGCGCAGGCCGATCACACTCCTACGCTGCACTCATTCGACCCCTCTCGAATGCGCCTTACAGGGATGTTCGGCACTACGCATGCCTTCATCGGGCCTGCTCTATCCCTGCCATGAGATCTCCTCGATGTTTTTGCAAAAATCCCTGAGAGCGCAAATCCTTGCCCTGCTGAGCGGTAGCCTGCTGGCGATGTTGTTGATCGCCCTGGCGAGTTTTCATTTGCTGTCCGGTGGCGTGCAGAGCTACCGCGAGCTGATTGAAGGTCCGCTGCGCAGTTCGCAGTTGATCGACGAGGCCAACCTGCAGTTCAAGAGCCAGGTGCAGGAGTGGAAGAACGTATTGTTGCGGGGCAAGCAGCCCCAGGAGTTGAACAAGTACTGGCAGCAGTTCGAAGACCGCCAGCGCGATGTGCAGAACATCCTCGGCCAGTTGGTGCAGACCTCCGGGCTGGACGCCTCCCTCAAGAGCCGGGTGCAGCGCCTGGCGGATGAGCACCGGCAGTTGGGTTCGGCCTATCAGAAGGGCCGCGATGCCTATGTGGCCGGCGGTGCCGATCCGAGTGCCGGCGATGCCGCGGTCAAGGGCGTGGACCGGGCCACCAGCGAGCAGATGAGCGAACTGGTGACCGAGCTGCGCCAGCACGGCGACCGGCAGTCCGCCGAGATCAGTGCAGCGGCCGACCGCACGGTGTGGCTGGGTATTCTGGTGATGCTGGCTTCCGGTTTGCTGATCGGCCTGCTCAGCCTGTGGCTGGTCAATCGCAGCCTGGTGCAGCCGATCCGTCAGTTGATCGACTATGTCGCCCAGCTCAGCCGCGGCCAACTGGCCCAGCGGGTGGCCAGCGAGCGTCAGGATGAACTGGGCAAGCTGGCGATGGCCGCCAACACCCTGCGGGATTTCCTGGCCCAGACCTTCGCCAGCTTGCAGCGCAGTGCCTCGGACCTGGACAGTTCCAGCGGCGAGCTCAACTCCATCGCCACCCTGATGTCCCAGGGCACCAACGAGCAGTTCAACCGCACGGACCAGGTGGCCACGGCGATGAACGAGATGTCCGCCACCGCCCAGGAAGTGGCGCGCCACGCCGCCGACGCCGCTCGTGCCGCAGACGATGCCGACCAGTCGGCGCAGCAGGGCGAACAGGTGATGCAGCAGACCATCCACAGCATCACCCAGATGCGTGGCGAGATTGCCAACACCGCCACCGTGATCCGCCGGCTGGAGGCCGACAGCGGGCGCATCGGCAAGGTCCTGGAAGTGATCCAGGGCATTGCCGAACAGACCAACCTGCTGGCCCTCAACGCGGCCATCGAAGCAGCCCGGGCCGGTGAGGCCGGACGCGGTTTTGCCGTGGTCGCCGATGAAGTGCGCAGCCTGGCGCAGCGCACCGCGGCCTCGATCACCGAGATCAACCAGATCATCCAGAGCGTGCAGACCGGGGCCGTGGATGCGGCCCAGGCCATCGAGAGCGGCCAGTCCCGCAGCGAGCAGAGCGTGCAGCAGGTGACCGAGGCCGGGGCCATGCTCGAGCGCATCACCGAAGCGGTAGAAGCGATTCGCGACATGAACCGGCAGATCGCGACCGCCGCCGAGGAGCAGACGTCGGTGGCCGAGGACATTTCCCGCAACCTCACCGAGATCACGTCCATCGCCAGTACCAATCTGGACAACGTGCAGCGCACCGAGGCGGCGAGCCGCAATCTGCACGGCCTGTCGGGGCAGTTGAGCGAGGTCACGGCGCGCTTGAGCGCCTGAGGCCGGCCGGGGTGTATCGGCCTGCTTACCAGGCCGATACACGATCACTCTCAAGTGGCCGGGGCGGGTGTCGATGACCGGGTATCTTCACACCCGACAGGACTCACACCATGGTCAGCATCACTTCCATCGCGATCAACCAGCCCCAGGTCAGCCCGAGCAAGACCCGCATCGCTGGCAGTTCGGACAGCGACACTTCAGCGACCTCCACCGCCAGTACCACTGCTGCCAGCGACGCGACCAAGGCGCCGGCCACGGGTGCTGGCGCGGCCGGCGGCAGTTCCAGCAGCGATGATTCCAGCAGCGACTCGGTCAAGCAGTTGCGCAAGCAGATTGCTGAACTGCAAAAGCAATTGCAGGAGCAACAGCAGCAGTTGCAGGCCGCGCAGAGCCAGCAGGAAAGTGCCGATGCCAAGGCCGCGCAAGTAGCAGCAGCCCAGGCTCAGGTGGCCAGCACCAGCGCTTCGTTGCAGACCGCCACCGCGGCCTTGTTCCAGGCCCTGCAGCAATCCCAGAGCAGTACTTCAGGCTCCCTGGTCAGCACCAGTGCCTGACTGATCCGCACGCCCCAACGCACAAGGCCGCGCTCCCGAAGCGGGGCGCGGCCTTGTAGGGGCGGGGGGGTTACTTGTCTTGCTTGTTGCTCAGGACCTTGCCGGTCTTGGCATCCAGGTCCACGTCCCACTCGATGCCTTTGCTGTCGCGCAGTTCCACCTGGTAGACGTAGGCGCCAGTGGCGGTCTGCTCGAGCTCGGTGTCGGTGATGCTGGCGGCGGTGGTGCCCGGGTGCTGGGCGAGGGCGGCCTGGTTGAGTTTTTCCAGGTCCATGATGGCGCCGGACTTGAGCAGACCGGGGATCAGGTCCGGGCGCACATCGGCCTGGGCCAGGCCAGCGGTCAGGGTCAGGGCGGCGGCTGCGAACAGGGCGGAGAACTTGGTCATGGGTTGATTCCTTGGGGTGATGGGTTTCGATGGGCACAGGTTAGCCAACGCAACTTAATTCACCCTTAATTCAGGTCACTCTTTGCGTCGTTTGTTCAAGCCGCGCCCCGGCATCGGGTCGCAAGCTGCGGTTTTCCCTACAGGAGCTGCAGCAAATGAAACGAATGCTTGCATGGTTGTACGCACCCTTGGTGTTTGCCGGGTTCATCGGCGCCGGGGTGTGGTGGATGAGTGCTGGGCCGGCGTCTGCCAGCGGGTTGTTGGGGGTGTTCGGGGCTGCGCTGGGGGTGTCGTTCCTGGCGGAATGGTGCTTGCCCTATGAGCCTGGCTGGAACCGTTCCCAAGGCGACCGGCTGCGCGACAGCCTGCATGCCCTGGTCAATGAAAGCCTCAATGCGCTGGGGCTGCTGGCGTTGCCCGGGCTGGTGGCGCTGCTGGCCCATGATGGGCTCTGGCCCCAGGGCTGGCCGCTCTGGGGGCAGTTGCTGCTGGCCATCGTGATCGCTGATTGCGGCATTACCCTGGCCCACTACGCCAGTCACCGCCTGGCCTGGCTCTGGCGTTTGCATGCGGTGCATCACAGTGTGCAGCGCATGTACGGTTTCAATGGCTTGCTCAAGCATCCCCTGCACCAGTTGATCGAAGCTTCGGCCGGGCTGCTGCCGCTGGTGTTGCTGGGCATCCCGCTGCCGGTGGCGCAGTTGCTGGCCCTGGCCATTGCCGTCCAGCTGCTGTTGCAGCATTCCAATGTCGACATGCGCCTGGGGCCTTTGCGCTGGATCTTCGCCTGGGCGCCGGTGCATCGCTTTCACCACATGAAGTACGGACGCGCCGGGGATGTGAACTTCGGGCTGTTCTTCAATCTCTGGGACTGGCTGCTGGGCACCGCGTTTTATCGCGATGACTATTGCATGCGCCAGGGCGACCTGGGGATTGGCAGCCGTGCCGACTACCCGGTGGATTACTGGCCGCAGTTGCTGGAGCCGTTCAAGGCCCAGCGCTATGGGGCAGAACCCGTGGTGCCCGAGCAGTTGCGCCGGCGCGTCAGACCAGCAAGCGAGGCTTGAGGTGCTTGAGGGCCTGGCTGGCGGTGACGCCGAACAGGCTTTTCAGGGTGCGGGAGAAGTGCGCGCTGTCGGCGAACCCGGCGCCGTGTGCCGCGCCAGTGTGGGTCTGGCCCTCCAGCACCAGGGCCATGGCCAGGCGCAGGCGGCGCCAGAGCACCAGGCGCCTTACCGGCAGGCCGACGTCACGGGCGAACAGACGCTCCAGCTGGCTCAGGGATACATGGGCCCGGGCCGCCAGTTGCGCGGCGGCCACCTTGCCCTCCAGGGCGGCATCCACGGCGTGCAGTGCCCGCGCTACACGTGGGTCGGCAACGGGCTGGCGCGGGCAACGGCGCAGCGCCGCTTCCAGGCCGGGCAGTGAGGGTTCGGCGCCACTGACGCATGCTTGCAGGTCTTCGACGGCGATCAGCAGCGGCTCGGCGTACACCGTGAAGGCCTGCTCGGGAGCCTGAACGATGGCGTGGCGCTGCAAGGCCGGGATCAACAGGTAATGAGCGCTCTGCAGCCCGCCCGCGAGCGCCACCGTGACCGGTTGCCCGGGGGCGATGATCAGCTGATGGGCATAGTGGGCATGGGGCTCGGTTGGCCCCATCGCCCCGTGGATCAGGCCGAAATCCCGGCCCAGCCAGAGCTCGCCGTGCCAGTGCGAAACCGCCATTCAGTAACCGCTGGCGTCCAGCAATTGCGCCACGCTGGCACTGGCCGGCCGCTTGAAGTACTTGAGCAGTTCGGCACTGCGGTTGGTGAAGATGCCATCGACCCCGGCATCCATGACCTTCTTGAAGTCCACCGGCTCGTCGATGGTGTAGACGTGCACCAGCAGGCCCTGGTCGTGGGTGTACTGGTTCATCCAGGGTTGCACCAGGTCCGAGTAGCTCTGCTCGCCACCGCCGGTCAGGGCCGCGGAAGGGCCGGTGCCGATGGCACCCTGGGCCTTGGCGAAATCCACCCAGCGCTTGAACTCGGCCTGGTCCTTGGGCTGCTGCCGGGCATAGAACGCGGCCTTGTCGGTTTCGCCGCTGCTGGCGAAGCTCTGGCCGGACGCGGGTTCGATACTACCGGGCGCGACCCAAAGCAACAGTACTTTCGGCACGTTGGGCATTGCCTGGTGCAGCAGTTCCAGGCTGTGCTTGTCGAAGGTCTGCAGTACCACCTTGCCCTTGCCCTGGCCCACCGCCAGTTCGCTTTTCGCCAGCTTGGAACCGGCCGGGCTCAGCCAGCCACGGTCCTGGAGTTTTTCCTTGAGGTCGTGCTCGATACCGGGGAACAGCTGGGGTTCCTTGGTCTCGATATACAGCCCGGGCTTGTGCTGCGCATTGCCCTGGGCGATGTCGATGATTTCATCCAGGGTGAGGATCTTCAGCCCGGCAAAGCCCGGTCGCGCCCGCTCCGGGTGGGCCTGGTTGAACCAGCTGCCGGCGTCGAGGGTTTTCAGTTCCGCCATGGTGAAGGCGTTGGCCGGGCTGTCCTTGCGTTCGGGGAATTTCTGCGCCACGTCGGTGGTGCGTTGCAGGTTGTTGTCGTGCAGGGCGAAGAGCACGCCATCCTTGCTGCGTTGCAGGTCCATTTCCAGGTAGTCGGCGCCCAGGTCCCGGGCCAGCGTGTAGGAAGCCGCGGTGGATTCGGGGGCATCGAAAGAGGCGCCGCGGTGGGCGATCACCGCTGGCTGTGGAATCCCCTGGCGAGCGGCCAGGGCGTCCGGGTCAGGCTGTTCAGAGGCCTGGGCCAGTCCGCAAGCGAGCATCAGGCCCAGCATCAGGGCACAAGGGGTGAAGGTCGCGGGCATGCTCGAAATCCTTTCGTGGGGGCGTGTGCAAGGGGATATCTTTTAACAACTCGATGACGCTTGTGCTATCTCCAGAGCGACATAAATCCCTCTCATTTGCATTTTTCAGCGCTTTTTTCCGGCGCTTTGCAGTACTCTTGGGCGCTGCAGTTTCCCCATCAGAGGGAGGCCCTGAAAACTCCGCTGTCCCTTGCCTCGCGTGTAGACCATTGATCACCTGTCCTGCGGGACTCTAGTGAGGTTTACCATGAGCATCACCTCCGAACTCATCTGTCAGGCTGCCGACCAGCTCAAGGGCTTTGTCGGCTTCAATCGCAAGACCGGTCGCTATATCGTGCGCTTCAGCGAAGACTCCTTTGGCATGGACGTGGCCGACGACGCCATAGTGCCGGCCCACGAGTTTGTCTGGGCGCCGGTGTCGGACCAGGCCATGAGCCTCAAGCGCGAGCAGATCCAGCTGCTGCTGGATCAGAACATCGACGACCGGATCAATATCAGCGAGCCGCTGCGGGTATACATGCGCCGCAGCGACTTGCCGGAAATCCAGGCGGTGCGCAGCCTGCTGTCGACCACGCAGGGCTGATGCGTGCCCCCGAGCCGTCACCCGGGCGGCTCGGGAATCCGTGCCTGAAGCGGGCTCAGCCTGGAAAGCCGTAAGCCCGTTGGACCTTGCTCACCCGGGTGCTGAACTGGCGATACCACTGTGCCCGACCGCGCTCGCGGATCGCGCTGTGTTCGGGGTGCTGCTTCCAGGCCAGGATCGCCGCTTCGCTGCTCCAGTACGACACGGTGATGCCGAAGCCGTCCTCACCTCGTGCCGATTCGACCCCGAGAAACCCCGGCTGCTGGCGCGCCAGTTCGAGCATGCGTTCGGCTGCCTGTTCATAGGCGGGGTCGGCTTCACCGCGCTGGGAACTGAAAATCACGGCGTAGTAGGGCGGTGCGGGAGCCCGGTCAGTCATGCTTGGCACTCCCGGCAGGCCGTGAGCAAGGCCCTGACCAGAGGCGGTGTGCGGTCCTGGAGGGCCGCGCGCTCGGGTTGGAACAGGGTGGCGACGAAGAACGGATGCTCGTCCAGTTCCAGGCTGCGCAGGTCGCCGGCGCTGTCATGGCCAGTGGGGAGCAAGGTGCCGCTGAGCAGGGCGCCAGCGAAGTCCGGATTGACGCCATAGCGGCAGCGATAACCTTCCTCGATGCAGGTTGTGCCGTAGGCCCTGGCGATGCGGCTGTTGGCGCGCAACTGAATCGAGTCCCGGGCTTCCACCAGGGCGCAACTCAAGGGCGTGAGCAGCACGCGCTCGGCGTCGGGCGCGGTTTCGCCGTGTTCAGCATCGGCCCAGCCCAGCACATTGCGGGCGTATTCCAGGACCGCGTGCTGAAAGCCGCCACAGGTACCGAGAAATGGCCGCTGCTGTTCACGCGCCACGCGGATCGCCAGCAGGGCACCCTCGATGTTGCGGTAGGGGCTGCCGGGGACACACCAGATACCGTGGAAGCCCTCCAGGTCATTCTCCTGGTGCAGATCGGCGGTTGCCAGCCACTGGTATTCCATTGGGCCGGCACCCTCCTGCGCTGCCCGCTCCAGGGCCAGGGGGATGGCCTGGTGCGCGGTGATCTGTGGGTCGTAATCCCCCACCAGGGCGATACGAATGGTCGGTGCTGGTACCTGTGGATGCATGGAACTCTCCGGTTGTGACCCTGAGTTGTCGATGGCCTGGGCCCACTATAAATTGGCGCCTACGCAATCAATATTGGCGTTTACCCAAATGATCATTGCACCAGCGCACTATCAGTTGGACTATCCCGATCTCTCATTGATCCTGGCCCTGGTTCGCGGCGGCTCCCTGGCGCGTGCTGCGGCCCTGCTCAAGGTCGATGTCTCGACGGTGTTTCGCGCCGTGCGCCGGCTGGAGGCCGGGCTGGGCCAGCAGTTGTTCGACAAGAGCCGCGCCGGCTACTTGCCCACCAGCCTGGCCCAGGCCCTGGCGCAGCAGGCAGAACATGCTGAACAGGCCCTGGAAGCGGCGCGTATCGGCGTGGCCCGGGGCGGCGAAGTGGTCAGCGGCACGGTACGCCTGACTTGTACCGATTCGGTGTTGCAAGGCCTGTTGCTGCCGGCCCTGGCGCAGTTCATGGCGAACTACCCGGCACTGGTCATCGAGCTGTGCACGTCCAATGATTTCGCCAATCTCAACCGGCGTGATGCGGATATTGCCGTGCGCCTGACCGCCAGGCCTCCAGAGCACCTGGTGGGGCGCTGCCTGGGGGCGGTGTCCTACCGGGTATGCGCCAGCCCGGCCTATCGGCAACGGGTCGACTGCACTGATCTGTCGCGGCTGGCCTGGATCGCCCCGGACGATTTCCTGCCCGATCACCCCACCGTGGTCTGGCGTCGCCAGCAATGGCCCGGCGTACAGCCCAGTTACCGCTGCAACAGCATGCTTTCGGTTACCGAGCTGGTGCGCGCTGGCCTGGGCGTGGCCGCGCTGCCGGATTTCCTGGTGGGCAGCGCCGGGCTGGAAGCGTTGAGTGAACCTCTGGGCCAGGAAACCGCCCTGTGGCTGCTGACCCGCCCGGACTGTCGGGCCTTGCGTTCGGTGGTGACACTGTTCGACGAGTTGGCGCGGCACCTGCGCTGGCCCTGAGGCCTTCAGGCCTTGGGTTGATCCTTGCGCACGAAATGCTCATGCATCTCACTGGTGAGATTCTCGATGCGCTCGGTCAGTTGCTTGGTCATTTCTGTCAGGCGGGTGTTCTGTTCCAGCAGCTCCATCAGTTGCGTGGTGGTCTGTGCGGCCTGGGCCTGGCGTTCGCTGTTGGCAACGGCCAGGGCTTCGCGGTGCTGCGCATCGGCATCCGCCTGGGCCTTGTCCCGCGCGGCCTGGCGGGTCTGTGCGAGGAGAATCAGCGGGGCGGCATAGGCCGATTGCAGGCTGAAGGCCAGGTTCAGCAGGATGAAGGGATAGACGTCGAAATGGGTGACGCCGGTCAGGTTCAGGGCCACCCAGACCAGCACCACCAGGGTTTGTGCGCCGAGGAAGGTCGGGGTGCCGAAGAACCGGGCGAAGGCTTCGGCCTTCAAGGCGAAGTTATCGGTGCCGAAGGTCGGCGCCAGGTGGGCATGGACGCGATGAAAGCGCAGGTGGTCGATGACCGGAGTGGTTTTCTTCGGGATGTCGCTGGAACTCATGATGGCCTCCGCCAGGCACTGGGACGTCAGGCCACTATAGCCTCCCGGGCCAGGCCCGACGTCGCTCTCGACGCCGGGAAAGCCTGCCCTCAGGGGGCGCCGCGTTCGTTGGCGAACATGCTCACGGCCTCTACCGCCTCGCTGGCACCGTCGCGAATCTGCAGGATCACCGTGCCCGCCTGATCCGCCAGTTGCACGCCCTTGGCCGCCCGCTCCCGGGTACCGTCCATGCTCTTGATGGCTTGCTGCGTTTCGTTCTGGATCATATCGATCATGCTGGAGATTTCCGCCGTCGAGCCGCTGGTGCGCGCCGCCAATTGCCGGACTTCATCGGCCACCACGGCAAAACCACGGCCCTGGTCCCCGGCCCGGGCCGCTTCGATGGCGGCGTTCAGAGCCAGCAGGTTGGTCTGGTCGGCAATGGCGCGGATGGTGTTGACGATGGCGGTGATCTGCTCGGAGCGTTCGCCCAGGCGCGCGATCAGCGATGAAGATCCCTCGATGTTCTCGGCGATCTGGCGCATTTCGCTGGCGGCTTGCTGGATCACTCCGGTGCCTTGTTCGGCGACTTTACGGGTCTGCACCGAGATGTGATAAGCCTGGCTCGCGCTCTGGGCATCCTGTTCGTGTTTTTCCACCTGCTGGGTGACGTCGGCGGCGTACTTGACCACTTTGCACAGGCGCCCGCTGGCGTCGTAGACCGGGTTGTAGTTGGCTTCCAGCCACAGCGTACGTCCGTGCCTGTCGATCCGCTCGAACTGACCGTTGAAGAACTCACCCCGGTTCAGGCGGTTCCAGAAGTCCTGGTAGGCGCTGCTGTTGATCAGCTCGGGTTTGCAGAACATGCGGTGATGCTTGCCCTTGATCTCGGCCAGGCTGTAGCCCATGCGGCTGAGGAAATTGCTGTTGGCACCGATGATGCTGCCGTCGAGGTTGAACTCGATCACCGCCATGGCCCGGTCGATGGCGTCCAGCTTGTTTCGTGCCTCCACCTCTTCCTGCACTCGGGCGGTGACATCCAGGGCGTACTTGACCACTTTGTACACTGCACCGGATGCGTCGCGGATGGGGTTGTAGCTGGCTTCCAGCCACAGGCTCTGGCCGTTGCTGGCCACCCGTTCGAAGGTGCCGGATTCGAACTGGCCGCTTCTGAGGCGGTTCCACAATTGCTGGTAGTCGCTGCTGCGAACGTACTCCGGGGTGCAGAACAGGCGGTGCGGCTGGCCTGTCACCTGGTCTTCGCGATAGCCCAGGGTCTGGAGAAAGTTGGCGTTGGCTCGCAGGACGTTGCCCTGCAGGTCGAATTCGATCACCGCCATGGAGCGATCGATGGCTTCCAGCAGTCGGGATTGTTCGGCAATGGTTTGCTGCAGGGAATCGATGGTCTTGTTGTGGCGGTTGAATAGCATGGTAGCTGGTGCTCTGTGGGAGAAACGTCGCGTCGATCCCTATTGAGTTCGCCGGTATGCCGAATGCTCCCCAGCGTTCGGCATTATCTGCTCAATGCCAGCGTTCCATGACTGACAGATAAATTCGCAGCGATGACGCGGGCGACGTTGCTGGCGTGCATCGTTGGCCGCATCAAGAGGAGACGTAGTGGCTGCGAATCGATTTAGTTGGATTGATGGGCTACGGCATTTGTCCCCGAATGGAGGTCCTGTTCGGTAGCGAAGTGGCGGCATTATGATGGCAATTGCCGGGATAAATCCAAATAAAGTTGTACAAAAATGTTTTTTACTTCCTTTTTGTATAAGTTTTTTGGGTTTTTATGCCATTTGTGTTTGCCGGGAATGAGCCTCGTCGTCATTGCTGGCAATTCGATTGCGGCCACTGTTTTTCGCCAGGTACAGGGCCTTGTCGGCGGCGTTGAGCCAACTTGAAGGGTCCTGGAATTCGCGGTCGAAGGCGGCCAGGCCGATGCTCAGGCTGACTTTCAGTTCAGCCACTTGCGGATGCCGGTACTGGCTGAAGACCTGGCGCAGGCGTTCCATGACCTCCAGTGCCTGCTGGCGGTCCATGCGCGGCAGGATCACGCAGAACTCGTCACCGCCGTAGCGGCCGGCGAGGTCGTCGTGACGCAGGTTGCGCCGCAGTTCGTTGCTCAGATGGCGCAGCACCGTATCGCCGATGATGTGTCCGTAGGTGTCGTTGATCGCCTTGAAGTGGTCGATGTCGATCAGGGCGATGCTGGCATCGATCTGTTGCTGCTGGCATTTGTGGAACTTGATATGCAGCAGGTCTTTCCAGGAGCCGTGGTTGAGCAGACCGGTGAGGCTGTCGGTGCGGCTCAGGGCGCTCAGGGCGCGCTTGTGCTCGGACAGCTTGATCGCCAGCCGGTAGCAGACCATGCCCACGGCCAGCGGATAGAGCGTGAGCATCGGCAGGCAGGCATAGATCTGCAGCGGGCTGATCCGGGTATTGAAGCTGGCGCCGAACAGCGACCAGGACAACAGGACCCCGATGCCCTGGGCCAGAGCGCCACGGATGAACAGACGCACCCCCCCGGCGGCCACATTGTTCATGGCCATCATCGACAGGATGGTGACGGCGGGCAGGGGATTGAACTGCATGGTGGCAGCCCAGAAACCGCCCAGCATCGAGTCGTACAGCAGGTTGCGACGTTCTGCCTGGTAGGGAAAGGCAGAACGGGTGGAGAGTTGATAGGCCAGGTGAGGCCAGAGCAGGCCGTGGAACAGGAGCAGGGCCCAGATCCAACCGGGCAGTGCAAGGGGGTAGAGGGTGGCGAATACACTGATACCGCCGATACCCAGGCCGATGATCCTTGGCCGATAGATGCGCCGGGCAAATGACAGCCCCTTGCCGCGTTGGTTTTCCATAAATTCCTGCACCAGGTTCTGTACTGAAACACCTTGTGGTGTTTTTTCGGCTTAGCCGTTTATCGGATCAGTCTGGTGAATATTGTCATTTATTCCAGTGAGAATAATCAGTGTCCTTCCAAGCCATTTCACAGTGGTGGCGACCGCCGGCTGCGGTTCGGTGGGCATAAGTGCCCCGGGAACTCAGGCCTGGTAGTGGCCCAGGAACATGTCCAGCGCCGACTCGACGACCTGATTTTGCATGCCTGTTGCCAGTGGCGCCTGGCCCATGGTGATCTGCGGCCAGAAGGCGAAGCTCTTGAGCAGGCCGTGCATCTGGGTCGCGGCGAATTCCGGGTCTACCGGCTTGAGGCGACCGTCGGCCAGGGCGCCGCGAATCCACAGGGTCAGGCCTTCTTCCCGTTCGCCAAGCCGCGCCACCATGTTCTGCGCCCGTTCCGGCGAGTGAATGGCTGCGGCGATGGCCACCCGGGCCAGATCGAGAAAGTTGTCGTCCGCCAGCAGTTGCAGCTTGGCCCGCACGACCTTTTCCAACTGCTCGCGCAGGGGCAGGTCGCTGCGGTAGATGATTTCCGATTGCGCGCTGATGCTGGCCCAGAGCTGGTGCAGGATCTCGGCGAACAGTTCCTCCTTGCTGGGGAAGTGGTTGTACACCGTGCGCTTGGACACCCCAGCCGTAGCGGCAATCTTGTCCATGCTGGTGATCTCGAAACCGCTGGTGCGAAATTCACTGATCGCCGCCTGGACGATGGCACTGCGTTTGAGGTCGGTGAGGCGCTTCGGGGCTGTCATAAGTTGGGTTCGGTCAGGGTGGTCGGTAAAAACACTCGGCAGTCTACTTCGTCTGTTTCCTGTTGCAATGTAGAAACTACACTGTGTAGTGTAGTTCATCTTCGAAACGATGATTGGCGGCTGATGCTTGCGTGCCTTGGCCAGTAGATCGTCCCGCAATACCACGTCGCAACCTTGCTGCGTTCCATGGAGTCATTTCAATCATGGCCACTGTCTCGTCAAGTATCACCCGTGCTCCCCGCGAGGAAACCTCGCGCCAGGAGCAGGGGGCTTTTCGCAACCATGCGCCGGTGCGTCGTGCCGGCTTTGGCAAGACCCTGCAGATCTTCTGGAACATGTTGTTCCACAAGCCGCGCAATACCCGCCCGGCCGGAGCCATTCCGGTGCAGCCGCTGACCCGCGAGCAGTTGCTGGCGGCGCCCGATCACAGCGTCTACCGCCTGGGGCATTCCACCGTGCTGCTGAAGATGCGCGGCAAGTTCTGGATCACCGATCCGGTGTTTGCCGAGCGCGCGTCACCCGTGCAATGGGCCGGGCCGAAGCGCTTTCACCAGCCGCCGATCAGCCTGGAGCAATTGCCCGATATCGAGGCGGTGATCCTGTCTCATGATCATTACGATCACCTTGATCACAAGACCGTGGTGGTCCTGGCGGACAAGACTCGGCATTTCCTCACCCCGCTGGGGGTGGGCGATACCTTGATCAAGTGGGGCGTGCCGGCGGCCAAGGTCCGGCAACTGGATTGGTGGCAGGGCTGTGAGGTCGCTGGCGTCCGTTTCGTTGCCACCCCATCGCAGCACTTTTCCGGGCGTGGTCTGTTCGATGGCAACCGGACCTTGTGGGCCTCCTGGGTGATGATCGATGGCCCCACGCGGATCTTCTTCAGCGGCGATACCGGTTATTTCGACGGTTTCAAGCGTATCGGCCAGCAGTACGGCCCATTCGACCTGACACTGATGGAAACCGGGGCCTACAACGTCGAATGGCCCCATGTGCACATGCAGCCCGAGCAGACTCTGCAGGCCCACATCGACCTGCAAGGTCGTTGGCTGCTACCGATTCACAACGGCACCTTCGACCTGGCGATGCACGCCTGGCACGAACCCTTCGACCGCATCCTGGCCCTGGCCTGGGAGCGCAGTACCAACATCACCACGCCGCAAATGGGCGAAGCCTTCAACCTGGCGCAGCCGCAGCGGGGAGCCGCCTGGTGGCTGGAGGTGGAAGGTGCACTGGAGCAGGCGGGCGTCGAATCCGCCTGACCCAGGCCTTCTTCGCCCGGGCGGCGGGTTATGAGGATGGTGACCATGGCATCCGCCGTTTGCGGCACCATGAGGCCCGGATCAAAACCCTGGCCTGCCCGCCGGTTCGTCCGGGCTCGACCCCTCTGCCGGTACCGGCCTTGTGCGAGCACTTGCCCAGGCGGCTGGATCATTCGATCAGGGCGTAGTCGGGCCGCTCCATCGGGTTGGGAGTGGCTCCCTTGATGTTCATGCCGCGGCCAGGGGTGAAGCCCGGGAAGAACACCAGGCCCTGGGCCTCAAGGCAGAACGCCAGGGCCAGGCGGGTTACGTCACGGACCTCGTAGCCCGCTTCGAAGCGCTGGATGGCTTGCACCGAGACCGCGGACTCGCGGGACAGCTGATCCATGTCCCAGCCCAGCATGTCCCGGGCCTGGGCACAGTGTTGCGGGGTGAATTGATAGAGAGCGATACGTTCCAGGGTGATTTTCATCGCGAGAGAGGCCATGGTTTTCTCCGGGAGGTTAGGCAGTGCGTTGGCTTTGTACTGGATATTTGTACAGTTGTTTTGCGTCCGGATCAAACTCAATTTCTGCCACTGCGCCAGCCTTTGGTCACAAGGCTTTTCCAGGGGCTGGATGTTCTTGATTCAGGTAGGTGCTGGGGGATTGCCCCAGCACCCGACGGAACATGGTGGAGAACGCGCCAGGGCTGTCATAACCCAGGTCCAGGGCGATTCGGGTTACCGGCTCCGCGGCCGCCAGCCGGGCCAGGGCCTGGATCACGCAGGCCCGTTGCCGCCACTGCACGAAGCTCATATCGGTCTCCTGGCGAAACCAGCGATTGAAGGTACGCAGGCTGACATGCAGTCGGTCTGCCCAATGCAGGGGGGATTGATGGACATCGGGCCGGGCGAGAAAAGCCCGGCACAGCTCCAGCAGTGGGCCGCCGGCCGGCAAGGGAATGTGCAGCGGCAGGCCAGGGCAACGCTGGATTTCGTGCAGCAGCAGGTTGATCAGCAGCCCGTCGCGCCCGTCCAGGTCGTATTCCAGGGGCATGTCCACTGCTTCCAGCAGTAGCTGGCGCAGCAGTGGCGAGATGCCGATGACCCGGCAGCCGCTGCTGTCCAGTGGCGCCGCGGCCGGCTCGATATACAGGCTGCGAGTGCTGACCCCAAGCATCAGCACCTCATGTTCCACCCCCGGTGGAATCCACACCGCCCGCTGCGGTGGTACCACCCAGTTGCCCTGATCGGTACTGACCTGCATCACTCCGGTGGCGCCATAGAGCAGTTGCGCCCGCCGATGCCGATGGCGCGGCAGGCGTTGCCCGTCTGGGTAATCGGTGCCAATGGCGAGCACGGGACGCGGGGTCTGATCCAGTTGGTCGATGGAGATATTGCGCATGCCGACACAGTCCCGTATTTGGCGTAAACGCAAACATTATTGGCCAATTTGCTGAAGCCGGCCAAGCGCTGGGGTTCTATCTTCCAGGGCGTCTACCTGAATGGAAACGCCTTGATGTTCTATCTACTGTTGGCACTTTTTGGTTGCATGACGGGCATCAGCGCCGTGCTGTTCGGCTTTGGTGGCGGGTTTGTGGTGGTACCGCTGCTGTACTGGATGTTGCTCGGCAGCCAGGGCGCCGATTCGGCGGTGGGGCAGGCGGCGATGCATGTCGCGGTAGCCACTTCGACCTGCGTGATGATCGTCAACGCCCTGGTTGCCACCGGCAGGCACCAGCGCGCAGGCAACCTTGTCCGCCGCTATCTGTGGCCCCTGGGTGGCTATATCGGGCTGGGGGCGATAGTTGGCGCGGCGGGGGCCATGTGGGTGAGTGGCGAGGTGATCCGCTATGCCTTTATTGCCTACCTGGGTCTGACCATTGCCGACTGCCTGCTGCGCCGGGGGTTTCTTGAACAGTCGGTAGGGCAGAAAACCCGTGACCTGGGATCAGGCGAAACGCTCTTTGGCGGTGTAGGAATAGGCGTCATTGCTACCTTCCTCGGAGTGGGTGGCAGTGTCATGACAGTTCCCCTGCTACGTCGCTGCGGCCTGAGCATGACCCAGGCCACCTCCATGGCCAATCCGCTGAGTGTCCCCGTGGCGCTGGCGGGTACTGCGACCTATATGGCGCTGGCAGGCTATAGCCGCTTCGATCTGGGGCCCTGGTTTGTCGGTTATGTCGACCTGCTGGCGTTTTTTGTCCTCACCCTCGGTTCGTTGCTGGGTATTCGTCTGGCCGCGCCCTGGATCGGCAGGATCCCTGACCGGGTACATGCGAGGGTTTACATCGGTCTGTTGTTTCTGGTGCTGCTGAGCATGTGCCTGAAGTGATAGAAGCGTCACGCTTGGCCGCTCGATTGTCCTGGGGCGCCGGTCCATAATTGCTCGTCGCTTACCACAGGCCCAGGCGCTGCTGACGACGCTGGCGGCCTTTTCATGCAAGGGAGTTTCCATGTTCAACGGATTGATGCGCCAGACCCTCGGTGCCCTGTTGCTGTGTATCTACCTTCAGGGTCTGCAGGCCTCGCCCTCTCGACAGGTTCTCAGCGGCACTCTGGGCAAGATGCCGATTGTGCTGGAAATCAATACCGGCGATCCCAAGGACGTCACAGGGCGATATTTCTATCAGAAGTATCACCATGATCTGGCACTCAACGGCACGCTTGTCGGGCAGGCGCTGGAGCTGCGGGAGGGAGGAGGCCGCCCTGACGATGAGCAGGCGGCCCTGCCCACCTTCAAGTTGCAGCAAACTGCCGATGGCTGGCAGGGACAGTGGCAGGATTCCAAGGGCAAGACTCTCGATGTGCAGTTGTCCACGGCCAAGGCTGAGGCGCCCAAGCCGGATGCGTTGCCCTATCTGGCGCAGCTTTATCCGAATGACCTGTACGAATACCTGCGCCTGCAGGGCCTTGCCCTCAAGCAGGGCAAGCAGCAGAGCTTCATGGGTTACACCCTGCAATGGTGGAGCGAGCCAGGGTCGAAGCTGTCGATGTTCAAGGTGGTCAGCGGTTACCCGGAAGCTCAGCAACAGCGTCTCAATCAGTTGTTGATGGAGCGTCTGTGGCGCGAGGTGAGCGCCTACCACGAGTGCCTGCTGGGAGCCGGCTCCCAGGAGGGCGAATTCATGCAGACGGTAAAACCACAGTTCTTCTCACCGGCGGTACTGAGCGTGAATATCTCCACCAGCTATTCCTGCGGCGGTGCTCACCCGGACTTTGGCGACTCCCCCATGAATATCGACGTGAACAGTGGCCACCCGTTGTCACTGTCCGATGTGCTCTGGGTGGGGCAAGGCAAACCGCTATTGCACAGCGACCGCAATGGCAAAGGGGACACTCGTCTCACCGAAGCTGAGCGCACAGGCCTCTACGAATACAACCAGGAAAAACTGGCACCCTGGCTGGTCCAGCAGTTTCGCGCCTTGTACCCCGGCAAGATGCGCGAGCCGACCGACCCCGACGAGGGCTGCAACTACAGCGACGAGAGCGTCTGGGGCGATAACAGTTGGTACTTCACTCCCAAGGGGCTGTTCCTCAAGGCCTACTTTCCTCGGGTAGCGCGGGCCTGTGACGGGCCTGAGTGGTCGGTGCTGCCGTATGCGGTGGTCAGGAAGCACCCCGGGGCCGTCGCTCTGGAGCTGCCCAAGCATTGAAACCGAAGGAGGTTATTTTGCCTCCAGCCCCGGCGCCTCGCGGATCACGAAGTGATCCAGGTTCCCGATATTGGCGCTGAAGACCCCGAAGGTCGACTCGGGGTCTTTCTTGCTCGGCACCTGCTTGAGTGCCGGCGTCACGCCATAGAAGAAACAGTACAGCTCCCGCTGGCTGTCGGCGGCGCCCTTGATCTCCTCGAGGAAGGCTTTGCGCTTGCGGTAGCTGTCGATCAGCTTCTTGCTCAGGTAGACATTGACCGAGTAGGGCTTCTTCTTGGTTTCGCCCTCGGCCTTGAACCAGACTTTCTGCTCGAAATCGATGCGAAAGCTTTGGGTGTAATCCTTGATCTCCTTGATCTTGCCCCAGTAGATAAGCCCCTTGTTGTCCAGCAGGTACTCGATCTTCTTGAAGAATGAGGCGTAGCTGGCCGTGTGTTCGCCGACCTTCAGCGGCATGCGCTTGAGCAGTTCCTTGTCGTCGATGTTCGACACAAAGCACTCCACCGGGTGGGCGAAGACGCTGGTCTTGTCCGGGGTAGTGTCGCGCCCGGGATGGGGCTTGTGCGAACTGGCCGTAGCGGCTGGCGGAGTGTCCTGTGGGGCATCCACTGCCGCTTGCGGGCTGGCCGGCTTGCGCACGTATTCACGGCGGCTTAAGAGCAGCTCCGAGGGGAAATGCTCCTCGCGTTCCTCTTCGGTCGCGGTGCCTTCCACGCTACCGGCGCTTTTGCTGACCCCATAAGGGCATCCTTCCATATGAAGCGTGGCGGGCAGGTTCTTGAAATGCGGCGTGCGGATGTAGTTGACGTTCTTGGCGTTGAAAGTGCCTAGTTGATTAGTGCTATCGAACGCTGCGCGGCATTCATCGTTGGGGCACTGGAAACTTTCCCTGGCCGAATCGAAGACCAGGGTTTCATCGAAATTCAGATCACGCACGTCATAGATCGACAACTTGTCGTCGAGGCTGATGCAGTACGCGGTATCGAATTTCATGAGCGCTTTGATCCTTAAGCGGAAGAGGGTTCTTTATAGCGGCAGGTCATGCCGCCTGCACGTACTTTGATGAACCAGTCCCTGTGTAGATTGGTGCGGCCAATAAAAAAGCCCTGACCAGGTCAGGGCTTCTTGTTTGTGTCATTGATCCGGGAATCAATCCCAGCTCAAGGCGCCGCCAGTCTGATACTCGATCACGCGGGTCTCGAAGAAGTTCTTCTCTTTCTTCAAGTCCATGATCTCGCTCATCCATGGGAACGGGTTGGTGGTACCTGGGTACTCTTCCTTCAGGCCGATCTGCGACAGGCGACGGTTGGCGATGAACTTGAGGTAGTCCTCCATCATCGCGGCGTTCATGCCCAGTACACCGCGCGGCATGGTGTCGCGAGCGTATTCGATCTCCAGTTGGGTGCCCTGGAGGATCATCTGGGTCGCTTCTTCCTTCATCTCGGCATCCCACAGGTGCGGGTTTTCGATCTTGATCTGGTTGATCACGTCGATGCCGAAGTTCAGGTGCATGGATTCGTCGCGCAGGATGTACTGGAACTGCTCGGCGACACCGGTCATTTTGTTGCGACGGCCCATGGACAGGATCTGGGTGAAGCCGCAATAGAAGAAGATGCCTTCCAGAACGCAGTAGTAGGCGATCAGGTTGCGCAGCAGTTCCTTGTCGGTGTCGACGGTGCCGGTTTCGAACTTCGGATCGGAGATCGAACGGGTGTACTTCAGGCCCCAGGCGGCTTTCTTCGCGACCGATGGAATCTCGTGGTACATGTTGAAGATCTCGCCTTCATCCATGGCCAGCGATTCGATGCAGTACTGGTAGGCGTGGGTGTGGATCGCCTCTTCGAACGCCTGGCGCAGGATGTACTGGCGGCATTCCGGGTTGGTGATCAGGCGGTACACGGCCAGTACCAGGTTATTGGCAACCAGGGAGTCGGCGGTGGAGAAGAAGCCCAGGTTGCGCATGACGATGCGACGCTCGTCGTCGGTCAGGCCTTCCGGGTTTTTCCACAGGGCGATGTCGGCGGTCATGTTGACCTCTTGCGGCATCCAGTGGTTGGCGCAGCCGTCGAGGTACTTCTGCCAGGCCCAGTCATACTTGAACGGCACCAGCTGGTTGAGGTCGGCGCGGCAGTTGATCATGCGCTTCTCGTCAACCGCGACACGGGCGGAAGAGCCTTCCAGCTCTGCCAGACCTTCGGCGATGTCGAGCTGATCCAGAGACGCCTTGGCGCGGGCAACGGCAGCGGAGTCGCTGGCGGTCACGGCGCGGGCTTCAAGAGCGGCGGCACCACCGGCGCTGTCGAGGCGGTCCATGTTGGCTTCAGTAGCGTGGCCGGCGTTGGCGCCTTTGACCGCAACTTCACCTTCTTCTTTGTCGAATTCGTCCCAGCTCAGCATGACGTGTCGTCTCCTGCTCGAGGGCCAGATGCCCGTGTGAAAACAAAAGGGGTGGTTTTTCACACGGCACGCTGGCCGCGTTAAATCATTGGAAATCGTTTGTTGCAGCAGTGAACGCAGGCAATAAACAGAAATACGTGTCCGGGTGCCTGGTGACCGCTGTCGGGCGGAGCTTGGCGTACCAGCTCCTGCGCAGGATTCAGCAGGTCGTTTTCATCCGGTAAGGGAATGTTGCAGGCCCGTTTTGAGGACGCATTATAAGGATATTTTCGGGGGCGTGGGGCGACCGATGGGCGCAGGCGAGCCCGAGAAGGGGGGGGACTTGGAGCAGAGCGCGGGTTTACAAGGCTTTGGCGGTTGAAGATTTTTTTTCACGCTTGAAAAAAATAGCTGGAAATGGCCAAAAAATAGCCAATTTTACTAGATGTTGTGTTTTTGCAAGCCTTTTTGAGGTTTTGAACACAACTCGAATCGCTCGGTCTTGCCTTGGGAAATCTCCTGGAGCAGGTCTTCAGGGGGTGGCCGGATTTCCTCCGTCGAAGCCGTCGCTGGAGTTGCTCGCAAGGTCGTGGCGGTGCCATGAGGAGGCCATCAACCTCAGGAGGAAAGGTGCGTGCGATTGCCGGGCTCGCACGTCGTCAGGCTGAGGCCTTTTACTGCCCATGGGCGGGTAGTCACCAGGCATCTGTGCCGCAAGAGGGATTTCTTGCGGCCGGCAGTCATCAAGGTATGTGCAATGAACTTTGCTATTAGCCGTTAGAGCAACCGTTGCCCATTACGCGATATTGAAGAATATGCCGCTGGCCGTGGGAGTCTTCATATTCCATGCGCGCTGGTACAACTTCGCATACTTCTGGAACTTCGCTCATGGAGATAACTTTGGCGATATCCAGATCAGTCGAGTAAGTGTATTCCTCTACCGGTACTTGCTGGTTGGCGACATCAGTCGGGATCTCATCAGCCATCGCGGTTACGCACAGACTGCTGAGGGCCAGAACTAATAAAGCTTTCATTTGCGTTTTACCTTTCTAAGGTCGTGTGAGGTCACGCAGCCTTTATGGGGCTGCGTGTGGAACTTGAGTAGAAGTTTGATTAACTGCCTTCGTGGGGGCTGCAACTTGGTTAATCAGATTGCCTGTTGGGCGAGGCAGATTTTAGGCGCGGGGGCCGCAGTCATATAGGCGTACTTTTGATAAACACCTTTGACAGTTTTTGTAACAATCGCCGAAAAAGGGCTGTTTGGCAGCTGGCTGGAACTTTTTTGGGTAGGGTGGATATCGCTGTAAGGCGCATTCTTGAAGGGGTTTGGCAAATGGAGGGGTATTTCGCAGGGGGTTGTTACTACCATCGTCGAATGGTTCTATAGACGCCCCCCGGCTACAACGGGGTCATACAAAAACAACTATGTCACCGAGGTAAGAAAGATGAGTGCGGCTTCTCTGTATCCCGTTCGTCCCGAGGTTTTGGCCAATACGCTGACTGACGAGGCGACCTACAAGGCCATGTACCAGCAGTCGGTCGTGAACCCGGACGGTTTCTGGCGCGAACAGGCCAAGCGTCTCGACTGGATCAAGCCTTTTACCACGGTGAAGCAGACCTCCTTCGACGATCACCATGTCGATATCAAGTGGTTCGCCGACGGCACCCTGAACGTCTCCTACAACTGCCTGGATCGCCATCTCGCCGAGCGCGGTGATCAGATCGCGATCATCTGGGAAGGCGACGATCCTTCCGAAAGCCGCAACATCACCTACCGCGAACTGCATGAGGAAGTCTGCAAGTTCGCCAACGCCCTGCGTGGCCAGGACGTGCACCGCGGCGACGTGGTGACTATCTATATGCCGATGATTCCCGAGGCGGTGGTGGCCATGCTGGCCTGTACCCGCATTGGCGCGATCCACTCGGTGGTGTTCGGCGGCTTCTCCCCTGAAGCCTTGGCCGGGCGCATCATCGACTGCCGCTCCAAGGTGGTGATCACTGCCGATGAAGGTATCCGTGCCGGCAAGAAAGTGCCGCTCAAGGCCAATGTCGACGATGCCCTGACCAACCCGGAAACCAGCAGCATTCAGAAGGTCATCGTGTGCAAGCGCACCGGTGGCAACATCAAGTGGAACCAGCACCGCGACATCTGGTACGAAGACTTGATGAAAGTCGCCGGCAGCGTCTGCGCGCCGAAAGAGATGGGCGCCGAAGAAGCGCTGTTCATCCTCTATACCTCCGGTTCCACCGGCAAGCCCAAGGGCGTGCAGCACACCACCGGCGGCTACCTGCTGTATGCGTCGCTGACCCATGAGCGGGTGTTCGACTACCGCCCGGGCGAAGTCTACTGGTGCACCGCCGACGTCGGCTGGGTCACCGGCCACACCTATATTGTCTACGGCCCGCTGGCCAACGGCGCCACCACCGTGCTGTTCGAGGGTGTGCCGAACTACCCGGATGTCACTCGGGTGGCGAAGATCGTCGACAAGCACAAGGTCAACATCCTCTACACGGCACCGACCGCAATCCGCGCCATGATGGCTTCGGGCACCGCTGCCTGCGAAGGTGCCGATGGCAGCAGCCTGCGCCTGCTGGGCTCGGTGGGCGAGCCGATCAACCCGGAAGCCTGGGACTGGTACTACAAGAACGTCGGTCAGTCCCGCTGCCCGATCGTCGACACCTGGTGGCAGACCGAAACCGGCGCCACCCTCATGAGCCCGCTGCCGGGGGCGCATGCCTTGAAGCCGGGTTCCGCAGCGCGTCCGTTCTTCGGCGTGGTGCCGGCCCTGGTGGATAACCTGGGCAACATCATCGAGGGCGCGGCCGAGGGCAACCTGGTGATTCTCGACTCGTGGCCAGGCCAGGCACGGACCCTGTACCGCGACCACGATCGATTCGTCGATACCTACTTCAAGACGTTCCGTGGCATGTACTTCACCGGTGACGGCGCCCGTCGCGACGAAGATGGCTACTACTGGATCACCGGTCGGGTGGACGATGTGCTCAACGTCTCCGGGCACCGCATGGGTACCGCCGAAATCGAAAGCGCCATGGTTGCGCACCCGAAGGTCGCCGAAGCGGCGGTGGTGGGCGTGCCTCACGACATCAAGGGGCAGGGCATCTACGTCTATGTGACCCTCAATGGTGGCGAAGAGCCGAACGAAGCCCTGCGCCTGGAACTGAAGAACTGGGTGCGCAAGGAAATCGGGCCGATCGCCTCGCCGGACGTCATCCAATGGGCGCCGGGCCTGCCGAAAACTCGTTCCGGGAAGATCATGCGGCGGATTCTGCGCAAGATCGCCACGGCGGAGTACGACGGTCTGGGCGATATCTCGACCCTGGCTGACCCGAGTGTGGTGCAGCACCTGATCGATACCCACAAGACCATGAACGTCGCCTGAGGCGGTTTTCGAGTCACCCAGCCCCGCCCGGCCCTGTGCCGGGCGGGGCTTTTTTGTGCGGTGGCGATGGGCCGCAAAGCCCTCTGCGTGGCTGTTGCAGGTGCCGGCTTGCCCGCGAGGAAGGGGCGAATAAATATCGGATTTATCCTTTCGGTGTATCCGAATGTTACCGGTACGGCCGAAGATGTAACCTCGCGCCTACTTTCGGGGCAATGGGAAACGCAGGGCCCCATTTCAGGGCCTTTTATACCCTTATAAAAAATAAGTCATCACGCTGCGCTTGCCGGAATAGAAGGCTTTGCCAATAATAGGCCCGCAATTTGCAGCATAGATCGGTTCCCCGTCTTTCGCTCTTGCATAGAATTGAAGAGCTGTCAATGCGCTGGCCAGGCATTCTCGATGCTTCTGTAATTTGTTGTCGCATTGAGGAAATATCGGCTTCCAGCCTGTCGTTAGAATGCCGGTCACTCGCTCGTCGTTGCCTGTGTGTGAGCCCCCTGCGGGCTGCCCGGGCCGCAGCGCCGCTATTTGCTGTTTCACCCATTCGCATATTGGGCTGTCGCTCACTCTGCCGTTTTCGCCCTTTACCGATGGAGTTCTAAGATGAAGAAACTCGTGCTTCTTGGCGCCCTGGCACTGTCCGTGCTCTCCCTGCCGACTTTTGCCGATGAAAAGCCCCTGAAAATTGGTATCGAAGCGGCTTACCCTCCGTTTGCCTCCAAGGCGCCGGACGGCAGCATCGTCGGTTTCGACTACGACATCGGCAACGCCCTGTGCGAAGAGATGAAGGTCAAGTGTGTCTGGGTCGAGCAAGAGTTCGACGGCCTGATCCCGGCACTGAAGGTTCGCAAGATCGACGCCATCCTCTCGTCCATGTCGATCACTGACGATCGCAAGAAGTCCGTGGACTTCACCAACAAGTACTACAACACCCCGGCGCGTCTGGTGATGAAAGCCGGTACCCAGATCAGCGACGGCCTGGCCGAACTCAAGGGCAAGAACATCGGCGTGCAGCGCGGTTCGATCCACGAGCGTTTCGCCCGTGAAGTGCTGGCTCCCCTGGGTGCGCAGATCAAGCCTTACGGCTCGCAGAACGAAATCTACCTGGATGTGGCCGCCGGTCGCCTCGACGGTACCGTGGCAGACGCTACCCTGTTGAATGACGGCTTCCTGAAGACCGACGCTGGCAAGGGCTTCGCCTTCGTCGGTCCGGCCTTCACCGACGTCAAATACTTCGGCGACGGCGTAGGGATCGCCGTGCGCAAGGGCGACAAGGCCGATCTGGACAAGATCAACGCCGCCATCGCTGCCATTCGTGAGAACGGCAAGTACAAGCAAATCCAGGACAAGTACTTCGACTTCGACATCTACGGCAAGTAAGACCGTCGAATCAGTCAGTCCGAGATGGCGCAAGCAGCAGAATCTCTGAAGTTTGCGCCATTTTTTCATCCCAATTTTCGAGGACCTGAATCATGTTGAAAGGCTACGGGGCTGTCATCCTCGATGGCGCTTGGCTGACGCTTCAGCTCGCCTTGTCGTCCATGGCCCTGGCCATTGTTCTGGGTCTGATCGGGGTTGCGCTGCGCCTCTCGCCGGTGCGCTGGCTGGCCTGGCTGGGCGACCTGTACTCCACGGTAATCCGCGGTATTCCCGACCTGGTGCTGATCCTGCTGATCTTCTACGGCGGCCAGGATCTGCTCAACCGGGTGGCGCCGCTGCTGGGTTATGACGATTACATCGACCTCAATCCGCTGGCGGCCGGTATCGGCACCCTGGGCTTCATCTTTGGTGCCTACCTCTCCGAAACCTTCCGTGGCGCCTTCATGGCGATCCCCAAGGGGCAGGCGGAAGCCGGCATGGCCTACGGCATGAGCAGCTTCCAGGTGTTTTTCCGGGTGATGGTGCCGCAGATGATTCGCCTGGCGATTCCCGGCTTCACCAACAACTGGCTGGTACTGACCAAGGCGACCGCGCTGATTTCCGTGGTGGGCCTGCAAGACATGATGTTCAAGGCCAAGCAGGCGGCGGATGCCACTCGCGAGCCATTCACCTTCTTCCTTGCAGTGGCGGCGATGTACCTGGTGATCACCAGCGTCTCGTTGCTGGCACTGCGTTACCTTGAGAAGCGCTACTCGGTAGGCGTAAGGGCGGCTGATCTATGATCTTCGACTACAACGTCATCTATGAGGCCCTGCCGCTGTACTTCGGCGGCCTGCTGACCACCCTGAAACTGCTGGCGCTGTCGCTGTTCTTCGGTTTGCTGGTGGCGCTGCCCCTGGGGCTGATGCGGGTGTCCAAGCAGCCGCTGGTGAACATGACAGCCTGGCTCTACACCTATGTGATCCGCGGCACGCCAATGCTGGTGCAGCTGTTCCTGATCTACTACGGCCTGGCTCAGTTCGAAGCGGTGCGCGAGAGTTTCCTCTGGCCCTGGCTGTCCAGCGCGAC
The DNA here is from genome assembly GCF_052665325.1 of Pseudomonas sp. 8(2025). Classification (NCBI taxonomy): domain Bacteria; kingdom Pseudomonadati; phylum Pseudomonadota; class Gammaproteobacteria; order Pseudomonadales; family Pseudomonadaceae; genus Pseudomonas; species Pseudomonas sp. 8(2025). Next base: position 18,470 of record NZ_JBQOIE010000009.1, on the reverse strand, counting down.
CTTCTGCGCCTGCCTCGCCTTTGCCATCAACACCAGCGCCTACACCGCGGAAATCATCGCCGGCAGCCTCAAGGCCACGCCCAATGGCGAGATCGAGGCGGCCAAGGCCATGGGCATGTCGCGCTACAAGATGTACCGCCGCATTCTCTTGCCGTCGGCTCTGCGCCGGGCGCTGCCTCAGTACAGCAACGAAGTGATCATGATGCTGCAGACCACCAGTCTGGCGTCCATCGTGACCCTGATCGACATCACCGGCGCGGCGCGGACGGTCAACGCGCAGTACTACCTGCCGTTCGAGGCCTACATCACCGCCGGCGTGTTCTACCTGTGCCTGACCTTTATCCTGGTGCGCCTGTTCAAGCTGGCCGAAGGCCGCTGGCTGCGCTACCTGGCGCCGCGGAAGCACTGATATGGAACGCATCGATCATCCATTGCCCTGGAATCACCTGGGTAGCGAGCGGCATATCTCGGTGTTCCGTTTCGGCAGCGGCGAGCGCAAGGCCTATATCCAGGCCAGCCTGCATGCTGACGAGTTGCCGGGCATGCGTACTGCCTGGGAGCTGAAGAAGCACCTCGGCGAACTGGAAGCCCAGGGGGCTCTCAACGGCGTCATCGAGCTGGTGCCGGTGGCCAACCCGCTGGGCCTGGGCCAGTTGCTGCAAGGCAATCACCAGGGGCGTTTCGAGGCCGGCAGCGGCAAGAACTTCAACCGTGATTTCGTCGAGTTGAGCGAGCCGGTCGGCCAGCGCCTACAAGGGCGCCTGGGGGATGATCCGCACGCCAATGTGCGCCTGATTCGCCAGGCCATGGCCGAGGTGCTGGCTGAGCTACCGCCGGCGTCCAGCCAGTTGCAGGGCATGCAGCGGGTGCTCCTGAGCCATGCCTGCAGCGCTGATGTGGTGCTGGACCTGCATTGCGATGCCGAGGCGGCGCTGCACATGTATGCATTGCCGCAGCATTGGCCGCAGTGGCGCTCCCTGGCCGCGCACCTGGATGTGAAGGTCGGCCTGCTGGCGGAAGATTCCGGTGGCAGTTCGTTCGACGAAGCCTGTTCGTTGCCCTGGTTGCGCCTGTCGCGGCAGTTCCCTGAAGCGCAGATCCCCTTGGCTTGCCTGGCAACCACCCTCGAGCTGGGCGGCCAGGCCGACACCGGGCGGCCTCAGGCCCAAGCGCACGCCGAAGGCATCCTGGCGTTTCTTGCCGAGCAGGGGTTGATTGCCGGTGATTGGCCGGCCCCCGGGCGCGAAGCCTGCGAGGCCATGCCTTTCGAAGGCACCCAACTGCTGTATGCGCCGCACCCCGGCGTGGTGAGCTTTCTGCGTCCGGCCGGTAGCTGGGTGGAGGCGGGCGAGCCGGTTTTTGAAGTGATTGATCCCCTATCCGATCGGGTCAGCACGGTGTGTGCTGGCACCAGCGGCGTGCTGTTCGCCGTTGAGCGGCTGCGTTATGCCCAACCCGGTTTCTGGCTGGCCAAGGTGGCGGGGCGCGAAGCGCTGCGTCACGGGCGCTTGCTCAACGACTGACTGTTTTTGTGAGAACCGACCGCATGTACAAACTTGAAGTCCAAGACCTGCATAAGCGCTATGGCAGTCACGAAGTGCTCAAGGGCGTGTCCCTGAAGGCCGCAGCTGGCGATGTAATCAGCATCATCGGCTCCAGTGGCTCGGGCAAGAGTACATTCCTGCGCTGCATCAACCTGCTGGAGCAGCCCCATGCGGGCAAGATCCTGCTGAACAACGAAGAGCTGAAGCTGGTAGCCAACAAGGACGGCGCCTTGAAGGCCGCCGATCCCAAGCAGCTGCAGCGCATGCGCTCGCGCCTGTCGATGGTGTTCCAGCATTTCAACCTGTGGTCGCACATGACCGCGATTGAAAACATCATGGAAGCGCCGGTGCATGTGCTGGGTGTGTCCAAGGCCGAGGCTCGCGAGAAGGCCGAGCACTACCTGGCCAAGGTCGGTGTGGCGCACCGCAAGGATGCCTATCCGGGGCACATGTCCGGTGGCGAGCAGCAACGGGTGGCGATTGCCCGGGCCCTGGCGATGGAACCGGAAGTCATGCTGTTCGACGAGCCGACCTCGGCCCTGGACCCGGAACTGGTGGGCGACGTCCTGAAGGTCATGCAGGCCCTGGCCCAGGAAGGTCGGACCATGGTGGTGGTGACCCACGAAATGGGCTTTGCCCGTGAGGTGTCCAACCAGTTGGTGTTCCTGCACAAGGGTGTGGTGGAAGAGAGCGGCAACCCGCGTGAAGTGCTGGTGAACCCGCAATCAGAACGTTTGCAACAATTCCTCTCGGGCAGCCTCAAGTAATAGCTGCCGTTGTGCACCAAATTAGGTCATGCTGCGCACCGCGCGCCAGATGGTCTAACTTGGTGCTGCCGCCCTTGGCTTCTCACCTTGTTTTCGTTTCGGATTGCCCGCCATGACTGCCCATCGAATTGGTTTCCTGATTTGGCCCAGCACTAAAGCCTTGACGCTGGCGCTGGCTGAGGAGGCCTTGCGTGTTGCCCAGCGGGTGCACCCGGAAGTGGTCTATGAGCTGGCTTTCCTGCAGGCTGAGGCCCCGGCCGAAGGCGCCTGGCAACTGCCGGGCGAGCCTTGGGCGGGCAAGCTGGAAGGTTGTCAGAAACTGTTCCTGCTGGCGGACGAGCCGCCGGCGCCGATGAGTTCCGGCTTGAGCAGTGCCCTCAAGCAGCTGGTGCGTGCCGGCTGTGTGATTGGTGGGCTGTCAGCCGGGGTTTACCCCTTGGCACAACTGGGGTTGCTCGATGGTTATCGGGCAGCGGTGCACTGGCGCTGGCAGGATGATTTCGCCGAGCGTTTTCCCAAGGTCATCGCCACCAGCCATCTGTTCGACTGGGACCGTGATCGCCTGACCGCGTGCGGTGGCATGTCGGTGCTGGACCTGCTGCTGGCGGTGCTGGCCCGGGATCATGGCGCCGAGCTGGCCGGTGCGGTGTCCGAGGAACTGGTGGTGGAGCGCATTCGTGAAGGCGGCGAGCGCCAGCGTATCCCGCTGCAAAATCGCCTGGGCTCCAGCCATCCGAAGCTGACCCAGGCAGTGCTGCTGATGGAGGCCAATATCGAGGAGCCGCTGACCACCGACGAGATTGCCCAGCACGTCTGTGTTTCCCGTCGTCAGTTGGAGCGGATCTTCAAGCAGTACCTGAACCGCGTGCCCAGCCAGTATTACCTGGAGCTGCGCCTGAACAAGGCCCGGCAGATGCTGATGCAGACCAGCAAGTCGATCATCCAGATCGGGCTGTCCTGTGGTTTCTCTTCCGGCCCGCACTTCTCCAGCGCTTATCGCAACTTCTTTGGCGCCACCCCGCGTGAAGATCGCAATCAGCGGCGCAGCAGCAGCCCGTTCGAACTCTCCTCCGTGCCTTCCGAGCGCGGTTGACCCCGTATTGTAGGAGCCGGCTTGCCGGCGAATCCCACAGGCCACCCGCTCGCCCGCAAAATCCCGTTCGACGTCCTCTTGTCGTAACGTCGATAACCTTTTCGAGATTTGGGGCTGCCCGCCACATAACTACCTGGGTAATTACCTTGGGCAAATTGCCCGGCAAATCTGCCGCTGAGGCTGTGCGCAGTTTAAACTGCGCCTTTGCGACGCTATTTGTCGCATTGCCATAAACCCGCTTAAAACCTGGGTTGGCGCTATAAGAAGTTGTCGCTTGGCGACAAGGCCGGGCACAAAACTGTCCTTACAATCCCTCCATCGCTCGCCAGTTTCAGGCGGGTGTTCCTCTTCAGGAGACTCCGATGTCCGTTGAGCAAGCTCCGGTGCAACGCGCCGATTTCGACCAGGTGATGGTTCCCAACTACGCACCTGCGGCCTTCATTCCTGTGCGTGGCGCGGGGTCCCGAGTATGGGATCAGTCGGGTCGGGAACTGATCGACTTCGCCGGCGGCATCGCGGTCAACGTACTGGGTCACGCCCATCCGGCCCTGGTAGGCGCACTGACCGAGCAAGCGGGCAAGCTGTGGCATGTGTCCAACGTCTTCACCAACGAGCCGGCCCTGCGCCTGGCCCACAAGCTGATCGACGCCACCTTCGCCGAGCGCGTGTTCTTCTGCAACTCCGGCGCAGAAGCCAACGAGGCCGCCTTCAAGCTGGCCCGTCGCGTGGCTCACGATCGTTTCGGCGCCGAGAAGTACGAAATCATCGCGGCCCTGAACAGCTTCCACGGCCGTACCCTGTTCACCGTGAACGTGGGTGGCCAGTCCAAGTACTCCGATGGCTTCGGTCCGAAGATCACCGGCATCACCCATGTGCCGTACAACGATCTGGCCGCCCTGAAAGCCGCGGTTTCCGACAAGACCTGCGCCGTGGTGCTGGAGCCGATCCAGGGCGAGGGCGGCGTGCTGCCGGCCGAGCTGGCCTACCTGCAAGGCGCCCGCGAGCTGTGCGACCAGCACAACGCGCTGCTGGTGTTCGACGAAGTGCAGACCGGCATGGGCCGCAGCGGCGAGCTGTTCGCCTATCAGCATTACGGCGTGACCCCGGACATCCTCACCAGCGCCAAGAGCCTGGGCGGCGGTTTCCCGATCGCGGCGATGCTGACCACCGAAGCGCTGGCCAAGCACCTGGTAGTCGGCACCCACGGCACCACCTACGGCGGCAATCCGCTGGCGTGTGCGGTGGCCGAGGCGGTGATCGACGTGATCAACACCCCACAGGTGCTCAATGGCGTGAAAGCCAAGCACGACCGCTTCAAGACCCGTCTGTTGCAGATCGGTGAGAAGTACGGCCTGTTCACTGAAGTCCGCGGCCTGGGCCTGTTGCTCGGCTGCGTGCTCAGCGAGGCCTGGAAGGGCAAGGCCAAGGACGTGTTCAACGCGGCCGAGAAAGAAGGCCTGATGATCCTGCAAGCCGGCCCTGACGTGGTGCGCTTCGCGCCGAGCCTGGTGGTCGAGGATGCCGATATCGACCAGGGCCTGGACCGCTTCGAGCGCGCCGTGGCGAAATTGACTCAAGCCTGATCCAGGGCGGCGGTGCTTCTCGGCGCCGGCCTTTGCGGCCGGCGTCGAGCCTAATTCCTGTGCCGGGCTATCCCGGCATTTTTTTCCCTGAGTCGGACGGTTTCCGACCTGTTTTAGAGTAAGGAGTGACACCATGCTGGTGATGCGCCCCGCGCAAATGGCTGATCTGGGCGAGGTACAGCGTCTGGCTGCAGACAGCCCGATTGGTGTCACCTCCTTGCCGGATGATGTGGATCGCCTGAGCGACAAGATCGCCGCAAGCGAGGCTTCGTTCGCCGCTGAAGTGAGCTTCAACGGTGAAGAGAGCTACTTCTTCGTCCTGGAAGACACCGACAGCGGCAAGCTGGTGGGCTGCTCGGCGATTGTCGCCTCGGCCGGCTACTCCGAGCCGTTCTACAGCTTTCGCAACGAAACCTTCGTCCACGCTTCCCGCGAGCTGAAGATCCACAACAAGATCCACGTCCTGTCCCAGTGCCACGACCTCACCGGCAACAGCCTGCTGACCAGTTTCTACGTGGTACCGGAGCTGGTGGGCTCGGCCTGGTCGGAGCTCAACTCCCGCGGCCGCCTGTTGTTCGTCGCCAGCCACCCGGAGCGCTTCGCCGATTCGGTGGTGACCGAGATCGTCGGCTACAGCGATGAGCATGGCGACTCGCCGTTCTGGGATGCCATCGGGCGCAACTTCTTCGACCTCAACTACGCCGAGGCCGAGCGCCTGTGCGGCCTGAAAAGCCGGACCTTCCTCGCCGAGCTGATGCCCCATTACCCGATCTACGTGCCGCTGCTGCCGGATGCGGCCCAGGAAGCCATGGGCCAGGTGCACCCGCGGGCACAGATCACCTTCGACATCCTGATGCGCGAAGGTTTTGAAACCGATCACTACATCGACATCTTCGACGGTGGCCCGACCTTGCATGCGCGGGTCTCGGGTATCCGCTCGATTGCCCAGAGCCGCGTGGTGCCGGTGAAGATCGGTGAAGCAGCCAAGGGCGGCGGCCGTCAGTACTTGGTCTCCAACGGCCAGTTGCAGGATTACCGCGCGGTGTTGCTGGAGCTGGATTACGCCCCGGGCAAACCGGTGACCCTGGACCTGCAAGCCGCCGAAGCCCTGGGCGTCGGCGAAGGCGCCAGCGTGCGCCTGGTGGCGGTTTAACGCCTGCTTTCACTACCTGGAAAGCAAGCCTAGAAGCAGCGAGTTTCGCGCAGGCCGCCAGCGGCCTGCGTCTGAGGAGATAGCATGATCGTTCGTCCCGTACGCAGCAGCGATTTACCCGCGCTGATCGACCTGGCCCGCAGCACCGGCACTGGCCTCACCACCTTGCCGGCCAACGAAGAGCGCCTGACCCACCGGGTCGGCTGGGCGGAAAAGACCTTTCGCGGTGAAGCCGAGCGCGGCGATGCGGACTACCTGTTCGTGCTGGAAGACGACAACGGCCGGGTGGTGGGCATTTCCGCCATCGCCGGCGCCGTCGGCCTGCGCGAGCCCTGGTACAACTTCCGGGTCGGCTTGACGGTCAGCGCCTCCCAGGAGCTGAACATCTACCGCGAGATCCCCACGCTGTTCCTGGCCAATGACCTGACCGGCAACTCCGAGCTGTGCTCGCTGTTCCTGCATGCCGATTACCGCACCGGCCTCAACGGCCGCATGCTGGCCAAGGCGCGGATGCTGTTCATCGCCGAGTTCCCGCAGCTGTTCGGCAACAAGATCATTGCCGAGATGAGAGGCATGTCCGACGAGAATGGCCGCTCGCCGTTCTGGGAAAGCCTGGGCCGGCACTTCTTCAAGATGGAGTTCAGCCAGGCCGACTACCTGACCGGTGTCGGCAACAAGGCCTTCATCGCCGAGCTGATGCCCAAGTTCCCGCTCTATACCTGTTTCCTGTCCGAAGATGCGCGCAACGTCATCGCCAAGGTCCACACCGACACCGAGCCGGCGCTGGCCATGCTCAAGAGCGAAGGCTTCAGCTACCAGGGCTATGTCGACATCTTCGACGCCGGCCCGGCGGTGGAGTGCGAGACCAGCAAGATCCGCGCAGTGCGTGACAGCCAGGCGCTGGTGCTGGCCATCGGCACCCCGGGCGACGACGCCACGCCGTTCCTGATCCACAACCGCAAGCGCGAGGACTGCCGCATCACCGCGGCACCGGCGCGCTTTGCCGCCGGCACCCTGGTGGTCGATCCCCTGACCGCCAAGCGCCTGCAACTCAACGCCGGCGACCAGGTCCGCGCGGTTCCGCTGTCTGCTTCTCGGGAGTCGAAATAATGAGCACGCTGTACATTGCCGGCCAATGGCTGGCCGGTCAGGGCGAGGCCTTCACCTCGGTCAATCCGGTGACCCAGGCGGTCATCTGGTCGGGTAACGGTGCCACTGCCGCACAAGTGGAGAGCGCCGTGCAGGCTGCCCGCCAGGCGTTTCCGGCCTGGGCCAAGCGTTCCCTGGAAGAGCGCATCAGCGTGCTCGAAGCCTTTGCCGCCAGCCTGAAGAGCCGTGCCGACGAACTGGCCCGCTGCATTGGCGAGGAAACCGGCAAGCCGCTGTGGGAAGCTGCCACCGAAGTCACCAGCATGGTCAACAAGATCGCCATCTCGGTGCAGAGCTACCGCGAACGTACCGGCGAGAAGAGCGGCCCGCTGGGCGACGCCACCGCCGTGCTGCGGCACAAGCCCCACGGTGTGGTGGCGGTGTTCGGCCCCTACAACTTCCCTGGCCACCTGCCTAACGGGCACATCGTTCCCGCTTTGCTGGCCGGTAACAGCGTGCTGTTCAAACCCAGCGAGCTGACGCCGAAAGTCGCCGAGCTGACGGTGCAGTGCTGGATCGAAGCCGGCCTGCCGGCCGGTGTGCTGAACCTGCTGCAAGGCGCTCGGGAAACCGGCATCGCCCTGGCGGCCAATCCGGGTATCGATGGGTTGTTCTTCACCGGTTCCAGCCGTACCGGCAATCACCTGCACCAGCAGTTCGCCGGGCGCCCGGACAAGATCCTGGCCCTGGAAATGGGCGGCAACAACCCCCTGGTGGTGGAGCAGGTCGCCGACCTGGACGCTGCGGTGTACACCATCATCCAGTCGGCCTTTATCTCGGCTGGCCAGCGTTGCACCTGCGCGCGGCGCTTGCTGGTGCCGCAAGGCGCCTGGGGTGACACGTTGCTGGCGCGCCTGGTGGCGGTCAGCGCAACCATCGAGGTCGGCGCGTTTGACCAGCAGCCTGCGCCGTTCATGGGCTCGGTGATCTCCCTGGGCGCCGCCCGCGCACTGATGGATGCGCAGCAGCAGCTGTTGGCCAACGGCGCCGTAGCCTTGCTGGAAATGACCCAGCCCCAGGCCCAGGCTGCCTTGCTGACCCCGGGCATCCTGGACGTTAGCGCCGTGGCCGAGCGCCCTGATGAGGAGCTGTTCGGGCCGTTGCTGCAAGTGATCCGCTACGCTGATTTCGATGACGCGATCGCCGAGGCCAACAACACTCAGTACGGCCTGGCGGCCGGTCTGTTGTCGGACTCCGCCGAGCGCTACCAGCAGTTCTGGCTGGAAAGTCGAGCAGGTATCGTCAACTGGAACAAGCAGTTGACCGGCGCCGCCAGCAGCGCGCCATTCGGTGGCGTGGGGGCCTCGGGCAACCATCGGGCCAGTGCCTATTACGCGGCGGACTACTGCGCGTACCCGGTGGCTTCCCTGGAAACCCCGAGCCTGGTGCTGCCGAGCGCGTTGACGCCGGGTGTGCGCCTGTCCTGATTGGTGTGGCCTTTTCGCCGGCAACCCGGCTCCTGCAGATCTGTGCAGGAGCCGACTTGCCGGCGAACGAGCGCACCGCGTTCGCCATGTGTAGATATCGATTGCCTATAACAAACAGATTCGTGGAGCCTCGCTGATGAAATCCTATGAAGTCAATTTTGACGGGCTAGTGGGGCCGACCCATAACTACGGCGGCCTGTCCTACGGCAACGTTGCCTCCCAGAGCAACAGCCAGCAGGGCTCCAATCCCAGGGAAGCGGCGCTGCAAGGCCTGGCGAAAATGAAAGCGCTGATGGAAATGGGCTTTCAGCAAGGCGTGCTCGCCCCGCAAGAGCGCCCGGACGTGGCCGCCCTGCGCAACCTGGGTTTTGCCGGAACAGACGCCCAAGTCATCCAGCAGGCCGCCAAGCAGGCGATGCCATTGCTGGTCGCCAGTTGCTCGGCATCGAGCATGTGGGTGGCCAACGCCGCCACGGTCAGCCCCAGTGCCGACACCGCCGATGGCCGTGTGCACTTCACTGCCGCCAACCTCAACTGCAAATACCACCGCAGCATCGAGCACCCCACCACCAGCCGCGTGCTGGGGGCCATGTTCGCCGACCAGAAGCACTTCGCCCATCACGCGGCCCTGCCGGCGGTAGCGCAGTTCGGCGACGAAGGCGCCGCCAACCACACGCGCTTCTGCCGTGACTATGGGCAGGCCGGCGTGGAGTTCTTCGTCTTCGGTCGCAGTGCTTTCGATACTCGCTACCCGGCACCGCAGAAGTACCCGGCGCGCCAGACCCTGGAAGCTTCCCAGGCCGTCGCCAGGTTGCATGGCCTGAGCGAGGAAGGGGTGGTCTATGCCCAGCAGAACCCTTCGGTGATCGACCAGGGCGTGTTCCACAACGACGTGATCGCGGTGGGCAATGGCGAGGTGTTGTTCTATCACGAGGACGCCTTCCTCGAGACCGATAAGATGCTCGCCGAGTTGCAGGGCAAGCTGGGCAAGCGCGGCGGCAACTTCCAGTCGATCTGCGTGCCGCGTTCGCAGGTGACGGTGGAAGATGCCGTGCGCTCCTACCTGTTCAACAGCCAGTTGCTGTCACGCGCCGACGGCTCGATGCTGCTGATCGTGCCCGAGGAATGCCGCGGCAACGAGCGGGTCTGGCAGTACCTGCAAAGCCTCACCAGCTCTGGCGGGCTGATTCGTGAAGTGAAGGTCTTCGACCTCAAGCAGAGCATGCAGAACGGCGGTGGCCCGGCGTGCCTGCGCTTGCGCGTAGCGCTCAAGGAAACCGAACTGGCGGCGGTCAATCCTGGGGTTATCATGACCGCGCCGTTGTACGACACCCTGACCCAATGGGTCGGCAAGCACTATCGCGACCGCCTGAGCGAAAGCGACCTGGCGGACCCGCAACTGCTGCTTGAGTGCCGGACGGCACTGGATGAACTGACGCAAATCCTTAAACTGGGCGCGGTTTATCCCTTCCAGATCAATTGAAAGCCAGCGCCCGGCGATCCCGGGCGCGCAGCTTTACCCCAGATGAGAACCGACCCATGAGCGATACCCTGCAGCTGATCCTTGAAGACACCGACGGCACTCAGCTGGAAACATCCTGCACCCGTTTCGCCGTGCTGTGGCAGGGCAAGGAAGTGTGGATCCAGCAGGACGGCCGCGGCCAGCTGCTGATCGGCGTGGATGTGGAAGAAGGTGATGCGGAATACGCCAGCCTGCTGCTGCGCCCGCTGGCGACCAACCTGGTCAGCCTGCAACTGGAAATGGAGCCGGCCGACGCCGGTGACGATGATCACGTGCATGGCCCTGACTGCGGCCACGCTCACTAAGGAAGTCCGCTCTATGCTCGCCCTCGGCAAACTGCTTGAACTGACCCTCGCCGGCCGTGAACCGGCGGAGAAGACTCAACTGACTGTCGACGGCGTGCGCATGCGCTGGCTGAGCGAGGGGGCGCTGGAAGTGCGGCCGCCCGAGGCTCGCGATAACGGCCTGGACCTGCTGCTGTCAGCGGGAATCCATGGCAACGAGACGGCTCCCATCGAGCTGCTCGACCGCTTGTTGCATGACATCGCCCGGGGCGATCTGAAGCCCCGCGCACGTATCCTGTTCCTGTTCGGCAACCCCGAGGCCATGCGCCGCGGCGAGCGTTTTGTCGAACAGGACGTCAACCGGCTATTCAATGGCCGGCATGAATCGAGCAGTGGTTTCGAAGCCCTGCGCGCTTGTGAACTGGAGCGATTGGCGGCGAGCTTCTTCAGCCAGCCCGATCGCCAGCGTCTGCACTACGACCTGCACACGGCAATCCGCGGCTCGAAGATCGAGCAGTTTGCCCTGTACCCATGGAAGGACGGGCGTCAGCATTCACGCCGTGAGCTGGCCCGCCTGCGGGCTGCCGGTATGGAAGCGGTGCTGTTGCAGAACAAGCCCTCCATCGTCTTCAGTGCCTACACCTACGATCAGCTGGGGGCCGAGTCCTTCACCCTGGAGTTGGGCAAGGCACGGCCATTCGGGCAGAACCAGGGGGTCAATGTCGAACGCCTGGAAACCCGGCTCAAGCAGATCATCGACGGTAGCGAACCACCTGCGGAGCAGGACAGCCTCGACGGGTTGCAGTTGTTCAGCGTGGCTCGGGAAGTCATCAAGCACAGCGACAGCTTCCACCTGCATCTGCCGGCAGACATCGAGAACTTTTCCGAACTGGAAGTGGGTTACCTGCTGGCCGAGGATATCGCCCAGACCCGCTGGGTCATCGAGGAGACGGGGGCACGGATCATTTTTCCCAATCCCAAGGTGAAGAACGGCTTGCGCGCAGGGATTCTGATTGTGCCGGCCACGGCCGACGGCCTGGCCTGAGGTTCGCCGGCAAGCCGGGCCCCCCGCAGGAGCCGGCTTGCCGGCGATACCGCTACCGCTTAAACCGCTACCGCACGCTGCTCGTTACGGCGCAGGGCGCGGACCTTCTGCAGGGTGTCGGCACAGGTTCTCGCCGCTTCCTGGCCTTTGTGCACGAAGTGCTCGAAGAAGAACTTCTGATGCTCTTCACCCGCATGGAAATGATGCGGGGTCAGCACCACCGAGAAGACCGGTACTTCGGTTTCCAGTTGCACTTGCATCAGGCCGCTGATGACCGACTGGGCGACGAACTCGTGACGGTAGATGCCACCGTCCACCACCAGGCCGGCAGCAACGATCCCGGTATAACGACCGGATTTGGCCAGCAGTTTGGCGTGCAGCGGGATTTCGAAGGCGCCGCCGACTTCGAAGAAGTCGATATCGGATTCCTGATAGCCCTGGGCGAGCATTTCAGTGACGAAGCCCTGACGGCTCTGATCGACGATTTCCTTGTGCCAGCAGGCCTGGATAAAGGCGACGCGCTCGTTGGGGTGGTGTTTGCTTTTGCTATCGATTGCAGTGGGTTGCATCTGTTCTGACTCCTGTTTGTGTGAAAAACAGGGCATATATGAATCGAATGGGATTTAAGGGTGCGCGCAGAACGGTCGTGGATTTCCCACGAACTGCCCGGCAACGGCCCTTTGGCGCCAATCCCGTTCTCTCTTCATCCGGACTATGACCGTCGGCCCCGGAATCACACCGGGTCTGCTGACCTTGTCGTCACCTGTGGCCAAGCCACCGGTCTCGCCAAGCGCTCGCGGGCTATGCGCATTGCACGCAATTACCGCCGGTGGGGAATTGCACCCCGCCCTGAGAACGTTTGCCCGCAATTTTTCGCGGGCGGTGAGTTTTTAACACAGATCCTCTCGAGACGCATCGCACCTTTTGGATAATTCTCATCGGATTTTTCAACGCCAGACTCAGGCTTTTCTACAGTTGTTGCTTGATTATTGCCGGCCATGGCCGCAGTTTCGTTTCGAAAGGGAGTTCCCCCTGTTCAAGAGCGGACCTTGCAGGTCCCACAGCCGAGGCCAGATGTGATGAGCGTGATCGATCTTCGTAGTGACACCGTGACCCAGCCGACCCCTGGTATGCTCGATGCCATGGCCAGTGCGCCCACCGGGGATGATGTGTACGGCGAAGATCCGACAGTCAATCGGTTGGAAGGTGAATTGGCGCGGCGCCTGGGTTTTGCTGCGGCGCTGTTCGTGCCCTCGGGCACCATGAGCAACCTGCTGGCCTTGATGGCTCACTGTGAACGGGGCGACGAGTACATCGTCGGGCAACAGGCCCATACCTATAAATATGAAGGCGGGGGCGCGGCGGTACTCGGCTCTATCCAGCCCCAGCCACTGGAATTGCAGGCTGACGGTTCGCTGGACCTTGTCCAGGTGGCTGCGGCCATCAAGCCCGATGACTTTCATTTTGCCCGCACCCGCCTGCTGGCCCTGGAAAACACCATGCAGGGCAAGGTGCTGCCCTTGGCCTACCTGGCCCAGGCTCGGGCCTTTACCCGGGAACACGGGCTGGCCCTGCATCTGGATGGCGCGCGGCTGTACAACGCAGCGGTCAAGCTGGGGGTGGATGCACGGGTGATTGCCGAGCATTTCGATTCGGTGTCGGTGTGCCTGTCCAAAGGTCTAGGTGCGCCGGTGGGCTCGGTGCTGTGTGGCTCGGTGGAACTGATCGCCAAGGCCCGGCGCCTGCGCAAGATGGTCGGTGGCGGCATGCGCCAGGCAGGCGGTTTGGCGGCAGCGGGGCTGTATGCCCTGGACCATCAGGTACAGCGTCTGGCCGACGACCACGCCCATGCACAATTGCTGGCCGATGGCCTGCGGCGGGTGGGCTACAGTGTCGAGCCGGTGCAGACCAACATGGTGTATGTAGAGATGGGGGATCGGGCCGAGGCGCTCAAGGCGTTCGCCGCCGAGCGCGGGATCAAGCTCAGCGCCGCATCACGGTTGCGTCTGGTCACTCATCTGGACGTCAGCGCCGGGCAAATCGAGCACGTGCTGAGCACTTTTGCCGAGTTTTCCCGTAACTGACAGTGTTCTCCGTCCAATTGACTGTTTGTATCGTACAAACACGCTGTACCTAGTGATTAACGCCGATATAATGCGGCCCTTTGCCGTCGTTTCGTCTGTTGACGTTGCGCACAGGCCTTTGGCCGCAGTCTCCGTGGAAGAACCTAATGAAAAGCGCAGAAATCCGTGAAGCCTTCCTCCGCTTCTTCGAAGAGCAAGGCCACACCCGTGTAGCCTCCAGCTCCTTGATCCCAGGCAACGACCCCACCCTGCTGTTCACCAACGCGGGGATGAACCAGTTCAAGGATTGCTTCCTGGGGCAGGAAAAGCGCGCCTATACCCGCGCTGTCAGCAGCCAGAAGTGCGTCCGCGCCGGCGGCAAGCACAACGACCTGGAAAACGTCGGTTATACCGCTCGTCACCACACCTTCTTCGAAATGCTGGGCAACTTCAGCTTCGGTGACTACTTCAAGCGTGATGCGATCACCTTCGCCTGGACCTTCCTGACCTCCGAAAAGTGGCTCAACCTGCCCAAGGAAAAGCTCTGGGTCACGGTGTATGCCACCGACGACGAGGCCTACGACATCTGGACCAAGGAAGTCGGCGTACCCGCCGAGCGCATGGTGCGTATCGGCGACAACAAGGGTGCGCCTTACGCGTCCGACAACTTCTGGACCATGGGCGATACCGGCCCGTGCGGCCCTTGCACCGAGATTTTCTACGATCACGGCGCCGATATCTGGGGCGGCCCGCCCGGCTCGCCGGAAGAGGACGGTGACCGTTACATCGAAATCTGGAACAACGTGTTCATGCAGTTCAACCGCACCGCCGATGGCGTGTTGCACCCGCTGCCCGCGCCGTCGGTGGACACCGGCATGGGCCTGGAGCGGATCAGCGCGGTGCTGCAGCACGTGCACTCGAACTATGAGATCGACCTGTTCCAGAGCTTGCTGGATGCGGCAGCCAAGGCCATCGGCTGCACCAACGATGCCCAGGCTTCGCTGAAAGTGGTGGCGGACCATATTCGTTCCTGCGGCTTCCTGATTGCCGACGGCGTACTGCCCTCCAACGAAGGCCGTGGCTATGTGCTGCGCCGGATCATTCGCCGCGCTTGCCGTCACGGCAACAAACTGGGCGCTAAGGGCAGTTTCTTCTATCAGATCGTCGCCGCCCTGGCTGCCGAGATGGGCGAAGCCTTCCCGGAGCTGAAGTCCCAGCAGGCGCACATCGAGCGTGTGCTCAAAGCCGAAGAAGAGCAATTCGCCAAAACCCTGGAGCAGGGCTTGAAGATCCTCGAGCAGGACCTGGCCGAGCTCAAGGGCTCGGTGGTGCCGGGCGACGTGGTGTTCAAGCTGTACGACACCTACGGTTTCCCGATGGACCTGACTGGCGATATCGCCCGCGAGCGCAACCTGACTCTCGACGAGGAAGGCTTCGAGCGCGAAATGGAAGCCCAGCGTGTGCGTGCCCGCTCCGCCAGTTCTTTCGGCATGGACTACAACAGCCTGGTCAAGGTCGACGTGGCCACCGAGTTCACCGGTTACCACGCCACCAGCGGTTCGGCGAAAGTGGTTGCTCTTTATAAGGAAGGGCAATCGGTCGACGTGCTGAGCGAAGGCGAAGAGGGTGTGGTGATTCTTGACCAGACCCCGTTCTATGCCGAATCCGGCGGCCAGATCGGTGACTGCGGTTATCTTCAGGCTGGCAACGCGCGTTTCGACGTGCGCGACACCACCAAGACCGGCGGTGCCTTCCTGCACCATGGCGTGCTGGCCAAGGGTAGCCTGACTGTTGGTGCGCCGGTTGAAACCCAGGTCGACGCGCAAGTGCGCCACGCGACCTCGCTGAACCACTCGGCCACCCACTTGCTGCACGCTGCGCTGCGCCAGGTATTGGGCGAACACGTACAGCAGAAGGGTTCGCTGGTGGACAGCCAGCGCCTGCGTTTCGACTTCAGCCACTTCGAGGCGATCAAGCCCGAGCAGATCAAGGCGCTGGAAGACATCGTCAACGCCGAGATTCGCAAGAACACCCCGGTGGAAACCGAAGAAACTGATATCGATACCGCCAAGAAGAAGGGCGCCATGGCGCTGTTCGGCGAGAAGTACGGCGACAGCGTGCGCGTACTGAGCATGGGCGGCGACTTCTCGGTAGAGCTGTGTGGCGGTATCCACGCCAATCGTACCGGCGATATCGGCTTGCTGAAAATCACCAGCGAAGGCGGTGTGGCTTCCGGCGTGCGTCGTATCGAGGCAGTGACTGGTGCTGCGGCCCTGGCGTACCTGAATGCGGCGGAAGAACAACTCAAGGAAGCGGCGACCCTGGTCAAGGGCAGCCGCGACAACCTGATCGACAAGCTGTCGGCAGTGCTGGAACGCAACCGCTTGCTGGAGAAGCAACTCGAGCAGTTGCAGGCCAAGGCTGCAAGCGCCGCGGGCGATGATCTGTCCGCTCAGGCGGCAGACGTCAAGGGCGTGAAAGTGCTGGCTGCGCGTCTCGACGGCCAGGACGGCAAGGCGCTGCTGGCGCTGGTGGATCAGTTGAAAAACAAACTCGGCCGCGCAGTGATCCTGCTCGGCAGTGTCCATGAGGAAAAGGTCGTACTGGTTGCCGGTGTAACCAAGGACCTGACTGGCCAACTCAAAGCCGGTGATTTGATGAAGCAAGCCGCTGCGGCAGTGGGCGGGAAGGGCGGTGGTCGTCCAGACATGGCGCAGGGCGGCGGTGTTGATGCCGCTGCACTGGATGCCGCGCTGGCCCTGACCGTGCCATTTGTCGAGCAGGGTATTTAAGGCGCCGAGCCGGGCCCGTCGTCTAGTGGCGGGTCCTTGCGCTGTGCAGTTTGATTGTTTAACGGGCGCCCCTTTACGGGCTGAGGCGGCTTAGAAAATGGCTTTGATCGTACAGAAATTTGGAGGCACCTCGGTCGGCTCTGTCGAGCGGATCGAGCAGGTCGCCGACAAGGTGAAGAAGTTCCGCGAAGCCGGCGATGACCTGGTGATCGTGCTGTCGGCGATGAGTGGCGAAACCAACCGCCTGATCGATCTGGCCAAGCAGATCAGTGGCGAAGCCAAACCGGTTCCCCGTGAGCTGGATGTGATCGTCTCCACCGGCGAGCAAGTGACTATCGCGTTGCTGGCCATGGCGTTGATCAAGCGCGGTGTTCCGGCGGTGTCCTATACCGGTAACCAGGTGCGCATCCTCACCGACAGCGCTCACAATAAAGCGCGAATCCTGCAGATTGATGATCAGAAGATTCGTGGCGATCTGAAAGCCGGTCGTGTGGTAGTGGTTGCCGGTTTCCAGGGCGTTGACGAGCACGGCAACATCACCACCCTGGGTCGTGGTGGTTCCGACACCACCGGTGTGGCGCTGGCGGCAGCTCTGAAGGCCGATGAGTGCCAGATCTATACCGATGTCGACGGCGTCTACACCACCGATCCGCGGGTTGTGCCCAAGGCTCAGCGCCTGGACAAGATCACCTTCGAAGAGATGCTGGAAATGGCCAGTCTCGGTTCCAAGGTGCTGCAGATCCGTGCGGTCGAGTTTGCTGGCAAGTACAACGTTCCGCTGCGCGTTCTGCACAGCTTTCAGGAGGGTCCGGGCACCCTCATTACTATTGATGAAGAGGAATCCATGGAACAGCCGATCATTTCCGGCATCGCTTTCAACCGCGATGAAGCCAAGCTGACTATCCGTGGCGTGCCAGACAACCCTGGCGTGGCCTTCAAGATCCTTGGCCCGATCAGCGCGGCGAACATTGAAGTCGACATGATCGTGCAGAACGTTTCGCACGATAACACCACCGACTTCACCTTCACCGTGCACCGCAATGACTACCTGGCGGCCCAGACCGTGCTGGAAAACACCGCACGTGAAATCGGTGCCCGCGAAGTGGTAGGCGACACAGACATTGCCAAGGTATCGATCGTTGGTGTCGGCATGCGCTCCCACGCGGGCGTTGCCAGCCGCATGTTCGAGGCCCTGGCTAAAGAGAGCATCAACATCCAGATGATCTCCACTTCTGAAATCAAGGTTTCGGTGGTGATCGAGGAGAAGTACCTGGAGTTGGCGGTACGTGCGCTGCACACCGCTTTCGAGCTCGACGCTCCGGCCCGACAGGGCGAGTGATGCGTGTTTGAAAGGGCGCGGTCAGACCGCGCCCTTTGTGTTTTTGATCGGCACGGGAGAAAACTGTTCTTTTGCCCGTGCTAGTCAATACTTAGGCGTGTAGGACTGCAGCCGACCCGGTTGTAGGCCAACACCCTTTTTTTTGCAGACTGTAGTCCCTGAAAATGTAATGCGTGAGGAGAAAGGTATGCTGATTCTGACTCGTCGGTGCGCAGAAAGCCTGATCATTGGTGATGGCGAGATCACTGTGACCGTGCTCGGCGTCAAAGGTAATCAAGTGCGTATTGGTGTCAACGCCCCCAAAGAAGTGGCGGTTCACCGTGAGGAAATTTACCTGCGGATTAAGAAAGAGAAGGACGAAGAACCAAGCCATTAATTTTTATCGTTTTTTTTGTTTGCAAACGGGGAGAAAGCTGGTTAATATACGCCCCGTGTTGCGGAGAGCTGGCCGAGTGGCCGAAGGCGCTCCCCTGCTAAGGGAGTACACCTCAAAAGGGTGTCGGGGGTTCGAATCCCCCGTTCTCCGCCATTATTTGCTTAGTACGTTGTAATCTGGCTTCTTCTGTAAGTTGTTGAAATTACTAGAAAAAGTGCTTTACAAAAAGATTTAACGGCCTATAATGCGCGGCAACAAATGCACTCGTAGCTCAGCTGGATAGAGTACTCGGCTACGAACCGAGCGGTCACAGGTTCGAATCCTGTCGAGTGC
>NZ_JBQOIE010000008.1:0-313887 GCF_052665325.1 Pseudomonas sp. 8(2025) | reverse complement strand
AGCCGGATTTGAACCGACGACCTTCGGGTTATGAGCCCGACGAGCTACCAGACTGCTCCATCCCGCGTCTGTGTGGCCGAATTCTACAGAGCTGGCAGATCCTGTCAATCATTAAATTTTGAAAATTGCTTCCGGTTCAATCGCTTAGCTTCCTTGAAGGGGCTTTTCGGAAGGCTCGGGCCTAGCTAGAACGGGGCTTGCAGCTCTATTGAAGGCGTTGTTGTCATTGAGCAAATAAATTCAGCCGGACCTGATGAAGGTCAGCGCGAAGATGCAAGGTACTGGTGCTATATACAGGTGTCGGTAGATACTTGCCTTCTGCTTTCATTGCGACCTGTGCCTTTCATGATCTCTGCCTTTATATGATGCAGCGCAAAATCATCCACATTGACTGCGATTGCTTCTACGCCGCCATCGAAATGCGCGATGCCCCGCACCTGGCCAGCAAGCCGCTGGCGGTGGGCGGGTCTGCGGATCGACGTGGGGTGATTGCTACCTGCAATTATGAGGCGCGGGCCTATGGGGTGCGCTCGGCCATGTCCTCACGGCACGCCCTGACCCTGTGCCCGGACCTGGTGATCGTCAAGCCGCGCATGGAGGCCTATCGGGAAGCTTCCAAAGAGATCCATACGATCTTTCGCGACTACACCGACCTGATCGAACCCCTGTCGCTGGACGAGGCCTACCTGGATGTTTCCGAAAGCCCGAGCTTTGCCGGCAGCGCCACGCGTATCGCCCAGGACATTCGCCGTCGGGTTTCCAATCAGTTGCACATCACCGTGTCGGCCGGGGTGGCGCCGAACAAATTCCTGGCGAAAATCGCCAGTGACTGGAAAAAGCCCAACGGCCTGTTTGTGATCACCCCTGACCAAGTGGAGGATTTCGTCTCCGAGCTGCCAGTAAGCAAGCTGCACGGTGTGGGCAAGGTCACGGCGGACAAGCTGGGGCGCCTGGGCATTGTCGACTGCCTGCAATTGCGGGGCTGGAGCAAGCTGGCGCTGGTGCGCGAGTTCGGCAGTTTTGGCGAGCGCCTGTGGAGCCTGGCCCGGGGCATCGATGAGCGGCCAGTGCAGAACGATAGCCGGCGGCAGTCGATCAGCGTGGAGAATACCTACGACGTGGACCTGCCGGATCTGGACAGTTGCCTGCAGAAGTTGCCGGAACTGATGGAGATCCTGGCGGGGCGCATGGCGCGCATAGACAGCAGCTACCGGCCGGGCAAGCCTTTCGTCAAAGTGAAGTTTCATGATTTTACCCAGACCACCCTGGAACAGGCGGGGGCGGGGCGTGACCTGGAGAGTTATCGGCAATTGCTGACCCAGGCCTTCAAGCGCGGCGGCAAGCCGGTGCGCCTGCTGGGAATTGGCGTGCGTTTGCAGGATATGCGCGGCGGTCATGAACAGCTGGAGCTGTTTCGAGGGGGGGTGTAGGGGCTGGCCGGTTGCGATCCATCCGAGGCATCGCTTTCGCCGGCAAGCCGGCTCCTACGGGGGTCAGTTGCTGCCGGGGTCGGCCACCAGGCGGCCGGCATTCTTGGTCAGGGACTTGAGGAACTCGTTCTGCAGCTCCGGATCGTTGCGGGTCAGCTCGATCAGGCTTTGCTCCAGTTCGCTGGCTTCTTCCTCCAGGCCCAGCTCCGACAGGCGCTTGACCCGGTGCACCCACTGGCTCACCTCATCATCTTCCAGGTCGTCGTAGATCAGTGCATGGGCTTCCTGCAACTTGCTGCGCAGGCCGCTGCTGATGCTCAGGGAGGAGTCCGAATGCACGTCGTCCTGAGCGTCTTCGACACTGATCTGCAGCTTGCCGATGTGATTCAGGTCCTGCTCGGAAAACGGATTGTCCAGCAGGTTCAAGCGCAGCACGCCATTGCGGTCGGTGCTCAGCTCGTAGGTCTGCTTGCCGGCCTTGACCTGCACCGGACGCTCGCTCCATGGCAGGCTCGAATACTCCAGGCGCTTGTCGCGCTGGACTTCATCGATGGCTGCCAGGTTCTGCTGGGCACGGCCATGGGAGGGCATGTTCATGAACGGGTTGAGTCCGGACACGCCGTAGCTGATCCAGTCCTTGGTCACGCTGTCCGGCAGGTTGCCCAGGGCGAACACATTGACCACATTGGCCCCGACGCCCGCCACCAGTGCCACCGCGCCCAGCGGGATCTCGTAGATCTCGCGCCAGGGTTGGTAGGGCGTGTAGCGATCGTAGCGGCGGGTGACCTCGAACTCGGTGACTTCGAAGGTCTTCTGTTCGTGAATGCGCACTCGGCGTTGCGGCAGCTCAAGCACCTTAGGCTCACCGACATCGATCTGCAGGCTGTGATCGAGCAGTTTGCGCTCGACACGTTCCTCGTGTTCGCTGCGTTGCGACATCTGGTTGGCACAGCCGCTGACCAGCAGGGCGCCGCATAAAGCGGCGCCCCCGAGGCTTAAGGTGTTTCGCTTGAACATGACTTCTCTATCTGGTTTCAGCGACGGATACGGGCTTGAAGGAAGGACAGCACGTCGGCCACGGGCAGTGCTTGCGCCTCGGCTTCGGTACGGCTCTTGTATTCCAGGTTGCCTTCGGCGAGGCCGCGGTCGCTGACCACGATCCGGTGAGGAATGCCGATCAGCTCCATGTCCGCGAACTTGATGCCCGGGCTGGTCTTCTTGTCACGATCGTCCAGCAGCACTTCGAAGCCGGCAGCGGTGAGTTCCGCGTAGAGCTTGTCGGTGGCTTCGCGAACCTGCTCGGTTTCGTAGCGCAGTGGCACCAGGGCAATCTGGAACGGCGCCAGGGTGTCGCTCCAGATGATGCCGTTGGCATCGTTGTTCTGCTCGATGGCAGCAGCCACCACGCGGGATACGCCAATGCCGTAGCAACCCATTTCCAGGGTCACCGGCTTGCCGTTCTCGCCCAGCACTTCGCACTTCATCGCCTTGCTGTACTTGTTGCCCAGCTGGAAGATGTGCCCGACTTCGATGCCGCGCTTGATTTCCAGGGTGCCCTTGCCGTCCGGGCTCGGGTCGCCGGCTACCACGTTACGCAGGTCGGCCACGGTCGGAACCGGAAGATCGCGTTCCCAGTTGACGCCGAAGTAGTGCTTGTCGTCGATGTTCGCACCGATACCGAAGTCGCTCATCAGCTCGACCGAGCGGTCGATGATGATCGGCAGCGGCAGGTTCAGCGGGCCGAGGGAACCGGCGCCGGCGCCAATGGCGTCACGCAGTTCGGCATCGGACGCCATGACCAGCGGGCTGGCAACGCCAGGCTGGTTGGCGGCCTTGATTTCGTTGAGTTCGTGGTCGCCACGGATGATCAGGGCAATCAGCTTGCCTGGCTCTTCGGCGTGGACGATCAGGGTCTTGATGGTCTTTTCAATCGGCAGATTGAATTTTTCCACCAGCGCGGCAATGGTCTTGGTTTCTGGCGTATCGACCAGGCGCAGTTCTTCGGCTGGCGCTGGGCGCGAGGTTTCGCGAGGCACGGCCTCGGCTTTCTCGATGTTCGCCGCGTAGTCGGAGCCGTTGCTGAAGACGATATCGTCTTCACCGGATTCGGCCAGCACGTGGAATTCGTGGGAGCCGGCGCCGCCGATGGAGCCGTTGTCCGCTTCAACCGGGCGGAACTTCAGGCCCAGGCGAGTGAAGACATTGCAATAAGCCTGGTGCATGCGGTCGTAGGTGACCTGCAAGGACGCCTGGTCGGCGTGGAAGGAGTAGGCGTCCTTCATGATGAACTCGCGGCCGCGCATCAGACCGAAGCGTGGGCGGATTTCATCGCGGAATTTGGTCTGGATCTGGTACAGGTTCAGCGGCAGCTGCTTGTAGCTGCTCAGCTCGTTGCGAGCCAGATCGGTGATCACTTCTTCGTGGGTCGGGCCGGCGCAGAAATCGCGACCGTGACGGTCTTTGAAGCGCAGCAGCTCCGGGCCGTATTCTTCCCAGCGACCGGATTCCTGCCACAGCTCAGCCGGCTGAGTGCTCGGCATCAACACTTCAAGCGCGCCCGCGGCGTTCATTTCTTCGCGAACGATGGCTTCAACCTTGCGCATCACCCGCAAGCCCATCGGCAGCCAGGTGTACAGGCCGGAAGCCAGTTTACGGATCATGCCGGCGCGCAGCATCAGCTGATGGCTGATCACGACCGCGTCGGAAGGCGTTTCTTTCTGTGTGGCGAGCAAATATTGACTGGTGCGCATGGTAGGCCGTTGTCGGTTGCTGAAGACTGGAAGTGACGGAGCATTGTACGGGCGAGTTCCGCTGGCGTACAGGATTGCGCTCGGAGGGGGCGGGGGCTACTGCGAAAAGTGCGCAACCCCCGGGATTTTCTAGGATTCTTCGCCGACTGCGGTGCTGTTGGCGGAGCTTTCGGGCTCGGGTTTCGGCCCGGCGCGGCGGCTCTCCTGGAACCAGTGAATGGCGATCAGGATCAGTGTCGGCACCCCGAGGATCGCGGTGATGAGAAAGAAGTCGTGATAGCCGAACTTTTCCACCATGACCCCGGAATAGCCGCCGATCAGGCGCGGCAGCAGCAGCATGATGGAACTGAGCAGGGCGTACTGGGTGGCGGAGAACTTGAGGTTGGTCAGGCTCGACAGGTAGGCGACGAAGGCTGAAGTGGCCATGCCTGAACTGAAGTTGTCCAGGGAAATGGTGACGATCAGCATCTTCAGGTTGGGGCCCATGTCGGCAAGCATCAGGAACAGCAGGTTGGTCCCTGCCGATGCGGCGCCGCCGATGAACAGGATCGGCAGGATGCCGAACCGCACGATCAGCAGGCCGCCCATGCCGGCGCCGAGCAGGGTCATGATCAGCCCGAAGATCTTGCTGACCCCGGCGATCTGGTCTTTGGTGAAACCCTGGTCGATGTAGAACACGTTGGCCATGACGCCCATGACCGTGTCCGACATGCGATAGGTGGCAATCAGCCCCAATAGCAGAAAGGCTTGCCAGCGATAGCGCAGGATGAAGTCGTTGACCGGCGTCAGCACCGGCGCCAGGCCCCGGCGGCCCATGGCCGAGAGGCACAGGGTGCTGAGGGTGATGTAGAGGATGGCCCGCAGGAAGGCGCGGTCTTCCAGCAGCAGGTCCAGCAGGCTGACGCCGTCGAAGATCACGCTGGCGAAGTCGGTGTTGTACAGCTGGGTGAAGGTGGCGGGGACGGAAACCAGTAGCACGATCAGCACGAATACCGAGATCAACTGGTGAGCGAAGCTGTAGCGCCCGGCGGACAGTTGGGTGCGCAGCGGCACCGCGGGTTCACGCATCAGCAAGGTGGTGATCAGGGCCGGGATCATCAGGACCCCGAACAGCACGTAGGTGCCGGTCCAGGCCGAGTGCTTGTAGCTGAAACCGGTGGAACCGAAGCCTTCGGCGAAAAACAGTGCGCCGGCAGTGGCCAGCAGCACGGCAACCCGATAGCCGGACATGTAACTGGCGGCAAGGGCGGCCTGGCGGCTGTCGTCGGCGATTTCCAGGCGGTAGGCGTCGATGGCGATGTCCTGGGTGGCCGAGGCGAATGCCACGATCACCGCAATGGCAATCAGCCAGGAAAGGTGCTTTTGCGGGTCGCAGAAGCCCATGCCGATCAGGCCGAGAATCACCAGGGTCTGCGCCAGCACCAGCCAGGAACGACGTCGACCGAGCTTGCCCAGGAGGGGCAGGCGCCATTGGTCGAGCAAGGGCGACCATACCCACTTGAAGGCATAGGCCAGGCCGATCAGGCTGGCGTAACCGATGGTTTCACGGGCCACACCGGCCTCGCGCAACCACACCGAAAGAGTCGAGAACACCAGCATGTAAGGCATGCCGGCGGCGAAACCAAGCAGCAACAGCACGAGCGTCGAGGGGCTGGCATAGGCGGCAAGTGCGGCGCGCCAGGTTTTACGGGGCATGGGCTGAAGTCTGCCTCAGATTACGGAAACAAAGCGCGCACTCTAACCGCTGTGCTCCACCGGGCGCCAGCCATGGCGCTGAATATCCACGCGATTGTTCAGGATAGAGACACCTTCGCCACGCAGTCTGGCCCGCTGCTCGTCGCCCGAGGGACTGCCGG
Organism: Pseudomonas sp. 8(2025); assembly: GCF_052665325.1. NCBI lineage: Bacteria > Pseudomonadati > Pseudomonadota > Gammaproteobacteria > Pseudomonadales > Pseudomonadaceae > Pseudomonas > Pseudomonas sp. 8(2025). The sequence goes on along the minus strand of NZ_JBQOIE010000008.1, from coordinate 307,851 downwards.
CCGGCAAGCTCAGGCGACCACCGGCGCCGAGCACTCGATGCCAGGGCAGACTGGTGTCGGCGGGCAACTGGCTGAGGGTGCGCCCGACCCAGCGTGCCGCCCGCCCCAGGCCTGCCATCTCCGCCAGTTGGCCATAGCTCACCACCCTGCCTTCGGGGACCTGGGCCAGGGTCAGGTACAGCGCCGTACGTCGGATCTGTGCAGGGCTTTGCGGCTCTTCGCTGTGTTCGGTCACATTCGCGGTTCCAGATAATAGAGGAGGGACGCTGGTCGGCTGTGGTGATCAAAGCCGGATGAGTATTGAACTCACTCTCAATACCCGGGTCAGTCCTGACTAAGGCTTGTTCAGCAGGAATAATGCCGTTTTTTTTCGCAAGATCGAGTCCTCTATTGCTTATGTTGCCTAGAACTTTGCTGTGTTTCGCGGTGCTCAGCGCCTCCATGCCTGTATTGGCCGATACCGTGTGGTTGAAGAACGGTGATCGCCTGAGTGGCAAGATCAAGGTGTTCGACGGCGGCAAGCTGTTGATCCAGACCGACTATGGCGGCGCCATCAATATTGACTGGAAGCAGGTCAAGACTCTGGAGAGCGACCAGGAGCTGCTGGTCAAGCAGGATGCCTACACCGGGGAGAAGGCCAAGTCGCTGCAGGCGGCGGACGAAGGCAAGGTGATCCTGGCCAACGGCGAGGCGCCCAAGACGGTGGAGCTGGCGAGCATCCAGCAGATCATGAAGCCCAAGCCGCTGGTGGAGGACATGGTCTGGAAAGGCAACGTCGATGTGGCCATGGACTACAAGCGCGCCGAAAAGAACACTGATGACTACGACATCGACTTCAAGACCTCGGCGCGTCACGGGGCCTGGCGCCACAATGCCCAGGGCGAATACAACCGTGAGTTCCAGGATCATGTGGTGACCACGGACAACTGGAGCGCCGAGTACGCTCTGGACCGTTTCATCACGGAAAAGTGGTTCTGGGAAGGGCGCCTGACCTACAAGCGGGACAAGGTCGAGGACCTGGCGCGGCAGCGGGTGGTGGGTACCGGCCCCGGCTACCAGTTCTGGGATGATGAGCTGGGCGCGTTCTCCCTGGGCTCGCTGCTCAACCGTACCGATTACGAGTACGCCGATGGCGGCAAGGACAACTTCTATTCCCTGGCGATGAAGTGGGACTACAACCGTTACCTGATCGGCAAGCGGGTGGAGTTCTTCACCAATGGCGAGGTGGGGCGGCCGCTTTCGGGAGTGGCCGACTATGCACTGGATGCCGAGATGGGGCTACGCTACAAGGTCACCGACTGGGCTTCGTTGAACCTCAAGGCGGAAAAAGACCTGATCCGCGGTACCGAAGACAGCGACCTGGACAAGACCCGCTACACCGTGGGCTTTGGCGTGACCTGGTAACCCGGGACGCATGGGCGCCTTTTCAACGAGGGCGCCGACAAAAGTGACGGGCACAAAAAAGCCCCGCTGTTGAGGGCGGGGCTTTTTTACTGGATCAGTACAAGTTAGATAACTTGAACTTCTTCAGCTTGCATGCCTTTCTGACCGCGGGTAGCGATGAAAGAAACCTGTTGGCCTTCTTTCAGGCTTTTGAAGCCGTCGGATTGGATAGCTTTGAAGTGTACGAACAGGTCGTCACCGGATTGTGGAGTGATGAAGCCGAAGCCTTTTTCATCGTTGAACCACTTAACGGTACCGGTTTGGCGATTAGACATGGTGTATCTCCTTGGACAAAGTTAACTGCGACTCAGGAAAAGCCCTGGCCGAGACTGAGTGCAAAGAGCAGGAAAAATTCTTGGAGATGGTTGGATCGAAATTCAACATCGTGTAGAGATTCTCAGTGACACAAGCAGCACAGTGGCGCCACCTTAACCCTTTTTCCTGAACGTGCCAATGGTCAGTGCGAAGGTTTCTCGGTTTTCGTGACTGACGGCGGGGCGCTCGTCGCCCAGCCCTTGAAAATCGTGGCGTGAGGCGAGAAAAACGTCCCAGACTTTGAACCCGACCTCGCGCCCCGGTAAGATGCCAGACCGTTTTTTTTCACCTCGCTATTTCAGGACACCCGCCATGAGCATCAAATCGGACAAGTGGATTCGCCGCATGGCGCAAGAGCACGGCATGATCGAGCCCTTCGTAGAGCGCCAGATGCGTGGCGAAGGCCAGGATCGGCTGATCTCCTTCGGGGTGTCGAGCTACGGCTACGACGTGCGTTGCGCCGACGAATTCAAGGTGTTCACCAACATCAATTCGGCCACTGTCGATCCGAAGAACTTCGATGAAAAGAGCTTCGTCGACATCAAGAGCGACGTCTGCATCATTCCGCCGAACTCCTTTGCCCTGGCACGCACCGTCGAGTACTTCCGCATTCCGCGCAACGTGCTGACCATCTGCCTGGGCAAGAGCACCTATGCCCGTTGCGGCATCATCGTCAACGTGACCCCGCTGGAACCCGAGTGGGAAGGCCACGTGACCCTGGAGTTCTCCAACACCACCACCTTGCCGGCGAAGATCTACGCCAACGAAGGCGTGGCGCAGATGCTGTTCCTGGAGTCGGACGAAGAGTGCGAAGTGTCCTACAAGGACCGTGGCGGCAAATACCAGGGCCAGCGCGGCGTGACCCTGCCACGCACCTGAGTTCGTCTGTCTGACGAATAGCGGGAATTCCTGAGCCGGCAGGCACTCTATTGGAGGTACTGCCGGTACGCGCAAGGCGTACCCGGCACAGCTCAGGAGTGCCCTCATGAAGATAGATCCGCGAATCAGTGCCACCTTGGCCAGGCTGGAACCCAATCAGGTTGGCGTACTGGCCTGGACCCTGCTGGCGCATCCTCCCGTCAGCATGGCCGGTGGCATTCCCGGCCAGCCGGATCCCGATTCCCCGCAACCCCTTGAACCCACCGAGCCGGGCGAACCGACCCTGCCCGACGAGCCGCCTCCCGCGCCTGTCGCCTGAAGCCCGTACCGCGCCCGCCCGGCCCAGAGCCTGAACGGGCGCGGTACCGCTGTTACTTCAGGTTGCCGCTGAGAAACTGCTGCAAGCGCTCGCTTTTCGGGTTGCCCAGCACGTCCTCCGGAGCCCCTTCTTCTTCCACCAGGCCCTTGTGCAGGAACAGCACCTGGCTGGACACCTTGCGCGCAAAACTCATCTCGTGGGTGACCATGATCATGGTCCGGCCCTCTTCGGCCAGGCCCTGGATCACCTTGAGCACCTCGCCTACCAGCTCCGGGTCCAGGGCCGAGGTGGGTTCGTCGAACAGCATGACCTCCGGCTCCATGGCCAGGGCCCGGGCGATGGCCACCCGTTGCTGCTGGCCGCCGGAGAGAAACGCCGGGTACTGGCTGGCCACTCGTGCCGGCAGGCCGACCTTGTCCAGGTAACGCCGGGCGCGTTCCTCGGCCTCCCTGGTGCTGACCCCCAGCACCCGGCGCGGGGCCATGGTGATGTTTTCCAGCACGGTCATGTGGCTCCACAGGTTGAAGTGCTGGAACACCATTGCCAGGCGGGTGCGAATCCGCTGCAGCTCGGCCGGGTCGGCCACGTGCATGCCGTGGCGGTCGCTGACCATGCGGATCTGCTGGCCATCCAGGCTCATGGCGCCGTCATCCGGGGTTTCGAGAAAGTTGATGCAGCGCAGGAAGGTGCTCTTGCCCGAGCCGCTGGCGCCGATCAGGCTGATCACGTCGCCGGTCCTGGCCTTGAGGGAAACACCTTTGAGCACTTCATTGTCGCCATAGCATTTATGCAGGCCTTCAACGGTCAATTTGTACATGGGGGCGTGCATCCTCAAGGCGAAAGTAGGTAACCGCTGCGATAGGCCTCGCGACCGGCGACATGGGCGATCACCATGCCTGCGGTGGCCATGCGTCGCAGCGAGCGGGCGTACATGAGCCCGGCGTTGTTGCAATGGATGGGGGTGACCCGGTCGTGGATCGGGTCGATGATTTCGGCCACCAGTTGCCCGGCTTCCAGGTATTCCCCCGGCAGCGCGTTGAACACCAGCAGCCCGCCTACCGGGGTCGCCACCGGTTCGACACCGGCCAGGGGCGTGGCCGGGAAGGGCAGCTCGGGCAGTGGCGGCGCTTCACCGTCGATGGCCCCAAGCCGGGTCAGGTAGTCGATCAGGGCCTGGCAGTCGAGGCTGGCCAGGCCGTGGTTGACGTCGCCCTGGCCGCGCAGCTCGACGGTCACCGCAAAGCTGCCTGTCGGGATGGCGAAGCGCTCGCCGAAGCGCTGTTGAAGTTGCCACCACAGCAGGCTGAAGCATTCGTCGAACGACCAGGCCGCGGAGTCGGTGGCCAGCAGGCAGGCTTCGGCGCCCAGGTAGCGAGCCAGCGGCTCCACCCGGGGCCAGGCTTCGGGGGTGGTGTAGAGATGCGCCACAGCCTCGAAGTCGCAATGCAGGTCCAGCACCATGTCGGCATCGCAGGCCAGCCGTTGCAGGGTCAACTGCAGGGACTGCAGTTGGGTTTGCGGCCGCTGGCGCGCCAGGGCATCGATCAGGTGACGGCGGATCAGTTCAAGGTTGTGTTCAGGGTCGGCATTGAGCAGCCCTTCGATGGCATCGCCGACTTGTTCGCCCAGGTCGGCGAAGCCGCGGTTGAAGTTCTGCCCGCTTTCAAGATGGTAGCGGCCCAGGGGCACATCCATCAGCACCTGTTCCAGGCCCACCGGATTGGCCACCGGCACCAGGACGATTTCCTGGCGCAGGCGCCCGGTGGCTTCCAGCTCGGCCAGGTGTTGCTTGAGGTGCCAGGCCACCAGCATGCCGGGCAACTCGTCGGCGTGCAGGGAGGACTGGATATAGACCTTGCCGGCGGCCTGGGGCGGGCCGAAGTGAAAGCTGTGGACCTGGCGCGCGGTGCCCGGCAGCGGGGCGAGCAGGTCGTGGATTTCGTGGCGCATTGACGGTTTTCCTGCAGCAAGTCCTAGTGGGTCGGCCCGAGGAAGGCCAGCCAGCGGCGTTCGGCGAGGCGGAACAGGCCCACCAGGGCGAAGGTCACGCACAGGTAGATGATGGCGGCGATGCCGAACGACTGAAATGTCAGGAAGGTCGCCGAGTTGGCGTCGCGGGCGATTTTCAGAATGTCGGGAATGGTCGCGGTGAAGGCCACGGTGGTGGAGTGCAGCATCAGGATCACTTCGTTGCTGTAGTAGGGCAACGAGCGGCGCAGGGCCGAGGGCATGATCACGTAGGCGTACAGCTTCCAGCCGCTGAGGCCATAGGCCTTGGCCGCTTCGACTTCGCCGTGGGCCATGCTGCGGATCGCCCCGGCGAAGATCTCCGTGGTGTAGGCGCAGGTGTTCATGGCGAAGGCAAGGATGGTGCAGTTCATTGCATCGCGAAAGAACGCATCCAGGACTGGCTGTGCGCGAATCGCGGCGATGCTGTAGATCCCGGTGTAGCAGATCAGCAACTGGATATAGAGCGGTGTGCCACGAAACAGGTAGGTGTAGAACTGCACCGGCCAGCGGATGTAGCGCTTGGGCGAGACCCGGGCGATGGACAGCGGGATCGACACCAAAAAGCCGATGCAGATCGAGGCACTGAGCAGCCACATGGTCATGGCCAGGCCGGTCACGTGGTAGCCATCGCTATAAAGGAAGGGACGCCAGTATTCCTGCAGGAGTTCGATCATCGCACGGCCTCCCGGGCGCCGGCGGCGTAACGCCGTTCAAGCCTGCGCAGGACAAAGTTGGAGGCACTGGTGATCAACAGGTAGATCAGCGCCGCCAGAACCAGGAAGTAGAAGAGTTGGTAGGTGCTCTTGCCGGCGTCCTGCGCAGCCTTGACCAGGTCGGCCAGGCCAATGATCGATACCAGGGCCGTGGCCTTGAGCATCACCATCCAGTTGTTGCCGATGCCTGGCAGGGCAAAGCGCATCATTTGCGGAAAGACCACGAAGCGAAAGCGCTGGCCGCGTTTCAGGCCATAGGCGGTGGCCGCTTCCACCTGGCCCCGGGGCACGGCAAGGATCGCCCCGCGAAAGGTTTCGGTGAAGTAGGCGCCATAGATGAAACCCAGAGTGATCACCCCGGCGCTGAAGGGATTGATCTCGATGTAGTCCCACTCCATGAAATCGGTAAAGGAGGTCAACCAGGTTTGCAGGCTGTAGAAAATCAGCAGCATCAGGACCAGGTCCGGCACGCCGCGGATCAGGGTGGTGTAGAGCTGTGCCGGAACCCGCAGCAGGGCAACGCTGGACAATTTGGCGCTGGCGCCGATCAGCCCCAGTAAAACGCTGACCAGCAGCGACAACACCGACAACTTGATGGTCATCCAGGTACCTTCCAGCAGCAGAGGGCCGAAACCCTTCAGGCTGAGCGCGGAAAGCCCCAGGTTTTTTAGAAGTTCTTCGAGCATCGATCTGTGACCCGTAGCGATAAAAAAGGCGCCCATCGAGGATGGGCGCCGACAGGTTATTTACCGCTGTAGAGGTTCAGGTCACCGAAGTGTTTTTTCTGGATGGTGGCGTAGGTGCCATCATCGTGTAACGCTTTGATACCTTTATCCAGAAGCGCTTTCAGCTCTTTGTTACCTTTCGAGATACCCACCGCGGTCTTGGCCGGCAGCAGCGGGTCGTCCACCGGCTTGCTGATCTCATAGTCAGCGCCTTGCGGTGACTTGAGGAAGCCCAGTTCGGCCTGCAGCATGTCCTGGATCGAGGCATCGAGGCGCCCGGAAGTCAGGTCCGCATAGACCTGGTCCTGGTTCTGATAGGCCTGGGTCTTGACCCCGGCCTTGTCCAGCACGGCCTTGGCGTAGGCTTCCTGGATGGTGCCCTGCTCGTAGCCGACGGTCTTGCCCTTGAGCGAGGCGGTGTCTTCGCTCAGTCCCGAGCCTTTCTTGAACACGAATGCGGTGGGGCCGGAAAACAGTTCGTTGGAGAAGTCGATGACTTTCTCGCGAGCCGGGGTGACGGTCATGGACGAGATCACACCGTCGAATTTATTGGCCTTGAGGCCTGGAATCATGCCGTCGAAGTCACTTTCGACCCACTTGCACTTGACCTTCAGCTCGGCACAGATGGCATTGCCCAGGTCGATGTCGAAACCCACCAGGCTGCCGTCGGCGGCCTTGGATTCGAAGGGGGCGTAGGAAGGGTCGACGCCGAAGCGCAGTTCCTTGTATTCCTTGGCCAGCGCGGAGCCGGCGGCCATGCAGAGAGCCAATGCAGAAAGGGTCAGCAATGCTTTTTTCATTATTCAATCCCTAAGAACCAATATGAGCGCTTGTGGCGCATGAGTACTGTTACTGGACCGCATAAGACTTAATGAAAGTAGCAATTTCCGAACCAGAGTCCCGAACAGGTGTTTTAAAAGCGCTGGAAAGCAGCGACACGAGGGAACCCGTGCGCCGAGATGGGGCGTGTTTTTTGGCAGGCGCCAATAAGGTGCGAAGGGGTGGGCAATCTACGATGGGCGAACTGACAGGGCTGTCAGTGCCAAGCGCGGTTGAGGGCGCCGGTGAGCTGTTCGTTTTGGAGCAGGCCCGCTTGCACAGGACGTGCAAGCGGGTGGGGGAAGGTTACTTGCCTGGAACCAGGGTCAGGCGGGTCTTGCCGTAGCTGCGCTCGAAGTTCTGCGGTTGCATCGGCAGGCTCAGGTACTGGGCCTTGAGCCAGCCGTCGATGCCGTTGGCATAGTTGGGGCTCACCGGGTTGCTGGACTGGCCGCTGCTGTTGAGGCCCATCAAGGGTTCGCTGAGGCCGAAATCCACGATCAAGCGCAGGGCCGGTGTATCGGTGATGGCAAAATCCTGCCCCCAACGGTACGCGGCGCTGTTGATGGTGTTGTGGTCGCCCCCGGCCTGAAGCGGGCCACGGATCTGCCGGCCATTGGCGTTGGTCCACTGATAGCTGTGCAGCTTGCCCCATTGCCAGGCCTTGCGGTCGGCGCCCAGCAGTTGCTCGCCGGAGCTGATGGCGGCTGCCAGGCTGCGGGCGAGGATGGCTGGCTTGTCTTCCTTTTGCGCGGTGCGCGAATCGTCCCAGAACGGGCTATCTTCCTGGCCCAACAGGTGGTCGGCCTGGGCCGAGTAGGAAAGGTTGCCGTTGGCGACGAAGGCTTGCCAGGCGTCACTGGACTCGGGGCCGAGCTTGTCGAGGAAGATCTGCTTGGCGCTCTCCTGCAGGAACAATTCGTACAACGCCGCGTCGGCCGAGCCGGCGCTGACCTTGCCGTCGAACGCCAGCAAGCGGCTATAGGCTTCCCTGGCCTTGGCGCGTTCGGTATCGGGCAAGGCCTCGATGGCCTGCTTCAGCGGCTGGGCCATGCCCGGAGCTTCGAACATCTTTTTCAGTTTGGCGGCGAACAGGGTGCTTTGGTCGTACTGCAGGGCGATCAGGCTGCGGTTGTCCTGCTTGCCGCTGGAGGCCAGACCGGCCATGCGCTCGGCCCGTTCCGGGGCGTGCCAGGAATTGGACAGCTGCATGCCGTAGCCCCGCGAGATCACTCGCTGGTTGGCGGTGGCGATCCAGCCCTGGGGCGGGTCCTGGTCGTAGGGGTGGAGCATCGGGTCGGCGTAGCCGTCCCAGTCGTAACGGCCATCCCAACCCGGTGAGGGCAGCAGGCCTTCGCCTTCGCGGCGGTTGGGGAAGCGCCCGGTGACCTGCCAGCCGATGTTGCTGGCGTCGGCAAACACCATGTTCAGGGCGATGGCGCGGATTTCCCGACTGGCATCCGAGGCCTTCTCGACATTCTGCGCCCGGGACAGGTCGAAGAAGGCGTCCAGGGTCTTGTCGTCCTTGAGCTCCGGCGTCTGCAGGGCCAGGCCGAAACCGTTACCGAGCGCTGCCCCCAGGGCGCTGTTGAGCAGCGGGCCATGGCGGGTTTCGTACACGGCTTCGCGAATCGGCCGCTGGCCTTTGACGAAGTAGGTTTCGTTGCGCACGGTCACCGGCTGCCATTTGCCGTTGTTCTGGTAGTACAGGGCGTTGCCCTGGCGCTTGAGCTTTTCCAGGAACAGGTCCTGGTTGTCTCCCTCCACCGAGCTCATGCTCCAGGCCACCTTGCCGTTGAAGCCCTGGAGAATCGCCGGCAGGCCAGCGATGGACGCGCCAGCGGCCTGGTATTTAGGCGCGCGGATCTGGGTGTAGTACCAGGCTTGCAGGTGGCTGTCGGCGGCCAGCAGGCTGCGGTCGGTGCGGCTGCGCTGTGGGGCGATGGCCAGGTTGCTGCCGCCGCGGGTGCCCAGGCTGTTGAGCTGGGCCAGACGGTTGATGGCGCGGCTGACTTCGTTCAGGCCCGGCACAGTGAGATTCAGGCCCTTGAGCTTGTCCGCTTCGGCCAGGGGCAGGGGTTCATCGGGATAGCTCGGAGTCAGCCACGGCAGTTTGTCGCTGCCGACTTTCTGCGCCAGCACCAGGGCGTTGATCTCTTCTTGCAGGTTGGCGGACTGGCCGAAGTTCAGCAGGCAGAAGATCAGCGCCGAATCCTCGGCTTTCCAGTATTCGGGGGTGTAGCCCTGGGCTGCCAGGTCCGGCGGCAGCTTGTCGCGATAGCGGAACAGGTAGGCGTTGACGCCCCGGGCATAGACCTCGAAGAAGCGCTTGATCCGTGGCGACGAAGCCTTGTACAGCTCATCGGCGCTTTTCTTCAGGTTGATCGCGCGCATCAGGCGGTCCACTTCCAGTGCGTCGGCACCGGACATTTCGGCCAGGCGGCCCTGTGCCAGCAGGCGCAGGGTCACCATCTGGCCAATGCGGTCGCTGGCGTGCACATAACCCAGGGTGAACAGGGCGTCATGGAAGCTGCTGCTTTCGATCAGCGGTACGCCGACCGCGTTGCGCCGCACGGAAACGTTCTGTGCCAGGCCCTTGAGCGGTTGCACGCCAGAGGTGGGGGGCAGGGTGTCTTGAGTGTTCCAGGACTGGCAACCGGCCAGGCTCAGAGCACTGGCCACTGCCGCGGCAACGCCGAACCGGGGAAGAAAATGTGAGAAGGCTGGCGAGGCCATGGCAAAGCTCCTGCGGGGGGTAGCGTCGATAAAGGCGCTACGTTAGTGAGCAGGCGAGTGCCGCGCAAGCGGGGGCAGGAGGTATTTCTCGACGACGCTGCAAATAGCGATCGCCGGCGCGTCGGCGCCTGGCAAAACCCGTAGGAGCCGGCTTGCCGGCGAAGAGGCCTTCTGGCCTTGGCTGGCCCTTGCGGGCACCGTGACTGGCAAGCCAGCTCCTGCAGGCACAAGGTTCAGGAGGCGGGATTGACCTGCTCTACCAGGGCATAGGCCCGCTCGGTAGCCGGCCGGGCCTGGATGCTGTTGAACCAGCGCTGCAGATGCGGGAAGTCCTCGAGTTTCTGGCTCTGCTTCTTGTAGGAAGCGATCCAGGGATAGATCGCCATGTCGGCAATGCTGTAGTCGCTGCCGGCGACGAACTTGCGGTCCGCCAGGCGCCGATCGAGCACGCCGTACAGGCGCGCGGTTTCATCCACATAACGTTTGATGGCGTAGGGGATCTTTTCCGGGGCGAACTGGCTGAAGTGATGATTCTGCCCAGCCATCGGTCCCAGCCCGCCCATCTGCCAGAACAGCCATTGCAGGGCTTCCTGGCGCCCGCGCAGGTCCTGGGGCAGGAACTGGCCGGTCTTTTCCGCGAGGTACAACAGGATCGCCCCGGACTCGAACAGCGACAGTGGCTGGCCGCCATCGGCGGGTTGGTGGTCAACGATCGCCGGAATGCGGTTGTTGGGCGCGATCTTCAGGAATTCGGGCTTGAATTGCTCACCCAGGCCGATGTTCACCGGGTACAGGGTGTAGGGCAGGCCGGCTTCTTCCAGGAACAGGGAGATCTTGTGGCCGTTGGGGGTGGTCCAGTAATACAGGTCGATCATGGAACGCTCCAATTGGGATGTATCTGTGCTTAAGGACAGCAAACTCCGGCATTAGGTCGTCCTGTCTGCATTCGATGGCTTGCCTGAACAGCTAAGTGATGCTCAAGTGCGGCAAATTCAATGACCTCCACAGAGAAAAACATGCCCCTTCCGGCCGGCACCGCACTGATGCTCATCGACCAGCAGCAAGGCATCCTCCAGCCTCGGCTTGGCCCGCGCAACAACCCCGAGGCGCAGGTGCGGATGCTCGAACTGCTGGCCCACTGGCGCGCCCGCGGCTGGCCGGTGATCCATGTGCAACACCTGTCGCGTTCGCCGGATTCGGTGTTCTGGCCCGGGCAGTCGGGGGTGGAGTTTCAAACGTGCTTTGAGCCCCGGGACGGGGAATGGCGGGTTCAGAAGCAGGTGCCGGATGCGTTTTGCGCCAATTCGCTGGAAGCGGATTTGCGGCGCGAGGGGATTGCCGGGTTGGTGATTGTCGGTGTTGCCACCAACAACTCTGTGGAGTCGACGGCGCGTACGGCTGGCAACCTGGGCTTTGCCGTGTGGGTGGTGGCCGACGCCTGCTACACCTTCGACAAGCCCGACTTCAACGGTCGGGCCCGTAGTGCCGAAGAGGTGCATGCCATGTCGCTGGCCAATCTGGATGGCGAGTACGCCACCTTCCTGGACCTGGCGCAGTTGCTGGCCCAGGAGGCCGGGGGCAGCTGAAGGCGCAAGTGCTAAGGCAGGCCCCGCCCGCGCTCAAGTCAGGCGCCGTGGCACTTCTTGAATTTCTTGCTGCTGCCGCATGGGCAAGGGTCGTTGCGGCCAACGTCTTTCAGTGCGTTGCGTACCGGCTCCTGGTGAGCGTGGTTGCAGTGCGGGCCGTGAACATGGCCATGGTCGTGATCGTGATGGTCATGATCGTGGTTGCAGTCAGGGCCATGGACATGAGGTTGCTGGGTCATTGCGGGTTACTCCGGGATAAAATCGCCGGGAATTATCACGCCATTGCGCTTCAGGTGCACGTCCTGGCCGATGAATAATCCGATTTCCAGTTCCCCTTCGAGGCGGTAGGGGATAGGTCGCTCGGGCTTGCGCAGCAATTTCACCACATCGCGGATCTGCGGCCACAGGTTGGTCCGCACCGGCACCTTGAAGAAGCGGCTGCTGTGGGGCGTGACGGTGAACCAGTGTTCGTGCTCGCCTTCGCTGAGCAGGAAGCGCTCCAGGTAGACCTTGTAGGTCAGGCGACGCACGGTCAGGTCGCTGTCGTTGGGGTTATCCACCCGCAGGTGCAGGGTGAAGCGTTGTTCCAGCAGGTTGGCCTTGACCACCTCGACCTTGACCAGATGCACCGTCGGGTCGACGGACTCATCGCTGAACCAGGAGGCACAACCCGTCAGGCTCAGCGCGCCGAGCAGGCACAAGGTTCGTAACGCACGCAGCTCACCGATCATTGCAAGACTCCCTCTGGATGCCGGTGCCCATCCTGGGCCCGGGTTGGTAGCGGCCGGTCGCGGCTCAGCGGCTGAAATAGCTGGCGCAGCACTTCTTGAACTTGTGCCCGCTGCCACAGGGGCAGGCGTCGTTGCGGCCGGATTTGAGGGGAACCGTGGGGTCGATGAAATACCAGCGCCCCTGGTTCTGCACGAAGGATGAGCGTTCGCGGTGGCTATGCTCGCCCTGGCTGTCGTGCCAGCGGGCAGTAAAGGTGACAAAGGCATGCTCGGGCTGGCCGCCGAAGACTTCCGAGCTTTCGACCTGCAACCCCAGCCAGGTGCTTTGGGCGCTCCAGTCGCTGATGGACTGGCGATCCAGGCCCGCCTGTTGCGCCGGCAGGGTGGTGGCCAGCAGGTAATCCACCTGCCCCAGCACATAGGCGCTGTAGCGCGAACGCATCAGGGCTTCCGCGCAGGGCGCCGGATGACCGGCATGGTAGTGGCCGCAGCAGGCATCCAGCAGGTTGCCGCTGCCGCAGGGACAAATCGAGGCACTCATTGTGTTACCACCAATACTTTCCAAAGTTTTCCGGGTTTGCCCAGAAGCGTGAATTGAGCCAATCGGGCACTTGCTTGTATTCAAGCAGATCGTAGGTGAACAGGGTCAGGACCTGTTCATCGCGCTGAAAGCGTTCGCTGGCCTGCAACGCCAGGGAATAGAAGTCGGTTTCCTGCCAGCCGCAGGCCTGCAGATCGGCCAGTACGGCGATCCGGCTGGCATTGAGGTTGCGGATTCCTCCCAGCAGGTTCAGGCCGTCGCGCTTGGGCAAGTGCTCCAGGCAATCCACGGCCAGGGCCAGGTCGAAGCGCCGCGCTGCCAGTTCCACAGGCAGAGGGCCGGGTGCCGCCTGGGCCACTTGGGTCGTGGGGTGGGCCTCCTTGAAGGCAGCCAGGGCGGGGAAGTCGCTGGCACCGATCAGCAGCAGCTGTTGTGGTGCGTAGCGATCCAGCAAAGCCGCCAGGGCCTGCTGCGGGGTACGGTCGGAAATGCCGGCGCTCATCTTAGCTCCTTGGTCAGAACGCTAAAGACTAGCGTGCCGGCATCTGCGGGCCTAGAGCGGTTCACCACTAAATCGGCGAACCTCCCGTGTTTACGGGGCGAAACCGGTGATAGCCGGGTGCTGGCGCAGATGAAATGCGCGGTCTTTACTCCGTGAATCGGCCTTGAGCCGATCCCTCAGGAGAAATCAGATGAGCATCATTCGGACGGCAGTACCCCTGGTTCTGTTAACCAGTGTGTTGACTGGTTGTGCAGGTTTGCAGAAAACCGACTGGCCGATCTGCGCCGCGGTAGGTGGCGTCACGGGCGCGGCGCTGGGCGCCACCGAAAGCTCCTCGTGGGCGGGCGGCGGCGCACTGTTGGTCGGCGGCCTGGCGGGTGCGTACTGCTGGGTAAAAGGTGATGGCGACGAGGACGGCGATGGCGTGCCGGACAGCCGCGACAAGTGCCCCCACACTCCCAGAGGCGTCCAGGTCGATGCCAACGGCTGCCCACCACCGCCACCGGTGGTAGAAGAGGTGGTAGTGGTCAAGGAAGAAACCATTGTCATTCGTGATGTGCACTTCCATTTCGACTCGGCCAAGCTGACCGATGCCGACAAAACTAAGCTCAACACCATCGTCACCCGACTCAAACAGGAGGCGTCGAGTGCCCAACTGCGAGTGACCGGCCATACCGACAGCGTCGGCAGCGATGCCTACAACCAGAAACTCTCGGACAAGCGCGCCCACTCGGTCGTGGAGTACCTGATCAGCAACGGCATTCCCCGCAGCAGCTTCGTCTCGGTAACCGGCGCCGGTGAAAGCAAGCCAGTGGCGGATAACAAGACCGCCGAAGGCCGGGCGATGAACCGTCGTACGGAAATCCAGATCAACCGCTGAAACCCCAGGGCCGTGCGGCGACTAGCCGCACGTGGCCGCCTCTGCTCCTGTGCCAGGACCATGCTGATGGCGCAGGAGCCTTTGATCCCGGTGTCTTCTCGGCGATGGGCTCAGCCTGTCTGTAACGGGCGATCCTCGTCGATCCGGTGGCTAAACAGCCACTTCGTGAAGAATTTTCATTCCCCTCTGGCTTACCCCCGGGATAAGTCGTTACTGTGCGCGCAAAGAATAATTCACGAGGGGAGCGTATGAAGGTTTTATGGGGGCTGGGGAAGTTTCTGACCTTGGTTTTCTGGTTGGTGGTGTTGATCAACCTGGCCAGGCCGTTGATCAACCCGCTGCATCTTCTAGTGAATCTGGCGGGCAGCCTGTTGCTGCTGACCCATTTGCTGGAACTGCTGCTGTTCAACGGCAGCCTCAAGGATCGGCCACATCCCTGGCGTGACCGGCTGTACATCCTGCTGGTGGGGATCTTCCACCTGCAGACTCTTCCTGCTCCTGTCGTTGTCGAGGCCGACCATGCGTAAGCTCTGCCTGCTGGCTCTTTTCTGCAGCCCCCTGGCCATGGCCCAGGTGGTCAAGGTCGAAACCAACTCCCTGATGCGTCTGCCCAATACCGCCAGCACTCTGCAACTGGAGCGGCTGGAAGTGGCGGACTATGGCACCTTGCTGATCCCGGCCAATGTCACCGAGCTCAAGGTGGACGAACTGCGGCTGGGGCATGAGGCGCGGATCGCCATCGTCCCTACCGAACAGAGCCTGCACTTGACTGTCCGCCGTGCGGAGCTGGAAGCGGGTAGCCAGATCACTTCCCGAGGCGCGCCGGGTACCTACCTGAAGGCCGCCAAGCCGGGGCGCAACCTGAACCTGCGCATCGAGTCGTTGCAGGCCGAGACTCTGTCCGTGGACGCCCGGGGCGGTGCCGGTGCGCCGGGTTATGTCGGTCTGGATGGCGCCAATGGCCAGGAACCGGGCTGCACCTGGGGCAGCGCGGGGCGTGGGGCTGACGGTGACAATGGCGGCGATGGCCGTCCTGGTGCGGCAGGCGCCCAGGTCCGGGTGGAACTGCCGCGAGACTTCCCCAGCGAGCAGATCAAGGTCTGGGTCGATGGTGGCGCAGGCGGGCTGGCCGGTGCCGGTGGCAAGCCGGGTGCGGGCGGCAAGTCCAAGGGCTGCCTGGTGTACCGCACCGACGGTGGCAAGAGCGGACGGCCCGGCGCCCAGGGTCAGCCCGGCCCGGCCGGCGAGCCTGGCGCGCTGACGGTGCAGCGCCTGTAACGTAACGTTTGCGTTGAACCTTGCCCGGCCGCCCGCTTCTGTAGCGGGCGGCCTGTTTTCAGAAGGTCGGCCGGGCCGCCGCCAGGGCGACCAGCACCAGGCCGATGATCAGGTTGCTGCCCACCAACCGGCGAATCTTGCCCAGCGCCGCGGCACCAGCGGGCCAATCCTCGGCCGCTACTGCCTTGCGCAGCTCCGGCAACTGCAGGGACTGGATGCGGATGAACAGGGCGGTCATTACCAGGTACAGGCCCATCATGATCTGCACATACTTGGGCGCGGTTTCAAAGCCGCTGAAGCGCAAATGCAGCAGGCCGATACCGCTGATCGGCAACAGCACCACGGCGATCCACACCCAGACGAAAAAACGCGGAAACACTTGCGCCCACAACTTCAGCCGCGCCGGCCCCTCCAGGGCCACCATGGCCGCCGGGCGCAGGACCATCCAGGCGAAGAACATGCCGCCGACCCAGACCAGGGCGGCCAGGACATGCAGGGTGTAGGCAAGGGCGAAAGGGGTCATTCGGGTACTCCGTTCTGCGCGGGATGAATTAGCGGGGTATGATAGCGGCCGATTCGAACCACTGAAAATTTATCCAGCGTTTTGTGCGCCCGAAAAACCATGATCAGCAACGAACTCAAAACCACGATCCAGGGCGCCTACTCGCGTTTTCTCGAAGCCAAGAGCCTCAAGCCGCGTTACGGCCAGCGCCTGATGATCGCCGAAGTGGCCAAGGTCCTGGGTGATATCGACACCGACGACGAAGGCCGGCGCAGTGGCGACCCGGCGGTGGTCGCCGTGGAAGCCGGCACCGGTACCGGCAAGACCGTGGCCTACAGCCTGGCGGCAATTCCCACGGCCAAGGCCGCCGGCAAGCGCCTGGTGATCGCTACCGCCACCGTCGCCCTGCAGGAGCAGATCGTCTACAAGGACCTGCCCGACCTGATGCGCAACAGCGGGCTGAACTTCAGCTTCTCCCTGGCCAAGGGCCGCGGTCGCTACATGTGCCTGTCCAAGCTCGACATGCTGCTCCAGGAAGGCCACGCCCAGACCGCCACGGCCCAGCTGTTCGAGGAAGAAGGCTTCAAGATCGAAGTGGATGAAGCCAGCCAGAAGCTGTTCACCAGCATGATCGAAAAACTCGCCGGCAATAAATGGGACGGCGACCGCGACAGCTGGCCCACGGCCCTGGAAGACGCCGACTGGGCGCGCCTGACCACCGACCACAGCCAGTGCACCAACCGCCATTGCCCGAACTTCGGCCAGTGCGCCTTCTACAAGGCTCGTGAAGGCATGGGCAAGGTCGATGTGATTGTCACCAACCACGACATGGTCCTGGCCGACCTGGCACTGGGCGGCGGCGCCGTGCTGCCGGACCCGCGCGACACCCTCTATGTGTTCGACGAAGGTCACCACCTGCCGGACAAGGCCATTGGCCACTTCGCCCATTACACCCGCCTGCGCTCCACTGCCGACTGGCTGGAGCAGACCGCCAAGAACCTCACCAAGCTGCTGGCCCAGCATCCGTTGCCGGGTGATCTGGGGCGCCTGATCGAGCAGGTGCCGGAGCTGGCGCGGGAGATCAAGACCCAGCAGCAGTTCATGTTCACCGCCTGCGAGCAGATCGCCGATTTCCGCACCGGCGAAGACATGGAAGGCCGCGAGCGGCCACGCCACCGTTTTGTCGGCGGGCTGATCCCCGAGCATATGCGCGAGATGGGCCTGGAGCTGAAAAAGGGCTTTTCCCGTCTCACCGACCTGTTCACCCGCCTGACCGAGTTGCTCAAGGAAGGCATGGATGGCGAGGTCAACATCGGTATCGCCAGCAACCAGGCCGAAGAGTGGTACCCGCTGTTCGGCAGCCTGCTGGCCCGTGCCTCGGGCAACTGGGAACTGTGGACCGCCTTCACCATCGAGGACCCGGAAGACAATCCGCCCATGGCCCGTTGGCTGACCCTGGCCGAAAGCGGCTCGCTGTTCGACATCGAGGTCAACGCCAGCCCGATCCTCGCTGCGGAAATGCTCCGGCGCAATCTGTGGAACGTGGCCTACGGTGCCCTGGTTACGTCGGCGACCCTGACTGCCCTGGGCACTTTCGACCGTTTCCGCATGCGTGCCGGCCTGCCGAAAAAGGCCGTGACCGCCGTGGTGCCGAGCCCTTTCCACCATGCCGATGCCGGGGTGCTGCGGGTACCCGACCTGCGGGCCGACCCGCGGGACGCGCCGGCGCATACCGCGGCGATCATCCGCGACCTGCCGGAACTGGTGGAGGGCTCGCGGGGCACCCTGGTGCTGTTCTCCTCGCGCAAGCAGATGCAGGACGTGTTCGACGGCCTGGACCGGGACTGGCGCAAGCAGGTGTTCATCCAGGGCAACCTGTCCAAGCAGGAAACCCTGAACAAGCACAAGGCGCGGGTCGACGGTGGCGATTCCAGCGTGCTGTTCGGCCTGGCGAGTTTCGCCGAAGGGGTGGACTTGCCCGGGGCCTACTGCGAACACGTGGTGATCGCCAAGATCCCGTTCTCGGTGCCGGATGACCCGGTGGAGGCGGCGCTGGCGGAGTGGATCGAAGCCCGTGGTGGCAACCCGTTCATGGAAATCTCGGTACCGGATGCATCCCTCAAGCTGGTCCAGGCCTGCGGTCGCCTGCTGCGCACCGAACAGGACCGCGGCACCATCACTCTGCTGGACCGCCGTCTGGTCACCCAGCGCTATGGCAAGGCTATCCTCAATGCCTTGCCGCCGTTTCGCCGAGAAATATCTTAAGCACGGCCCGCATATTTGCGTGCCGTGCTGTCTATTTCATGTCACCGCTTCAGCACCGGCCGTTCATCGGTCTTTAGGGAGAGCCAGGTTCATATGATTCGCCGTTCGTTGCCCGCTGTATTTGCCCTGTTGTTTGCCGCGCCCGTCTGGGCGGCCCCTGCCGGACAACAGACGCTGTTCAACTTTGTCCGACCTGCTGCTGTGGTGCAGGTGGCGACACAGGATGCCAGCCTGCCGCAATCCAACGCAGAGCAAACGGCCGAAGGCGAAGTGCTGCGGCGCATCATCTTCAACCCCACGAGCCGGCCGAGCCTGAGCCTGGCGCCCCAGAGCGGGGCCTGGGACTGGTCGCAGTCGGGAATGATGAGCCTGCGTATCCAGAGCGCGATGAACTGGGCCCTGACCCTCTACGTGACCATCCAGAGCAATGACGGCAAGACCCTGGTCAGCCGCGTCGACCTGCCGGCCGGCCCGGCGCAGACCCTGCTGGTGCCGCTGGTGGCCAGCAGTCCGCTGAGCCAGGGCATGAAGGCCGCGCCACCGATGCCGATGACCCTGGACGGCCAGCGCA
This sequence comes from Pseudomonas sp. 8(2025), assembly GCF_052665325.1. Lineage (NCBI taxonomy): Bacteria > Pseudomonadati > Pseudomonadota > Gammaproteobacteria > Pseudomonadales > Pseudomonadaceae > Pseudomonas > Pseudomonas sp. 8(2025). The sequence continues at coordinate 289,036 of NZ_JBQOIE010000008.1, read as the reverse complement.
TCCTGCTGGCCAGCAGTGAAGGGCAACTGGACCGCAGCCAGGTGGTGTCGGTGACCTTGTCCATGGACAACCCCAAGGCGGCCCAGAGCATTCTGCTGGAGCGTTTCGGCGTGCAGGACGGCGAGGGGGTGATCAAGGCGGTCTACGGTTCCCTGGTGGATGCCTACGGTCAATCGACCCGGGCCCGCTGGCCGGAAAAGATCACCAGTGACGATCAGCTCAAGGCGGCCGACGCCAAGGAGCAACAACAGCTCCAGGGCTGGCTGGAGGAGCGCGAGAAGGCTTCGCTGGACAGCTACGGTGGCTGGAACAAGGGGCCGAGCTTCAAGGCCAGCGGTTTCTTTCGCACGGAAAAACGAGATGGCCGCTGGTTCCTCGTGACCCCGCAGGGGCATCCGTTCTATTCCCTGGGGGTCAATACTGTGGCGCCCGACAACAACCAGACCTATGTCGCGGGCCGGGAATGGATGTTCGGTGCCTTGCCCAAGGACGACGAACCCCTGGCGGCGTATTACGGTGAAGGCGACAACCGTGGCGGCAATGGCGCCGACCAGGGCCGTGGCTATGGTTCAGGGCGCTGGTATGACTTCTATCAGGCCAACCTGCAACGGACCTACGGCAAGCCCTGCACCGTGGACAGTGCCACTGCGCAGCAGGCGCCGGCCGACACCTCGCCGGCGCCCCAGGCAACTCCTTGCGTGGCACCGGCCTTCGACCAGAAACGCTGGGTTGGCCACACCCTGGACCGCTTGCAGGCCTGGGGCTTCAATACCATCGGCAACTGGAGCGCTCCGGCCCTGGGGCTGGCCGACCGGGTGCCTTACACCTTGCCGCTGTCGATCGTGGGTGATTACGCCAGCATCAGCACCGGCAGTGACTGGTGGGGCGGCATGCCGGATCCTTTCGACCCGCGCTTTGCCATGGCCACCGAACGTGCCGTGGCCATTGCCGCCCGCGACCATCGGGACGACCCCTGGCTGATCGGCTACTTTGCCGACAACGAATTGGCCTGGGCCGGCCCCGGCGACGATGCCAAATCCCGCTATGCCCTGGCCTACGGCACCCTGCGCCTGACCACCGACGTACCGGCCAAGCGCGCGTTTCTCAAGCAACTGCGGGACAAGTACCGCAACCAGGCCGGGCTGTCGAAAGCCTGGGGCATCGACCTGCCGGCCTGGGAGTTGATGGAAGACCCGGGGTTCGTGCCGCCGTTGCCGAGCCCGGAGCACCCGGAGATCGAGGCCGACTTCAAGTATTTCCAGAAGGTCTTCGCCGATACCTACTTCAAGACCATCTCCGACTCGCTGAAATGGCACGCCCCCAACCACCTGCTGCTGGGCGGGCGGTTTGCCGTGAGCAACCCTGAGGCCGTGGCTTCCTGCGCCCAGTACTGCGATGTCTTGAGCTTCAACATGTACACCCTCAAGCCCCAGGACGGTCAAGACTTTGCCTACCTGCGCAGCCTCGACAAGCCGGTACTGGTGACCGAGTTCAACTTCGGTTCCCGGGATCGCGGTCCGTTCTGGGGCGGTGTGACCGAGCTGGCCCGGGAAGAGGACCGTGGCCCGGCCTATGCCAACTTCCTCAAGCAGGCGGTCAGCGAGCCGTCGATTGTCGGCGTGCACTGGTTCCAGTACCTGGACCAGCCGGTGACCGGGCGCTTGCTGGACGGTGAAAACGGCCATTTCGGCCTGGTGGGCATCACCGATGTGCCGTTCCAGGGCTTTGTCGACAGCGTGCGCAAGAGCAACCTGCAGGCCATTGATCAGTTGGGCAAGGCCGCGGAGCAGGCTCGGGTCGAGGCGGAGCAGGCCGTGGCTGGTGAGCATCGGGGCGATGGTGCTGACAAAGGCCGCGCCGGCAAGGGCCCGGGCGGGCACGCCGGAGGCCATGCCGGCAACGGTCATTGACGTTCACAAGGCCTGAGCGGCTTTCCGGGAAACCCCGGGCAGCCCTCTGAAACGAGGGTTTGCCGGTGATAGCCGGCAGCTCGCCGGCTGTTCCCAAATGCCTTCGGGGCTGGAACAATGCGCGCCACGTTGTCGAGCATTGTTGCAGGGGGAGTCAGGGGTGCAGATTCAAGGTCATTACGAGCTTAAATTCGAAGCGGTACGCGAGGCGTTCGCCGCCCTGTTCGAGGACTCCCAGGAGCGCGGCGCGGCGCTGTGCATCCAGGTCGGCGGGGAAACCGTCATCGACCTGTGGGCCGGTACCGCGGACAAGGACGGCGCCGAGGCCTGGCACAGCGACACCATCGCCAACCTGTTCTCCTGCACCAAGACCTTTACCGCAGTCACCGCGCTGCAGTTGGTGGCCGAGGGCAAGCTCAAGCTGGATGCGCCCGTGGCCGACTACTGGCCGGAATTCGCCGCGGCGGGCAAGGCAGCCATTACTTTGCGCCAGTTGCTCTGCCATCAGGCCGGCCTGCCGGCAGTGCGCGAGCTGTTGCCCGCGCAAGCCCTGTACGAATGGCAGACCATGGTCGATGCCCTGGCCGCCGAGCAGCCCTGGTGGACGCCCGGTGAGGGGCACGGCTACGCAGCCATCACCTATGGCTGGCTGGTGGGCGAGTTGATCCGGCGTGCCGATGGGCGCGGGCCGGGGGAGTCCATCGTGGCCCGGGTCGCCAGGCCTTTGGGGCTGGACTTCCATGTCGGCCTGGCCGATGAGGAGTTCTACCGCGTGGCGCATATCGCCCGTGGCAAGGGCAACATCGGCGATGCTGCGGCCCAGCGCCTGCTGCAAGTCACCATGCGCGAACCCGATGCGATGAGTACTCGGGCGTTTACCAATCCACCGTCTATCCTGACCAGCACCAATAAACCCGAGTGGCGGCGCATGCAGCAGCCGGCGGCCAACGGCCACGGCAATGCCCGCAGCCTCGCCGGGTTCTACAGCGGCCTGCTGGACGGCAGTTTGCTGGAAGCCGACATGCTCGAAGAGCTGACTCGGGAACACAGCCTGGGCATGGACAAGACGTTGCTGACCCAGACCCGCTTCGGCCTGGGTTGCATGCTCGACCAGCCCCAGGTAGCCAATGCCACCTTTGGCCTGGGCGCGCGGGCGTTCGGGCATCCGGGGGCAGGGGGCTCCATCGGTTTTGCTGACCCGGAGCACGATGTGGCGTTCGGTTTTGTGACAAATACCCTGGGGCCTTATGTGTTGATGGACCCTCGGGCACAGAAGCTGGTGCGGGTTTTGTCGGATTGTCTGTAAAAGGGTTGCTGTTAAGAACTTTTTTGCTTAAACATGCTTGGAAAGCTGCAGGATGGAACCCTGTGGCTTTTATAATTTCCAAGCGTCTGTTTGTAACGGTTGTTTAGACCGAATTTTTTATCTCATTTTGTGGATATCCCATGTCGTCGAACAAGTCTCTAGCCTTGGCCATCTGCCTGACCGTCACCGGTTGCGCGCAAACCCCACAAAATGAAGCGGATGGCGGCCACTGGTGGTCATTCGGCTCCGATAAGGCCAGCAGCAAGGAAACCCCAGCTGCGCCTGAAAAGCCGGTTGCCACCACTGAAGTCGCACCTGCCGCTTCTGCAAGCAAGCCTGCGGTAGTGGCCAAGGCCGCTGCACCGGCCCCTGCTGCCAAGAACACAGCCGCTGGCAAGCACCCGGCCCCTGCCGCCAAGGCCGCTGCTGGCGCCAAGCCGGCGCCTGTCGCTGCTGCCGAGCCCGCTCCAGCTCCAGCTCCAGCGCCGGTCGTTGCCGCAGCCCCTGCCGCTCCTGCCGCCAAGGCCGAGAGCAGCAAGTGGTGGTGGCCGTTCTCCTCCAAGGATTCTTCCGACAAGCCAGTGGCCGAAGCGAAGAAGGCCGAGCCTGCCCCAGCGCCGGCAGTGGCAGCGGCAGCCGACTCCGAAACCCACTGGTGGTGGCCGTTCCCCAAGAGCCAGCCCAAGCCTTTGAGCAAGGTCAATGTAGCGGACATCCCGATGCCCGACCCGAAAATCACCCAGGCCTGGCTGGACGACTACGAGCCACGCCTGCGCGAAGCGGTGAAGGACAGCAAGCTGCAGATCGAGCGTCGTGAAAACGTGCTGGTGGTCACTGCGCTGGTAGATGCCTCGTTCAACCCGGATCGTCCAGCCATGCTGCTGCCGGTCACCTTGGGTCCGTTCACCCGCGTCGCCAAGGCGGTGGAAGGTGATCCGAAGACTGCCGTACTGATTCTCGGCCATGCCGACGCCACCGGCCCGACCCTGGCCAACCAGAAACTGAGCCGTGATCGTGCCCAGTCCGTAGCGGCAATCTTCAGTCTCAGCGGCCTGAAGCAGGACCGCCTGATGCTGCGTGGCATGGGTTCGGTGATGCCGCGTGCCGCCAACGACAGCCCCCAGGGTCGCTCGCTGAACCGTCGGGTGGAAATCATGCTGACCCAGCGCAGCACCATGCTGGGCCTGCTGAGCAAGTACAACCAGCCGACGCCTTCCGAGACTGAAATGGTTGCCGTACAGGATGCCGTGCCTCCAGTACCCGCGGCTTCTGCCAAGAAAGCGGCGCCTGCGAAGAAGGCTACCGTGGCCAAGAAGCCGGCAGCCAAGAAGGCTCCGGTGAAGAAGGCCGCCGCCTCTTCGAAGACCGCAACGGCTACCGCCCAGGCTAAAAACTGATTTTCAAGGATAAGGAAGCAGGCATGACTCAGTCCCTGGCTGATATGCGCCGCGACTACACTCGCGACGGCTTGTCCGAGGCGCAGGCCCCGGCTGAACCTTTTGCGCTGTTCCACCAGTGGTTTGCCGATGCGGTGAAAACCGAGCAACCGCCGGTGGAAGCCAATGCCATGACCGTGGCGACCGTCGATACCGATGGTCGCCCCCACTGCCGCATCCTGTTGCTCAAGGGCCTGGATGAGCAGGGCTTCACCTTCTTCACCAACTACGAGAGCGCCAAGGGCCAGCAGCTGGCTGCACGGCCCTTCGCCGCCATGACGTTCTTCTGGCCGACCCTGGAGCGTCAGGTGCGGATTGAAGGGCGGGTGGTCAAGGTCACTCCACAGGAGTCCGATGCCTATTATCAGGTGCGCCCCCTGGGCAGCCGGCTGGGAGCCTGGGCTTCACCGCAGAGCCGGGTGATCGCCGATCGTGACGAACTGCAAGAGTTGCTCAAGGCCACTGAGGCTCGCTTCAGCGATAGCCAGCCCGATTGCCCGGAACACTGGGGTGGTTATCGCTTGCTGCCGGAGCGCATCGAGTTCTGGCAGGGGCGCCCCAGCCGACTGCATGACCGTTTGAACTATCGCCTGCAAGGCCAGGAGTGGGTCCGCGAACGTCTGGCTCCTTGATCGGATTGCAGGTCACTCGCCGGGGTAGCCGGCCGCAGCGGTTTCCAGCCATTGCGGCAGGTCCCGGCGTTTTACTTTCTGGCGCTGGGCCTCGGCCAGTTGCTCCAGCATGAATTGCTTCTTCTGGGCATCGGTTCCGGCCAGGGAGAGGGCCAGGTCCCGATCGGTCCAACGCTTGATGCGTACATACAGCCACCAGTGGAAATACAAGCCAGCTGCGGTGGTTGCGATGATGATGAAGTAGTCCATGGAAAATCCTTTGTTCGGTGGCGCTATGCAGGGAGCTGGAGCTACCGTAATGAGAAAGCCTGGCGTTTACGCAGCCTGTACTTTGGCTGAATGAAAGCAATTTTATCCGGGCGACGCCGTGACAGGCGTCAAGCTGCGGAGTCTAATGATTATCTGTCCTTTGGAGTTGATCCTATGCGTAAGTCTGTTTTGCTGGTTGCATCCTTCACCACGATGGCAATGTTGCTCGGTGGCTGTGCCTCCAACCTGACCGGTGACTCCTATTCCCGTGATGAAGCGCGTCGTGTGCAAACCGTGCGCATGGGCACCATCGAATCCCTGCGTCCGGTGAAAATCGAAGGCACCAAGACCCCGATCGGCGGCGCTGCAGGTGCTGTGATCGGCGGCGTTGGCGGCAGCGCCATCGGCGGCGGCCGTGGCAGCATCGTCACCGCAGTTATCGGTGCAGTAGCCGGCGGCCTGCTGGGCTCGGCCACTGAAGAAGGCCTGACCCGTACCCAGGGCGTTGAAATCACCGTGCGTGAAGACGACGGCAGCATGCGTGCCTATGTGCAGCAGGTTCAGGAAAACGAAGTGTTCCGCGTGGGCGACCGCGTGCGCATCATGACGGTCAACGGTACCAGCCGCGTTACCCGCTGACCCTCCCTGCTACACAACAAAACCCCGGCCAGGCAACTGGTCGGGGTTTTGTGTTTTCAGCCTGGCCAAGCGCTGCGGATCAGGACGCCAGGGTGTTGTTCCTGCGGCTGGCAGCGGCGGTGACGGCGTAACCGATCAGGGCCGCAAACAGTGAACCGGTCAGGATGCCCATGCGGTCCATGCCGGCGTATTCGCTGCTGCCGGGCTCGAAGGCCAGGGAGCCGACGAACAGGCTCATGGTGAAGCCGATACCACACAGAATCGCCACGCCGAGCACCTGGCCCCAGTTGGCCCCGGACGGCAAGGCAGCGATACCGGTTTTCACTGCCATCAAGGTCAGGCCGAAGACGCCGATGGTCTTGCCTAGCAGCAGGCCGACCGCGATCCCCATGGGAACATGGTGGGTGAAGCTTTCGAGGGTCACGCCGCTCAGCGACAGCCCGGCATTGGCGAAGGCGAACAGCGGCAGGATGCCGAACGATACCCAGGGATGCAGGGCGTGTTCCAGCGCCTTGAGCGGCGAGGGTTCGGCGTTGCGGGTGCGCAAGGGTATGCAGAAGGCCAGGGTCACGCCGGCCAGGGTCGCGTGGACCCCGCTCTTGAGCACGCAGACCCAGAGGATCAGGCCGATGATCATGTAGGGTCCGAGCTTGACCACGCCCATCCGGTTCATCGCTACCAGGGCGGCGATGCAGGCGCCAGCCAGCATCAGCGACAGGGTCGACAGCGTGCCGGAGTAGAAGATCGCGATGATCACGATCGCTCCCAGGTCATCGATGATCGCCAGGGTCATCAGGAACAGTTTCAGCGAGGTCGGCACCCGCTTGCCCAGCAAGGCCAGCACCCCGAGGGCGAAGGCGATGTCGGTGGCGGTGGGAATCGCCCAGCCATTGAGGGCGGGCGGGTTGTCACGGTTGAGGAACCAGTAGATCAGCGCCGGCACCAGCATGCCGCCGATGGCCGCTGCGCCGGGCAGGACGATCTGCGACGGCTTGGCCAACTGCCCCTCCAGCACTTCGCGCTTGACCTCCAGGCCTATCAGCAGGAAGAACAGTGCCATCAGGCCATCGTTGATCCACAGCAGCAGCGGCTTGGCGATCTTCAGGGCGCCAACCTGGGCCACCACCGGGGTTTCCAGCAGGCCGTTGTACAGCCAGGACAGGGGGGAGTTGTTGATAATCAGGGCCAGGATGGCAGCGGCGATCAATAACAGACCGCTGGCAGCTTCCATGGCAAAGAAACGAGTGAAAGTGCTACGCAGAGGCAAGGTCGCTCTCCATCTAAAAACTAAAAAGGTGGCACACCCTAACCCGTACAGTTAGTTGTTAAAACAAAAGTTATATTCTTTTTTGTTATATGCAGAAGGCAAGCGGGCTGCTGAAAAATCCCCCTTGCAGTTGTGTTTCCAATTGCTTCATAGCTGTACCTGTAAGGGGGGCAGGATATTTCCTAACATGTCCGTCCGCAGCGGCTGAGGGGGCATTTTTTCCAGGAAAAGGCGCCTGCCCGTCGCGAGCCTGGATCACCTATGCTGGGTGCATTTCATCTTCTTGCGCCGGTACGGCGTGCGATCCAACGAGAATAGAGCATGAGCGACGATCGCCAGTGGGCCCGTGAGGCCATCCGTATCATCGAAGCCGACTTCCAGCGCAGCGCCGACACTCACCTGATCCCGCTGCCGTTACCGGGCCTGCCGGGCATCGAGCTGTATTTCAAGGATGAATCCAGCCATCCCACCGGCAGCCTCAAGCATCGCCTGGCCCGCTCGCTGTTCCTCTATGCCCTGTGCAATGGCTGGCTCAAGCCCGGCGCGCCGGTGATCGAGGCCTCCAGTGGCTCCACGGCGATCTCCGAAGCCTATTTCGCCCGGCTGCTGGGGCTGCCGTTCATTGCCGTGATGCCGGCGACCACTTCCCAGGAGAAAATTGCCCAGATCGCCTTCTATGGTGGCAAGAGCCACCTGGTGCAGGACCCGACGCAGATCTACGCCGAGTCCGAGCGCCTGGCCCGGGAGAGCGGCGGCCATTTCATGGACCAGTTCACCTATGCCGAGCGCGCCACCGACTGGCGGGCCAACAACAACATCGCCGAGTCGATATTCCAGCAGTTGCGTTTCGAGCGGTACCCGGAGCCCAGCTGGCTGATTTCCAGCCCGGGCACGGGTGGTACCACCGCGACCCTGGGGCGCTACGTGCGCTATCGCCAGCACTGCACTCGGGTGCTGTGTGCCGACGCCGAGCGCTCGGTGTTCTTCGACTATTACCAGAGTGGCGACGCCAGCCTGCGCCTGGACTGCGGTTCGCGGATCGAGGGCATCGGCCGGCCGCGGGTCGAGGCTTCGTTCCTGCCCAAGGTGATCGATGCCATGGTCAAGGTGCCGGATGCCCTGTCCCTGGCGGCCATGCATTATCTGGCCCAGCGCCTGGGTCGTCGGGTTGGCGGCTCCAGCGGCACCAACCTGATCGGCGCGCTGATGGCCGCGCAGCAGATGGTTGCGGCCGGCGAGTCGGGGTCGATCGTGGCGATTCTGTGTGATGGGGGCGAGCGCTATGCAACCACCTACTACGATGAGCAGTGGCTGGCAGAGCAGGGTTATGAACTGACGGTGTTGATCGAGGCGGTAGCCGCCAGTGTCGAGCGTGGTGAGGCGCTACCTGCCAGCGTATTGCGCGCCGGTATCTGAACTTGTCGTAGGCGCTGGCTTGCCGGCGAAGAGGCCCTTGAGCCTTGCGTTGTTCTGGACGACGCCTTCGCTGGCAAGCCAGCTCCTACGGTAGGCGGTAGGAGCCGGCTTGCCGGCGAAAGGGCCCGTCCCTCAGGCCTGGATGCCGAGAATGTCGCGGGCCACGGCTTCGGCAATGCGAATCCCGTCGACCCCGGCGGAGAGAATCCCACCGGCATAACCGGCGCCTTCACCGGCCGGGTACAGCCCCTTCACATTCAAGCTCTGCATCGAGGCGTCGCGGGTAATGCGCAGCGGCGATGAGGTGCGGGTCTCGATACCGGTCAGCACCGCGTCATGTAGCGAGTAGCCCTTGATCTGCCGTTCGAAGGCCGGCAGGGCTTCACGAATGGCCTCGATGGCAAAGTCCGGCAAGGCCAGGGCCAGGTCACCCAGGGTCACGCCGGGCTTGTAGGACGGCTCGACGCTGCCCAGGGCGGTGGTGGGCTTGCCGGCGATAAAGTCGCCCACCAGCTGCGCCGGGGCCTGGTAGTTACTGCCACCCAGGACAAAGGCGTGGGACTCCAGGCGCTCCTGCAACTCGATGCCAGCCAGCGGGCCGCCCGGGTAATCCACTTCCGGGGTGATGCCCACGACGATGCCGGAGTTGGCGTTGCGCTCGTTGCGCGAGTACTGGCTCATGCCATTGGTCACCACCCGGTTCGGCTCGGAGGTCGCCGCCACCACGGTACCGCCCGGGCACATGCAGAAGCTGTAGACCGAACGGCCGTTCTTGGCGTGGTGCACCAGCTTGTAGTCGGCGGCGCCGAGTTTCGGGTGGCCGGCGTACTTGCCCAGGCGCGCGCTGTCGATCAGCGATTGCGGGTGCTCGATACGAAAGCCCACCGAGAACGGCTTGGCTTCCATGTACACGCCGCGGCTATGGAGCATGCGGAAGGTGTCGCGGGCGCTGTGGCCCAGGGCCAGGATCACGTGCCGCGAATGCAGTTGTTCGCCGCTGGCCAGTTCCACACCTTGCAGTTGACCGTCTTCGATCAGCACGTCGGTAACCCGCTGCTCGAAGCGCACTTCACCGCCCAGGGCGATGATCTGCTGGCGCATGTTTTCCACCACGCCGGTGAGGCGGAAGGTGCCGATGTGCGGCTTGCTGACGTAGAGGATCTCGTCCGGCGCACCGGCCTTGACGAACTCGTGGAGCACCTTGCGGCCGTGGTGTTGCGGGTCCTTGATCTGGCTGTAGAGCTTGCCGTCGGAGAAGGTCCCGGCGCCGCCTTCGCCAAATTGCACGTTGGACTCGGGGTTGAGCACGCTCTTGCGCCACAGGCCCCAGGTGTCCTTGGTGCGCTGGCGCACTTCCTTGCCACGCTCGAGGACGATCGGCTTGAAGCCCATCTGCGCCAGCAAGAGGCCGGCGAAGATCCCGCAGGGGCCGAAGCCCACCACGATCGGCCGCTGGCTGAGGTCGGCCGGAGCCTGGCCCACCACCTTGTAGCTGACATCCGGCGCCGGGTTGACGTTACGGTCGTCGGCGAACTTGAGCAGCAGCGGCGCTTCGTCGCGCACGCTGAGGTCGATGGTGTAGATGAAGCACAGCTCGGAAGACTTCTTGCGCGCATCGTAGCTGCGCTTGAACAAGGTGAAATCGAGCAGCTCATCGCTGGCGATCCCCAGGCGCTGCACGATGGCGGCGCGCAGGTCTTCATCGGGATGGTCGATCGGCAACTTGAGTTCGGTGATTCGTAACATGACAGGATCCGGGGTAGGCGGTGCGCAACAGTGCGCCGGCTTGCTTTGCACAAACCGGCGATTATAAGCCGCAAACCACCTTGGCCGTGAGGCTAAAACCGCTGCTCGTCGAATCAGTCGTTGCGCGAGCCGCCGAAATAGCCGCAGCCGCGCTGCACCTGGCCGTCCACCCGCAGCTCTGCGCTCAGGTGCTGAACGCTGCCGGTGACGGGGTCGACGCAGCGTTGCGGGGCCACCCACAGCTCCACGCGCTGGTGATTGGCTTCACTGGTGAGGTTGAAGCGGCCATCCCCCAGCTGTTCTTCCAGATAGGGCAGGGCCAGGGTCGGCTGGCCGGCGCGTTCGATCATCATGCCCTTGGCGCTGACATCGACGTTCCACGCCGGGTTCTTGCTACCGGCCCGCAGGATCAGGCGCTGGAAGTTCGGATCGCTGCAGGCGCTGGCGGAGCGCTCGACGCGGTACAGCTGGCGCAGGTCCAGCTGGCCGTCGCTGCTGGCACTGGCGGAGAACTTGCCCCGCAGGTCGGCAAACAGCTTGCCCTGCTTCTCGGCCAGGGTTGCCGCTTCCTGCAGCACACTGGTGTTGCCGCCATCGTTGACCACATAACGGCGGTCTTCGGTGCAGGGTTTGAACAGCAGCTTGCCATCGGCGGCACTGAGTTCACCCTGCATCCGGGTCAACCCGGCCATGGACGGCGCCTGGGGCTGTTGGTTGAACATCGGCAGCATCTGGCAGCCGGCAAACAGCGGCAACAGGGCGAAACAAAGCAGGGAACGGGCGGTGCGCATCATTGGGCCTCCAGGCGGAAGTCCGACACGTTACGCAGCCCGCCCGGCCACCACAACCCCGGATTGAACGCAGTAGCGCCATCCACTGTAGGCGCCGGCTTGCCGGCGAAGAGGCCCAGGAGCCTTGTGTGGTTCGGGAGGACGCCTGCGCAGGCGAGCCAGCTCCCGCACAAGCCGGCTTTTGCACAAACGGGCTTAGCCGACGCGGTAGGTCTGGCCGGTCTGCAGGCCTTCCACGCTCTTGGCGTAGGCCAGGGCCACGTCGGCCGCCGGCACCGGCTTGAAGCCACGGAAGTAGGGCGCGTAGCTGCCCATGGCTTCCAGCAGCACGTTGGGGCTGATGGAGTTGACCCGCAGGCCCCGGGGCAGCTCGATGGCAGCGGCCCTCACGAAGCTGTCGATGGCGCCGTTGACCAGGGCGGCCGAGGCGCCGCTGCGGATCGGGTCATGGCTCAGTACGCCAGTGGTGAAGGTGAAGGAGGCGCCGTCGTTGGCGTACTCGCGGCCGATCAGCAGCAGGTTGACCTGGCCCATCAGCTTGTCCTCGAGGCCCAGGCTGAAGTGCTCGGCAGTCATTTCCCCCAGCGGCGCGAAGGTCACGTTACCGGCGGCGCACACCAGCGCATCGAAGCGCCCGGTCTTTTCGAACAGCGCGCGGATCGACTGGCTGTCGCTGATATCCACCTGGAAATCACCGCTGGTACGGCCGATGCGCACCACTTCGTGACGTTGTTCCAGCTCCCGCGCGACCGCCGAACCAATGGTGCCATTGGCACCGATCAAGAGAATCTTCATGGGCTGTTCCTCGAAAAGGGGAGTGAGGTTGCAGTCTAGAGTGGTTTTTTTCATGGATTAACGCGCTAATAGGCAACCTTTGGTTTTCAAATGGAAACAATCCATGAGCGAGATGGATGACCTGGCGGCATTTGCGGTGCTGGTGGAAGCCGGCAGCTTTACCCTGGCGGCCCAGCGGTTGGGGTGCAGCAAGGGCCAGCTCTCCAAACGCATCAGCGCCCTGGAAGCCCGCTACGCCGTGGTACTGCTGCAACGCACCACCCGGCGCCTGGACCTCACGGCCGCCGGCGCGGCGTTGCTACCCCAGGCCCAGGCCCTGGTGGCTCAGGTCGAGCGGGCCCACCAGGCCCTGGCGCGGCTCAAGGACGATATGGCCGGGCCGGTGCGCCTCACCGTCCCGGTCTCCCTGGGGGAAACCTTTTTCGACGGCCTGCTGCTGGAGTTCTCCCGGCACTATCCCCAGGTGCAGATCGAGCTGGACCTGAACAACAGCTACCGCGACCTGACCCGGGAGGGTTTCGATCTGGCCGTGCGCTCGGAGGTGGCCAACGACCAGCGCCTGGTGGCCCGGCCGCTGTTGGCCTGGCATGAAATGACCTGCGCCAGCCCGGCCTATCTGGAGCAATACGGCGATCCGCGCACGCCTCAGGAGCTGGCCGGGCATCGCTGCCTGCTCAATAGCCATTACAGCGGTCGGGAAGAGTGGTTGTACCACCAGCGCCATGAACTGTTGCGGGTGCGGGTCAGCGGCCCCTTCGCCAGCAACCACTACAACCTCCTGAAGAAGGCTGCCCTGGTAGGCGCGGGGATCGCCCGGCTGCCGTCCTATGTGCTGCACAGCGAACTGGCGGACGGCCGCCTGCGCTGGCTGTTGCGGGACTACCAGACCCGCAGCATGCCGATGTACCTGGTGCACTCCTATCAGGGCGGCCTGCCCAAGCGTACCCAGGTGCTGGCCGATTACCTGATGGACTGGTTTCGTCGCAGCGGTGAGGCGCTGGATCGTTTGTAGCTTCCTCCGGCTTTACCGTCGTTTGTGAACTTGATGGGCCTGCGGCCCTTTTCGCAGCCTGCGGCAGCGGCTACAGAGGACGGTGGCGAAAATGCCGGGCCAGTAGGTGGTCCAGGGACAACACGCCCGGGCCGCGGGCCATCAACAGCAGGAAGATCGCCGCCCAGGTGCCGTGGGTCGGGTAGGCGTCCGGGTAGACGAAGAGCTGGATGGTCAGGGTCATCCCCAGCAACGCCAGGGCGGAAAAGCGCGTGGCCAGGCCCAGCAGGATCAGCATCGGGAAAAAATGCTCGGCAAAGGCCGCCAGGTGCGCCGCCACTTCCGGCGTCAACAGGGGCACGTGGTACTCGCTCTTGAACAGGGGAATGGTCGAATCCGCCAGGCGCGGCCAGCCCAGTTGGAAGGTGCCATCGACCAGGTCGATGGCCAGCCCCTCGACCTTGGTCTGTCCGGATTTCCAGAACACCGCGGCAATGGAAAAACGCGCGATAAAGGCGATCAGGCTGTAGGGAATGCGCTCAAACCCTTGAATGATCCGATTCACCAGTCCGGCAATGGGTGTTTCTGTCTGGGTGCTCATGGTCAGGCCTTCTTCTGGGGTTGCAGGTCGATAAGAGCGCCGTGGCCGAGCAGCAGGCCCAGGCACTGGCCCAGGTCGAAGTCGGCCTGGGCGTCCAGGGCATGGGCCGCGGCGATTTCCAGCGGCCAGTGGTTGCGTAGGGCTTCAATGAAGGTCATGGCGCCGGTATCCACGGCGATCACCTCGACCTCCAGGGCGTTGCGCAGCACCAGGGCGTTCTGCCCCTGCTGCAGGTCGAAAGCCGGCCAGGGCTGGTCGCTCTGGTGCGCCGCCCACAGGCTCACTACGGCGTAGCCGGAGTGCAGGGTGCGCAGTGACGGATGCAGGAGCAGTTGCGCCTGGCCGAGGCGGTCGGGCTGGTTCATCGCCGCCAGTAGCCGTGACGGCTCCAGGGGGCGGGCGTCGGCGGCGTGGTAGGCCTCGACCCGCAGCCGTTCAAGGCGGGCCATGTCGGCCAGGTAGGGCAGGCCGGCGGCCGGCCCGAAGCCCTGGATAAAGTCGCCCAGGTCCCGGCCATAGTCGTTGAGCAGAGGGCTGGCGGGGGCGAAGTCCCGGATGTAGAGCGCGGCCATGGCGTTGAAAAACTCGCGACCAACCAATTGCATGACGACCGGGTATGACTCGGCCAGGGCGTTGCTCAACGAGGCCTGCACATTGTTGCGATAGACCGCGAAGCGGCTGGCCGGATCGGCGCCGTTGCTGCTGGACAGCCCCTGTGGGCAGCCCGGTTCGGCGCGCAGCAGGGCCCTGGCGAATTCCCCCTGGCCGCTCATGGCTGCACCTGGGCGCCGAGCAACAGCGCTTCTGCCTGGCTGGCCTCGGCCATCAGGGTGGCAAAGGCCGGCAGGTGGTTGTCGCGCTCGATCAGGGTGGCCATCGGGCCGATGAGCCCCAGCACCTCCTGGTACAGGGCCCAGACCGCAGCGTCGACCGGGGCACCGTGATCGTCGATCAACAGACGGTCACCGAGGCTGTCCCGGTCTTCGGCGAACCCGGCCAGATGAATCTCGCCCACTGCCTGCAGCGGCAGTGCTTGCAGGTAGGCCAGGGGATCGCGCTGGTGATTGATGCACGACACATAGAGGTTGTTGACGTCCAGCAGCAGGCCGCAGCCGCTGCGCTGGACCACTTCGCGGATGAAGTCGGTCTCGTCCAGGGTCGAGCGTTGGAATTGCAGGTAGGTGGCCGGATTTTCCAGCAGCATGGTTCGTCCCAGATGGTTCTGCACCTGGTCGATGTGCTCGCAGACCCGGCGCAAGGTGGGCCCGTCGTAGGCCAGGGGCAGCAGGTCGTTGAGGAACACCGGGCCGTGGCTGGACCAGGCCAGGTGTTCGGAAAAGGACTGGGGCTGATAGCGTTCGATCAAGCCGGCCAGCCGCTCCAGGTGAGCCTGGTCCAGGGGGCCTTCGCCACCGATGGACAGGCCGACACCGTGCAGCGACAGCGGGTAGCGTTCGCGGATCAGGCCCAGGTAATGGTGGAAAGGGCCGCCCGCCACCATGTAGTTCTCCGCATGCACCTCGAAGAAACCGATGTCGGGCTGCTCTTCCAGCACGTGTTTGAAATGCTCGGTCTTGAGCCCCAGCCCGGCGCGGGGCGGCAGGCTGGAGGCGCGCGCCTGAATGTCGTGGCCAGGGTGGTGCAGCGGGGCGGTGTTCATCGTCGACACTCAGGCAGGCGCAGGATCAGGACTTGGCTTTGAAGGCTTCGAGCTGGCCGAAACCGGTAGGCGAGGTACTGCTGGCGGTTTTCTCGCAGCTGCCCTTGGGTACCAGCTTCCAGGCGTTGGCCTGGTCGTTGACCTTGGAGGTCCCGGCGCAGGTGGTGCCGGCGCCCGCGGCGCAATCGTTCTTGCCCTTCATGGCCACGCCGAAGCACTTTTCCATGTCGTCCGCGGCATGGGCGGTGGTGGGCAGGGCGGCGACGCTGAGGGCAGAGCCCAGGGCCAGGACCAGGGCAGTGGCGGACAGGGTACGAGTGTTGCTCATGATGTTTCTCCAGTGCGGTTGGGGTAAGGAAGCATCTGTGCTTGCTTACCCCTCTAGAGAAGGCTCATGGGGATTCGTTACAGCCCGGGGCAGTTTTTTATCCCGGAACAAAAAAAACGGCCCCGAAGGGCCGTTTTCAGTGACGCAGGTGCTTAGCCGCCCAGGTAGGCTTCACGCACCTTCGGATCGGTCAGCAGCGATTCACCGGTGCCTTGCATCACCACCCGGCCGTTCTCCAGCACATAGGCACGGTCGGCGATCTTCAGCGCCTGGTTGGCGTTCTGCTCCACCAGGAACACCGTCACGCCGTCGCGGCGCAGCTGTTCGATGATGTCGAAGATCTGCTGGATGATGATCGGCGCCAGGCCCAGGGACGGTTCGTCCAGGAGCAGCAGCTTGGGCTTGCTCATCAGCGCACGGCCGATGGCGAGCATCTGCTGTTCACCGCCGGACATGGTGCCGCCGCGCTGGGTGAAGCGCTCCTTGAGCCGCGGGAACAGCTCCAGGACCTTGTCCATCTGCTCCTGGTAGTCGCCCTTGTCGGTGAAGAAGCCGCCCATGGCGAGGTTCTCTTCCACGGTCAGGCGGGCGAATACCCGGCGGCCTTCCGGCACCACGGCAATGCTCTTGCGCATGATCTGCGCCGAGCTTTGCCCCACCAGTTCTTCACCCAGGTAACGGATGCTGCCGCTGTGGGCCTGGGGCGAGCCGCAGAGGGTCATCAGCAGGGTGGACTTGCCGGCACCGTTGGCGCCGATCAGGGTGACGATCTCGCCCTGGCGGATCTCGACGTTGACGCTGTGCAACGCCTGGATCTTGCCGTAGAAGGTGGAAACGTTTTCGAACTGCAGCATTTACGCTTCCCCCAGGTAGGCTTTGATCACTTCGGGATTGTCGCGGATCTGTTCCGGCGTGCCGTCGGCCAGGGGCGTGCCCTGGTTGATCACCACGATATGGTCGGAAATGCTCATGACCAGTTTCATGTCGTGTTCGATCAGCAGCACGGTGACGTTGTGCTCTTCACGCAGCACGCTGATCAGCGCTTTGAGGTCCTCGGTTTCCTTGGGGTTGAGGCCGGCGGCTGGCTCGTCGAGCATGAGGATCCGCGGGCGGGTCATCATGCAGCGGGCGATTTCCAGGCGCCGTTGCTGACCATAGGCCAGGGTGCCGGCGGGGCGGTTGGCGAACTCCCGCAGGTTGACCTTGTCCAGCCAGTAGCCGGCGTACTCCATGGCCTCGCGCTCGCTCTTGCGAAACGCCGGGGTCTTGAACAGCCCGGAGAGGAAGTTGGTGTTCAGGTGCCGGTGCTGGGCGATCAACAGGTTCTCGACCGCGGTCATGTCCTTGAACAGCCGCACGTTCTGGAAGGTACGCACCACGCCCTTGCGGGCGATCTTGTGGCCCGGCAGCCCCTGGATCGGCTCGCCGTCCAGGAGGATGCTGCCGGCGCTGGGCTGGTAGAAACCGGTCAGGCAGTTGAACACCGTGGTCTTGCCGGCACCGTTCGGGCCGATCAATGCCACCACTTGTTTTTCCTTGACGGTCAGGGCCACGCCGTTGACCGCCAGCAGGCCGCCGAAGCGCATCGACAGGCCGGTTACTTTGAGGATCTCACGGCTCATTTGCGCAGCTCCATGTGAGGACGTTGCATGGGCAGCAGACCTTGAGGACGCCAGATCATCATCAGCACCATCATGGCGCCGAACATCAACATCCGGTATTCGCTGAATTCACGCATCATTTCAGGCAAGAGGATCATCACGATCGCCGCCAGGATCACACCCAGCTGCGAGCCCATGCCACCCAGCACGACGATGGCGAGGATGATCGCCGACTCGATGAAGGTGAAGGATTCCGGGGTCACCAGGCCTTGGCGCGCGGCGAAGAAGCTGCCGGCGAAACCGGCGAACGCGGCGCCCAGGGTAAAGGCCGAGAGCTTGATCACGGTGGGGTTCAGGCCCAGGGCACGGCAGGCGATCTCGTCTTCACGCAAGGCTTCCCAGGCACGGCCGATGGGCATGCGCAGCAGGCGATTGATGACGAACAGCGCCGCCAGTGCCAGCAGCAGGGCCACCAGGTAGAGGAAGATCACCTTGTTGATCGAGTTGTACTGCAGGCCGAAGAACTCGTGGAAGGTCTGCATGCCTTCTGCTGCCTTGCGCTCGAAGGTCAGGCCGAAGAAGGTCGGCTTCTCGATGTTGCTGATGCCGTTGGGGCCGCCGGTGAGATCGGTCATGTTGCGCAGCAGCAGACGGATGATCTCGCCAAAGCCCAGGGTCACGATTGCCAGGTAGTCACCCCGCAGGCGCAGCACCGGGAAGCCCAGCAGGAAGCCGAAAGTGGCCGCCATCAGGCCGGCGATCGGCAGGCAGATCCAGAAGCTCAGGCCGAAGTAGTGCGACAGCAGCGCATAGCTGTAGGCGCCGACGGCGTAGAAACCCACGTAACCCAGGTCCAGCAGGCCGGCCAGGCCGACCACGATGTTCAGGCCCAGGCCCAGCATCACGTAGATCAGGATCAGCGTGGCAATGTCCACCGCACCGCGGGAGCCGAAGAACGGCCAGACCAGGGCGCCAAGGATCAACGCCAGGATGATCCAGCGCTGGGTGCTGGGCAGGGTCAGGAAGTTGCTGGCCTTGGCCGGGATCAACGGCATGCTGGGAGAGGACTTCCAGGCGGCGCTGATCTGGCTATGGAACAGCACCCGCAGGAACATCAGCACCGAGCACACTGCGATGGTGGCAAGAATGGTCGGGCTGGTGTTGTGGACTTCCAGGTTGATGCCGACGATGGTCAGTTTAAGGCCCAGCACCGGGTAGGCGACAGCCCAGACCAACAAGGCGCTGAACAGCGCCGATTTAAGATTCCTAGTCATACTTTCTCAACCTCCGGACGGCCCAGAATGCCGGTCGGACGGAACAACAGCACCAGAACCAACAGGCCGAACGCCACGACGTCCTTGTACTGGTCGCCGAACACGTCGGCACCAAAGGCTTCGGCCACCCCCAGCACCAGCCCGCCGAGCATCGCGCCCGGGATACTGCCGATGCCGCCCAAGACCGCTGCGGTGAAGGCCTTCAGGCCCACCAGGAAGCCGGCGTTGGGGTTGATCACACCGTATTGCATGCTCAGCAGCACGGCGGCGATGGCCGCCAGCGCGGCGCCGATCACGAAGGTCAGGGCGATGATGTTGTTGGTATTGATCCCCAGGAGGTTGGCCATCTTGATGTCCTCGGCACAGGCGCGGCAGGCGCGACCCAGGCGAGAACGGGAGATGAACAGCGTCAGGCCGAGCATGGCGATGAGGGTCACCACGAATACCACGATCTGCATGTAGGAAATCAGCACTTCATGTGCGCCGCCTGGCCCGATGGAGAAGTTGCCCGGGATCAGGTTGGGAATGGATTTGTCCTTGGAGTCCTGCGCCAGCAGAACGGTGTTCTGCAGGAAGATCGACATGCCGATGGCGGAGATCAGCGGGATCAGGCGGTTACTACCCCGCAAGGGGCGGTAGGCGATCCGTTCGATGCTGTAGCCGTAGGCACTGGTGACGACGATGCTCGCGATGAAGGCTGCGGTCATCAAGAGCGGGACGCTGTCGAGTCCCATCATGGCCAGCCCGGCGATGGCGATGAACGCCACGTAGGAACCGATCATGTACACCTCGCCGTGGGCGAAGTTGATCATTCCAATGATGCCGTAAACCATCGTATAGCCGATGGCGATCAGGGCATACGTGCTGCCAACGGTGAGACCGTTAACCAGCTGTTGGAAAAAGTGATAGATGTCAGGCATTACAACGCTCCTAAAAACCTGATACGCATTTCACTGGTGGAGTCATTTTCCCGCCCAGGCCCCGTGGATCTGCACCCACTTCGGGCTGGGTTTTGCCAGCGAACCGCTGATGACGGTTTTGAGATTTTCAGGTGGGCGGGATTCCGGATCACGGAACACAGGCCCATACATTCGTAAAACAAAGCCCACGGCACGCCGTGGGCTTTATTGGCAGTCAGTCAGGCCGCGCCTTACTGAGGGGAAACTTCGGTTTTAGGTTTGCCGAAGTGCCACTCGTAGACCACGAACTTGAAGTCTTTCAAGTCGCCCTTGGCGTCGAAGCTCAGGTCGCCGGTAGGGGTTTTGAAGGTGCCGGCGTGGATGGCTTCAGCCACCTTGGCCGCGTCTTCGCTCTTGGCGTTGGTGATGGCGCCGGCGATGACTTCAACTGCGGAGTAGGAAGGGAATACGAAAGGACCGCTCGGGTCTTCTTTCTTGGCCTTGAACGCGTCAGCCAGGGCCACGTTGGCCGGGTCCTGGTCGAAGGATTTAGGCAGGGTGACCAGCAGGCCTTCGGAAGCATCCTTGGCGATCTGCGAAATGGAGTCGTTACCCACGCCTTCCGGGCCCATGAACTTGGCCTTCAGGCCTTTTTCCTGGGATTGGCGCAGGATCAGGCCCAGCTCAGGGTGGTAGCCGCCGTAGTAGACGAAGTCGACGTTGGCCTGCTTGAGCTTGGCGATCAGCGAAGAGAAGTCCTTGTCGCCGGCGTTGATGCCTTCGAATACGGCGACCTTGGTGCCTTTCTTCTCCAGGGTCTGCTTCACGGCGGTGGCGATGCCTTCACCGTACTGCTGCTTGTCGTGGAGCACGGCAACCACTTTGGGTTTCACGTGGTCGGCGATGTAGTTACCGGCGGCAGGGCCCTGGGCGCTGTCCAGGCCAATGGTGCGGAACACCATCTTGTAACCACGGGCGGTGATGTCCGGGCTGGTGGCAGCCGGGGTGATCATGATCACGCCTTCGTCTTCGTAGATGTCGGAAGCAGGTTGAGTGGAGCTGGAGCACAGGTGGCCGACCACGTACTTGACGCCATCGTTGACCACTTTGTTGGCGACTGCCACGGCTTGCTTGGGATCACAGGCATCGTCGTATTCAACGGCTTCGAGCTTCTTGCCGTTGACGCCGCCTTTGGCGTTGATCTGTTCGATGGCCATTTTCGCGCCACTGAACTGCATGTCGCCGTATTGGGCTACAGGGCCGGTCTTGGGGCCGGCGATACCGATCTTGATGGTGTCAGCTGCGAACGAATGGCTGGCAACCCCGGCCAGGACCATAGCGGCAAACAGTTTGGAAATCTGCTTAGTAGCCTTATTCATAGTGCTCCACTCTTACTGTTGTAATTTTTATAGTTCCGGCGGCCTTGGTCGCAGAACCGAATCAGATATTTCGTGAATACCCGTCGGAAAATGCCCCTGGCAACTGTACCGGTACAGTGTAGAGCGCCGGTTGTTCGCTTGAAAAGCTGGCTGCTGGGGGCAAAAACGCGGGGTGTCGCTTAATTGAAAGAAAAAGACAGATTTGCGGCGTGGCTTGCGCCCGGTTCGGCGTCAGTCCCTGGCGCTTCTGAGCTTCTCGATCGGTGTCGCGCTTGCTTCTGGGTTTTTCTGCCAGAGCCCCGACGTTATGATTGCGCCGATTTCATTTCTGGACAGTCCCATGACTCAAGAACCTAGCACCCTCTATGCCAAGCTGCTTGGTGAGACCGCATCTATCAGCTGGAAGGAACTGGAGCCGTTCTTCGCCAAGGGTGCCCTATTGTGGGTCGAGGCCGACCTGGATCTGATCGAGGCGGCCCAGGCCGTGGCCGAGAACCAGGCAGAAAAAGTGGCGGCCTGGCTGGCCGAAGGAAAGGTCGAGAAACTGTCTGCGACGCGGGCATCCGATCTGCTGGAACGTGATCCGACGCTGTGGGCGGTGGTGGTTTCACCCTGGATCCTGATCCAGGAAAGGGCATCGCGCTAAGAGCGTGCACCGATAAGGGGCGTACTTTTGTCGGACAAAAGTGTGTAGCCGAGTAACCGTGAATCCAGTGATGGCACCTTGCCGTAGAGAAAGGCCCCACGGGCTTTTCCCTCAGGGTGACGTTCACGGAAGGGGAACAGTTTCAAGCCCAGCCGACGAGCTGCTTAATTGTTTCGCGATGTGAGCAAATTGACCATTCGCCAGCCAGCCGGCTCCCACAGGACAGGAGGTTTTTCCCTGCCGTGCAGGAGCCGGCTGGCCGGCGAAGCCCTTCTTAATACGCGGTCTTGCCCGTGTGACTGTTGAGCGAGATGACCCGGGTCTTGCCGATACGGTGGCGGTAGATTTCCCGCAGGTACTTGATGGCCTTCTTCACGCAATCCCGGGACAGTCGGATGTCGTTGATCGAGACGAACTTGTCCTTGTCGTTGATCAGCTCGCGGTACTTCTTCTCGTACATCGGCTTGATCGCATACCAGTTGGTGTCGAGGATCTTCGCCGGGTTCTCGAATTCGTTGAGCAGATCGTCGATGCGGTCTTCATCGAACTGGTCACTGACGATGAAATCCAGCACCGAGTTGTCCAGGGTGTCGTCGAAACGGTATGGATTGCGTGCAAAGCAACGCTTGATAAAGGCCACGATCAGGGTCAGGAAGTCGTCCGACAGGCACGGGCTCTTGGCGATCAGGGTGGTCAGCGAGAGGTTGGCCGAAGCGCCGATCACCAGCGCGTAGCGCTTGAGGGTGGTGTTGGGGAACAGGCTGTTGAGGTGGGTCTTGAGCCGGTTCAGGTCCATGTAGGACAGCTTGTAGTCCTTGGGCAGGGACACGATCGACACCACCGACGAGCAGTTCTTGAAGAAGTGCAGGTCGTGCAGCGCCGCGGCGTCGTAACCCGAGGCCTTGTACTGCTCCAGGGCCGCGCGGTAGCGCTTGGACTCGATCGGCAGCAGGCTGATGCCTTCGATGGCCTGGGTCACCTTGTTGAAGTGCGGCAGGTCGATGGAGCGGAAGAACAGGTCGTCGATGTTCAGGCGCTGCGGCTCTTTCTCGAACACCTTGAACTTGTCGCCGGTGGGCACCGGCTGCTCCGGCACCACGGATTCGGCGTAGGCGATCGCCACCGGGCCCGCCAGGCTCATGAACAGGTCGTTGGCATCCAGGCGGATGGTTTCGCCGATGTCGATGCCGGCCCGCCGGAAGTAGTTCTGGTCGTAGTCGGTGGTCACCGCCTGGGCGGTGAGGATGTTGAAGATCTGCTGGGAGATGTACTGGTTGGCGTGCTTCTCCATGGCGTTGACGTCGATGTTCTGGATGTTGCCGTCATCGCTTTCTTCGGCGTAGCGCATGATGTCGTTGGAGATCAGCATCATCGCGTTCCAGGGGCGGATCCGTCCCATGACGCTGGCTTCGCTGCTGTCTTCATTGTCGAAGTTGTAGGAGAAGTCCCACTCTTCCGAAAGGTATTTGCACAGCAGGCGGCCGGCGTTGATGTGCAGCGCCTCGGACATTTCGCTGCGATGGTCCGAAATGTTCGGGAGCACGCAGATGCCACTGGTGAAGATCGGCTCGAAGACGAAGGAGTGCCCGCTCTTGCTGTCGTGCTCGTCCATCGGCTTGGTGTCGAAGGTCTTGTTCATGTACGAGTACTGCTGGGCCAGGCCGAATTCCGAGGCCATGCCCGAGCCGGTGCCGCCGCCGGCACTGAAGATCGAGAAGTACAGGCGCGACTGGTTGGCCTTGATCCCGCAGGAGTCGATCAGGTACGAGTGGATCATCTTCCAGTCGGGGCTGGAGAAGCGCTGGGTGTCCTTGTTGAGGATGATCTTGGCCAGGTACTGGCCGAGGATCGGCGCGTTACCGGCGCCACCGGCGTGGACTTCCGAGAGGTCCATGATCTTCATCTTGCTGTAGTCGCGGATGAAGCCGCTTTTCTCGCCCTTGCGCGAGAAACGGATGCGCCCGGCAATGTCCTTGTCCAGGTCGCCGAGCATCACCAGCGGTTCCACCAGGAACACCGGCTTGCTGGCCTTGTTCTGGCCCAGGCGCAGGTTCTGGCGGATCCACTGGCCGGGGCTGTAGCCGCCTTCGTAGGCCTTGTCTTCGTTATTGAATTCGTTGAGGTAGAACTTGCGGGCGTTGTACACCAGCTCGGCCACATCCAGGGCGATGTTGGAGCCGCAGCGGCCCAGGCCGATCAGGCAGACCGAAGGAAATTCCTGGTCGCGACGGTTGTCCGGCTCGCCTTCCAGGTGCGGTGGCCGCGGGAACACCGTGTCGCGCAGACCGTCGAGGTTGTCGAGGATGCGGTCGGTATTGGTTTCGGTGAAATACAGGTACTGCTGAGTCGACAGGGGGCGTGAACTGGACAATGGCTTCGGGTCTGAGGGGCTAGTTGTGGGGGAGGTCAGCGTCATCTCGGAGACTGCGTTGGCAGGTTTGTTTTTAGAAGTCATTGTGCGCCATATGCCTGGTCAGGTTGGCTCGTGGACGAGGTGTCGTCGAACCATCACGGAATGGGACCTCGTCGCTGCGTGGAGCGCGAATTTTGCCCAAGGCGTCAGGGTTTTTTCTGAGCGACGCTCGGGGGAATCCTTTCCTGAATCATGATGAATCGGCCAGTATTCGGTGATCTTTAATCAAATGAGGGCAATATGATGTCAGCGTTACCTTCACTCGGCTTTGCCGGAATCGGCCTGATGGGCTTGCCGATGTGCCGCCGGCTGCTGGCGGCGGGCTATCCGCTGACGGTGTGGAACCGCAACCCGGAAAAATGTGCGCCCCTGGTGGCTGCCGGGGCGCGACAAGTTGCCACGCCGGCGCAGCTGTGTGCCCATGCCGACCTGATGCTGATGTGCCTGGCCAATACCGAGGTGGTGCGCGAGGTGGTGTTTGGCCTCGAGGGTATCGCCCAGGGCGCCCGGACCGGCCAGCTGCTGCTGGACCTGTCCAGCCTGGAACCCACGGCTACCCGGGAAATGGCCGCCGAACTGGCCGCGAGCCGCGGCGTGGCCTGGGTCGATGCGCCGGTGTCCGGCGGTACCCCGGGCGCCGAGGCCGGCAGCCTGGCCATCATGGTTGGCGGTGAGGCGACGGACGTCGAGCGGGTGCGGCCAGTGCTGCTGACCCTGGGGCAGCGGGTCACGCACATGGGGGCGGTGGGCGCCGGGCAGGTGACCAAGGCCTGCAACCAGATGATCGTCGCCTGCAACGCCCTGGTGATCGCCGAGGTGGTGGCCCTGGCCGAGCGCTCGGGGGTGGATGCGCGGCTGATCGCCGAGGCCCTGGCCGGTGGCTTTGCCGACTCGAAACCTTTGCAGATCCTGGCCCCGCAGATGGCTGAAAGCCGGTTCGAGCCGGTGAAGTGGCATGTGCGCACCCTGCTCAAGGACCTGGATGGAGCGGTGAAGTTTTCCCGCGAACAGGGCTCGGCGACGCCGATCAGCGGATTAGCTGCGCAGTTGATGCGTCTGCATGGTGGGCAGGGCTATCTGGAAAAAGATCCAGCGACCCTGGTTCGCCTTTATCGGGACCCGGCGCCCGCGGATTGATCGGCGCGGCGTGGCGCTGGTCGAGTTCCTCCAGCACCCCGCGCAACTCCCGCAGCGGCACCGGATGGCTGAGCAGGTAGCCCTGCAGGTAGTCGCAGCCATGGTGCTGGAGAAACGCTTGCTGTTCCGGGGTTTCGACCCCTTCGGTGACCACCTGCAGGTGCAGGGTGTGGGCCATGATGATGATCGCCTGGACGATCTCCATGTCCTGGGTCGACTTGGGGATGTCCTGGATGAACGAGCGATCGATCTTCAGGGTGTTCAGGGGCAAGCGCTTGAGATAGGCCAGGGATGAGTAGCCGGTGCCGAAGTCGTCGATCGACAGCGACACCCCCAGCCCGCGGATCTGCTTGAGCAGCGCCAGGGTGCTGGCAATATTGCCCATCAGGGCGTTTTCCGTGACTTCCAGCTCCAGCCGCTGCGGCGCCACCTGGGCCTGGCGCAGGGCGCTTTCGATCTCCCCGGCGAGCTCTTCGCGGGTCAGGTTCAGGGCCGAGCAGTTGACCGCGATCTTCAGTTCGCCACCGCCATGGCGCGACAGGTAGGCCAGGTCCGCGCAGGCCTTGCGCAGCACCCAGTTGTCCAGCTCGGCGATCATGCCGTTGGCTTCGGCAA
Organism: Pseudomonas sp. 8(2025); assembly: GCF_052665325.1. Lineage (NCBI taxonomy): Bacteria > Pseudomonadati > Pseudomonadota > Gammaproteobacteria > Pseudomonadales > Pseudomonadaceae > Pseudomonas > Pseudomonas sp. 8(2025). The sequence goes on along the minus strand of NZ_JBQOIE010000008.1, from coordinate 263,305 downwards.
TGGAGATGAAGCGATCCGGGGTCAGCAGCCCATGTTGCGGGTGCTGCCAGCGGATCAGGGCTTCGAGCTTGGTGACCCTGCCGCTCTTGAGGTCGTAGATAGGTTGGTAATACAGCAGCAGGCCCTGGTCGTCGCGCAGGGCGTTGCGCAATTCCTCTTCCAGTTGCAGTTCCAGGGTGGCCCGGGTCTTGAGGTGGGAGTTGAAGAAATGCAGGCTGTTGCGCCCGCAATCCTTGGATTGATACAGGGCCAGGTCGGCGTTCTTGAGCAACTCCTCGCAGGTCTTGCCGTCATCGGGGAAGACGCTGATGCCGATGCTGGTGGTCATCACCATGCGCCGCCCTCCCAGTTCGATCGGCTCCTTCATTTTCTGCATGATGCGCTGGGCCATCTGCCGGGCTTCTTCGCGCTCGTACAGATTGATGAGGATGCAGAACTCGTCGCCGCCCAGGCGTGCCACCACGTCTTCATGGCTGCGGGTGGAACTCTTGATGTGCCCGGCGATGACTTTCAGCAACTCGTCCCCGGCATCGTGGCCGAGGCTGTCATTGATGCGCTTGAAGTGGTCGATGTCGAGGAACATCACCGCCAGCATGCCGCCAAAGGTGGTTTTCTCGATGAGCTTTTCGGCGAACAGCTGGTTGAAGCCGCGGCGGTTGATCAGGTTGGTCAGGGCGTCGTAGTGGGCCACCTGCTGCAGGGAAACCCGGGCCTGGTCCAGTTGCGAAAGCAGGGCATTGACACGCCGCAGGTCCCGCTCCTTGTGTTGCAGCTTCTTGTCGGCCAGGGCCGCGCTGATGCCGCTGCCGATGATCAAGAGCACGATCGCGCTCAGGGTCAGGCCCAGTTGCAGATGCCCGTCGGATGTCGCGGGGGCGGGCAGGCTGCCGGCGGGCAGCACCAGGGTCATGGCCCAGATGCCGGTGAAGTGCATGAGCACGATGGCAGCGCCCAGCACCAGGCTGCTGGCGTACTTGAGCAACTGGTGGAACATGCCGCTGCCTTCGCGCAGGTGACGGGACAGCAGCAGCGCCGCCAGGCTGCAGGCGATCGCCACCAATACCGACAGCGCCATCAGTAAGGGGTCGTAGTACAGGCTGGCGCTGCTGCGCATGGCCGCCATGCCGACGTAGTGCATGGCGGCGATGCCCAGGCCGATCCAGATCGAAGCAACGCCATAGCGCCACAGCGGCATGTGCGCGTGGCTCAGGGTGTTCATCGCCAGCCAGGCGGCGACCAGCGCGATCAGGAGCGACAGCAGGGTCAGGGGCAGGTCGTAGTGGATCTGCAGCGGCGCCTCGAACGCCAGCATGGCGATGAAGTGCATGGCCCAGATCCCCCCGGCCAGGCAGCAGGCTCCGACCCAGCGCCACAGGCGCTGGCTGGCCGGTCGCTCGGCATGACTGACACGTTCGGCCATGTCCAGGGTGGCGAAGCTGGCGGCACAGGCTACCAGGTAGGCCAGAAGCACCAGAACCGGGTTGTGGGTGCAATGCAGGACCACTTGCCCGGCCTGTGGAAGCTCGGTAATGAAATGCACGCCCAGCCAGTCCATAGCCTGCCCATCTCTGAGTCATCTGAGGTCGGCGGAGCCGCGCGCCAACGAGTGCTTGGAGTATAGAAGGCACCCGCTGGCTGCAATGGGAGGTGGCACGCTGCTGCTAATGATTTGCTTATGGGCCCTATCGCCAAAGGTGCTAAGCGCTTTCCTCGTACCAGGGCTCGGTGTCCGCCGGTTCCAGGGGGGCCAGGCCGAAGGCGGCGCGGGCGGCGTCGCAGTCGCTGTTGGGCTGGCCGTCGGTCCAGGAAGCCTCGAACTCGCGGCACGGGCTGGAGCGCTGGTCATAGATCGAACAGCTCACACCCTGGCCGACCTCGCCTTCAAGGGCGATGCAGCGCGGGGATTTGCAGTCGGTTCCGAGCATTGCCACCCGGCTGGGGCTGATGCTTTGCACCAGCTCGTCGGGGACAGTCCCGCCGGATGAGGCGCATTCGCCCCAGAAAAAAGACACACGAAAGTATGAACAGCAGGCACCGCAATTCAGACACGGACTGGCTTCGGACATTGGCGTATTCGATGGGGGAGGGGTTGATAAGGGGGGCTGGCAAGGCGGCTATTCTAGGCTTCGCATCGGCCTTGGGAAGGGGGGGCGCAAGGTATTTTTTCGGCCTTGGCCAAGCCCTTGAAAAGACTGGGAAAGGCCCGGGTAGCGGGGGCTGTGGCGAAGTTCGGGCGGCTTGCTCCGGGGAGCCGCAAGTGCCATCCCCGCGCCTGCCTGCGATGCCTTGGTATCAGGCTGGCGAATGATTACAGACAGCGTGGGTGCGGCTGACTAGATTGCAGCTTCCAGGCCCGCTCGCGTCTGGCCCAATAACAATAAAAGAGATCGATCCATGGATAATTCGACTCAAGCGGCAAATGCCTGGCGCATTCTGTTCCTGTTGTTTTTGGCAAACCTGTTCAACTTCTTCGATCGCACCATCCCCGCCATCATCATCGAGCCGATCCGCATGGAATGGCACCTGAGCGACTTCCAGCTGGGGATCATCGGCACCGCCTTCACCATCGTCTATGCCATTGCCGGCTTGCCCCTGGGGCGCCTGGCCGACACCGGCTCGCGCAGCAAGCTGATGGGCTGGGGGCTGGCGGTGTGGAGCGGGCTCACCGCGGTCAACGGCATGGTCGGCAGCTTCTGGAGCTTTTTGCTGGTGCGCATGGGCGTGGGGATTGGTGAGGCCAGCTACGCCCCGGCCGCCAACTCGCTGATCGGCGACCTGTTCCCCGCTCACCGCCGGGCCCGGGCCATGGGCATCTTCATGCTCGGCCTGCCTCTGGGGCTGGTGCTGGCGTTCTTCACCATCGGTGCCATGGTCAAGGCCTTCGACAGCTGGCGGGCGCCGTTCTTCATTGCGGCGGTACCAGGGCTGGTGCTGGCGGTGTTCATGTTCTTCATCAAGGAACCCAAGCGCGGCGCGGCGGAAACGGTGAAAGTGGCCCAGGTGCGGATTGACCGGCCCATTCGCCGGGTGCTGGCGATACCGACCTTTCTCTGGCTGACTCTGGCCGGGCTGACGTTCAACTTCGCCACCTATGCCTGCAACTCGTTCCTGGTGCCGATGCTGCAGCGCTACTTCCTCATGCCCTTGCAGGAAGCCGCCATGGCCACCGGGCTGATCGTCGGGGTGACCGGCCTGGTGGGCCTGACCCTGGGCGGCTGGATCGCCGACAAGATTCATCAGCGGGTAGCCAATGGTCGTTTGTTGTTCGCGGCCTGCAGCCTGATCATCTCGACCCTCGCCACCGGGTGGGCACTGCATGCCGGGCGGGTGGAGGTCGGGGTGTTCGTCGCGGTATTCAGTGTCGGCTGGCTGTTTGCCTACAACTTCTATACCTGCGTCTATACCGCCCTGCAGGATGTGGTCGAACCGCGCTTGCGCGCCACCGCCATGGCCCTGTTCTTCGCCGGCCTGTACCTGCTGGGGGGCGGCCTGGGGCCGGTGGTGGTGGGGGCGCTCTCCGACCACTTCGCCCATTCGGCAATGTATGCCGCAGGCGCAGAGCTGATGACCGAGGAGTTCAAGGCCATCGGTCTGCACGACGCGATGTACCTGATTCCCGTGGCCCTGTTCCTGACCCTGCTGTTTCTGTTCCAGGCAGCGCGCTGTTTTGTCCGTGACGCCCAGCGGATGAAAGAGGGTCTGGCCTGTGGGGATGCCGCTGATGCCCCAGCAGAGGTGAGCCTGCCGGCGATCAACGATGGTGCAGTGAGCCGCTAGGGCGCGTTGCTGCATTGGCAGGCGACAGGCAAAAAAAAGGCCCGCACAGTGCGGGCCTTTTGTTCAGTGCTGACAACCGGGCTATCAGCCCGCCACCAGCACCCGGATCGCTTCCAGGCGCAGGGCGGCTTTTTCCAGCATGGCCAGGCCCTGTTCGCGCTGTTGACGCAGGGCCACCAGCTCGCTGTCACGGACAGTCGGGTTGACCGCCTGCAACGCGGTCAGGCGCGCCAGTTCTTCGTCGGTGTCGGCTGCCAGGCGGCGTTGCGCCTCGGCCACGCGTTCGGCGTGACGCGGTGCGACCTTGGCTTCGCCGGCGTTGATCTTCGGCGCCAATTGATCGCGCTGGGCCTGGATGAACTTGTTGGCGCTGGCCTTGGGCACGCTTTCCAGCTGGTCGTTCAGGGTCTCGAAGGCGACCCGCGCCGACAGGTCGTTGCCATTGGCGTCCAGCAGGCAGCGCAGGGCAGCCGGCGGCAGATAGCGGCCCAGTTGCAGTGAGCGCGGGGCGACCACTTCACTGACGTACAGCAGCTCCAGCAGCACGGTGCCGGGTTTGAGCGCCTTGTTCTTGATCAGTGCCACGGCGGTGTTGCCCATGGAGCCGGACAGCACCAGGTCCATGCCGCCCTGCACCATGGGGTGTTCCCAGGTGATGAACTGCATGTCCTCGCGAGACAGCGCCTGGTTGCGGTCGTAGGTGATGGTCACGCCTTCGTCGTCGCCCAGGGGGAAGCTGGCGTCGAGCATCTTCTCGCTGGGCTTGAGGATCAGGGCGTTTTCCGAATGGTCCTCGCTGTCGATGCCGAAAGCGTCGAACAGGGTTTCCATGTAGATCGGCAGGGCGAACTGGTCGTCCTGTTCGAGGATCGCTTCCACCAGGGCGTCGCCTTCGCCGGCACCACCGGAGTTCAACTCCAGCAGACGGTCGCGACCGGTGTGCAGCTCGGCTTCCAGGCGTTCACGCTCGCCGCGGGCGGCATCGATCAGTGCTTGCCACTCGCCGTCATCGGCATTTTCCAGCAGCGGCAGCAGGCGTGGGCCGAACTGGTGCTGCAGGGCGTTGCCGGTAGGGCAGGTGTTGAGGAAGGCGTTCAGGGCTTCGTGGTACCACTGGAACAGGCGCTCTTGCGGGCTGGTTTCCAGGTACGGCACGTGCAGTTCGATCACGTGCTTCTGGCCGATCCGGTCGAGACGGCCGATACGCTGCTCCAGAAGGTCCGGGTGCGACGGCAGGTCGAACAGCACCAGGTGGTGGGCGAACTGGAAGTTGCGGCCTTCACTGCCGATTTCCGAGCAGATCAGCACCTGGGCGCCGAATTCTTCATCGGCGAAGTAGGCGGCGGCACGGTCACGTTCGAGGATGTTCATGCCCTCGTGGAATACCGTGGCTGGGATGCCGGAGCGCACGCGCAGGGCGTCCTCCAGGTCCATGGCGGTTTCCGCGTGGGCGCAGATCACCAGCACCTTGGTGCGCTTGAGCATTTTCAGCTGGTCGATCAGCCACTCGACCCGCGGGTCGAACTTCCACCAGCGCTGTTCGTCATCGCTGACGTCGGGCTGGGCCTGGAAGCTGACTTCCGGGTACAGCTCGGCGTGTTCGCCCAGGGGCAGTTCCAGGTATTCGTCCGGGCATGGCAGCGGGTAGGCGTGCAGCTTGCGCTCGGGGAAACCCTGCACCGCGGCGCGGGTGTTGCGAAACAGCACGCGGCCGGTGCCGTGGCGGTCCAGCAGTTCACGCACCAGGCGTGCGCTGGCTTCGCTGTCGCCGTCGTTGACCGCGGCCAGCAGGGCTTCGCCTTCGTTGCCGAGGAAACCGTGGATGGTCTTGTGCGCCTCGGGAGACAGGCGGCCTTTATCCATCAGTTCCTGCACGGCTTCGGCCACCGGGCGGTAGTTCTCGCTCTCGGCGCGGAAGGCCGCGAGGTCGTGGAAACGGTTCGGGTCCAGCAGGCGCAGGCGGGCGAAGTGGCTGTCCTGGCCCAGTTGTTCCGGGGTTGCGGTCAACAGCAGCACGCCAGGAATGGTCTCTGCCAGCTGTTCCACCAGGGCGTATTCCGGGCTGACCTGGTCTTCGTGCCACACCAGGTGGTGGGCTTCGTCCACCACCATCAGGTCCCAGCCGGCGGCGAACAGCGCGTCCTGGGCCTTCTCGTCGTCCACCAGCCACTCCAGGGCCACCAGGGCCAGCTGGGTGTCTTCGAACGGGTTGCTGGCATCGCTTTCGATAAAGCGTTCTTCATCGAACAGTGCCACTTGCAGGTTGAAGCGCCGGCGCATCTCTACCAGCCACTGGTGCTGGAGGTTTTCCGGTACCAGGATCAGCACCCGGCTGGCGCGACCCGAGAGCAGTTGGCGATGGATCACCAGGCCGGCCTCGATGGTCTTGCCCAAGCCCACTTCGTCCGCCAGCAGGACCCGCGGCGCGATGCGGTCGGCGACTTCACGGGCAATGTGCAACTGGTGGGCGATGGGTTGGGCGCGCACGCCACCCAGGCCCCAGAGCGAGGACTGCAGCTGGCGGCTGGTGTGTTCCAGGGTGTGGTAGCGCAGGGAGAACCAGGCCAGCGGGTCGATCTGCCCGGCGAACAGACGGTCGCTGGCCAGACGGAACTGGATGAAGTTCGAGAGTTGGGTTTCCGGCAGGGTGACGGCTTCGTTCTGCCCGTTGAGGCCGTGGTAGACCAGCAGGCCGTCGACATCATCGACTTCCTGTACGGTCATTTTCCAGCCTTCGAAGTGGGTGATGCTGTCACCCGGAGAGAACCTCACGCGAGTGAGGGGCGCATTCCGTAGCGCATACTGGCGGGTGTCGCCAGTGGCCGGATAGAGCACGGTCAGCAAGCGACCGTCCTGTGCCAGAACGGTGCCTAAACCCAGCTCGGCTTCGCTGTCACTAATCCAGCGTTGCCCCGGTTGATACTGCTGCGCCATGCTGCCTGACTCCCGCTTTGAAAAAGCCGACTATCTTAACGGAACGACGCTTCCAGTCCAAAGAACTCTGATCAATCCCCTGGATTAAAAGGTAGCGTACGGCGTGCATTCGTCGGGTGGCGGGGCACTATCGGCTGACGACTGGGTCACAGTTTTGCGACCGATGGCTCAAGTCGCCCATGCCGCAGCCGACAGCCTGCCGACAGGAGACCAATAATATGCTGCCACCGATGCTCCCCTTGAGTGCCGTGCCGATCACCGCCCAGCAGGATCCGATCCGCCAGCGACCGGACATCCCGCCTGTGGTACCGGTGCAGGAAAGCTCCAACGAAAGCACCATCGACCTGCAAAAGCGCGACCCCGAGGAGTCCGCCCTGCTGCTGCGCGAGGAACAGCGGCGCCAGCAACAGAAGCAGCGCCGTGAGCGTGAGGCCGAGGACGACCCCGAAGAGCACCTGGCAGTGCCCGGCGATGAACTGAACGCCGACAACACCGTGCCGGTGGTGCCGTTGATCGAAGATGCTCCGCGCCAGGGCCTGTGGGTGGATGTCGAGGTCTAGGAGCGCTTGTTCCCCGCCAGTTCCCCGAGGGCCTGCAACAGGCGCTCGATTTCCTCTTGTGTATTGAAGTAACTCAAGGCGATCCGGGCAATGTTGCCCAGGCCTCGGGCCTGCATGTCCAGTGGTGTGTAGTTGACGCCATTGGCGCCGATATTGATGCCGCGCCGCGCCAGTTCCTCCTTGAGTGCCAGCCCGTCCCAACCTTCGAGAGTGAAGGCGATCAGGCCCGATTGCTGCCCCGGGCTGCCCAGGTCCTGGAGTTGCAGGCCGGGCAAGCGCTGCAGCTTCTTGCGCAGCGGCTCGCTCAAGGCATTGATCCTTTGCGCAATGGCGGCCACGCCGATGCTTTCGAACTCCTGCAGGGCATTGGCCAGGCCAGCCAGCAGCACCATCGACACTTCACTGGTTTCAAAGCGCCGGGCATCGTTGCGCAGAGCGAAGCCCTGGCCGTCCCAGGGCGCCGACAGCACGTCCCGCGGCAGCGGATTCAACTGCTCGAGGAAGCCGGGCCTTATATAGAGCAGGGCCGTGCCTCGCGGGCCGCGCAGGTACTTGCGCCCCGCGCCCTTGAGCACATCGCAGTTCAGCGCCTGCACGTCGCAGGGCACCTGGCCCAGAGCCTGGCCGGCATCGATGAAGTAGGGGATGTGCCATTGGCGCGCCAGTTGGCCGATGGCTGCGGCCGGGTTGATCAGCCCGCCATTGGCCGGTAGCCAGGTCAAGGCGATGAGGCGCACCCGGGAGTCGAGCATGGACTCCAGCGCCGGGACTGAAACCGCACCGTGGCTGTCACAGGGAATGACTTCCAGCTGCGCGCCGGCGGCCACGGCCGGGGCCATGCAGGCCAGGTTGCCGGCCCATTCCTGGCGCCCCACCAGGATCCGGTCGCCCGGCTGCCAGGCGGGCAGGGCGTTGAAGGCCATGCCCCAGGCCGCCGAACCACTGCTGGTAAAGGCGATGGCTTGCGGGCAGGTGTTGAGCACTCGGGCGGCGGTCTGTCGCGCCTGCTCCTGCAACTGGGCGCCGGCGCCGGCCGCTTCCATCGGCCCGCTGTGGGCCTCCCGCTGCAGTTGCCCGGACATGGCGTCCAGGGTGCCCTGGCTGGGCAGGGACCCCCCGGCATGGTTGAAGTGACAGACCCGGGTGCAACCCGGTGTGGCCGCCCGTAGCCGAGCGATGTGGTCCGGGCTCAGGGGCATCACGGCTTGAGCTCGAAAATCCCGTCGACCTCCACGGCGACGCCGGCAGGCAGGCTGGCGACGCCCACCGAAGTGCGGGCATGCCGGCCTTTCTCGCCCAGGGCATTGACCAGCAGGTTGGAGGCGCCATTGGCGACCTGGCCATGGCCCTTGAAGTCGGCGCTGGCGGCAATGAACACCCCCAGCCGGCTGATGCGTTGCAGCCTCGACAAGTCGTCACCCAGGGCCGCCGAGAGTTGCGCCAGCAGGGCCAGGGCCGCCAGTTCCGCGGCCTGGGCACCCTGCTCGATGCTGAGGTTGTCACCGAGCCGGCCCAGCAGATGGGGATGCTGCTCTGCTTGCGGTGTTTGCCCGGAGATGAACAGCAGGTTCTGGCTCTGGGCATGGTTGACGTAGTTGGCGATCGGCTGGCCGGGGATCGGCAGTTCAAGACCCAGTTGTTGCACTCGTTGCTGCAGAGAGTCGCACATGGCAAGTCCTCGAATGGAAGGCTTGCAGCATCGGTGTTCAGGCTGGGGGCGACAAACGGATAGATCTAATCCGACGTATCTGAATTTTTCATGGGTCGCACCCTTGCTCCAGCAGCCATTGGGCGAAGCACTGCGCCGCCGGATTCGCCGGACCTTCGGCGGTCACCAGCCAGTAGCCGATCTGATCGTTGTGCAGAGCCGGGAGGTCGAAGGCATCCACCAGGCTGCCCTGGGCAAGGTGGCGCCGGATCAACTGGCGGCGGCCCATGGCGATGCCCTGGCCGGCCACCGCCGCTTCCACCACGATGTTGTAGTCGTGGAGCATGACGCTGGGGTGAGGGCTGAGGTCGACGGCGTTCTGCCTGCTCCAGTCGTCCCATTCAAAAGGCCGGTGGGAGCGGGCCATCAGCAAGGTGCCGTTGGCCAGGGCCCCGGCCTTGAACGCGGGGCTGCACACCGGTGACAGTTGCTCGGCGAGAAAGCGCGTGGCCTGGACGTTGGGCCAGTGGCCCTTGCCATAACGAATGGCCAGGTCGACCTCGGCACCGGCCACATCTGCGAGGTTGATGGCTGGTTGCAGCTCCAGCTGGATCTGAGGGTGGCGGCGGCTGAAGTCCGCCAGGCGCGGCGCCAGCCACAAGGTGGCGAAGGAGGCCAGCAGGCCGATGCGCAGAACCTGCGATGGCTCTGCTGCCAACAGCGTCCGGGTGGCTTCGGCGATCTGCTCCAGGGCCGGCTGGATCTGTTGGTAATAGCTGGCGCCGGCGGTAGTCAGGTCGATGGCCCGGGTGCGTCGTACAAACAGCGGCTGGCCCAGGTGCTGTTCGAGTTTGTGCACTTGATGGCTGACCGCGCTCTGGCTGACGCACAGTTCCTGGGCCGCCTTGCTGAAACTCAGGTGCCGGGCCACGGCCTCGAAGGCGCGCAGGGCCAGCAGTGGGGGCAGGTGCTTGGGCATTTCCACATGCGGTTTCCTGTGGGGAGGGGCGGCCATTGTGCGGATAAAAAGTCTTCCCGGCAGCGACTTTATTGCAGTCGCCTTGGTCTGATCACTGGTCAGGTGCGGCGCCACGTCGCATTATTGGCACATTCGCCAGGGCCGCCCGCTGCTTCAAGGCGTGCGGCCGATATTGACCACGAGTGATGCAAGCCAAGCCATGAATCAAGACGACAAGCTGATCGACCTGAACGCCGAGCGTGCCAAGCGTGTGCATGATCTCAATGAAAAGCGCCTGAACGAAGTACGCCAGGCATTCGAACACGCCATGCCCTTGGGCAAGGCCAAGAAAAAACCGAAAAACAAACCGAAAAAGCGCTGATCAGGGCGCTTTCTGTTGATGTAAGTCACTTATTCTCCCTTCCTCGCGCCCAGTCATGGGCGACATTGACCCCGGTCAATTTCCCCCGCCTCCCGTTTGGTTAACTTAGCCCCATCGCAACAGGGCAAGAGCAGGAGGCCAGTCATGTTTTTCGACAATGTGGTGATCGCCGGAGTGCTGACTGTCGGCCTCATGGTTCTGTTTTTCGCAGGGTTTGGATTCTTTATCTGGAAAGACGCGAATAAGCGCAAGAAGCCTTAAGTCTTTCCAGGGCAACGAGCACGCAAGGCATTTTGGGCAACTTCGGTTGCCCTTTTTTTTGCCTGCAAGAAAGCTCAAGGCATAAAAAAAGGTGCGTCCCTGGGGACGCACCTTTTTTGTTGCCGGCTGGGGTATCAGGTACCCAGGATCTTGGAGGCTGCCCAGAACAGGCCGGCGGACAGGGCCACGGTCGCCGGCAGGGTCAGGACCCAGGCCAGGAGGATGGTCCGTACCGTTCCGCTCTGCAGGCCGCTCTTGTTGGCGACCATGGTCCCGGCCACGCCGGAGGAAAGTACGTGGGTGGTGGAAACCGGCAGGCTGAAGATGTTCGCCAGGCCGATCAGGCCGGCGGCGGTGATCTGTGCCGACATGCCCTGGGCGTAGGTCATGCCCTGCTTGCCGATCTTCTCGCCAATGGTCTGCACTACGCGCTTCCAGCCGATCATGGTGCCCAGGCCCAGAGCCAGGGCGACAGCCAGGATGACCCAGAACGGTGCGTATTCGGTGGTGGCGGTCAGGTCTTTGCGCAGCTTGTCCAGGTCGGCCTTTTCACGGGCTGAGATGCCTGGCAGCTTGCCGACCTTTTTCGCGGTGTCATCCAGGCAAAGCAGGTAGCGACGCACTTCGATGCGGCTTTCCGGCGACAACGAATGGTAGTCGGAAACGCCCTTGAGGCTGCTCAGGAGCGCGGCGATGGTCGGTTCGGTTTGCTGCGGATTGCAGCGGAACTTGCCCGGCAGGTCGTCTTTCACGCTTTTGCCCAGGGCCAGGAACTCACCCAGGGACTCGTGATTGCGCTCGTAGAACTGGCTCAGGTGCAGGGTGGCGTCGCGGGTGCGCTCGATCTGGTAGGTGGTGCTGTTGAGGTCCATCACGAACTGGGCAGGCACGATACCAATCAGTACCAGCATGATCAGGCCGATGCCTTTCTGGCCGTCGTTGGAGCCGTGCACGAAGCTCACGGCCATTGCCGAGATCACCAGTACCAGGCGGTTCCAGAACGGCGGGTGCTTCTTGTCATCGACCTTGCGGCGCTGTTCCGGAGTCTTGTGCATCTTCGAGATCGGCCGCCACCATTTCAGGCCGATCAGTACCAGCGCTGCAATAATGAAGCCCGCCATCGGCGAGAACACCAGGGAAGCGCCGATGTCGATTGCCTTCTGCCAGTTCACGCCATCCCCCAGGGGGATGTCGCTGAGCAGGGCATTGGCCAAGCCTACACCGAGGATGGAGCCGATCAGGGTATGGGAACTGGAGGCCGGAATGCCGAAGTACCAGGTGCCCAGGTTCCAGGTAATGGCCGCGGCCAGCAACGAGAAGACCATGGCCAGGCCGTGGCCGGTGTTGACGTTGATCAGCAGCTCGACCGGCAGCAGGTGGACGATGGCATAGGCCACGCCAACCCCGCCCAGCAGCACGCCGAGGAAATTGAACACACCGGAGAAGAACACGGCCAGGTGCGGCGGCATGGCCTTGGTGTAGATAACAGTGGCAACCGCATTTGCGGTGTCATGAAAGCCGTTGATGAACTCGTAGGCGAGGACAAAAGCCAGGGCGAGCAAGAGGCTCACAAGCACCCAAGCATCCAGTCCGCTGAATAAATCGATCATGAAGGTTTTCTGACCCGGTCATAAGGGGGCGCGATTATGCCAGAAAACCCCGCTAATCAATGCACAAGGTGCTCGCCGGTAACATTCTTCAACGAAAAAACTGACCGGGAGCAGAGTTTTCGCACATCCCCCTCAAGCACGGCAAGCCATTGAGTTTATTGGGCACGAGCGGTCAATCCGATGGCCTGGGCGCGGAAATCAGAGGGTTAAAACGCGTGTATGAAATTTCAACCAAAGGGCTTGCCCGGTAGCCTCTCTCGCTGTGGATAGGCGAGATGGCCATGGGCCCGGGGTAACGAGCATCAATGGTCTGCCTGGCCGCCGGGATGATCGGGCGGGCAAGTAGAGCAAGCCCTGAATGAGTCAGGCTGCCAGCATTACGGCTGTTCGGCCTTGAGCTCTTTTTCCATCTTTTGCAGTTCTTGGGTGAAGGCCTGATCGAGAATACTGGCGCGTTTGCGCCAAGGTTTGCGTTCAGGTTCCGGCTGGGCGGCATAACGGGTGATCTCGCCGCCGTAAACTTCCTTGTAACGTTGCTCCTGGCGCTCAAGTTCCGCGCGCAGTTCATCTTTCGTCACAGTGTTACCTAATTGAGTGAAGGTCCAGTCCGGTGCGACGCATTGCTTGCGGGCATCTACGCGGAGCTGAAGTCAGTGCCAGTCTGGCCTTGACTTCGAGTCTCTCAAGCGTGCCGTTAATTGCATGCGGCCACGTCACCGGATGAAAACAACTGTCGTAGCAACAGTGTTGTTGGTTGCAAGCGGGCTGGCCGAATCTGGTTAGGGGTCAAGCGCTTGCGGCAGGTGACCGATTACCGTTTCAAGCCACCCGAGAGAGGAGCATGGGGCAACTGACTCCACATTCCTCACTCCGGCAGTATAGCTTCGGCGAAGAATAACTCTATGGATGGCAAGTTTAAAATGACCAACTTTATTGTGAGCGTTTTGTGACACAAAAGTTCTAATCATTTCCTACACGAGGAAAGCCTGATTCTTACTCCGCTGGTACAAGTCTATATGGGGAGTCTGCATCTTGATGCAAGTGGTCGGTTGCAAAAGACTCGGGATAACCGGTCATTCCACTGGTGATTATTACTATGGTTTTTTGCAATAAACCCACGGGCTCACTGCCGCGGATGCCAGGCTTGGCGGATTGCGATTATCGGTCGATGGTTCGATAATCGCCCAATGTTGCCGGCCCCAGCTTGTGCTTCTTCGCCAATACGGCTTGTAATACCGAAGAATTTCGTCGCAGAGAGCCTGAAATGAACGATCAGATGCGTAATTCCTTTACCTCAGTGGCCCCGCCGATCGTGGCGTCTGCGGCAAAGAGGATTCAGGCGTTGACCGGTGACCCGGATTTCATGACCTCTCTGGCCCGGGGCCTGGCGGTGGTGCAGGCGTTCCAGGAGCGCAAGCGGCACTTGACCATCGCCCAGATCAGCCATCGCACGGAAATCCCCCGGGCTGCGGTGCGCCGTTGCCTGCACACCCTGATCAAGCTGGGTTACGCCACCACCGACGGGCGTACCTATTCGTTGCTGCCCAAGGTGCTGACCCTGGGCCACGCCTATCTTTCGTCGACGCCTCTGGCGGTCTCCGCCCAGCCCTACCTGGACCGCATGAGCGAGCAACTGCACGAGGCGTGCAACATGGCCACCCTGGAAGGCGACGACATTCTCTACATCGCCCGTTCCGCCACGACCCAGCGGCTGATCTCGGTCGACCTGTCTGTCGGCGGCCGCTTGCCAGCCTATTGCACCTCCATGGGGCGCATCCTACTCGCGGCCCTGGACGATTCGTCGCTGCATGAATACCTCGACCATGCGGACCTGCAAGCCAAGACCAGCCGCACCCTGCACACCCCGGAAGCCTTGCTGGAGTGCCTGCAGCAAGTGCGCCAGCAGGGCTGGTGCATCGTTGATCAGGAACTGGAGCAGGGCCTGCGCTCCATTGCGGTACCGGTGTATGACGCTTCCGGCCAGGTGCTGGCGGCGCTGAACGTCAGTACCCACGCCGGGCGGGTCAGCCGTGCCGAGCTGGAGCAGCGCTTTCTCCCCGGTTTGCTGAGCGCCAGCCGCGATCTGAGCGCGCAGTTGTTTGCTTAAGCTGTTCGATAAACGCACAGATACGCCTTTGGCGAATTGACGCTGTTTCCCCTGGCTCATTAATGTCGCGGCAGCGTCATCGGCGGCAAGCTGGCATCTTCGCCCGCCGCTGGTGGCCCGCCCAATAATAAAGAAGAGGCCAACACTCATGAGCACGCTTTCCCTGCATCGTTGCCGCGACCGTTCCTGCCGTCCCGCTCGCATCGCCTGATATCGCCACCCCTTTAGTGATCTGATCAGCCCTGGCGGCCTGTGCTCGCCTGCGTTTTAGCGTGGAAATAACAACAATGAACCAACCCCAATCCGCTGTAGGGAACTGCCTTGATGTGCAGTCCTTCATCAATGCCCAGCCGCTGTCCCGTTACCAGTGGCGCGTGGTGATCCTGTGTTTCCTGATTGTCTTCCTCGATGGCCTGGACACCGCGGCCATGGGCTTCATCGCCCCGGCGCTGTCCCAGGACTGGGGCATCGACCGCGCCAGCCTCGGCCCGGTCATGAGCGCTGCATTGATCGGCATGGTCTTCGGCGCCCTGGGCTCCGGCCCCCTGGCCGACCGTTTCGGCCGCAAGGTGGTGCTGGTGGGGGCGGTGCTGTTGTTTGGTGCCTTCAGCCTGGCTTCGGCCTACAGCACCAACGTCGACCAGTTGCTGGTCCTGCGTTTCCTTACCGGCCTGGGCCTGGGGGCAGGCATGCCCAACGCCACCACGCTGCTTTCCGAATACACCCCCGAACGCCACAAGTCGTTGCTGGTGACCAGCATGTTCTGCGGTTTCAACCTGGGCATGGCCGGCGGCGGTTTCATTTCCGCCAAGCTGATCCCGGCCTTCGGCTGGCACAGCCTGCTGCTGATCGGCGGGGTCCTGCCGCTGATCCTGGCCCTGGTGCTGGTGCTCTGGCTGCCGGAGTCCGCGCGTTACCTGGTGGTGCGTAATCGCGGCACCGACAAGGTGCGCAAGACCCTGGCGCCGATTGCCCCGGCCATAGTCGGCGAGGCTGGCAGCTTCAGCGTGCCGGAACAGAAGACCGTGAAGGCGCGCAACGTGTTCGCGGTGATCTTCTCCGGCACCTATAGCGTCGGCACCCTGTTGCTGTGGCTGACCTATTTCATGGGGCTGGTGATTGTCTACCTGCTCACCAGCTGGCTGCCGACCCTGATGCGCGACAGCGGGGCGAGCATGGAACAGGCGGCCTTTATCGGCGCCCTGTTCCAGTTTGGCGGCGTCCTCAGCGCGGTGGCCGTGGGCTGGGCCATGGACCGTTTCAACCCGCACAAGGTGATCGGCTGTTTCTACCTGCTGGCTGGGGTCTTTGCCTACGCCGTCGGGCAGAGCCTGGGCAACATCACCCTGTTGGCCACCCTGGTGCTGATCGCCGGCATGTGCGTCAACGGTGCGCAATCGGCAATGCCGTCGTTGGCCGCGCGCTTCTACCCGACCCAGGGGCGTGCCACCGGGGTCTCCTGGATGCTTGGCATCGGCCGTTTCGGCGCCATTCTCGGTGCGTGGATGGGAGCGACCCTGCTGGGCCTGGGCTGGAACTTCGAACAAGTGCTGACTGCCCTGGTGATTCCGGCGGCCCTGGCCACCACCGCGGTGGTGATCAAGGGCATGGTCAGTCACGCAGACGCGACCTGAGCGCGGACTACCCTGTAGCCGCTGCCGCAGGCTGCGGCCGGGCTCGAAGGGCCCGCTGCTCCTGAAGGGCGCAGAGGGTTCTTCGAACGTTATCCTCGCCCGCGGCAGCGGCCCCAGAAGGCCGGCCGGGCTGTTGCGGGGTTGAGGAAAAGCAATCGATAGCCCTGCAACAATCTGTTCGATAATCGAACGCTCAGTCGATTATCGGATTGTTTGGGGTTTGGCCCCGGCTTAATCTTCAGTCACTGCGGCGCGCCCAGAGCGCCTTTTTCTCCAGTCGCTGAATAACAATCGGGAGACCCCATCCATGGCTGAAATCCTTTCGCTGCACGACGCGGTGAAGCAATTCGTCAACGACGGCGACACCGTCGCGCTCGAAGGCTTCACCCACCTGATTCCTACGGCCGCAGGTCATGAAATCATCCGCCAGGGCAAGAAAGACCTGACCCTGGTGCGCATGACCCCTGACCTGATCTACGACCAGTTGATCGGTGCCGGTTGCGCTCGCAAGCTGATTTTCTCCTGGGGTGGCAACCCGGGCGTGGGCTCCCTGCACCGCCTGCGCGACGCCGTGGAAAAGCAATGGCCACAGCCCCTGGAGATCGAGGAACACAGCCACGCCGACCTGGCCAACGCCTATGTTGCCGGCGCCTCGGGCCTGCCCTTTGCCGTCCTGCGGGCCTACGCCGGCTCCGACCTGCCCAAGGTCAACCCCCTGATCAAGACCGTGACCTGCCCGTTTACCGGTGAAGTGCTGGCGGCGGTGCCTTCGGTGCGCCCGGACGTCACGGTAATCCACGCGCAGAAGGCCGACCGCAAGGGCAACGTGCTGCTGTGGGGCATTCTCGGGGTACAGAAAGAGGCCGCCCTGGCCGCCAAGCGCTGCATCGTCACCGTCGAGGAAATCGTCGACGACCTGAACGCGCCGATGAACGCCTGCGTACTGCCGACCTGGGCGCTGAGCGCGGTCTGCCATGTGCCTGGTGGCGCCCATCCGTCCTACGCCCACGGCTACTCCGAGCGCGACAACCGCTTCTACCAGGCCTGGGACCCGATCGCCCGCGACCGTGAGGCGTTCACCGCCTGGATCAACGAATACATCCACGGCAGTGCCGATTTCAGCGAATTCCAGGCCAAGCTGGCCGCAGCTTCGGAGGCCCAGTAATGACCTACTCCACCAATGAAATGATGACCGTGGCCGCGGCCCGTCGCCTGCAGAACGGCTCGGTGTGCTTCGTCGGCATCGGCCTGCCGTCCAAGGCCGCCAACCTGGCACGCCTGACCTCATCACCGGACGTGGTGCTGATCTACGAGTCCGGCCCGATCGGCGCCAAGCCCAGCGTCCTGCCACTCTCTATCGGTGACGGCGAGCTGGCGGAAACCGCCGACACCGTGGTGCCTACCGGCGAGATCTTCCGCTACTGGCTGCAGGGCGGGCGCATCGACGTGGGTTTCCTCGGCGCGGCCCAGGTCGACCGTTTCGGCAATATCAACACCACCGTGGTCGGCGACTACCACCGGCCCAAGGTGCGCCTGCCGGGCGCCGGCGGTGCTCCGGAGATCGCCGGTTCGGCCAAGAGCGTGCTGATCATCCTCAAGCAATCCTCGCGCTCCTTCGTCGACAAGCTCGACTTCGTGACTTCGGTCGGCCACGGCGAAGGCGGCGATTCGCGCAAGCGCCTGGGCCTGCCAGGGGCGGGGCCGGTGGGCATCATCACCGACCTGTGCATCATGGAGCCGGAAGCCGGTACCCACGAATTCATCGTCACTTCGCTGCACCCGGGCGTGACCCGCGAGCAGGTGGTGGCCGCCACTGGCTGGGCGATCCGCTTCGCCGACCAGGTGGCCGAGACCGCAGCACCCACCGAGGTTGAACTGACCGCCCTGCGTGACCTGGAAGCGCGCACCGCCGCGGCCCATGGCCAAGCCCCTGGAGAAGCCTGATGCGCGACGTATTCATCTGCGATGCCATTCGCACCCCCATCGGCCGTTTTGGTGGCGGCCTCTCGACAGTGCGCGCTGACGACCTGGCGGCGCTGCCGATCAAGGCCTTGATGGAGCGCAACCCCAGCGTGGACTGGAGCTCCGTGGACGAGGTGTTCCTCGGCTGCGCCAACCAGGCCGGCGAGGACAACCGCAACGTGGCGCGCATGGCTCTGCTGCTGGCCGGCCTGCCGGACAGCGTGCCCGGCGTCACCCTCAACCGTCTCTGCGCCTCGGGCATGGACGCCATCGGCACGGCCTTCCGCGCCATTGCCAGCGGCGAGATGGAGCTGGCGATTGCCGGTGGCGTCGAGTCCATGTCCCGCGCGCCCTTTGTCATGGGCAAGGCCGATACCGCCTTTTCGCGCAACATGAAGCTGGAAGACACCACCATCGGCTGGCGTTTCATCAACCCGCTGATGAAGGCCCAGTACGGTGTGGATGCCATGCCGCAGACCGCCGACAACGTGGCGGATGACTACAAAGTGTCCCGCGCTGACCAGGACGCCTTCGCCCTGCGCAGCCAGCAGCGTGCCGCGGCGGCCCAGGCCGCCGGTTTCTTCGCTGAGGAAATCGTTGCGGTGCGCATCGCCCACAAGAAGGGCGAGACAGTGGTGGAGCAGGACGAGCATCCCCGTGCCGACACCACCCTGGAAGCCTTGGCCAAGCTCAAGCCGGTCAACGGCCCGGACAAGACCGTCACCGCCGGCAATGCCTCCGGGGTCAACGACGGTGCGGCGGCGCTGATCCTGGCCTCGGCCGAAGCCGTCAAGAAACACGGCCTGACCCCGCGTGCGCGAGTACTGGGCATGGCCAGCGCCGGGGTTGCGCCGCGGGTCATGGGCATCGGCCCGGTGCCGGCAGTGCGCAAGCTGATCGAGCGCCTGGGCGTGGCGGTCAGCGACTTCGACGTGATCGAACTCAACGAAGCCTTCGCCAGCCAGGGCCTGGCGGTGCTGCGCGAGCTGGGCCTGGCGGACGATGCGCCCCAGGTCAATCCCAACGGCGGCGCGATTGCCCTGGGCCACCCCCTGGGCATGAGCGGTGCGCGGTTGGTGCTGACGGCTTTGCATCAGCTGGAAAAGAGCGGCGGTAAAAAAGGCCTGGCGACCATGTGCGTCGGCGTCGGCCAAGGGCTGGCGCTGGCTATCGAGCGCGTTTGACTGCCTGCCTTATATAAGAAGAGAACGAGGAACCACCATGAGTGACAAGCCCGGTTACCGGCGCCCGCAAGCGGGCACTCAGCCTGATTACCTGCACCCGGCCTACCAGTCGACCAACACCCGCTCGCCGTCCAAGCCGCTGGTGTTCATTCCCCACTCGCTGTCGGAAATCACCGGCCCGAGCATCGGCGCCGAGTCGATCCAGGAACGGGACAACGACCTGACGGCCCAGCACGAAGGGCAGCCCCAGGGCGAGCGCATCATCATCCACGGCCGGGTTCTGGACGAGAACGGCCTGCCGGTGCCGGGCATCCTGGTGGAGATCTGGCAGGCCAACGCGGCCGGTCGCTACAACCACGACCGCGACTTGCACGATGCGCCCCTGGACCCGAACTTCACCGGCACCGGGCGCACCGTTACCGACGCCGACGGCTGGTACCAGTTCCAGACCATCAAGCCCGGGGCCTACCCCTGGGGCAACCACCACAATGCCTGGCGCCCGGCGCATATCCATTTTTCGCTGTTCGGGCCGAGCATTCTTACCCGCCTGGTGACCCAGATGTATTTCCCTGGCGACCCGCTGCTGGCTTATGACCCGATCTACAACTGCGTGCCGGACACCCGCGCCAAGGAACGCCTGATCGCCAGCTTCGACCTGGAGAAAACCATTCCTTCCTACGCCCTCGGTTACCGTTGGGACATTGTCCTGCGCGGCCGCGACGCCACGCCGATGGAGAAATAACGTGACCCTGACCGCGACTACATCCCACACCGTCGGCCCCTACTACCACATCGGCCTGACCTGGCTGAACCGCGAAGACCTGACCGAGGAAGGCACCCTGGGCGAGCGGGTGGCGATCACCGGCCAGGTGGTGGACGGCAACGGCAACGTCGTCAACGACGCGATGCTGGAAGTCTGGCAAGCCAACGCCGCCGGCAAGTACCGCCACCCCGAAGACGATCAGGCCAAACCCCTGGACCCGAACTTCCAGGGGTTTGGCCGGGTGCCGGTGGACGCCGAAGGGCGCTTTCGCTTCACCACCATCAAGCCGGGCACGGTGCCGGGCCTGAAAGGCACGACCCAGGCCCCGCATCTGGTGGTACTGGTGTTCGCCCGCGGTTTGGTCAAGCACCTGCTGACCCGCATCTACTTCGAGGGGGAGCCGGCCAACGCCAGCGATCCGCTGCTGGCCTGCGTGCCCGAGGAGCGCCGAGGCACCTTGCTGGCCAAGGCCGATGCTGACGGTCACTACCAGTGGAACGTGATCCTCCAGGGTACTGACGCCGAAACCGTGTTCTTCGACTACTGACCCGGCCTTGTGTGGCCACTGCCGCGGGTTGCGTAGCAGGCGCGGCGGGCTTGAGACCGGCAGAGGTTCGGCTTGAGGCCGCCAAGCAAGGCCCTTCGGGCCTTTTCGCAGCCTCGCCGTGGCTTGGCAGCGGCTACAGTCGCTACAGGTTGACAGGGTCGATTGACCCTTGCCCGGGAGCGGGCAGGGCGCTATCCGCAGGGAACGGGAATGTTGCCAAGTGTGTCTAGACTCACACTGTCCCCCATGAGTGAAAAAACCATGACAACAACGACAAGTCACTACACCGGAGAGGAACGCAGCAAAAGGATCTTTGCCATTGTCGGCGCCTCCTCCGGCAACCTGGTGGAATGGTTCGACTTCTATGTCTATGCCTTTTGCGCCATCTATTTCGCCCCGGCCTTCTTTCCCTCCGACGATCCGACGGTGCAGTTGCTCAACACCGCCGGGGTGTTCGCCGCCGGCTTTCTGATGCGGCCCATCGGCGGCTGGCTGTTCGGCCGGGTCGCCGACCGTCATGGGCGCAAGAACTCGATGATGATCTCGGTGCTGATGATGTGCGCCGGCTCCCTGGTGATCGCCTTCTTGCCCACCTACGCCAGCATCGGTGCCTGGGCGCCGTTCCTGCTGCTGGTGGCGCGCCTGTTCCAGGGCCTGTCGGTGGGCGGCGAGTACGGCACCACCGCCACCTACATGAGTGAGGTGGCGCTCAAGGGCCAGCGCGGCTTCTTTGCCTCCTTCCAGTACGTGACCCTGATCGGCGGGCAACTGCTGGCGGTGCTGGTGGTGGTGATCCTCCAGCAGTTTCTCGATGAGGCCGAGCTCAAGGCCTGGGGCTGGCGCATTCCCTTCGTGATCGGTGCCATCGCCGCGGTGATCTCGCTGCTGCTGCGCCGTTCGCTGAAGGAAACCACCAGCAAGGAAATCCGTGAGGACAAGGACGCCGGCAGCATCGCTGCGCTGTTCAAGAACCACTCGGCGGCGTTTATCACCGTGCTCGGCTACACCGCCGGCGGCTCGCTGATTTTCTACACCTTCACCACCTACATGCAGAAGTACCTGGTGAACACCGCGGGCATGCACGCCAAGACCGCCAGCTACATCATGACCGGCGCGCTGTTTCTCTACATGTGCATGCAGCCGCTGTTCGGCATGCTGGCGGACAAGATCGGCCGGCGTAACTCGATGCTCTGGTTCGGTGCCCTGGGTACGCTGTTCACAGTGCCGATCCTGCTGACCTTGAAGACCGTCACCAGCCCGTTCCTGGCCTTTGTGCTGATCACCCTGGCCCTGGCCATCGTCAGTTTCTACACCTCCATCAGCGGTCTGGTGAAGGCCGAGATGTTCCCGCCGCAAGTGCGCGCACTCGGGGTGGGCTTGGCTTATGCGGTGGCCAATGCGATCTTCGGTGGCTCGGCGGAATGGGTGGCCCTGAACTTCAAGAACATGGGCATGGAAAACACCTTTTACTGGTATGTCACGGCGATGATGGCGATTGCCTTCCTGTTCAGCCTGCGCCTGCCGAAACAGGCCGCCTACCTGCACCACGACCTTTGACCTGTGTACCTGCGCCCGGCTCGGGCGCAGGTTTGCCAAGGACTGTTTATGACCCTGACTGCGAGCAATCAGTTGTTCGATGCCTACTTTACTGCCCGGGAAATGCGCGGGGTGTTCTGCGATCAGGGGCGGGTCCAGGCCATGCTCGATTTCGAAGCCGCCCTGGCCCGGGCCCAGGCCCGCGTCGGGGTGATCCCGGCCAGTGCAGTAGCGCCCATCGAGGCCGCCTGCCATGCCGGGCTGTATGACTTCCAGATGCTGGGCGAGGCGATTGCCACGGCCGGCAACTCGGCCATTCCCCTGGTCAAGGCCCTGGGCCGACAGATCGCCCGCAGCGATGGCGAGGCCGAGCGCTTTGTGCACCTGGGGGCTACCAGCCAGGACGTGATGGACAGCGGGCTGGTGCTGCAACTGCGCCGCGCCATGCTCCTGCTGGAGCAGGACCTGGAGCGCCTGGGGGACATCCTTGTTGCCCTGGCCCAACGTTACGCCACGACCCCGATGGCCGGCCGCACCTGGCTGCAACATGCCACGCCGGTGACCCTGGGGATGAAGATCGGCGGCTGGCTGGGGGCATTGACCCGCAGCCGCGAGCGCCTGCAGCAGCTCAAGCCGCGTTTGCTGGTGCTGCAGTTCGGCGGCGCTTCCGGAACCCTGGCGGCTTTGGGCGAGCAGGCCTTGCCGATTGCCCAGGCCCTGGCCGACGAGCTGCAATTGGCCCTGCCGGAGCAGCCCTGGCACACCCAGCGCGACCGCCTGGTGGAGTTCGCTTCGGTGCTGGGCCTGTTGGCCGGCAGCCTGGGCAAGCTGGGGCGGGATATCAGCCTGCTGATGCAGACCGAGGCGGCGGAGGTCTTCGAGCCCTCGGCGCCGGGCAAGGGCGGGTCGTCCACCATGCCGCACAAGCGCAACCCGGTGGGCGCGGCGGTGCTGATCAGCGCCGCGACCCGGGTTCCCGGCCTGCTGGCGACGATGTTTGCCGCCATGCCCCAGGAGCACGAGCGCAGCCTGGGCCTGTGGCACGCCGAATGGGAAACCCTGCCGGAGATCTGCTGCCTGGTGTCTGGCGCGTTGCAACAAGCATTACTGGTGGCCGAAGGCCTGGAGGTCGACAGCGCGCGCATGGCGCACAACCTCGACCTGACCCAGGGCCTGGTGCTGGCCGAAGCGGTGAGCATTGCCCTGGCCCAGCGCCTGGGGCGGGAAACCGCCCACCATCTGCTGGAACAATGCTGCAAGCGCGCAGTGGCCGAGAAACGCCATCTGCGTGGGGTATTGGGGGAGGATTCCCAGGTTACCGCCGAGCTGTCGGCGGCGGACCTGGATCGTCTATTGGACCCGGCGCACTACCTGGGCCAGGCGCAGGCCTGGGTCGAGCGCGCCGTGGCTGAACATTTTGCCTTGAAGGCCTGAAGGAGACTGCTGTGGGATTCGTGAAACTCGCCGAGGGCGAACTGCACTATCAACTCGAAGGGCCCGAGGGCGCGCCGGTACTGGTGCTGTCCAACTCCCTGGGCACCGACCTGCACATGTGGGACAAGCAGATGGCGGCCTTCACCCGGCACTTCCAGGTGCTGCGCATGGACACCCGTGGCCACGGCCGTTCCCTGGTCACCGAAGGTCCCTATAGCATCGAGCAACTGGGCCGCGACGTGGTGGCGCTGCTGGATGCGCTGGATATCCAGCGTGCGCATTTCTGTGGCCTGTCCATGGGCGGGCTGATCGGCCAGTGGCTGGGGATCAATGCCGGCGAGCGTCTGCACAAGCTGGTGGTGTGCAACACCGCGGCGAAGATCGGCGACCCGTCCGTATGGAACCCGCGGATCGAGACCGTGCTACGTGACGGCCAGGCAGCCATGGTGGCACTGCGCGATGCCTCCATCGCCCGCTGGTTCACCAGCGACTTTGCCGAAGCTCACCCTGACCAGGCCAAGCTGATCACCGACATGCTCGCGACCACCTCGCCGCAAGGCTATGCGGCCAACTGCGCGGCGGTGCGGGACGCGGATTTCCGTGAACAGCTGGGGGCGATCAAGGTGCCCACCCTGGTGATTGCCGGCACTGAAGACGCCGTGACACCACCGTCCGGCGGGCACTTCATCCAGCAGCATGTGGCGGGCGCGGAGTATGCCGAGTTCTATGCCGCGCATTTGTCCAACGTCCAGGCCGGCGACGCTTTCAGCGCCCGGGTCGTGGATTTTCTGCTGGCCTGAGAGTCGATTCAAGGAGCCCTTTGTGGACGAGAAACAGCGTTATGACGAAGGCATGCAGGTTCGCCGCGCGGTGTTGGGCGATGCCCATGTGGACCGCAGCCTCAATGCCCTGACCGAGTTCAACTCGGAGTTCCAGGAAATGATCACCCGCCATGCCTGGGGCGACATCTGGACCCGCCCGGGCCTGCCGCGACACACCCGCAGCCTGATCACCATCGCCATGCTGATCGGCATGAACCGCAACGAGGAGCTCAAGCTGCACCTGCGGGCCGCCGCCAACAATGGGGTGAGCCGCAGCGAAATCAAGGAAGTGATCATGCAGAGCGCGATCTACTGCGGAATCCCGGCGGCCAACGCCACCTTCCACCTGGCGGAATCGGTGTGGGACGAACTGGGCATCGAATCCCGCAGTTGAGGCGCCGGGGCTGCACCGCGTGATTTCAGACGGTGGCCAGAATGAACACCCGCTTGAACGGGAACAGCGTCCGGCCATCGCCTTCGGGCGGATAGTAGCGATGTACCCGTGCCAGGTAATGGTTGAGGAAGCATTGTCGTTGCCGCTCGTCCAGGCTCAGGAGTACGGGGCGCAAGGCCGAGACCTTGACCCAGTCGAAGATCGGCGACTGGCCTTCCACGACCTGCAGGTGTTCGGTTTCCCAGATGTCCAGTTCCCGAGTCAGGGGCGCCAGCAAACGGTAGTAGCTATCCAGCGACAGTACCCGGCGCTCGGCCATGAACGCCCGCAGCTCCGGGGTGCCCAGCGGCTTGCCGTCCGGTCCTGCCTGTTCCAGGCTTTCGAGTATCAACTGATACCACAGGGCGTCGCGCCAATTGGGCATATGCGCCGCCAGGCAGCCGCCGGGGTTGAGCTGGTTCAACAGGCGCGGCAGCAGGTGTTCGTGGTCACTCATGAAGTGCAGCACTGCGGCAGCGAACAACAGGTCTGCTGGCTGTTCGGCTTTCCATTGCAGCAGGTCGCACCTGCGCCACAGCGCCTTGATCGGCAGGCAGCTGGCTTCGGCAAGCATTTCCGAGGAGCTGTCCACGCCTGTCAGCTCCGCGTAGGGCCAGCGCTGCGCCAGCAGTTGAGTGGCGATACCTGTTCCGCAACCCAGGTCGTAGATGTGATGGGGTTGCTGCAGGGCGACATGATCCAGTAGCTCGACCGCCGGTCGCTCTCGCAGGCGCACGAACTGCTGGTAGGCCTGGGGATCCCATTGGGTGCTGAGGTTCCTGGCCGTGGTCGGCTGAGGCTTGGTACTCATGTAAACATCCTTTTTAAAGTTGTCGTCCAATGACATTCAGGGTTCTGAGGAGCAGGGCTGCGCCACGTCGCGTGTCCTCCTCACGCAGCAGCGAGAGCAGCCCGTACAGGCTGGGAGCGGTACCTTGCGCTGAGGTTTCGGCCTTGGCCATGCGTAGTGCATTGCCCAGCATCCAGCTGGCGGCGGTGGCTTCTTCGAACTGTTGCGCAAGTTTTTCGATCATCGCCTGATCGAGCATGTCGATCAGGTCGCAAAGCAGGGACAACAGGTCGACCATGTTGTCCAGGCGAGCGCTGTCCAGCAGCGGCTGGAGCTTTTTCATCAGGGCTTCCAGGCCTGGCGTGCTGGCGACTTCAGGCTGGGTCGCCCTTGGACCAGGCATGCTTGGATCAAAGCTGTCCATGGCGTTGTCTCCTCCCTGTGCAGGGTCAAAGCATTCCGCGGGCTACGGCCCAGTACAGGCCGCGATTGAATCCGGTGCGCAGCAGGCCACCCAACTTGCTCGACGGGGTGGGCAGAACGTCGTGGGCATAGTCGTACCAAAGGGGCATGCCGGCATTGAGGCCCATCTGCGCGACCGCCTGGACCCTACCGTCATAAACCGCCTCGGGAGAGCCCAGGCGGATTTCTCCGGCAATGTTGTTGGCAATCACCGGGGCCTGGTTGTGGCAGGCGCCGCCTGCCTTGCTGATCGGCAGGTCGACGGTATCGCCAATCACATAGACCCGCTCCAGGCCATAGACTTGCAGGGTCTCGTGATGGGTCGGCAGCCAGCCCTCCTGGCCCTGTGCCTGAGACGCGCCGGATTCGAGCACGGCGTCCACGGCCCGAATCGGCGGGGTGGCCATGAGAATGTCGAAAGGCTGCTCAGCGCCTTCCTCCGAGTAGGCGATGCGCCGGTCCGGGTCGACCCTGGCCAGGGTGAAGCCGCGCTGGAAGCGGATGTTCCTCTGTTCGAAGATATCCGGCAGCACCTCGCCGACCGGGCGTTGCAGGAACAGGCAATTGCGCAGTAGCTGCGCGGTGCTGGGGTAGGTGTAGATGATCTCGACCCGATCCCGTACTCCGCGCCGCCGCAGGAAGTCATCGAGCATCAGGGTCGTTTCTACCGGCGCGATGCCGCATTGATGAGGAACATTGGGTGTTTGCGGAAACGACACGGTGATGAACACCCGGCCCTTGTCGATCCGGCTCAGGCGCTGTGCCAGTTGCCGGGCAGGCTGGTACTGGTAAAAGTGGTCGCCGGCTTCCTTGAGCCCCTCGATCCGTTCCGGTGCCGGCACGCAGCCGGTGGCGATCACCAGGAAATCGTAGCCAAGACGCTTGCCGCTGCGAGTGTGCAGGCTCTGGGCGGCAAAATCGAAGCGGGTGACGGGGTCGACCCGGAAGGTTATTTCGGGGCGTAGCAGGGAGCGTTCGGGTCGCTTGAGTTCTTCTTGGAAGAACAGGTTGAACGCCACATACATGAAGGCGGGCTTGTAGAAATGATCCGGCGATTCGGACAGCAGGGTGATTTTGACCTCGTCCCTGAGTATCTCCGGGTAGAGCTTGCTGACCAGTTGATTGGCCAGGATGGTACCGCCTACACCTCCTCCGACAATGACGATGTGCTTGCTCATAACGCAGACTCTCCAAGGCTACGTCAGCTTCACGTACGACATCCGATGGATAACGGAACTGAATCGATAGGTTTCCTTTCCTGGAAGCGAGCACTGCCCGCCTGAAGTGAATACCCCTTTACTTTATCTGTGTATTGGATTTTTTTTACTAAGCCCGACCAGCGGACCTCTCCTTGGGCGCCACGGTTCAAGGCCGACAACTGCAGGGGCCGGCCTTTTGGCTCGGCCCCGTGTTGGAGGGGCTTACAGCAGGCTGAGGGGATAGCTGATGATCAGGCGGTTCTCGTCGAACTCGTTGTTGCTGAAGTCCCGGCGCATGGTGGAGTTGCGCCACTTCAGGTTGAGGTTCTTCAGTGTGCCGCTCTGGACCGTGTAGGCCACTTCGCTTTCCCGGCCCCATTCCTTACCGTCGCTGACGGTGGCTGTGTGCACGTTGCTGCCGCTGATGTAGCGGTTCATCAGGGTCAGGCCGGGAACGCCCAGCGCGGCGAAGTTGTAGTCATGGCGCACCTGCCAGGACTTCTCCTTGGCGTTGTCGTAGCTGGCGTTGTAGCTGTCGTTGGCCAGGGTGCCGCCGCTGGTGCCATTGACCCGCATCCAGGCGCTGTCGCCAGTGAGCTTCTGCAGGCCCACATAGAAGGTGTTGCCGCCATATTTGGCCGAGAACAGGCCGGACCAGGTGCGGTTCTCCATGTCGCCGGCGCGGGCGCTGCCGTCTTCCTTGCCATAGAAGAAGCCCAGGTTGGCGCCCAGGGTCCAGTCGCCCAGGGGTTGGCTGTGGATCAGGTTGACGAACTGCTGGCTGTAGATGTCCTTGAGCTGGGCATTCCACAGGGCGATCTGGGTGCGCTTGTCGTTGAAGGCATATTCGGCGCCCTGGAAGTTGAAACGGTCGGAGGTGAAGGCCGCTTTGCCGAACATGCTCATGTCACTCATGCTGCTGTCGTCACGCGGGCTGTTGGCGCGGAACTGGCCGCCATAGAGGGTCAGGCCGGCAATTTCCTTCGAGGTGATCTGGCCCCCGCGAAAGGTCTGTGGCAGCGAGCGGCCGTCGTCGGAGCGCAGGATCGGCAGCACTGGCATCCATTCGCCGACCTTGACCTCGGTCTGAGACAGTCGCGCCTTGAAGGCTACTCCCAGGCGTCCGAAGTTGTCCGCCGGGCGGCCGTCGTGATCCAGGGGCAGCAGTTGGGTGCCGCCGGTGCCCTTGCCGCCGTCGAGTTTCAGCGAGTAGAGGCCCAGCACGTCCATGCCGAAACCGACGGTGCCCTGGGTGAAGCCGGACTTTGCATCGAGGATGAAGCTCTGGGTCCATTCCTCGGCCTTGCCCTGGGCCTTGGTCGGGTTGGTGAAGTTGCGGTTGAAATAGAAGTTGCGCAGGGTCAGGTTGGCCTGGGCATCTTCGAGAAAGCCCGACTCTGCGGCCAGTGCCGGCAGGGCGGTGCTGCTCAGCGCCAGGGCCAGGAGGCTGGGCAGAAGGTAGGACGGCGGGGGGCTTGGCTTCATTCGTCGGTCTCTCTAATTGTTAGGGGTGCAGCCGGCCAGTGCCGCGCAAAGGGTCTGGGCACAGGTTTCAGGGGAGCAGGGTGGAACCAGAGGTATCAGCCGTAGCGGGCAGGGCGTGGGGGCATGGCATCGGACCTGTTGTTATTGGTGTGTCCAGGTGCCGGGAATGGTGCGTCGCGGATCAGGGCCAATCAATTGGACGAAACACTTTTTGGGCGGTAATCGAACACAAATGTTCCAGTTGGTACATATAAAAAAACCCACCGTCAGGTGGGTTTATCATATGGCCAGGTGACGCTTCAGAACAGGTGCAGCGCCGGGGCTTTTTCCGCCAGTGGCTCGTTCTTCGCTGTCTGTTCGCTCCAGCCACCGCCGAGGGCCTTGTACAGGTTGACCTCGCTGGTGAGCTGCGACAGGCGATCGGTGATCAGTGCCTGCTGGGCGCTGAACAGCGACCGCTGGGCATCGAGGAAGGTCAGGTTGCTGTCGACCCCGATACGGTAGCGGCGCTCGGCCAGACGATAGTAGTCCTGGTTGGCGTTGACGAAATCACGCTGGGCCTGCAACTGCTGGTTGTAGGTCTGGCGTGCCGCCAGGCCATCGGAGACTTCCTGGAAGGCGGTCTGGATGGATTTCTCGTACTGCGCGACGGTGATGTCTTTCTGGATTTTCGAGTAGTCCAGGCTGGCGCGCAGGCTGCCGGCGTTGAAGATCGGCAGGTTGATCTGCGGCTGGAACAGCCAGGTGCCCGAGCCCCCCTTGAATAGGCCCGAGAGATCCGGGCTCAAGGTACCGGCATTGGCGGTCAGGCTGATGCTCGGGAAGAACGCTGCCCGCGCCGCGCCGATATTGGCATTGGCCGCTTTCAGCTTGTACTCGGCTTCGAGGATGTCCGGACGCCGTTGCAGCAGCTCCGACGGCAAGCCTGCCGGCAGGTCGCTCAGCAGGTCGGCCGACAGCGGCTGGGCCTTCGGCAGATTGGCCGGAATCGCCGTACCCAGCAGCAGGGTCAGGCTGTTTTCATCCTGGGCCACCTGGCGGGTGTAGCGCGCCAGCTGGACCCGGGCGTTTTCCACCGAAGTCCGCGACTGGCTCAGGTCCAGGGCCGAGGCCACGCCCACTTCGTTGCTGCGCGAGGTCAGCCGGTAGCTTTCCTCGTAGGCACCGAGGGTGTCCTGGGTCAGTTTCAGCAGCTCCTTGTCGGCCTGCCAGGTCATGTAGGCATTGGCCACGCTGGCCACCAGGCTGATCTGGGTGCTGCGCCGGGCCTCTTCGCTGGAGAAGTAGGTCTGCAGGGCTTGCTCGCTCAGGCTGCGAACCCGGCCGAACAGGTCCAGTTCGTAGGCGCTGACGCCCACGGTAGCCGAGTACTGGCTGGTGATCCCGGCTTCGCCGGTCTGCGACATGCGTGCCGGAGTGCGCTGGCGGCTGCCGCTGGCGTTGGCCGAAACCGCCGGGAACAGGTCAGCCCGCTGGATCTGGTACTGCGCGGCATAGGCATCGATGTTCAGCGCCGCGACCTTGAGGTCGCGGTTGTTTTCCAGTGCAGTCTGGATCAGCTGCTGCAGCGCCGGGTCATGGAAGAACTGCCGCCAGCCCTGTTCGGCGGCCGCCACGTTGGCGGCCTCCTTTGGCGAGTAGGCAGGGCCTTGGGGGAACTGCGCCGCCACCGGCGCTTCCGGGCGCTGGTAATCCGGGATCAGCGAGCAACCACTTAGCGCGATGGCGGTGATTGCCAGGGAGAGTAGCGACTTGCTCATTGGCCAGCCTCATTAGGGGTTGCAGTAGTTTCTGACAGGTCCGCTTTCCTGCGGCCCATGGACGATACGGTGACGAAGAACAATGGCACCCAGAAGATCGCCAGGATAGTCGCGGTGAGCATACCGCCGATCACCCCGGTACCGATCGCATGCTGGCTACCCGAGCCGGCGCCCGTGGAGATGGCCAGTGGCACGACCCCGAGGACGAAGGCCAGGGAGGTCATGATGATCGGCCGCAGACGCATCCGGCAGGCTTCCACCGCGGCGTCTACCAGGCTGCGGCCCTGCTCGTGCAGTTCCTTGGCGAACTCGACGATCAGAATGGCGTTTTTCGCCGCCAGACCAATGGTCACCAACAGACCCACCTGGAAGTACACGTCGTTGGACAGGCCGCGCATGCTGGTTGCCATCAGTGCACCGATGATCCCCAGGGGCACAACCAGCATCACTGCGATCGGAATCGACCAGCTTTCATACAGCGCTGCCAGACACAGGAACACCATCAGCAGGGACAAGGCGTACAGCGCAGGTGCCTGGGAGCCCGACAGACGTTCCTCGTAGGACAGGCCGGTCCAGGAGATACCGACACCCGCCGGCAGCTTCGCGGCAATGGCTTCGACTTCGGCCATGGCTTCACCGGTACTGTAGCCAGGGGCCGGGGCACCGAGCACTTCCATGGCTTCCACGCCGTTGTAACGGGCCAGCTTGGGCGAGCCGTAGATCCACTCGCCCTTGGCGAAGGAGGAGAACGGCACCATGGTTCCGGCGCTGTTGCGTACGTACCACTTCTTCAGGTCTTCGGGGCTCATGCGGGCACCGGCCTGACCCTGGATGTACACCTTCTTCACCCGACCACGGTCG
Organism: Pseudomonas sp. 8(2025); assembly: GCF_052665325.1. Lineage (NCBI taxonomy): Bacteria > Pseudomonadati > Pseudomonadota > Gammaproteobacteria > Pseudomonadales > Pseudomonadaceae > Pseudomonas > Pseudomonas sp. 8(2025). The sequence goes on along the minus strand of NZ_JBQOIE010000008.1, from coordinate 232,197 downwards.
ATGAAGTCGTTGACGTAGCTACTGCCCAGGGCAATCGACAGGGTGTTGTTGATGTCGGTGAGGGTCACGCCCAGGGCACTGGCGCGCTCGTCGTCGATGGTCAACTGGTACTGCGGTTCATCGTTCAGGCCGTTCGGACGTACCTGGGACAGCACCTTGCTCTGGGCTGCCATGCCGAGGAACTGGTTGCGTGCAGCCATCAGTTTCTCATGGCCGATACCGGCGCGGTCCTGGAGGAACACGTCGAAACCGGTGGCGTTACCCAGCTCCAGTACCGCCGGAGGGGCGAAGGCGAACACCATCGCGTCACGGAAACTGAAGAAGTGCTGCTGGGCGCGGGCTGCCAGGTTGAACACGTTGTTTTCCGCGGAACGCTCGCCCCACGGCTTGAGCATGATGAAGGCCATGCCCGAGCTCTGGCCGCGACCGGCGAAGTTGAAGCCGTTCACGGTGAACACCGAAGCCACGGTGTCCTTTTCCTTGTCCAGCAGGTAGGCGCGCATTTCGTCCACCACCACCTGGGTCCGCTCGGCACTGGAGCCGGCCGGCGTCTGTACCTGGGCGAACAGAACGCCCTGGTCTTCTTCCGGCAGGAACGCGGTCGGGATGCGGGTGAACAGCCAGATCATGCCCAGGACGATCAGCACGTAGGCCAGCAGGTACGGAACCTTGTGGCGCAGCATGTTGCCCACGCCGCGTTCGTAGCTCTTCACGCTGCGATCGAAGGTGCGGTTGAACCAGCCGAAGAAGCCGCGCTTCTCGGTGGCGTGTTCGCCTTGCGGTACGGCCTTGAGCATGGTGGCGCACAGGGCCGGAGTGAAGATCAGGGCAACCAGCACCGACAGGGCCATGGCCGAGACCACGGTGATCGAGAACTGCTTGTAGATCACCCCGGTGGAGCCGCTGAAGAAGGCCATTGGCAGCAGTACCGCGGACAGCACCAGGGCGATACCCACCAGGGCTCCCTGGATCTGGCCCATGGACTTTTTCGTCGCCTCCTTGGGCGACAGCCCTTCCTCGTGCATCACCCGCTCGACGTTCTCCACCACGACGATGGCGTCGTCCACCAGCAAGCCGATGGCCAGCACCATGCCGAACATGGTCAGGGTGTTGATGCTGAAACCGGCCGCCGCAAGGATGCCGAAGGTACCCAGCAGTACCACCGGCACCGTCATGGTGGTGATCACCGTGGCGCGGAAGTTCTGCAGGAACAGGAACATCACCAGGAACACCAGGACGATCGCTTCCACCAAGGTTTCAACCACACCCTTGATGGATTCGGTCACCACCGGGGTGGTGTCGTACGGGAACACCACCTTCATCCCTTGCGGGAAGAAGGGTTCCAGGTCCTTGATGGTGTTGCGCAGGGCCTTGGCGGTGTCCAGGGCGTTGGCGCCGTTGGCCAGTTTCACTGCCAGGCCGGACGCCGGCTTGCCGTTGAACTGGGCGCTGATGGCGTAGTTCTCGCCACCCAGGCCGACGTCCGCGACATCGCCCAGACGCACTTGCGAGCCGTCCTTGTTGACCTTCAGCAGGATCGCCTTGAACTGCTCGGCAGTCTGCAGGCGGGTCTTGCCGATGATGGTGGCGTTGAGTTGCTGGCCGGGCAGGGCAGGCAGGCCGCCGAGCTGGCCGGACGATACCTGGACGTTCTGCGCGGCAACCGCGGTCTTCACGTCCACCGGGGTCAGGTTGTAGTTGTTCAGCTTGGCCGGGTCGAGCCAGATCCGCATCGCGTACTGGGCACCGAATACCTGGAAGTCACCGACGCCCGCGGTCCGCGAGATCGGGTCCTGCATGTTCGACACGATGTAGTTCGACAGGTCGTCCTTGGACATGCTGCCGTCCTCGGAAACCACGCCGATCACCAGCAGGAAGTTCTTCACTGCCTTGGTCACGCGGATACCCTGCTGCTGCACTTCTTGAGGCAGCAGCGGAGTGGCCAGGTTGAGCTTGTTCTGTACCTGAACCTGCGCGGTGTCCGAGTTGGTGCCCTGTTCGAAGGTCGCGGTGATGGTCATGCTGCCGTCGGAGTTACTTTCCGAGGACACATAACGCAGGTTGTCGATACCGTTGAGCTGCTGCTCGATCACCTGAACCACGGTGTCCTGCACGGTCTGTGCGGAAGCGCCTGGGTAGGTCACGGAGATGGCGATCGCTGGCGGCGCGATGCTCGGGTACTGGTTGATCGGCAATTTGAGGATCGATAGAGCCCCGACCAACATGATCACCAGGGCGATTACCCAGGCGAAAATCGGACGGTCGATAAAAAATTTCGACATGGTTTACTCCCCTTTGCCGCCTGCAGCTTTGTCAGTTGCCTGTGCAGGGGCCGGGTTCTTCGCTGGAACGTTGGTTGCTTCGCTGGCCTTGACTTCAATGCCCGGCTTGACGAACTGCAGGCCTTCGGTGATCAGGCGATCGCCGGCTTTCAGCCCATCTTCCACCAACCACTGGCTGCCGACCGTGCGGCTGGCCTTGAGTTGACGCAGCTCGACCTTGTTATCCGGGCCAACCACCAGGGCGGTCGGGGTGCCTTTCAGGTCGCGCGTCACGCCTTGCTGGGGAGCCAGGATCGCCGCGCTGTTCACCCCGGCTTGCAGTTGGGCGTGGACGAACATGCCAGGCAGCAGGGTGTGCTCAGGGTTCGGGAACACTGCGCGCAGGGTCACCGAGCCGGTGGTTTCGTCCACCGAGACTTCGGAGAATTCCAGCTTGCCGTCGAGCTTGTACTGGCTGCCGTCTTCCAGGGTCAGTTTGACCTTGGCGGCATTGTCGCCGACTTTCTGCAGGCGGCCGCTTTCCAGTTCGCGACGCAGTTCCAGCAGTTCTACCGAGGACTGGGTAACGTCGACGTAGATTGGGTCCAGCTGCTGGATCACGGCCATGGCATCGGCCTGGCCATTGCTCACCAGGGCGCCTTCGGTCACCGAGGAACGGCCGATTCGGCCGGTCAGTGGCGACAGCACTTTGGTGTAGCGCAGGTTGATCTGGGCGCTTTGCAGCGAGGCTTCCGACTGCAGGCGGTTGGCCACGGCAGTGTCGTATTCCTGGCGGCTTACGGCCTGCTCGTTGACCAGTTGCTTGTAGCGATCAGAAATCGACTTGGTCGATTGCAGATTAGCCTCGGCACTTTTCAGCGTTGCCTCATAGACCGATGGATCGATCTGATAAAGCTGCTGACCTTCCTTGACGTCTCCACCTTCTTTGAACAGACGCTTGAGAATAATCCCGTTTACCTGTGGGCGAACTTCGGCGATGCGGAACGCAGTGGTCCGGCCCGGGAGTTCGGAAGTCAAGGTAAAGGCTTGTGGTTGCAGGGTAACGACGCCGACCTGAGGGGCTTGAGGGGCAGGCGCCGCCTCTTCCTTTTTACATCCGCTGAGCAGCGATGCCAGGGCGACGGCAGTGACCAGAGCGGTAACAGCTGGCTTGAGTTGCATGAAAATCCTCGGGTCAGGCACGCAAGATGCGCACAAGAAAAGTGGAAGGGTAAAAATGCTTGGCTGAGTGGATAAGTAGCTTGCTAAGGAATATACTTACGTTCATGGTTGTTTGTAAATACCCCTGCGGCGTACCCATCCGGTTACAAAAGCCCCTGTAGGTGTTGAATTGTAGGCTGGGCAAACGGCACTCGAGATGCCGTTCCATATTTATTCAGAAGGTCTTCACGCATCGCTGAAAGATCCTGATCGAGGTTTTACTGCCATGGTCCGTCGTACCAAAGAGGAAGCTCAAGAAACTCGCAGCCAGATACTCGAGGCCGCCGAAAAGGCCTTTTACGAGCGTGGCGTGGCGCGTACCACCCTGGCCGACATCGCGGCGCTGGCGGGAGTCACGCGAGGTGCCATCTATTGGCACTTCAGCAACAAGGCCGACCTGGTGCAGGCCATGCTCGACAGCCTGCGTGAACCTTTGGATGAAATGGCCGCGGCCAGTGAGAATGTAGATGAAATGGACCCGTTGGGCTGCATGCGCAAGCTGCTCATTCATTTGTTTCATCAAGTTGCCCTGGACCCGAAAACCCGACGCATCAATGAAATCCTGTTTCACAAGTGCGAGTTCACCGACGAAATGTGCGACCTGCGCCGCCAGCGTCGCGCTGCCAGCCTGGACTGCAACGTACACATCGAGCTGGCGTTGCGTAATGCAGTGAATCGTGGGCAATTGCCCGAGAATCTCGATGCGGCGCGGGCAGCTATTACGCTGCATGCGTTCATCGATGGCATTCTCTACCAGTGGTTGCTGGCCCCTGACAGCTTCGCCCTGCACACCGAAGCAGAGCGCTGGATCGACATCGGGCTGGATATGCTGCGCTTGAGCCCCAACCTCCGTCATTAAGACAAAATGCGTAATTGAGTCCGGTTGTGTCAACATTTAAGGCGAGGGACGTTCATACCCGGGGTCGCACTTCACAATGGGGTGCTTTTATATACGGGCTTGCTGCAGGTTGATAGATAGCGAGCTACGTATTTTGTAGGGATTTTGTTGCGGGTGTGTGAATGAGTGTGAGCCCTTCACCGTTCAACGGCGCGGAACACCCCATCAAGGGGATCGCCCTGATCTGCCTGGCGGTCCTGCTGTTTGCCAGCCACGACACGTTATCCAAATACCTGTCGGCTTTTTATCCCATCGTCATGGTGGTCTGGGCCCGCTATGTGGTGCACACCCTGTTGATGCTGGTAGTCTTCGTGCCGCGCAGTGGTTTCTCTGCGGTGGTGCGCACCAAGCGCCCCGGGCTGCAATTGCTGCGGGCCCTGTGCCTGATCGGCACCAGCCTGCTGTTCACCACCGGCCTGCGCTATATTCCCCTGGCAGAAGCGACCGCGGTCAACTTCCTGGCGCCCTTGCTGGTGACTGCCCTGTCGGTGCCGTTTCTGGGAGAGCGGGTCAGTCGCGCCCAGTGGCTGGCAGTGCTGGCGGGGTTCGTCGGGGTGCTGATTGTGGTGCGTCCCGGTGGCGCGTTGTTCACGCCGGCAATCCTGCTGCCGCTGGGGTCGGCGCTGTGCTTCGGCTTCTACCAGTTGCTGACCCGCAAGCTCAGTGGTGTCGACAGCCCGACCACCAGCAACTTTCTCACCGGGATCCTCAACAGCCTGATCATGAGCGCGCTGCTGCCGTTCTTCTGGAGCACGCCGACGTTGGTTCATGGGCTGTTCATGATCGGCCTGGGCACCTGCGGCATGCTCGGCCACATGTTGCTGACCCAGGCGTTCCGCCATGCCGCGCCGGCGATGCTGGCGCCTTTCAGCTATGGGCAGATTCTTTTCGCCGGGCTCTTTGGCTACCTGATCTTCGACCATACCCCGGACCAGTACGCCCTGGTCGGTATCGCGGTCATCTGCCTCAGCGGCCTGGCGGTGGCCTGGGCCCAGCGCAAACGCTGAATGGCTTTCTGTAGCCCCTGCCGCAGGCCGCGACAAGGTTCGCAGGACCTTCATCGAACTTGAGATGGTCGCGCCCCTTCGGGGCGACCGTGCGTACGCGGCCCGAGCCTGCGGCAGCGGCTACAACGAATGTGCAGGCCATGAAAAAGCCCCGGCTCGCGAGAGTCGGGGCTTTTTATCGAGCGATGCAGGCTTACAGAGTCGGGTAGTCGATATAGCCGACCGGGCCCTTGCCGTAGAAGGTTTCCGGGTGCGCTTCGTTCAACGGCGCATCGGCCTTCAGGCGGGCTGGCAGGTCCGGGTTGGCGATGAAGGGCACACCAAAGGCCACGGCGTCAGCCTTGCCAGCGGCCAGCCAGGCGTTGGCGCTGTCCTTGGTGAAGCGTTCGTTGGCGATGTAGGGGCCGCCAAAGGCTTCTTTGAGTTGCGGGCCCAGGCTGTCGGCGCCTTCTTTCTCCCGGGAGCAGATAAAGGCGATACCGCGTTTGCCCAGCTCCCGAGCGACGTAGGTGAAGGTCTCCGCCAGGTTGGCATCACCCATGTCATGGGAGTCGGCACGTGGTGCCAGGTGCACGCCTACCCGGCCGGCACCCCAGATCTCGATGGCCGCGTCGGTGACTTCCAGCAGCAGGCGGGCACGGTTTTCCAGGGAGCCGCCGTACTGGTCGGTACGCTGGTTGGTGCTGCTTTGCAGGAACTGGTCCAGCAGGTAGCCGTTGGCGCCGTGGATTTCCACGCCGTCGAAACCGGCGGCCTTGGCGTTTTCCGCGCCGACCCGGTAGGCGTCGACGATGTCGGCGATTTCAGCGGTTTCCAGGGCCCGCGGAGTTGGGAAGTCGGCCAGTGGGCGCACCAGGCTGACATGCCCCTTGGGCTGCAGGGCGCTGGGTGCCACCGGGGTTTCGCCGTTCAGATAGGACGGGTGGGAGATGCGTCCGACGTGCCACAGCTGCAGGAAGATCTTGCCGCCGGCGCCGTGTACTGCCTTGGTCACATTGGCCCAGCCACGCACCTGGTCGTTGGACCAGATGCCGGGGGTGTCCGGGTAGCCCACGCCCATGGGGGTCACCGAGGTGGCCTCGCTGAGGATCAGGCCGGCGGAAGCCCGTTGTACGTAGTACTCGGCCATCAGCGCGTTGGGTACGCGGCCGGCATCGGCGCGGCAGCGGGTCAGCGGCGCCATGATGATGCGGTTGGACAGTTCGAGATCGCCGAGTTTGATCGGATCAAAGAGAGTCGTCATGGAATGCAGCCTTCTTTAAGGGATAGGGAGAGGATCAGTGGGTTGCAGGAGCCAGTTCGGCGTTGCCGCCCTGGCGAAAGGTAATCAGCGTCACCAGCAGGGCCAGGATCGCCAGGGCCGCTGCTGCCAACGGCACGCTGGTCAGGCCGAAGCCGTGGGCGATGACGCTGCCGCCGACCCAGGCACCCAGGGCATTGCCGATGTTGAAGGCGCCGATGTTCAGGGTCGAAACCAGGTTCGGTGCGGCCTTGCCGAAGGTCACTACGTTGACCTGCAACGCCGGCACTGCGGCAAACGAAGCGGTGGCCCAGAGGAACAGGGTGATCTCGGTGGGGATCAGCGCCACGCTGGTCCAGGTCAGTACGGTGGAGACCACGGCCATGGCCGCGAACACGCCGATCAGGGTGGCGCCCAGGCGCTTGTCCGCCAGTTTGCCGCCGATGATGTTGCCCAGGGTCAGGCCCAGGCCGATCAGCAGCAGGGTCCAGGTCACGCCCTTGGGCGAGACACCGGTGACATCACCGAGCAGCGGTGCAACGTAGGTGAAGAGGGTGAACATCGACGCGGCGAACAGCGCGGTCATGCTCAGGGACAGCCAGATGCCCGCGCCCTTGAGGGCTGCCAGCTCTGCACGCATGTCGAGTTTTTCCTCGTCGCGCTTGGCCGGCAGGAAGCGCAGCAGGCCGATCAGCGCCACCACGCCGATGACCGTCACCGCCCAGAAGGTCGAGCGCCAGCCGGCGGCCTGGCCCAGGGCGGTGCCCAGGGGCACGCCAAGGACGTTGGCCAGGGTCAGGCCGGTGAACATCAGGGCCACGGCCGAAGCGCGCTTGTTGGCGGGCACCAGGCCGGCGGCCACCACTGAACCGATACCAAAGAAGGCACCATGGCACAGCGCGGTGATCACCCGGGCAAACATCAGCACGTTGTAATCACTGGCCAGTGCACACAGCAGGTTGCCGACAATGAAGATTCCCATCAGCGCCACCAGGGCTGCCTTGCGGGGCAGGCGGGCAGTGGCCAGGGCCATGAAGGGCGCGCCGATGGCCACCCCAAGGGCGTAGCCGGTGACCAGCCAGCCGGCGCCGGGAATCGACACCCCGAGGTCCGCCGCCACATCGGGCAGCAGGCCCATGATGACGAACTCGGTGGTACCGATGGCGAAGGCACTCAAGGCCAGGATGAGAAGCGAAAGGGGCATTGTCGGGTCCTTGTCAGGTCAGAGCTGTTGGCTCATTTGCGTGAGGAACTGCTGGATGGTTTCCTCGTTGCGTTTGAAAAAATGCCATTGGCCGACTTTCCGGCTGCTGATCAGGCCTGCGCGTTGCAAGGTGGCGAGGTGGGCGGACACGGTCGACTGCGACAGGCCGCAGCGTTGGTCGATCTGCCCGGCGCAGACGCCGTGCTCATTGCTGTGAGCCTGATCGGGAAATTCGACAGTCGGGTCTTTCAGCCAGTGCAGGATTTCCCTGCGAACCGGATGTGCCAGGGCTTTTATTATTTCGTCGAGGTCGAGGGACATGGCGGTGCTCGTTTTTTGTGAAACGTTGTATCGCGATGAAGCGAAATTTAAATCGTTATTTCGCGATATACCAATATGATTTTGGTCTTAAATCATTACTTATCGGCATATCGGGTTATAACGATATGTAGGTCGCAGTGCTAAGCTGCGTCCATGAATTATCTCGCACATCTGCACCTTGGCGGCCAGCGCCCGGGTCAATTACTCGGCAGCCTGTATGGCGATTTCGTCAAGGGACGCCTGCAAGGGCAGTTTTCGCCCGAGGTCGAGGCGGCGATCCAGCTGCATCGGCGCATCGATACCTACACCGACAGTCACCCGCTGGTGGTGGCGGCGCTGTCGCGTTTCTCCCTGACGCGAAGGCGTTACGCCGGCATCGTCATCGACGTGTTCTTCGACCATTGCCTGGCCCGGGATTGGCAGCATTACGCCGACCGGCCCCTGCCGCTGTTCACCGCCGAGGTGTACCGGGTGCTGGCGGCCGAGCCGCAGTTGCCGGCGCGGCTGGCGCAGATTGCGCCTTACATGGCGGCGGATGACTGGCTGGGTTCCTATCGCGAGTTCGCGGTGCTGGAGCAGGTGTTGCGGGGGATTGCCCGGCGCCTGTCACGGCCAGAGGAGCTGACCGCGGCGATGGTCGAGCTGGAACGGCTGTATGAACCGTTGAGCGAAGACTTCCGCGCTTTCTACCCGCAATTGCAGGCATTCGCCGCGCAGCACATCCAATTGCCCTGACTCACGATGGCTGTTGTAGGAGCTGGCTTGCCAGCGAAGGTGCTCTCATGACCGACGCAGGTTTCAAGGGCCTTTTCGCCGGCAAGCCGGCTCCTACAGAGAGTTTCAGGCGGCGACCAGTTCGCCGTTGCGGCGTGGTTCGGCGGGCAGCATGACATCACCGAACAGCGCCTTCTGCACTGCTTGCTGGGCCTGGAAGGCCAGCGCCGCACGTTCCTGGCCCTGGCAGGCAATCGGCTTGAGCAGGTGGATCTCCACCTGGCCCCGGTCATTGGCGAACAGGCGCATCAGGTGCGAGAGCAGATCGTCGTCGCCGATGAAGGGCGCCAGGGTATCGATCTGGCCGTCGCGCAGATAACGGATCGCCACCGGCTGCAGGCAGACGTCGGCATCGATGGCGCTGGCCAGCAAGCGCCCGTGGAAGGTGCGCAGGCCACGGCCATCGGTGGTGGTGCCTTCGGGGAACAGCAGCAGTGGGTGCTGCTCCTGCAAATGCCGGGTCATCTGCTTGCGGATCAACTGGCTGTCACCGGCGCCGCGGCGGATGAACAGGCTGCCGGCCTTGGCGGCCAGCCAGCCAGCCACCGGCCAGGTGCGCACTTCGGCCTTGGACAGGAAGGACAGCGGCGTCAGCATGCCCAGCAGCGGGATATCGGTCCAGGACACATGGTTGCTGATCCAGAGCATCGGTTGGCGGGGCAGCTCGCCATGCACCGAGACCTGAAAGGGCAGGGCATTGCTCAAGCGTGCCATGAAGAAGCGCGACCAGCGCTGGCGCCGGACCATGGAGTTGGCGACCCCCAAGCGCTCCAGCAAGCCGAAGATACTGGCCATGCTCAGGCCCAGCGCCACCACCAGCAGTACTCGGGCGATGCGCCCGTAGACCCGCAGCCGGCGCATCAGACCGCCGCCTTGAAGTGCCGGGCGTAGCGCGGGCACAGCTCGTCGCGCTTGAGCAGGATGAACACATCGGCGACCTGGAAATCCTCGTCCCAGCACGGCTCGCCGCAGATCTTCGCGCCCAGGCGCATGTAGGCCTTGAGCAGGGGCGGCATCTCGGCGATCACATTGGACGGAATGTCCAGGCTCGGCAGCGGGTTCTTCGGCTCGGCCCGCAGGTGCTCGGTGCACAGGTAGCGCTCGCGCAGGCGCTGCATGATCGCCTGGGCCTGCACGCCGCCGTCCTGCATGGGGATGCTGGCGCAACCCATCAGGTAGCTGTAGCCACCCTGATTGAGCACTTCCGCCAGTTCGCCCCAGAGCACGGCGATGGTGCCGCCGTTGCGGTAGGCCGGGTCGACGCAGGTGCGGCCGATCTCCAGGATCGGCCCTTTGAGCTGCACCAGGCCGTGCAGGCTGAATTCTTCTTCGCTGTAGAAACGCCCCAGGCTGCTGGCGGCCTGGTGGTCCAGCAGGCGGGTGGTGGCCACCAGGCGCCCGGTGTTCAGGTCGCGCACACCGATGTGGCTGCAATGAACGTCATAGTCATCCATGTCCAGACCCAGTTCCGCGCCCTTGAGCTTGGCGTTGAACTCGCCACTGAAGACGTTGAAACGCAGGGCCTGGGCTTCTTGCAGAGCCTTCGCGCCGATCAGGCGTTCGGCTTGCAGGCGGCGTTCAGTGCCGGTGTCGCTGATGCGGGCGATCTGAGTCATCGTGAATCTCCGTGCGGGCTACTGACCCGCCTTGGGTTGCAGCCAATCGACTTTGTTGTGCAAAGTCAGGCTATGTAGCCCCGGTGTCATCGCCATGAAGCTTTGGTGATGCTTATATGACAGCCCCTGAGGACCTTCGAATGCCCTGGCAAGCCCTGCTCGAGAGCCGTGAACGATTGCCCGCCAACCCCGACCTGGCCGAGGGCTACGGGGCTTTGCTGGCGCACCTGGGCAACATCACGCCCTTCGAACTGGCGGTGCGCGGCGGGCGCTTGATGGCCACCCCGGGGCTGGCGTTCCTGGTGGGCTACCAGGCGGCATTGCGCATGTTGTGGCCCAGCGCGCCGTCCAGTCTGGGGGCTTTGTGCGCGACCGAACGCCGCAGCCTGCGCCCGGCGGACATGCAGACCCGCCTGGAGGATCTGCGCCTGCACGGGCGCAAGGATTTCGTCACTGCCGGCGATGCCGCCGACTGGCTGCTGGTGGCGGCTCGCTGCGAAGCCCCGGGGGAGCGCGCAGCCCTGCGCCTGACGGTGGTCTATCCCGGCGAGCCCGGGGTCAAGGTCCAGACCCTGCCCGCCATTGCCTTGATGCCGGAGATCAGCCACGGCTGCCTGGAGCTGGACAACGCCGCCTGCGAGTTGCTCGCCGGCGACGGCTGGGATGCCTACGTCAAGCCGTTCCGCACCCTGGAAGACATCTATGTCCTGAGCGCCATGCTGGCCTGGCTGTATGGCGTGGGGCAGGACAGCGGCTGGCCGCAGCCCTTGCAATTGCAATTGCTGGGCTTGCTGGCCGGCTGCGCCGAAGCCAGCCGGCAGAACCCGGCGCTGAGCAGCGGGCACATTCTGCTGGCGGGCCTGTTCGTGCAGTTCGAGGCGCTGAAACCCGAGATCGGCATTGCCTTCGCCCAGGGGCCACAGCTCTGGCGCGAGCAATGGACCCGCGACCAGGCCCTGCTGGACCTCGCCGCCAGCGCTCGCGCACAGCGCCTGGCCAAGGCCCTGGCCTCCCTGTAGGAGCCGGCTTGCCGCGAGGAATGCGCAGTCTCCGAAACCGCATTCGCTGGCAAGCCAGCTCCTACAAGAAGCGGTTCTCGCGCCCTATCGAATATTCGCCCAACCCTGTAGGAGCCGGCTTGCCGGCGAAGGTTGTCGCGAAACGGTCATGTGCCCGCAATAGGCTCGGCCCCAGACGGCTCTCGAGTGTCCTTCATGCCCAAAGCTTGGTTGCTGCTGGCCCTGCTTCTATTACTCAGCCTGCCGGCCCGGGCCGAGGAGTGGCCGGCGCTGCAATGGAGCCAGGGCACGCCAGCCAGCGGCCCGGCGCTGCAGGCCCTGGAGGAATACGCCTTTGTGCCCCGGGACGATGAATCCCGCCAGGGCATTCGCACCGACGCCTTGCTGGTGATCCGCGACGGTCGACTGCTCTACGAGCGCTACGCCGGGGCAACCGGGCCACAGACGCCCCATCTCGCCTGGTCCGCCAGCAAGAGCCTGCTGGCGGTGCTGCTGGGGGTGGCCTTTGGCGAGGGGCGGTTCCAGTTGCAGGACCCGGCGGCGAAGTTCTACCCGCCGCTCGAGGCCCATCCCGACATCACCCTGGCGGACCTGCTGCACTGGGCCTCGGGCCTGGATTGGCAGGAAGACTATGAATACGCCCCTCTCAACTCTTCGGTGGTGGCCATGCTCTACACCCGCGGGCACCGGGACATGGCCGCCTTCACCGCGCAACAGACCGCCTCCGGCCCGCCGGGCCAGGTGTTTCGCTATTCCAGCGGCGACAGCAACCTGCTGGCGGCCAGCCTGCGGGGCATGGTGGGGGAGGGGCAGTATGCGGACTATCCCTGGCGTGCCCTGTTCGAACCCCTGGGTATCACCCAGGCGGTGTGGGAGCGGGATGCTGCTGGCACTTTCGTCGCTTCCTCGTACCTCTACCTGACGGCCCGCGATCTGGCTCGCATTGGCCTGCTGATGCAGCGCGATGGCCGTTGGCGCGACCGGCAATTGCTGCCCAAGGCCTGGGTCGAATTCTGCCGCACGCCCTTTCGTGGCTATCGGGCCAACCAGGACGTGGCCGTGGCGGGCGGGCACTGGTGGCTCAACCGCGAGGTGGACGGGGCGCCACGGCCCTGGCCGGATGCCCCCGCCGATACCTACGGCGCGCTGGGACACTGGGGCCAGGCGCTGTATGTGCTGCCGGCGCAGCGCCTGGTGATCGTGCGCTATGGCGACGACCGTGACGGCAGCTACCAGCACAATGAACTGCTCAAGCGGGTGCTGGCCGCCTTCGCCACGCCGGAGCAGCCATGAAGCCCTGGCCCTTGATCCGTCGGCGTCCGCTGCTCAGCCTGCTGGCGCTCGGGCTGCTCCTGCTGCTGGGCTGGGGCTGGCAGCAGCGGGTGGCGTTGCAGGCCTTCCCGGACATCCTCGGGGCCTACACCGCCAAGGAGTACTGCTCCTGCCGTTACGTCATGCAACAACCTGCCGACTACTGCCGCGCCTACGTGCGCCAGTACCTGCCCACCAGCGCTTTTCTCGATGAGCCGCAGCCCCGTCGTGTCACCGCCAGCGCGCTGGGGCGCACCCATAGCGCGGTCTGGCGCAGTGCCCGTGAAGGTTGCCGCCTGGACCCCTGACCGGGGTCGAAACGATGGCGGCAGCTTTGTGTTCCATCCAGTGGAACCACATTTGATTGTCCTGTGCCCCGGCTCGCGGTTATCTGACGCAGAGCTTCGAGCACGCCCTGGCCCTCGTGCAGCGCTCCGAAAAAAAGAACGGGAACCCACCCGGCCCAGAGGAGATACGCCATGACCCGACACCAGCACATTCTTGCCTGGCTCAACGATGTCGCCAGCGACCTGCGGGCCATCCGCCAGGACATTCACGCCCACCCCGAGCTGGGTTTCGAGGAAAACCGCACCGCGGCGCTGGTGGCCCGCAGCCTTGAAGAGTGGGGTTATGAAGTGCACACCGGCGTGGGCCGGACCGGCGTCGTAGGGGTGCTGCGCAACGGCAGCAGCCCCCGCACCCTGGGCCTGCGGGCCGACATGGACGCCCTGCCGATCATCGAGAACACCGGGGTGCCCTACAGCAGCCGCTACAGCGGTTGCATGCACGCCTGCGGGCATGACGGCCACACCACCCTACTTCTCGGGGCGGCCCGTTACCTGGCGGCGACCCGGCAGTTCGACGGTACCCTGAACCTGATCTTCCAGCCGGCGGAGGAGGGCCAGGGTGGCGCCGAGGCCATGCTTGCCGACGGCCTGCTGGAGCGTTTCCCCTGTGATGCCCTGTTTGGCCTGCACAACATGCCGGGGCTGCCGGCCGGGCACCTGGGCTTTCGCGAGGGGCCGATGATGGCCTCCCAGGACCTGCTCAACGTGATAGTCGAAGGCGTCGGCGGCCATGGCTCCATGCCGCACCTGACGGTAGACCCGCTGATGGCAGCGGCGAGCATGGTCATGGCCTTGCAGACAGTGGTAGCGCGCAACATCGATGCCCAGGAAGCCGCGGTGGTCACCGTAGGGGCCCTGCAAGCAGGCGAGGCGGCCAACGTCATTCCCCAGCAGGCCCTGCTGCGCCTGAGCCTGCGGGCCCTCAACGCACCGGTGCGCGAGCAGATGCTGGAGCGGGTCAAGGCCATTATCCGCACCCAGGCCGAGAGTTTCGGTTGCTCGGTCAGTATCGAGCATCGCCCGGCCTATCCGGTGCTGGTCAACAGCCCGGAGGAAACCGAGTTCGCCCGCAAGATCGGTGTCGAGCTGGTGGGGGCCGAGGCGGTCAACGGCAATACGCCGAAGCTGATGGGCAGCGAAGACTTCGGCTGGATGCTGCAGCGCTGCCCGGGCAGCTACCTGTTCATCGGCAACGGCGTGGCCCAGCCGATGGTGCATAACCCGGGTTACGACTTCAACGACGACATCCTCCTCACCGGCGCGGCCTATTGGGGCGCCCTGGCGGAAAGCTGGCTCAAACCGTCCTGACCCTTCCTGTTCCTGTGTCCCTGACTGCCCCGGGCGTGTTGTAGGCGCCCGGCACTTTAGCGAGCCCGCCAGAAGGCTCAAAAGTCTCCAAGGAACATCCCATGAGCGTCTCGACTCCCTCTGTTTCCAGGACCCGGCAGGTGGTTGCCGCCGTGGTCGGCAACGCCCTGGAATGGTACGACTTCATCGTCTACGGCTTTCTCGCCAGCTTCATCGCTCGCCAGTTCTTTCCCGCGGAAGACGAATACACCTCGCTGCTGATGGCCCTGGCCACCTTCGGCGTGGGTTTCTTCATGCGCCCGGTGGGCGGTGTGCTGCTGGGGATCTATTCCGATCGCAGGGGCCGCAAGGCGGCGATGCTGGTGATCATCCAACTGATGACCCTGGCCATCGCGATGATCGTGTTCGCCCCCAACTATGCGGCCATCGGTATCGGAGCGCCGCTGCTGATCGTGGTAGCACGCATGCTCCAGGGCTTTGCCACCGGTGGTGAGTACGCCAGCGCCACGGCCTACCTGGTGGAGAGTGCGCCGCCCCACCGCAAGGGCCTTTACGGCTCCTGGCAGTTGGTGGGGCAGTGCCTGGCGGTATTCAGCGGGGCGGCGATGGTGGCGGCGGTGACCCATTTCTTCTCGCCCCAGACCCTGGAACTCTGGGGCTGGCGCCTGCCATTCGTGATCGGCCTGCTGATCGGTCCGGTGGGGCTGTGGATCCGCAAGTACATGGAAGAGCCGCAAGCCTTTGTCGAGGCACGCAAGCAGGTGCGTGGCAAAGGGCCCGGGTTGTGGCAGGTGGTATCGGCCTATCGCCGAGCGATCCTGGTGTCCATGTGCATGTGCTGCGGGGGCACCGTGTCCTTTTATGTGGTGCTGGTGAACATGCCGACCTTTGCCCACACCAACCTCGGCCTGCCCCTGGATCAGGTGCTGTTGGTGCAGATGTTCGCCGTGGCCCTGATGACCCTGGTGATTCCCTTTGCCGGGGCCTTGTCGGATCGCATTGGGCGACGTCCAGTGCTGATGGCGTTCACCCTGGCGTTTTTTGTCATGGTCTATCCCTTGTATGTGTGGGTCGCTGCGGCGCCATCCATCGAGCGCCTGCTGGTGATGCAGATGCTGCTTTGCGGGGCCATCGGCGGTTTCTTCGGCCCCGGCCCCACGGCCCTGGCCGAGCAGTTTCCCATCGAGGTGCGCTCCACCGGAGTGTCGGTGGCGTATAACGTCACGGTCATGCTGTTCGGTGGCTTTGCGCCGTTGATCGTGACCTGGCTGAGCAAGGTCATGGCCACGCCGGTGGCGCCAGCCTTCTATGTCCTGCTGACCTCGGTCCTCAGCCTGCTGGGTACCTACTGCATGTATGACGCGGTCAGAGACGAAAAACCCGATGCCGTGAGCCTGGGAGGTGAGTCTTGATCAACCCCGCAGAACCATCGATCAATGCGTCGATTGTCGACTTGGATGCCCTGGCGCTGTCCCGGGCCATCCATGCCCGCGAGCTGTCCTGCCGCGAAGTGATGCAGGCCTACCTGGCGCAGATCGAGCGCTGCAATCCACTGGTCAATGCCCTGGTCTCGCTGGGGGACCCCGAGGCCCTGCTGGAGCAGGCCGACGAGCGAGACCGGCAGTTGGCCCAGGGCCAGTCCATGGGCTGGATGCACGGCATGCCCCAGGCGATCAAGGACCTGGCGGCCACCGCCGGGATGACCACCAGCATGGGTTCGCCGCTGTTTGCCGAGCATGTGCCCCAGCAGGATGCCATCAGCGTGGCGCGGGTCCGGGCCAGTGGCGCGATCATCGTCGGCAAGAGCAACGTGCCCGAGTTCGGCCTGGGCTCCCATACCTACAACCAGTTGTTCGGCACCACGGGCAACGCCTACGACAGCACCCTGTGTGCCGGCGGCAGCAGCGGCGGGGCCGCGGTGGCTCTGGCCCTGCGCATGCTGCCGGTGGCCGACGGCAGCGACATGATGGGCTCGTTGCGCAACCCCGCAGCCTTCAACAACGTGTTCGGCATGCGGCCCTCCCAGGGCCGGGTGCCGTTCGGCCCGACTCCGGAACTGTTCGTGCAGCAGTTGGCCACCGAAGGTCCCATGGGGCGCACGGTGGCCGACGTGGCGCGGCTGTTGGGTACCCAGGCCGGGTTTGACGCCCGGGCGCCTCTATCGCTGAAGGACCCATCGGCGCAACCGGAGGCGGCGCTGCAACGAAATGTGAAGGGCCTGCGCCTGGGCTGGCTGGGGGACTACAACGGCTACCTGGCCATGGAGCAGGGCGTACTGGGCCTGTGCGAAAAGGCCCTCGGGGATTTCGCCAGCCTGGGCTGCGAGGTGGAAAGCTGCCAGCCGGACTTTTCCCTGGCCCAGCTCTGGGATTGCTGGCTGGTACACCGCCACTGGGTGGTCCAGGGCTCCCTGGGGGCGCTGTACGACGACCCGGACAAGCGCCGCTGGCTCAAGCCGGAAGCGTGCTGGGAAGTGGAGGGCGCGGCGAAGCTGAGCGCGGCGGATGTGTATCGCGCTTCCCAGAGCCGCAGCGACTGGTATCGCGCGTTGCAGCGCCTGTTCGAGCATTACGATTTCCTGCTGCTGCCCACCGCCCAAGTGTTCCCTTTCGATGCACGGCAAGCCTGGCCGCGGCAGATCGATGGGCAGGAAATGGACACTTACCACCGCTGGATGGAAGTGGTGATCGGCCCGACCCTGGCCGGCTTGCCCAGTATCAGCATTCCGGTGGGTTTCAACCTGGCCGGTTTGCCCATGGGGCTGCAGATCATCGGTCCGGCCCAGGCCGACCACGCCGTGCTGCAATTGGCTTACGCCCATGAGCAGCTGACGCAGTGGGTGCGGCAGCGGCCGCCGGGCAACCTGCGGTAATCAAAGGGGTGTGGTCGCCAAGGTCCGCAGGCCCGCATCTTGCTGGGTAAAACCTTTTCCTCAGTCAGGGAGCTCGGACTATGGCCAGCAAGGTAGAAACCGGCAGCGTGCGCTCAGTGGAGCGGGCCCTGGCCATTGTCGAGCTGATCGGCCAGCACCAGGCCCTGGGCCTGGAGGAGCTGCACTACCTGACGGGCCTGGCCAAGGCCACGGTATCGCGCATGCTGCTGACCCTGCAGGAACAGGGCTGGATCTATCGAGGCCTGAGTGACCGGCGCTACCGCCTGAGCGCCCGGAGCCTGTTCGGTGACAGCCGGCAGCGCTTCAAGCGCCAGATGGTGGAGCAGGCGGCGCCCTGGTTGCTGGAATTGAGTGCACGTACCGGATTGGTCACCGACCTGTCGAGCTTCGACGGCGAGAGCCTGGAGGTCCTGGAAAGTGCGGTGCCCGAGGTATTGCGCAAGCGCTACCCGAGCAACAGCCGGATTGTCGGCCAGCATGCCAGCCTGTTTCATTCGGCCATGGGCAAGGCCTGCCTGGGGGCCCTGGCCAGTGCAGAAGTCGAGCGTCTGGCCGAGCAGGAGCAGGTGCCGGCCGAAGCCCGGCAACAGTGCCTGGAATCCCAGCACCTGGGGTTCGGCCAGCGCACCGAAGGGCACTGGGAATACCCGGTGCGCCTGCCGTTCCTGATCCGCGCCGTGGCCTTGCCGCTGCAGGCCGAAGGCCGGGTGATCGGCAGTATCGCCCTGCACTGGCCGCGGGACCTGGCCTGTGTCGAACAGGTGCGCAACCGCCACCTGTGGCTACTGGCGGAAACCGTCGAGCAGGTGCAGAAAGACATCGCCTGAAACCTCCCGCTCGGGCATTCCGGCTGCCCTGATCGTGCTGCGCGGACAACGCTCTCCTCAGACACCGGGTTCCATTCTGCGGAACCAGTGCCCATTGCCCTTTGCCCCGCTGCTCCGAGAATGAAGCCTGGTCCGCCTTCGGCGGCCATGACGCCAATTCCAATAATAAGAACAGGTGATCTCATGCGGGCTGAGCAACGTTATCTGAGCGGGCTGTTGTGTTGTCTGGTGGCCGGTGGGGCCTTGGCCGAGGGCTTTTTCGAGGACAGCCGCAGGTCCTTGCGTTACAGCCAGTCCTACTGGAAGGAAAACGACGGGGGAGGGTTCGGTCCGACCCGGGATGAATGGGTACAGGCCACCCAGTTCAGCTTCAGTTCCGGCTGGTACCGCGAGGTGCTGGGGCTCGACTACAGCTATGGCCTGGCCGATGCCTTGCACGTAGGGCGAGACGCCAACAACATCAGCAACCTGCGAGCCGACCGCAGCGTGCAGCAGCCCCATGGCATCGCCAAGCCCCTCGAACTGTACCTGCGTGGGCGCTGGGTGGATGAAGCCGGAACCTTCAGCGCCGGAGTGGGGAAAAAAAGCCGGCAATACCAGCTTTACCGCGACGATCGCTATTCGCGCATCCTGCCGGCGGCCACCCTGGGCCAGGACCTGAGCTACGAGCGTGGCGCGCTGAGCCTGAACTTCAGCCGCATCGACGGTTTCAGCCCGCGCAACGACTCGGGCTGGAGCCAGGACCTGCGCAACTATCGAGGGCAGAGGATCGATGACCTGCGGCTCTATGCCCTGGGTCATGTGTTGCCTGGTGGCAGCAACCTGCAGCTTGAATACGGCGTGGCCCGGGACTACCTGCGCGCGTCCTCGGTGAAACTGACCCACAGTTTCGAACTGGCCCCCGAGCGCGGCATCGATGTGTATGCCATCTGGGGGCGCCAACAGGATGCCGGCAAGCGCTTCGAGTATTCCGGCGTGCGCGGGCTGTATGAGGCGGAGCGCTCTCACGATGCTCGGCATCTGGATCTGCTGTTCAAGTACCGGTTCAGCCGCTACTACGCCGGGCTGACCTGGAACAAGGTCTGGGGTGACGACTATGACCGCACCTTCTTCGCCCAGGACAACGGCACCTGGAACAGCAGCGGCAAGCTGTTCTACTACTTCGGCCTGCAGGACGAGGAGATGTTCAAGCTGCTGGGAGGCATGGATTTCGCCGACTTCGGCTTGCCGCGGCTGAAGTTGGATATGCACTACGCTGCCTCCAATCACGCCAAAGGCTACGCAGGTTTTTCTCGCCGGGAATTTCAGAGCGTGCTGCGCTATGCCTTCGACGGCTGGTTCGATGGGCTCGATGTCGCCTGGCTGCACGGGCGCTTTCGTACCCACGGCGAGCCCGATGGCATCCAGCGCCAGAGCCTCTCCAGAGGACCGGCAGGCATCATCAGCCATAGCGCCGAACGCTTCTACCTGAACTATACCTACCGCTTCTAGCTCTACTGCGCCGCCTGCCGTGACGTTTGCCAGCCTTCTGGCGGGCGGTTAAGGTGGCGCCTTCTGTTCATGGGAGCTTGCATGCGTACGCCGATCCGCCTTCTTTTCAGCCTGCTCGGGGTACTGGCCCTGCCGGCCCAGGCCAACTGGTACCTGGACAACGAATCTTCCCGCGTGTCCTTCGTCACCACCAAGAACGCCAGTGTTTCCGAGGTCCAGCGCTTTCTGGTGCTGCATGGCAAGGTCGATGGCAAGGGCCAGGCGCAGTTGCAGATCGAACTGGAGTCGGTGAGCAGCGGGATTCCCTTGCGCGATGAGCGCATGCGCCAGGAACTGTTCCAGATCGCCCAGTTTCCCGAGGCGCGGATCAGTGCACAGATCAACCTGCGACCGATCAACGACCTGGCCCCCGGCGCACAGATCGAATTGCTGCTGCCGGTCACCGTCGCCCTGCACGGCGAGGAACACACCTACAACGCCGAATTGCTGGCCACCCGCCTGGATGACCGGCGCTTCCAGGTGGTGACCCTGGAACCTCTGGTGCTCAACGCCGAGGACTTCAACCTGGCCCCCGGCCTCGACAGCCTGCGCAAGATGGCCGGGTTGTCGGCCATCAGTTTCTCGGTGCCGGTGGGTGCGGTGCTGATCTTCACGGCGCGCTGACATGCGCGCAGCGGTGTTCCCCTGGCGCGAAGGCAACCGCTTCGAGTTGCTGATCGACGGCCCGCAGTTCTTCCCGCGGATGCTGGTGGCCATTGCCCGCGCCCAGTACCAGGTGGAACTGGAGCTGTACCTGGTGGAAGCCGGGACCTGCGCCGAGGCCATGGTCCAGGCCCTGGTGCAGGCAGCGCAGCGCGGGGTGCGGGTGCGCTGCCTGTTCGACGACTACGGCAGCCTGGCCTTTACCCAGGCCCTGCGCCGCAGCCTGACCGAGGCCGGTGTCGAGCTGCGCTTCTACAACAGGCTGAAATGGCGCCAGGGCTTTCTCAACCTGTACCGCGATCATCGCAAGCTGCTGCTGGTGGACCAGGCCCTGGCGGTGGTGGGCGGCACCGGAGTCACCGATGAGTTCTGGAAGCCCGAGGACAACAGCTGCGACTGGCATGAGGTGATGGTGGAGATTGCCGGCCCCATGGTCAGCGACTGGCAGCAGCTGTTCGACCGGCAATGGAGCGCCAACCTGTATCGCGGGGCCTGGAAGCCCGGTGCCGATTTCGGCCTGCCACGCCTGCCGCGCCTGCCCGATACCGGCGAGGGCATGGGCCGGGTGGCCTACGCCGACGCCCGCCAGCACCGCGACATCCTGCATTCGCTGATCCGGGCCCTGAGCAGCGGGCAGCGGCGCATCTGGCTGGCGACCCCGTATTTTCTGCCCACCTGGTCGGTGCGCCGTTCGTTGCGCAAGGCGGCGGCCCGCGGCCTCGACGTACGCCTGCTGCTGACCGGGCCGCGCACCGACCACCCGGCGGTGCGCTATGCCGGGCACCGCTACTACCCGCGCCTGCTCAAGGCCGGGGTGCGGATTTTCGAGTACCAGCCGCGTTTCCTGCACCTGAAGATGGCACTGGTGGACGACTGGGTGAGCGTGGGCTCGTGCAACTTCGACCACTGGAACCTGCGCTTCAACCTGGAAGCCAATCTGGAAGCCCTGGACCCTGCGTTGACCCAGGCAGTGGTGGCGAGTTTTGACGCCGACTTTGCCCAGAGCGAGGAAGTCAGCCTGGCGGTGTGGCGCAAGCGACCGCTGTGGCGGCGGATCAAGCAGCGGATCTGGGGTTGGGTCGACCGTCTGGTGGTCAACCTGCTGGATCGGCGCGGCTGACTCACGTGGCTGACTGTCACGGCTGACACGGCTGGTTGTGGCCGCTGCCGCAGGCTGCGAACGAGCGCGAAGCGGTCGCGGCGGTCGTGAGTCCGATGGAGGTTTGGCGGGAGATCGACAAGCACGGTCCTGCGGACCTTTGCGCAGCCTCGCAGGCTCGGCAGCGGCGACAGATATTGCAGCGATTGTGGGGATTACAGAAGGAGTCGGCCGGCGCAGGTCCTGCGCCGGCCGCTGGCAGGCTCAGAGCAGTTCGAAGCTCTGTTGCTTGACGTCCTGGGAATCCAGGCCGATCTGCACATTGAAGTCGCCCGGCTCTGCGGCGTACTTGAGCTGCGCGTTGTAGAACTTCAGGTCGTCCTCGGTGATGGTGAAGTGAATGGCTTTCTCTTCACCGGCCTTGAGCATGACTTTCTGGAAGTTCTTCAATTCCTTGATCGGGCGGATCATCGAGCCGGCCACGTCCTGGATGTACAGCTGCACCACGGTTTCGCCGTCACGCTTGCCGGTGTTCTTCACCGTCACGCTGGCGTCGAGCTTGCCGCTCTTGTTCAGGGTGGTGGAGGACAGGGCCATGTCCGACAGGCTGAAGCTGGTGTAGCTCAGGCCATAGCCGAACGGGAACAGCGGGCCGGTGGTGTCGTCGAAGTACTGCGAGGTGTAGTTGCCCGGCTTGCCCGGGGTGAACGGCCGGCCGATGGTCAGGTGGTTGTAGTAGGTGGGGATCTGCCCCACGGAGCGGGGGAAGGTGATCGGCAGCTTGCCCGACGGGTTGTAGTCGCCGAACAGCACGTCGGCGATGGCGTTGCCACCTTCGGTGCCGCTGAACCAGGTTTCCAGGATCGCATCGGCCTGCTGGTTTTCTTCCAGCAGCGACAGCGGCCGGCCATTCATCAGCACCAGCACCAGTGGCTTGCCGGTGGCCTTGAGGGCCTTGATCAGGTCGCGCTGGCTGGCAGGAATGTGCAGGTCGGTGCGGCTCGAGGATTCGTGGGACATGCCCCGGGATTCACCCACCGCGGCCACGATCACATCCGATTGCCGGGCGGCCTTCACCGCTTCGTCGATCATCTGCTGCGCCGTGCGCGGGTCGTCCACCACTTCCGGGGCATCGAAGTTGAGGAAGTTCAGGTAGTCCACCACCTTCTTGTCGGCGGTGATGTTGGAACCCCGGGCGTACACCAGTTGGGCCTTGTCTCCCAGTACATTGCGCATGCCGTCGTAGAGGGTCACCGATTGCGCCGGCACCCCGGCGGCGGCCCAACTGCCCATCATGTCGATCGGCGCCTTGGCCAGCGGGCCCACCAGGGCGATCTTCGCGGTTTTCTGCAGTGGCAGGGTGTCGTTCTGGTTCTTCAGCAGCACCAGGCTGCGTCGCGCGATATCCCGGGCGTCGCTGCGGTGCAGGCGGCTTTCGGCGTTGGTGTCGGCGGGGTCGTCCTCGGCCTTGCCGATGCGCACGTACGGGTCCTTGAACAGGCCCATGTCGTACTTGGCGGCCAGCACTTCACGCACGGCGTTGTCGATGTCCTTCTGTTCGATCTCGCCGGACTTGAGCAGCCCCGGCAGCTCCTTGCCGTACAGCGAATCGTTCATGCTCATGTCGATGCCGGCCTTGATCGCCAGTTTGGCCGCTTCACGTCCGTCCTTGGCGACGCCATGGCGGATCAGTTCGATGATCGCCCCGTGGTCGCTCACCGCCAGGCCCTTGAAGCCCCACTCCTTGCGCAGCAGGTCGTTCATCAGCCAGGTGTTGGAGGTGGCGGGCACGCCGTTGATCGAGTTCAGGGCCACCATCACCCCGCCGGCACCGGCGTCGATCGCCGCGCGGTAGGGCGGCAGGTAGTCCTGGTACATCTTCACCGGGCTCATGTCGACGATGTTGTAGTCGCGACCACCTTCCACCGCGCCATACAGGGCGAAGTGCTTGACGCTGGCCATGATGCTGTCCGGCAGGGCCGGGCTCTGGCCCTGGTAGGCCTTGACCATGACCTTGGCGATGCGCGAGACCAGGTAGGTGTCTTCGCCAAAGCCTTCGGAGGTACGGCCCCAGCGCGGATCGCGGGAGATATCGACCATCGGCGCAAAAGTGATGTCCAGGCTGTCGGCGCTGGCTTCCTTGGCGGCAATGCGCCCGGAGCGGCCGATGGCATCCATGTCCCAGCTGGAGGCCAGGGCCAGGCTGATGGGGAAGATGGTCCGGTGGCCGTGGATCACGTCGTAGGCGAAGAACATCGGGATCTTCAGCCGGCTGCGCATGGCCGCGTCCTGCATCGGCCGGTTTTCCGGGCGGGTGATGGAGTTGAAGGTGCCGCCGATATTGCCCGCGGCAATTTCCTTACGGATCAGCTCGCGGGGCATTTCCGGGCCGATGCTGATCAGCCGCAGCTGGCCGATCTTCTCTTCCAGGGTCATGCGCTTGAGCAGGTCGCTGATAAAGGCTTCTTTGTTTTCCAGGGGGACCGGGGCAGTTTCGGCCAATACAGGGTGACTGGCCAGGCTGACCAGCAGGCCCAGCAAACACAGCTTCTTCATGAATATTGTTCTCAAGGGCTCAAGACCGACGCATGAGTGACGCGTCGAACAGCCAAAATTTAGGGAGCGACTATTGTTGTTCAGATAATTCCCGCACACTTCAGGCCATGTGAAAACTGCTGCGTTCGGCAATACGGCGTTAAAAACAGGCTCGGAATGCTCATGTAGGCTCCTACACTCCGCTTCCTCGCCTGTTTTTGCCTTGTCTTGCCTTCACTCGCGACGTTTTCACACCGCCTTATTTCTGAACTCTTTTTCGCGCTGGGCATCTTTTAGCCCATCAGCCCGATGCATTCCAGTGGCGCAGGCAGATTTTGCCCACAGGATGTGTGAAAGCGGGCAAAAGCTTCATTTCAATCAGGTTGTGCAAGGAGCCTCACCCATGAACATCACTCAAAGCCTGCGTTCGAGCTGGCCCATCGCTGCCTTGTTGCTGCTTACCAGCCTGCTCAGCGGCTGCGGCATCAACAACATTCCGACCCTGGACGAGCAGGTCAAGGCCGACTGGGGCCAGGTGCAGAACCAGTACCAGCGCCGCGCCGACCTGATCCCCAACCTGGTGGAAACCGTCAAGGGCTACGCCAAGCACGAAGAGCAGACCCTCACCGCGGTGATCGAGGCGCGGGCCAAGGCCACCTCGATCCAGGTGGACGCCAGCACCCTGGACAACCCGGAAAAACTCAAGCAGTTCCAGCAGGCCCAGGACCAGTTGAGCGGTGCCCTGAGCCGCCTGATGGTGGTCTCCGAGCGTTACCCGGACCTCAAGGCCAACCAGAACTTCCTGGCCCTGCAATCCCAGCTTGAAGGCACCGAGAACCGCATCGCCGTGGCCCGTCGCGACTTCATCCTTGCGGTGCAGAAGTACAACACCGAGATCCGTACCTTCCCCGGCCGCCTGTGGCACAGCCTGATGTACAGCGACATGCCGGTGCGTGAATCCTTCGAGGCCACCAGCCCCGACGCCGACAAAGCGCCGCAAGTCAAATTCTGATGAGCCACGGGCGGCGCGTGCTGCAAGGCGCGCTGCTGTGGCTTTGGCTGGTGGGTGGCGCCGTACTGGCGCAACCACCCGGGCCCACACCCACGGATGGGGTGCCGTTGCGTTCGTCGCAACCCGCTGTCCAGGTCGAGCCCGCACCGACCACTGCGACAGCGGCACCGATTGAACGCCTGTTTCCCAAGCTGACCGGGCGGGTGGTGGACACCGCCCAGTTGCTCACGCCATCGGCGCAGGTCTACCTGGCGCAGATGCTGGAGCGGCTCGAGCAGACCACCACCGACCAGGTCGTGGTGGCCACGGTGCCGAGCCTGGGTGGCCATAGCATCGAGGAGTTCGGCCTGCAGTTGGGCCGGCACTGGGGGATCGGCCGGAAGGACAAGAACAACGGCGTCCTGCTGCTGGTGGCCAAGGACGATCGCAAGGTGCGGATCGAGGTCGGTTACGGCCTGGAGGGGCGGCTCAACGACATGGTGGCCCACTTCATCATCGATGGTTCGATCATTCCGTACTTCAAGGACGACCTGTATTCCTCGGGGATCATTGCCGGGGCCACGTCCATCGTGAGCGTATTGTCGTCCACCGACCGGCCGATGCTGGTGTACCGCTCGGTGGAGAAAAGCTGGTACCAGGACATCGAGTGGATGTGGTGGTTCGAGAGGTTGTTCTACCTGGTGTTCGTCGGTGTACCGTTGTTCGGGTTCCTGACCCAATGGCGCAGCGGCGATGACTCGCCGGTTGTTGCCAGCGGCGATTCGGCCAGGCGCGAAACCAGGGCCGAGCGCGACACCGGTTCGAGCAGCAGTGCGTTCGACTGGTTCGACTCCAGCAGCTCCAGCTCCAGTTCAAGCTCGGACAGTTTCAGCGGGGGCGGCGGCAGTTTTGGCGGTGGCGGGGCGTCCGGCAGTTGGTAGCACACGCGGACAAACATTAAGGATGAGGTGCTGATGCGACTCTATAAAATTGGCCTGGTGCTGTTGCTCTGGGTCTTTGCGGTCTCGGCCCAGGCCGAGCTGAGGTTTCCGGCCCTGAGCGGGCGGGTGGTGGACGACGCGCAGATGATCGAGCCGACCATCAGCGCCCTGCTGACTCGGCAACTGCAAGCCCACGAACAGGCCACCGGCGAACAGTTGGTGGTGGTGACCCTGCCGAACCTGCAAGGCGTCAGCATCGAGGAGTTCGGCTACCAGTTGGGGCGCCACTGGGGCATCGGCCAGAAGGACAAGAACAACGGCGCGCTGCTGATCGTCGCCCGGGACGAGCGCAAGCTGCGCATCGAAGTGGGCTACGGCCTGGAGGAGCGCCTGACCGACGCCCAGGCCTCGGTGATCATCAACCAGGTGATCACCCCGGCGTTCAAGACCGGGCAGTTCAGCAAGGGCATCAGCGACGGGGTTTCGGCCATGCTCCTGGTGCTCGGCGGCACGCCGCTGGACGAGCCGGCCACGGCCTATGACAGCGGCGGCCAGAGCAGCGACCAGGACGATTTTGTCCAGCGTCACCCGTGGCTGTTCATCTTCCTGGTGCTGCTGTTCATCCTGGTGATCATGGTGGCGCAGGCGCTCGGCTTGATCACCACCACCAGCGGGCGCGGCGGTGGCGGAGGCGGTGGCTTCGGCGGTTTTGGTGGTGGCTCCGGCGGCGGGGGCGGCTTCAGTGGTGGCGGCGGCAGCTTTGGCGGCGGCGGTTCCTCCGGCGGCTGGTAACTGACAATAAAAAGCGGAAATCCAACGACATGGCATTACTCAGTGAATTCGAACAACGGCAGGTGGCCGAAGCCATCGCCCGGGTGGAACAGCAGACCGACGCCGAACTGGTGACGGTGCTGGCGGCCCGGGCCGACGACTACGCCTATATCCCGCTGCTCTGGGCCAGCCTGCTGGCGCTGGTGGTGCCGGGGCTGGTGCACTACGCCACCGGCTGGCTGAACATGCACCTGTTGCTGCTGGCGCAGTGGGCGACCTTTATCGTGCTGTGCCTGGTGTTCCGCCTGCCGCGGGTCACCACCCGGCTGATTCCGCGATCGGTGCGTCACTGGCGCGCTTCCAACCTGGCCCGGCGCCAGTTCCTCGAACAGAACCTGCACCACACCGTGGGCGGCACCGGGGTGCTGATCTTTGTCAGCGAAGCCGAGCGCTATGTGGAGATCCTGGTGGACGAGGGCATCTCCAGGCGCCTGGACAACAAGAACTGGAACGCGATTGTCCAGGCCTTTACCCAGCAGGTCCGGCAAGGCCAGACCCTGCAGGGCTTCCTTGATTGCATTGAAGCCAGCGGCGAGTTGCTCAAGACCCATGTGCCCCTGACCCAGGTACGCAACGAATTGCCCAACCGCCTGGTGGTGCTCAACTGACCCACCCAGCTGGGGACTATGGCGTGCTACCTGTGTAGGAGCCGGCTTGCCGGCGAAGAGGCCCGTGAGCCTTGCACCGCCCTTGGGGACGCCTTCGCTGGCAAGCCAGCTCCTACAGCGGTGCGATACCGGTGTTGTTCTTGTAGGAGCCGGCTCGCCGGCGAACAGCTCCTTGAGCCTTGCACCGCCCTCGGGCGAGGATTTTTTACCGTCGGGTGAATAACTTCGTGCCCCGGCGGGGCTTGCTCCCTAAAATACCCGCCATTCCCTGATCGACACCGCGCATCGCCCGAGGCTCCCGCCCCCATGTCTGTTACCGCACCTTCCGCCCGCCCCGCGCCGGATCATCACGCCCAGTTCCTGCAACTGCTCGACACCAGCCTCACGCAGAACGCCTTTATCAAGCTGGTACTGGCCAAGCACGTGGGCCCGGAGGCGGACCTGCAACGCCTGATCATCAAGCAACTGACGGTCAAGGAGCAGCCGTGCCTGTCCTTCGTCTATCGCTACAAGACCCGGGACATCACCAAGAACTTCTCCCTGGACGAAGGCATCGCCGCCATCGCCGAGCTGCTGCCGGCTGCGTTCAAGAACGCCCACCTGCTGACCCTGACCGATGAAGTGCAGCTCGAATACAGCAAGAAGGGCAAGAGTTCGCTGTTCAAGGGCAAGCCGCAAACCCAGCGCGATGCGCCGTCCGCCGAGCACAACCGGGAGAAGAACCGCTTCCTCGACCTCAGCCGGCCGTTTCTCGCCGACCTGGGGGTGACCAACAAGCAGCATGAGCTGATTCCGGCGATGTCACGCAAGTGGAAGCAGATCAACAAGTTCATCGAGGTCTTCAGCCACGCCCTGGGCAGCTCGCCGATCAAGCTCGACCAGCCGGTGCGGGTGGCGGACTTCGGCTCCGGCAAGGGCTACCTGACCTTCGCCATCCACGACTACCTGCGCAACACCCTCAAGGCCGAGGGCGAAGTCACCGGCGTCGAGTTGCGTGAAGACATGGTGACCCTGTGCAACGCCGCCGCGCAGCGCCTGGAGCACCCGGGCCTGGTGTTCAAGTGCGGTGACGTGCGCAGCGTGGCCCCCAGCCAGCTGGAAGTGATGATCGCCCTGCACGCCTGCGACATCGCCACCGACTACGCGATCCACACCGGTATCCGCTCCGGCGCGGCGATCATCATGTGCTCGCCGTGTTGCCACAAGCAGATCCGCCAGCAGATCCAGAGCCCGCTGCTGCTCAAGCCGATGCTGCAATACGGCCTGCACCTGGGGCAGCAAGCGGAAATGGTCACCGACAGCCTGCGGGCGCTGTTCCTCGAAGCCTGCGGTTATGAAACCAAGGTCTTTGAATTCATCTCCCTGGAGCACACCAACAAGAACAAGATGATTCTGGCGGTCAAGCGTGCCGAACCGCAGGATCCCAGCCAGCTGCTGGCCAGGATCGAAGAGCTCAAGGCCTTCTACCAGATCAGCGAACACTGCCTGGAAACCCTGCTCAAGGCCGACGGTTACCTCGGCTGAGGGCTGGCCGGCGGCGTGGGCAGCGGTGTGGCCGGGCGCACCGCGGTCTTGCGCCCCAGGACCACGGTAAGGATCACGCCCACCGCGAACACCCAGGTAATGGGCTGCACCTGTTCACCGAAGAACAGGGCGGAAAAGGCGATGGTGAAGAAGATCTGCAGTAGCTGGATCTGGCTCACCCGAGCAATTCCGCCCATGGCCAGCCCGGCATACCAGGCGAAAAAACCCAGGAACTGCGAGAACAGCGCAACGTAGCCGAAGGCCCACCAGGTCCTCATGGAAATCGCCCCCTGGTGCTGCACCGCCAGGTACCACACCGGTCCGATCAGCAGCGGCGTGGACAGCACCAGAGCCCAGCAGATCACCTGCCAGCCACCCATCTCCCGCGCCAGCCGGCCCCCTTCGGCATAACCCAGGCCGCCGACGGCAATCGCCCCGAGCATCAGCACATCACCGGCCTGGATGCTGCCCGCGCCACTGAGCAGCGCATAACCCAGCACCAGCGCACTGCCCAGGGCGGCGCAAGCCCAGAAGGCCTTCGACGGCCGTTCGTGGGACAGCCACGCCGCATACAGCGCCACGCACAACGGTTGCAGGCCATTGACCAGGGCGCCGTGGGACGCGGGCAGGGTCTGCATGGCCCAGGCCGAAAGCACTGGAAAGCCGAGGATCACCCCGAGAATCACCACGCTCAGGCCCTTGACCTGCTTCCAGGTCGGCCATCTTTCCCGGCGCCAGAGCAGCAGCAAGGCCGCCGGGATCGCCGCGAACAGCGCGCGGCCCAGGCCGTTGAGCAAGGGGTGCATCTGCTCTACCACTATCCGGGTGAAGGGCAGGGTCAGGCTGAAAATGATGACACCCAGCAGGCCGAGGGCCATGCCGGTGTTTTCGCGCGAGGACATGATGGCTACCAGAATTCGTACAGGGACACAGGTGCCTGCATCTAGCCATAAAGCCGCGCGATCCTGGTGCTACAGCTGGGTGCAGAGTTGTCCGTACAGTTGTCGCTGTAGTACCGGGTTATTACCCGGGCCGGTGGATTGGGGCTACCTTGAATACTCCTTGCGCCCCCGTCTTTCACTGAAAGGAGTCCACTCCATGGCCGCGAAAAAGATTCTCATGCTGGTTGGCGATTACGTCGAAGACTACGAAGTGATGGTGCCGTTCCAGGCCCTGCTGATGGTCGGTCACAACGTGCATGCGGTGTGTCCCGACAAGAGCGCCGGGCAGACCGTGCGCACGGCGATCCACGACTTCGAGGGCGACCAGACCTACAGCGAAAAGCCGGGCCATCTGTTTGCCCTGAACTTCGATTTCGCCCAAGTGAAGTCCAGCGATTACGACGCCCTGCTGATCCCCGGTGGCCGTGCCCCGGAATACCTGCGCCTGAACGAAAAGGTCCTGCAACTGGTCAGGGAATTCGACCAGGCCGGCAAGCCGATTGCCGCGGTGTGCCACGGCGCGCAACTGCTGGCGGCGGCCGGCATCCTCGAAGGCCGCGAATGCAGCGCCTACCCGGCCTGCGCCCCGGAAGTTCGGCTGGCAGGGGGCACCTATATCGATATCCCCGTGACCCAAGGCCATGTTCAAGGCAATCTGGCCACCGCCCCGGCCTGGCCGGCGCATCCCAGTTGGCTGGCCGGTTTCCTGGGCCTGCTGGGCACCAAAATCACCCTGTAAGCGAGGGCCACGCCATGTGCGAGCTGTACGTCAAAGCCGACCCGATTCTCTACGAATCCCGTTCCCGCTCGTTGCGCATCTGTGGCGTGGTCACGACCTTGCGCCTGGAAAACCAGTTCTGGGACATTCTCAGCGAGATCGCCGAAGTGGACGGCATGACCACCAACCAGCTGATTGCCAAGCTGTATGAGGAGGTCATGGACTACCGCGGCGAAGTGGTGAATTTCGCCTCCTTCCTGCGGGTCAGTTGCACCCGCTACCTGAGCCAGCGCCGCAGCACCGTCCCCGACCTCAGCCTGGTAAAGCGCAACGCACTGTAGGCGCTGCCGCAGGCTGCGAACGGCCCGCAGGGACGCGGGGTTCTGAGGGCCGCTGGAGGTTTGGCAGGCGATCGCCAGGCAAGGTCCTGCGGACCTTTGCGCAGCCTCGCGGGCTCGGCAGCGGCTACAGGGCTCAGCTGATTTTGCTGAGGAAGCCGGGTAGTTCCGGTTCCGGGAGCACCGACAGCACTTTGAGGCGTTGCAACATGCGCTGGCGGGCGCGTTGCAGGTGTTCTCTGAGGTTCAGGGCCGCAGCGTCGTAGGCCCCGTGCAGCAGCAGTTCGAGGATCAGTCGGTGCTCGGCGAGCATCGCCGGGTCGGCGCCGATGCCCAGCAGGCGGTAGAAGATCCGGTTGATGATCATCGGGCTCTGGGCCTGACGGATCAGCGCCGCCATCTTGCGGTTCTGCAAGCCGCCCAGGCATTGCTGGTGCAGGTCTTCTTCCAGGCGTTCCAGGGCCTCCAGCCCACAGTGCTCGGCCTGTTGCGCCTGGGTCACCCGTTCCAGCATCTGTTCCAGGCGTTCGCGGCCCAGGCCCGGCGCGCTCTGGCGCAGGGCTTCGGGTTCCAGGCAGGCGCGCAGTTCGTAGTCTTCGGTGACTTCCCGGGCGGTCAGCGGTCCGGCCAGCCATTGGGAGTAGGGTTCCTTTTCCACCAGGCCGCGATCGCGCAGGCGCATCAGTGCTTCGCGGACCACCGCGCGGCTGACGCCGTAGTGCTCGGCTGCGGCCTGTTCGTCGAGGCGAAAGTGACCGAAGGCGATGCAGGTGGAGAGGGCACTGCCCAATTCTTCGTAGATCCGTTCCCCCAGGGGGCGGGTGTCCACCAGTTCTTCGTCGCTGGCCAGCCCCAGGTGGGCATGGCTCAGGGGCAGGCGCAGCGGTTCGATCTCCAGGCCCTGGGGGTTGATCAGGTAGCCGCGGCCGTCAAAACGGCTGATCAGCCCTTCGCCGTGCAACAGATCGAGGGCCTTGCGCACCGGCACTCGGCTGGTGCCGAACAGTTCCGCCAGGGGCGCTTCCAGCAGTACCAGGCCCTGCAGGGCGGTGCCCTGGAGGATGGCGTCGCGCAAGACCTGACGGATCATGGCGTAGCGCGATGCGGTGCGCGGGTCCTCTGCTGACACTGCTTTCATCGGTTCCTCTAGGGGCTGTTGCCGGTGGGGTGACGAGCCCGTTGCCGGGCCGCGGTGGCCGGGGATTCTCTCACAGTTGCCAAGTGTCACTGAGTGCCACGTTTGGTTGCCCCGTCCTGGGGCCGCCCTGGGTGGGTTGTTACCTTTCTGCACCAAAATGTACTTTTTAATAAAAGATACATTATTTCAATGGCAGACCCTTGGGCGAGGATTTTCTCCGTCGGTCGTCGCGCGATCTCTGTCAGTAACCCACTCTGGCTCGCTATTACAGGCGAATCTGGGGGATTTTCCGAAAGCACGCGGTGCTCCCTGCGTTTTGAGCTGGCACGGAATCTGCTCTGTATAAAATGTACATTTTAATATTTAGTACATTTTTAGATTTTTGCGGAGTGAGCCATGCCCCCTGATTCGCTGAACGACGCCACGGCCATGGCGCAAGCCTTTGCCTCGGGCCGCACCGATCCGGTCCAGGTTCTGGAGCAGGCCCTGGCGTTGGCCGAGGCAACGCCCCATGTGTTCATTTCCCTGTGCCCGGCCCGGGCCCGGCGCGAGGCTGAGGCGGCGGCTGCCCGCTGGCGGGCCGGCCAGCCGCTGAGCCTGCTGGATGGCGTGCCCCTGGCCTGGAAGGACCTGTTCGACCTGGCCGGCAGTATCACCACCGCCGCCGCCCAGGTGCGTCGCGAGGCGCCGTTGGCCAAGGTGGATGCGCTCAGCGTACGGCAGCTGTGCCGGGCCGGGCTGGTCAGCCTGGGCAAGACCAACCTCAGTGAGTTCGCCTATTCCGGGCTCGGCCTGAACCCGCACTTCGGCACTCCGATCAACCCCCACAGTGATGCCCAGCCACGGATTCCCGGTGGTTCCTCGGCAGGTTCCGCGGTGGCGGTGGCGGCCGGTATCGTGCCGATCGCCATGGGCACCGACACTGCCGGTTCGATCCGCATTCCCGCAGCCTTCAATGGCCTGGTGGGTTACCGCGCCACCTCCCTGCGCTATGACCGCGAGGGGGTGTTTCCCCTGGCCGAAAGCCTCGACAGCCTCGGGCCGCTGACCCGCAGCGTGCGCGATGCCTGGCTGATCGACGAGCTGTTGCGCGGTGGCGACCCCCGGCAATTGCCGCCGCCCCGCAGCCTGGCGGGGCAACGCTTCTGGGTCGATTCGCAAGTGCTTGACGACAGCCGTACCCAGGCCGCCGTGCGGGCCAATCTGCTGGTGGTCATCGAAAGCCTGCAACAGGCCGGGGCGCTGGTGGAGCAACGGCCGCTGCACAGCCTGCAAGCCACCCTGCAACTGATCCAGGAACAAGGCTGGCTCGGCGCCGCCGAAGCCTTCGCCCTGCACCAGCCGTTGCTCGACAGCGAGTACGCCGAACAGCTCGATCCGCGGGTGCGACGGCGCCTGGAAAGTGCCCGGCAGATGCCCGCCAGCCAGCTGCTGCGGTTGTATGAAGCGCGGCGCCAGCTGCAACAACAGGTGCAGGACGAACTGGACGGCGCGGTGCTGATCACCCCCACCGTGGCCCATGTGGCGCCGCCCCTGGCGCCCCTTGAGCAGGACGACGAGCTCTTCGCCCGGACCAACCTGGCGACCCTGCGCCTGACCATGCCCGGCAGTTTTCTCGACATGCCCGGCGTGGCCCTGCCCAGCGGCCGCGATGCCCAGGGCTTGCCCACCGGGCTGTTGCTGAGCCTGCCCCAGGGCCATGACCGGCAACTGCTGGATGCGGCCCTGGCGCTGGAGGCGGCGTTGCCGCGCTAGCTCCGACGATTTTTTTCAACCACAAGCAATCACTGGAGGCCGCTCATGGCTAAAGAAATTCTCTGTGCATTTGGTGTCGATGTGGACGCGGTGGCCGGCTGGCTCGGTTCCTACGGCGGCGAGGATTCGCCGGACGACATCTCCCGCGGCCTGTTCGCCGGCGAGGTCGGCGCGCCGCGCCTGCTCAAGCTGTTCGAGCGTTATGGCCTGCGCACCACCTGGTTCATTCCCGGCCACTCCATGGAGACCTTTCCCGAGCAGATGAAGGCGGTTGCCGAGGCCGGCCACGAGATCGGCGTGCACGGCTACAGCCACGAAAACCCCATCGCCATGACCCCGGAACAGGAAGAGATCGTCCTCGACAAATCCATCGAGCTGATCACCCGGGTCACCGGCAAGCGCCCCACCGGCTACGTTGCGCCCTGGTGGGAATTCAGCAAGGTGACCAATGAGCTGCTGCTGAAAAAGGGCATCAAGTACGACCACAGCCTGATGCACAACGACTTCCATCCCTACTACGTGCGGGTCGGCGACAGCTGGACCAAGATCGACTACAGCCAGCACCCCGACACCTGGATGAAACCTTTGGTGCGGGGCCAGGAAACCGACCTGGTGGAGATCCCGGCCAACTGGTACCTGGACGACCTGCCGCCGATGATGTTCATCAAGAAGGCGCCCAACAGCCACGGTTTCGTCAACCCGCGGCACCTGGAGGAAATGTGGCGCGACCAGTTCGACTGGGTCTACCGCGAGCATGAGCACGCGGTGTTCACCATGACCATCCACCCCGACGTCTCCGGCCGCCCGCAAGTGCTGTTGATGCTCGAACGCCTGATCGAACACATCCAGAGCCATGCCGGCGTGCGCTTCGTCACCTTCGACGAGATCGCCGACGACTTTATCCGCCGCCACCCGCGCAACCGCTGACCCCGGCCACTTCATCGAGGCGTGACTGATGTCTATCTATAACAAGCTCGACCTGACTGGCTGGAAACCCCAGCAGTTGACCCCGGCCCAAGTGCGCTTCGCCACCTGGATCGCCTTCTTCGCCTGGGTGTTTGCGGTGTACGACTTCATTCTGTTTGGCACCCTGCTGCCGGAGATCGGCCGGCACTTCGGCTGGGGCGAGGTCGAGCAGGCCGAGATCGCCACCTGGGTGGCGGTGGGCACCGCGGTGGTGGCCCTGGCCATCGGGCCGCTGGTGGACAAGCTGGGCCGGCGCATGGGCATCATTTTCACCGTCAGCGGCTCGGCCATCTGCTCGGCGCTGACCGCCATCGGCGGCGCCTGGGGCAAGTCGCCGCTGATCCTGATCCGCTCCCTGGGCGGCCTGGGCTATGCCGAGGAAACGGTGAACGCCACCTACCTCAGCGAGTTGTACGCGGCATCCGACGACCCGCAACTGGCCAAGCGCCGGGGCTTCATCTACAGCCTGGTGCAGGGTGGCTGGCCGGTGGGGGCGCTGATCGCCGCCGGGTTGACCGCGGTGCTGCTGCCGATCATCGGCTGGCAAGGCTGCTTCATCTTCGCCGCGATCCCGGCCATCGTCATTGCGGTGATGGCGCGCAAGCTCAAGGAGAGCCCGCAGTTCCAGATCCACCAGCGCATCAGCCAGCTGCGCAAAAGTGGTTCGGTGAGCGAGGCCCAGGCGGTGGCGCTGACCTATGGCGTGGACTATGACGAGCACAGCAAGGCCGGCCTGGCTGCGGCCTTTCGTGGCCCGGCGCGGCGCGCGACCCTGGTGATCGGCGCGGCGATCCTGCTCAACTGGGCGGCGATCCAGGTGTTCAGCGTGCTCGGCACGTCGGTGATCGTCAGCGTGCACCACATCTCCTTCGAGAACTCGCTGATCATCCTGGTGCTCTCCAACCTGGTGGGCTACTGCGGCTACCTGAGCCACGGCTGGATGGGCGACAAGATCGGCCGGCGCAATGTCATCGGCCTGGGCTGGATGCTCGGCGGCCTGTCGTTCGCCGGCATGCTCTACGGCCCGAGCAACATGCCGATGGTGGTGGGTCTCTACAGCCTGGGCCTGTTCTTCCTGATCGGCCCGTACTCGGCGGCGCTGTTCTTCATCAGCGAAAGCTTCCCTACCAGCATCCGCGCCACCGGCGGCGCGATCATCCACGCCATGGGGCCGATCGGCGCGGTGGTGGCGGGTTTCGGCGCCACCCAGGTGCTGTCCGCCGGTGGCGACTGGCAGACCTCGGCGCTGTATTTCGGCGCGCTGCCTTGTTTCCTCTCCGGTGCGCTGATGTTCGCCGCGCGCCATGTGCGTCCTGAATCCGTTCAATAAGGAAAGTTATCCATGACTCAAAAAGTCGCCGTGATCACCGGTGCCGCCAGCGGCATCGGCCAGGCCCTGGCCGTGGCCTATGCACGGGCCGGTGTGGCGGTGGTGGGCGGGTATTTCCCCGCCGACCCCCATGACCCGCAAGCCACCCGCGACCGCGTGGCCGAGGCGGGCGGGCACTGCCTGATGCTGCCCCTGGACGTGACCGACAGCGCCTCGGTGGACGCCCTGGCCGAGCAGGCCGTGGCGCACTTTGGCCGCCTCGATTACGCCGTGGCCAATGCCGGCCTGCTGCGCCGCGCACCCTTGCTGGACATGACCGACGCGGCCTGGAACGCCATGCTCGATGTGGACCTGACCGGGGTCATGCGCACCTTCCGCGCGGCGGTCAAACACATGGGTGAGGGCGGTGCCCTGGTGGCGATTTCGTCGATTGCCGGTGGCGTCTACGGCTGGCAGGAGCACGCTCACTATGCAGCGGCCAAGGCCGGGGTGCCGGGGTTGTGCCGCTCGCTGGCGGTGGAACTGGCGGCCAGGGGCATTCGCTGCAACGCGGTGATCCCGGGGTTGATCGAGACCCCGCAGTCGCTGGACAGCCAGAACTCCCTGGGCCCGGAAGGCCTGGCCAAGGCGGCCCGGGCCATCCCCCTGGGCCGGGTCGGGCGGGCCGATGAAGTGGCGTCCCTGGTGCGCTTTCTCACCAGCGAGGAGTCCAGCTACCTCACCGGGCAGAGCATCGTCATCGATGGCGGCCTGACGGTGCGCTGGCCGGATTGAACCCCTTCGCCAGCCAGCCGGCTCGTGCAGGCGGCTCACCGCCTCCGTAGGAGCTGGCTGGCCAGCGAACCGCACACCCTTGAAGGAGAAAGTCCCATGCAACACCTGCACAACCGCCGCGCCGTGATCACCGGCGCCGGCAGCGGTATCGGCGCCGCTATCGCCCGGGCCTACGCGGTGGCGGGAGCACGCCTGCTGCTGGCTGACCGCGACCCCGCGCGCCTGGCCGAGAGCGCCCAAGCCTGCCGCGAGCTGGGCGCTGAAGTCGTCGAATGCGTGGCCGATGTCGGCAGCGTCGAAGGGGCCCAGGCCGGAGTCGATGCCTGTGTCGAGCATTTCGGCGGTATCGATATCCTGGTGAACAACGCCGGCATGCTGACCCAGGCGCGCTGCGTCGATCTGTCCATCGAGATGTGGAACGACATGCTGCGGGTCGATCTCACCAGCGTCTTCGTCGCCAGCCAGCGGGCCTTGCCCCATATGCTGGCGCAGCGTTGGGGGCGGATCATCAACGTCGCCTCGCAGCTGGGAATCAAGGGCGGCGCCGAGCTGACCCACTACGCCGCGGCCAAGGCCGGGGTCATCGGCTTCACCAAGTCCCTGGCCCTGGAAGTGGCCATGGACAATGTGCTGGTCAACGCCATCGCCCCGGGGCCGATCGAGACGCCGCTGGTGTCTGGCATCAGCAGCGCCTGGAAAACCGCCAAGGCCGCCGAGCTGCCCCTGGGGCGCTTCGGCCTGGCCGATGAAGTGGCGCCCACCGCGGTGCTGCTGGCCAGCGAGCCGGGGGGCAACCTGTTCGTCGGCCAGACCCTGGGCCCGAACTCCGGGGACGTGATGCCATGAAGGAGGGCTGAACATGTGCGGGTTATGCGGGCTGCTGGGCGAAGACGTGCACTGGAGCGATCCGCTGGGGGATGAACTGCCCCGGCGTCGCGAACGCTTGCGCAGAATCGCCGCGATCAACCGGGTACTGGTGCCGTTGCGGCTCAAGGTCGAAGACTTCCAGGGCTCGGCCTATCTGCTGCTGGGGGCTACCGGCCGCCAGGAACTGGCCAGCGGCCTGGAGCAGTTGTGGAGCCTGGCCGAATCCATGCTCGGCCGGCCCCTCGATCCTCTCGACCCTGTGATCCTCAAGCACCTGGAGCAACAGCCATGAGCCTGCCCCTGAACGTCATCACCGGGTTTCTCGGCAGTGGCAAGACCACCTTGCTCAACCGCCTGTTGCAGGACCAGAGCCTGGGGGACACGGCGCTGCTGATCAACGAGTTCGGCGATATCGGCATCGATCATTTGCTGGTGCAGGAGGTGGCGCCGGACACCGTGCTGCTGCCCAGCGGCTGTGTCTGCTGTTCGGTTCGCGGCGAACTGAAAGAGGCGCTGCTGGCGCTCCTGGCGCGGCGTAGCCGGGGCGAGGTTCCGGCCTTTCGCCGGGTGCTGCTGGAAACCACCGGGCTGGCCGACCCGGCGCCGATCCTGGCCACGGTGAACAACGATCCGCAATTGCGCGGGCGGGTGCACATCGGCCTGCTGGTGACCCTGGTGGACGCCAGCCACGCGGCGTTGCAGGAGCGCCTGCACCCGGAGTGGCTGGCCCAGGTGGCGGCCGCGGATCGCTTGCTGCTGAGCAAGACCGATTGTGTCGACGAAGCAACCCAGGCAGCGTTGCGCGAGCATTTGCAGCAGCTCAATCCCGGGGCGCCCCTGTTGCTGACCCAGGCGATCCAGAGTGGCGATCAGCTGTTGCTGGGGGAGGGGCTGCGCGGTGCGACGGCAGAGCGGGAAGTGGCGCGCTGGCAGTTGCAGGGGCCACTCAAAGCGGCTGCGCCACAGCATGGCGCGGCGCAAGTGTGCAGCCTGGAGTTCGAGCAAGCCCTGGATTGGGTGGGCTTCGGGGTCTGGTTGTCGATGCTGCTAAGATGCCACGGCGAACGAATTCTGCGGGTGAAAGGATTGCTCAACATCAACGCCAACCAGGCCCCCATCGTCATCCATGGCGTGCA
The DNA here is from genome assembly GCF_052665325.1 of Pseudomonas sp. 8(2025). Classification (NCBI taxonomy): domain Bacteria; kingdom Pseudomonadati; phylum Pseudomonadota; class Gammaproteobacteria; order Pseudomonadales; family Pseudomonadaceae; genus Pseudomonas; species Pseudomonas sp. 8(2025). The sequence goes on along the minus strand of NZ_JBQOIE010000008.1, from coordinate 193,265 downwards.
GCATTGCCTGCACGCCCCCGTGCATCTGCCCCGTTGGCCCAGTGCCGACCATCGCTCGCGGCTGGTGTTTATCCTGCGCGGGCTGGAGCCCGAACAACTGCGCCGTTCCTTCGAAGTGTTCGCCCGCAGTTTCGCCCCGGCCGCCGGGGAGGGTGCCTGATGGCGGCGACGCAACCGGTCACCCTGCGGGTGCTGGGCACCTCGGTGACCCTGCTCGAATCCCTGCGGGCGCGCGCCGAGCAGGACCTGGGCATCCGCCTGGTGTATCAGGTACACGATGTGGAGCAGGCCCAGCGCATCGCGGTGATGCAGCCGGACAGCTACGACCTCTATGACCAGTGGTTTCACAACGTCGATTTTGTCTGGCCGGCCCAGGCGATCCAGCCCATCGATACCCGGCGCATTGCCCTGTGGCACGAGATCAACGACCTGCCCAAGCGCGGGCGCCTGTCGCCCGACGATCGCCTGGGCAGTGGCAGCGTGCCCAGCGAACGGCTCTATGTGCAGCACGACGGTAGCCTGGGCAGCACGGCCAGCGAGCGCATCAGCATGCTGCCGCTGACCCACAACGCCGACAGTTTCGCCTACCGCCCGGAGCGCCTGCCGGCGGGTTTTTCCAGCGCCAACGAAAGCTGGGGCTGGCTGCTGGAGCCGGCCTGGAGCGGGCGCATTGCCTTGCAGAGCGATGCGGCGATCGGTGCCCTGGACGCCGCCCTGGCGGTGCAGGGCTGTGGCCTGGAATCCTTCAAGGACATCGGCAACCTGAGCATCGAAGAGATCGACCGGCTGGCAGGGATCCTGGTGCGCAAGCAGCGTGAAGGGCATTTCGCGGCGTTCTGGTCGGACGATGAAGAGGCCGCGCAATTGATGCTCAGCCCGCGCATCGATATCCAGAGCCTGTGGTCGCCGACGCTGATGCGCCTGCACCGGGCGGGGGTCAAATACCGCCTGGCAGTGCCGAAGGAAGGCTACCGCGCCTGGTTCGGCGGGCTGTCGTTGTCGCGCCACGCCAAGGGCGCGGTGCTGGATGCAGCCTATGCCTACCTCAACTGGTGGCTGTCGGGCTGGCCCGGAGCGGTGATGGCACGCCAGGGCTACTACATTGGCAACCCGGCGCGTACCCGCGATCACCTGAGCAGCGCCGAGTGGGATTACTGGTACGCCGGCAAACCGGCCCGGGAAGAGTTGCCGGGCAGCGACGGCGAACCGCTGATCGATATCGGCGAGACCCGCGATGGCGGTTCCTACCAGCAGCGCATGGGGCATATCGCCGTGTGGAACTCGGTGATGGACGAGCACAACTACCTGGTGCGGCGCTGGGGGGATTTCCTGCGGGCGGGGCGGGTCGCGGGCCGGGGCAAAGGCTGAAGGTCAAAGCCCCAGGCGCGCCAGCTGGCGCAGGTCGGCGATCACCGCGGGGTTGCCGCCTTCGAGCACATCCAGGCGCATCTGCGCGATCAGCGATTTCAGCAGCTCGGTCTGGGTCATCCGGGTGGCTTGCAGCAGGCGCGCAAGATCCTCGGCCACATAGTGGTTGACCTTCAGCGACAGGCGTTTCATGACATGCACGGCAGGCAACTGGCGGGCCTTGGCCTGCTCGGCCAGGTACGCGACGAAGCCGCTGTGCACTTGCTCCAGGGAAGACGCCGCGGGGGCGCTGAAGTAGTAGCCGAGGAACAGTTTGCGCATCTGCACTCCGGCATCCGGGGCCACGCAGTGCATCGCCGCATCGAGGACATCGAGGTAGACCGCCGGCAGCCGCGCCTCGATGGAGGTCAATGATTGCTTGCGCGCTTCCTTGATCGCCGGTGTGGACTGGGGCGGGATGGCCACCACCGTGGCGCAGAGGTCGCAAACCCCCACCAGGATGTCCCGGGCCAGGCCATGGCCGTCGCTGAAAGGGACGTCGCGCCGCAGGTGGGTAATGCCGACGACCTGTTGGCAATGCTCGCAGAGCGCCTTGCCCCGGTCGCCTTGCAGAAAAAGTTTCATGGGTTGCCCTCATCGGTGAACGCTGATGAACCACGCATCTGGCTCGATAAAGTAGAACTTGATGTACCAGCCGGCCTTTTTCAGCACGTGGACCGCGATGCCCGGGACGCTGTGATGTGCGCTGCAACTGTGGTCCTGGCCCTTGCAGGCATTGATGACCTCGATCAGTTGACTGGTCGAGATCTCGCCGGTGGCCAGCAGGTTCTTGACCTCGATCGAGCCGCGCGCGGCATGCAGATAGTGGCCGCTTTGTAAGGCATTGATCAGGTCCCGCCTGACCTTCCTGAAGCCTCTGTCCATGACGTCTTCTCGTTTGTACGACAAGTGTCGTACGGAATCAATGGGAAGTTGACTGAAAGCGCCCAAAGGCATTTCAGCGGTTTTCAGAGGGGAGGCGATCTTAGCCCGGCAGGTGCGGGCGGCAGGGCTTGGCTAACGGTTTGCAATACATCCGTGATGGCCAACGGCTGGCCTGTTGCGGTGCGTCCGATGCACCGCAGCCAGTTGCCGTCAGAAGAAGCGGGTCACGCTGATCTTGGCGTTGCGCCCCAGGCTGGATGCGTTATCGCCGCTCAGTGGTGGGCGATAGTCACGGTTGAACATGTTGTCCAGGGTGAAGTTGACTTCGGTGCCCTTGAGGTAAGGCTGCTGGGGTTTCCAGTTGGCGAACAGGCCGTGCACGTTGTAGCGGTCGTTCTTGTACTGGTCCCAGGCGGAGTCGCCCAGGACGCTGGCCGGGCCGCCGGCATAGATGTCGCTGGGCACCCGGTCGGTCTGGCGTACCCACTGGCCCTGCCAGCCTACTTGCGCATCCCACTGAGGAATCTTCACCCCCAGGCTGGCCACCCACTTGCGTGGCGGGATGTCCCGGGCCCAGACGTTCGGCCCCCAAGGGTTGGTGTAGGCACCTTCATGCTTGCCGGTGATCCACGAGTAGGACAGGGAGCCGAACAGGTAGGTCGAGTCGTAGAAGCTTTCCACCTCGAAGCCCTTGATGGTCAGGTCGCCGATGTTGCGATAGACGCCGATGGTCGGCTGGTTGCACACCTGGCCGATGCTCTTGCCGCTGGTGAGTTGCTCGGGGCAGCCGATCCCGAGGTTCTTCATGATTTCGTCTTTGATGGTGTTGTGGAACAGCGTGGTACGCACCTGTACGCGGTCGGCCTGGGTGAACACGTCGGAGAAACTGGTGATGTTACCGGCGCGCAACGCGGTGATGCGTTCCGGGTCGAGGTCGCGGCTGGTGGCGGAACGGGTGGAGGCGGCCGACTGGACCTCGTACTGCTCGTCGATCACCGGTGCGCGCCAGGTCTTGCTGTAGTCGGCGAACAGGGCGAATTGCGGGGTCACTGTCCAGAACGCCGACAGCCGAGGCGACCAGCCGGTGTAGGTCTTGTCGCCGTAATCGTGGCCCGCCACCGGGTCGGGGCTGTTGTAGAACGGTGCGTCGTTCTTCTCGCCGCGGTTGCGCACATGGTCGTAGCGCAGGGACGGGGTCAGGGTGAAGTCCCCCAGGGTGATGGCGTCCTGGATGTAGAAGGCATTGTTGTCGACCTTGCCGTGGGGCATGAAGCCAGGCTGGTAGTAGCCATAGTTGTACTTGGGTACTTCATAGGTCTTGCCCGGCATCCACATGTCCACTTCGCGAGTGTGCTTGCGGATCTGGATGCCATTGGTCAGCGCGTGTTCCAGCGGGCCGGTGCTGAAGCGGCTGGTGTTTTTCAGGGCCAGGATCTTGTCGTCATAGCCCACGGTGATCTTGCGGCCACCGGATGTAGGCTGGAAGAAGGCGTTCGGCCCGCGTTCGTCGGTCTGGTCGGTGGTGGAATCGGAGTACTTGGCCTCGAAGTCGATCCATGGATTGTCCACGGGGGTGTACTGGTACTTGGCGATCCAGGTGGTGTCGATGGTATTGCGCTGGGCCAGGAAGCGGCGGGTGGCGCCGTCATAACCGTACTTGTTGATGTCGCTCTGGCTCGGTGGCGTCGGGTAGCTCTTGGCCGAGAAGGGCGCCCAGATGTCGCTGTTGGAGCGCATGTAGCTGAAGCCCAGGCGATGTTCGTCGGTCAGTTGCATGTTCAGCTTGAACAGCTCGCCTTCCATGTCCTGGGCGGTATTGGGCAGGCGCTTGGGGTTGATCGGGTAGGCGTTGCGCGGGTCGGGCTGGGCGCTGGCGATCTTCATGTCGTCGCCGTCGCGCTTGGTCCAGTAGGCCAGGGCATCGAAGCGGTGATCATCGGTACGGCCGTACACCGCGCCGGTATAGGCCTGTTCATGGCTGTTGCTGCTGTAGCCGTACTTGACCATGGCGCCGGCGTTGCGACCTTCCTGCAGCAGGTCCGGGGCGTCCTTGGTCTCCATGTGCACGGTGCCGCCGAAACCACCGTTGCCGGTCTCGGGGGAGTGCGGGCCTTTTTCCACTTCGATGCGCTTGATCAGCTCCGGCTCGATGAACACCGAACCCTGCTGGTAGCGTTCGAAGCCGCTCTTGGTGGCGCCATCAACGCTCATCGGCACGTCTTCGGCATCCCCCAGGCCCCAGATGTTGATGGTCTGGCCGCCGGGTTTGAGCGAGCCGCCCAGGCTCACGCCGGGCAGGGTGTCGATCAGGCTGACCACGTTGGTGGCCTGGTGGCGATCGATTTCCGCCTGGTTCAGGGTCGAGCGGCCGACACTCGAGGAGTCCACTTCGGTGCCGTTGCCGATCACGCTCATGGCCCCCAGTTGCAGGGCCGAACCACTGCTCAGGTTGGTGTCGGCAGGGCGCACGATGTAGGTGTTGTCGACCTTCACCAGGTTGAACCGACCGTCCTGCAGCAAGGTGCGAATCGCCTCTTCCGGGCTGTAGTCACCCTGCAGGGCCGGCGCCTTGGCGTTGCGCAGCAGTTGCTCATCGAACAGCAGCTGGATCTTCGCCTGCTGGGCGATCTGGCTCAGGGACGCGGCCAGAGGCTGCGCCGGCAACTGGAAATGCAGCGGCCCGGCGTAGGCCTGCAGGCTGAATGCCAGGCAGGCGGCGAGCAGGGTAGGGCGGGTACGGACTAACGGAACAGGCAAGAGCGCGCGAAACATGACTTCCCCCAGAGCGGCTTAAAGGCCAAAAAAGCGCTGCGTACAGATCGCAGACGGGAGGAAGACGCGGCAGTGAAAAAAAACCTCATATGCGAATGCAAAATATTCTCATATGAGTTGGATCAACGAGCCTCGAGCCTCAGCTGGCCGTCGGCCAGGGGTACGGCTTTTACCGGAATCAGCACGGGCAGTGCCTTGATCAGGGCGTCGGGGTCGTTGACATCGAGGTTGCCCGAGACCTTGTAGGCCCCCAGAGAACCCTCGGCCAGTTGCACCGGCTGGCGCCGATACAGGTTCAACTCATCCACCAGGCTGGCCAGGTCGCGGTTGCGAAAGGCCAGGTGCCCGCTGCGCCAGTCCGCGACCTCATCGCTGTCCAGGGTCTGCTGGCGCAGGGTGCCTTTGTGCAGGTCATAGGTGGCTTGCTGACGGGCGCCGAGCAGGGTCAACTCCCCGGGCTTGCCGTCCGGGCTGAAGGCCACCTGGCCGTGGGCGACGCTGACCACCAGTTGGCGCTGGCCACGACGCACGTCGAAGGCGGTGCCCACCACCCGCACTTTGGCCGCGCCGCTGTGCACCCACAGCGGGCGCTCCTTGTCGGCGGCCACTTCCAGGTACAACTGGCCCTGTTGCAGGTAGATATCACGCTGCTGGGCGCTGAAATCCACTTTCACCTGGGTGTTGGCGTTGACGTACAGGGTGCTGCCATCGGGCAGCTTGAAGGCGCGGGCGCCCTTTTCCTGGGCCGCCACCTGCTGGATGTAGGGCCCCTGGGGCGTGCCCAGGTTGACTGCCAGCACCGCACAGAGCACCGCCGCGGCCGCCGCCAGGGCCGGGCGCCAGGGGGCGGGCTTGCGCCGGGGCAGGGGAATGGGCCGGCTCAGTTGCTGCAATTGCGCAAGATCGACCCACAGTTCTTCGAACTCGGCATAGGCCCGGGCGTGGGCCGGCTCGCTGACCCAGGCATCGAAGGCCTTGCGCGTGGCGCGGTCCGGGTCGTTGCGGTTGCGGGCGAACCAGCTGGCGGCCTCGGCGTCGATCTGCTCGCTGTCGAGGTCGTTGTGGGTGCCGGAAAAGCGGGTCATTCAGGCTGCTCCTTGCCGTTTTCTCGTTGTAGGTGCTGCTTGCAGTGCAGCAGGGCAAAGGCGATGTGTTTTTCCACCATGCTCACGGAAATGCCCATGCGCTCGGCGATCTGCGTCTGGCTCAGCCCTTCGAAGCGGTGCAGCATAAGGGCTTCGCGGCGGCGCGGCGAGAGTTGGGCGAGGACTTCTTTCAACTGTTCCAGGCGTTGCAGGCGCTGGGCCGCGGGCAGGGGCTCATGCTGCTCGTCGGCCAGGGGTTCGTTGTCCAGGCTTTGCTCGTGGTGCCCGTCCTGATGAGCACGGGAGCGTACCTGCTGGCGCCGCCAATGATCACGCAGCAGGTTGCGTGCCATCTGGAACAGGAAGGCCCGGGGCTGTTCGACCTGGGCCCGGTCACGGTAGTCGAGCCATTGGGTGAACACGTCCTGGGTCATGTCCGCCGCGTCGCTGGCGTTGTCCGTGCGTTTACGCAGGAAATGCAGGATGTCCGCATAGAACCCGCGAACAGAGTCCGCCGACGCAGAGTCGGGCTTGGAGCGAGACATGGATATCCTTCTTGACGACGCGGTGAGCACAAGGTTGCGAATGATATCGAGAATTATTGCTATTTGTCATCCGGGCGATTGATGATCCACCAGCACCGCCTACGCGCCCGAAATACCCCTCCTCGCAGGAACGGGCTTGCCCGCGAGGGTGCCCTTGCGAGCGATGCCAGGCCTGCGGCCTCTTCGCCGGCAAGCCGGCTCCTACAGTGCAGAGGCGGGGTCTGTAGGAGCTGGCTTGCCAGCGAAGCGGTTCAGATGACGAAGAAGCCGTGGGTGCCATCCCGGCCCAACTGCGCCACCAGGCCGAATTCCCAGTCCAGGTAGCCCTGCATGGCTTCTTTCGGGTTGTCGGTGCCTTCATAGGGGCGCCGGTAGCGGTCGATCCGGGGTGAAGCCAGTTGCTGGCGGCTTTCTTCCACGGGCAGGCCGGCTTCGATCCACGCCGCGGTGCCACCGCTGAGGAGGAACACCGGACGCTGGGTCAGGGCCTGCAGCTGCGGCACCACGAAGCGCGCCAGCAGGCTGCTGCCGCAGGTCAGGACATAGCGCTCCGCCTGTGGCAACTGGGCCAGGGCTTCCTGCAACTGGCTGGGCAATGCCCACCAGGCGCCGGGGATGTGGCGCTGCACGTAGTTGGCGCTGGCGGTGAAGTCCAGTACCAGGGTGCCGGGCTCCTGGAGCCAGGTGGCGAGGGTGCGGGGGCTGATTTCTTCGGCCGGCGAGGTGTCCGGCAGTGGCGCCTGCCAGGGGCCGCGCACGCTGAAGTCGCTGTCGCGCAGGCCGTCCAGCACCGCCACCTGCCAGCCCATCTGGGCCAGCCAGGAAGCGCTCATGTTGGCGCGCACGCCGTCGTCGTCCACCAGGACCAGGCGCGCACCGCGCACGCTGGCGAAGTGGTCGGTTTCCTGCACCAGTTGCCCACCGGGGGTGGAGCGGGCGCCGGGCAGGTGGCCAGCGGCGAATTCCTCCGGGGTGCGCACATCGAACAGGTAGCTGGTGCGCTTGGGGTCGGCCTGCCAGCGCCGCCACTGGGCCAGGTCGATGCGTGCCACGTCGGCGCGGTCGGCCACGGCCCGAGCGGCGTCCTGGGCTGGGGCCCGCTGGGCCTCGTTGATGGCCTTGAAGCGCCGGCTCTGACCGTGTTCGAGCTTCTGCCCGGCCAGGGTCCAGCCGATGGTGCCATTGCGCAGTGCCGCCACCGGGTTGGGGATGCCGGCATTCACCAGGGACTGGGTGCCGATGATGCTGCGGGTGCGCCCGGCGCAATTGACCACCACCCGGGTGCGGGGATCGGGGGCCAGCTCACGCACCCGCAGCACCAGTTCGGCCCCGGGCACGCTGGTGCTGCCGGGGATGCTCATGGTCTGGTATTCGTCGAAGCGCCGGGCATCGAGCACCACCAGGTCGGCCTGCTGGTCGAGCAGTGCCTGGAGCTCCTCGGCGGCCAGGGACGGAGTGTGGCGCTCGGCTTCCACCAGTTCGCCAAAGGCCTTGCTCGGCACGTTGACGTCCTTGAACAGCTCGCCGCCGGCGCTGCGCCAACCCTCCAGGCCGCCTTCCAGCAGGGCGACATCGCTGTAGCCCAGTTGCCGCAGGCGCGTGGCGGCGCGCTGGGCCAGCCCTTCGCCCTGGTCGTAGAGGGTGATCGGGGTGTCGCGGCGGGGGATGCGCGCATACACCTCCAGCTCCAGTTTCGACAGCGCGATGTTGGCCGCGAACAGCGGGTGGGCCTCGGCGAAGGGCGCTTCTTCACGCACATCGATCAGTGCCAGCTCCTGGCGGTCGAGCAGGGCCTGGCGGATCTGTGCCGGGCTGCGGGTCGGGAAATCGGTCATTGCAGGGGCTCCTTCGACAAGTCCCAGAGGTTAGGCAGCAAATGGTTGGAGTAGCCGGAGACAAAGGGTTTTTCCTGGCCGTCGAGGTCGTACACGGCGCGCTGCACGGCACCGATATTGGCGCCATACACATGGATGCTGACGGATACCCGATCGGCATGGGCATTGCTCACCTGATGGATGTCGCCAATGCGTGGCGACACCGCTTCCACCTGGCCCGGCACCAGGCGCAGCGGCGCGCCGGCAGGCTGCAGGCGGCCGTCGGCCAGGCGTTCGAACCCCTGGCTGTCCTCGGCGCCGCGCAGCATGCCGATCAGGCCCCAGACCCGGTGGTCGTGGATCGGTGTGCGCTGCCCAGGGCCCCAGACGAAGCTGACGATGGAGAAGCGCTGGCGCGAGTCGGCATGCAGCAGGAACTGCTGGTAGCGCTGCGGATCCGGCTGGGCGAAGGCCGCGGGCAGCCAGTCGTCCTGGCTCACCAGCTGGTGCAGCAGCGCGGCGCCCTGGTCCAGCACCCGGGCTTCATCGGGATGGCTGTCCAGCAGCTCGGCCAGAGCGGCGATAAAGTCCCGCAGGCGGGCGAAGTTGGCTGATTCGATGGCGACTGTCGTGGCGTTGTGGGGCATGGGCTCCCTCCGTGGACACAAGGCAAATGACGCGAACTACACGGGCGAGCTAAAAGGTATTATTCTTATCGAACATTTTTCCAGTCATTTATTATGCGAAAAAAGAATGAAGATAGATGATCTGAATGCGTTCGTGGCGGTAATCCGCTGCCAGACCATCAGCCAGGCGGCCGATGCCCTGCAGTTGACCCAGCCAGCCATTACCCGCCGGGTGCAGAATTTCGAGGAAGCCCTGGGGGTGGAATTGCTGGACCGCAACACCAAGCCGCTCAAGCCCACCAGCATGGGCTTGCGGGTCTATGGCCAGTGCCTGGAAGTGCTGCGCAGCATCGACGCGCTGAATGAACTGGTGGCCAATGACGGCGCCCCCAGTGGTGCCCTGCGCATCGGCGTGCCGCAGACCATCGGCGATGTGGTGCTGCTCGATGCCCTGAGCCAGTTGAAGGCGCTGTATCCGCAGTTGCAGACCTCGGTGGCCACGGGCTGGGGCAGCCACCTGTTGAGCAAGGTCGAGAACGGTGAGCTGGATGTGGTGGCGGCGCTGTTTCCCGCTGGCAAGGTCTTCCCCGAAGGGGTGGTGGGCCGTTCCCTGGGCAGCATGAACCTGGTGGTGGTGGCGGCCAAGGGCGAGGTGCGCAAGCGCTCGTGCAAACTGGCCGACTGTTACCAGCGCGGCTGGGTGCTGAACCCGGACGGCTGCGGCTTTCGTGCCGGCCTGCAACGGGCGCTGAGCGCACAGGGGCTGTCGTTGCAGATCAACCTGGAAACCTTCGGCACCGAGCTGCAACTGGGGTTGATCGCCAATGGCCTGGGCTATGGCCTGGTGCCGCTGCCGCTGCTGGAAAACAGCAGCCATCGGGACAAGCTGGAGATCGTCCCGGTCAGCGACTTCAAGCCGGTGATCGACCTGTGGCTGGTCCACCCGCGGTTCCTCGGCAACCTGCAAGAGCCGGTGAGCATGTTCGGCGAGATGGTCGCCGCCCGCGTCGGCAAGGCTGCGCCGTAGGAGCTGGCTTGCCAGCGAAGGCGCCCTCTAGGCCGGCGCAAACCTCAGGGGGCTGTTCGCCGGAAAGCCAGCTCCTTCGGATTGTTTTTGATTATTGATTTGCATGTCTTGGCAATCATTGAATGCAATTTTTGTATATTAAGTTAGAACCAAAACGAATTTCACGGACGTTTTTTATGTAGTTAGCATGGGGCTCGAACGCGCTGAAATAAGGATGTTGCGATGCCTGCGCCAGCCCCCCTCACCTCGTCCCGTCGCTGGGCCGAGCGCCCCGGATACCAGCTCCTGGGTAATCTGCTGCTGCGCCTGGTCAGCCCGTTGCTGCTTCTGCTGGTGTGGGAACTGGCCTCGCGCAGCGGGCTGTTGCCGGCGCGGATCATCGCCGCTCCCAGTACCATCGGCGGCACCCTGTGGCAGATGCTCGGCAGCGGCGAACTGGCCGGGCACCTGTGGGTGTCCCTCAAGCGCGCCCTCAGTGGCCTGGCCATCGGCGTCAGCCTGGGCACGCTCCTGGCCCTGGTGGCCGGGTTGTCCCGGCGCGGCGAGCTCGCCATCGATTCCCCCATGCAGATGCTGCGCACCCTGCCGTTCCTGGCCATAGTGCCGCTGTTCATTCTCTGGTTCGGCGTGGGCGAGACGCCGAAGATCGCGCTGATCGCCCTGGGCACTACCTTTCCTATCTACCTCACGCTGTTTTCCGGCATTCGCAGCCTCGATCCCAAGCTGGTGGAGGCCGCGACCCTGCTGGGCCTCAAACGCTGGGAACTGATCGTCCACGTGATCCTGCCCGGGGCCCTGCCGGCGTTCTTCGTCGGCCTGCGCTATGCCTTCGGCATCAGTTGGCTGGGGCTGGTGGTGGTGGAGCAGATCAACGCCAGCGCCGGTATCGGCTACCTGGTCAACGACGCGCGGGACTTCATGCGCACCGACGTGATCGTCATCTGCCTCCTGGTCTACAGCGTGCTCGGCCTGGGCATCGACGGGCTGGTGCGCGGCCTCGAACGTTGCGCCCTGGCCTGGCGCCCGACCTTTATCAGGAACTGACCCATGACTCTGTCATTGCCCCAGCAGGGCCGCCTGCGCGCTGCCGTCGAATGCCGCCGGATCACCCGGCGTTTTGCCGGGCAGGCGGTGCTCGATGGCCTGGATCTGGACATCGCTCCCGGGGAGTTCGTGGCCCTCCTGGGCAGCAGCGGTTCGGGCAAGACCACCTTGCTGCGAACCCTGGCCGGGCTGGAACCCATCGACCAGGGCCAGTTGCAGGTGCCTTCGGCCATGGCCGCAGTGTTCCAGGAGCCACGGTTGATGCCCTGGAAGCGCGTGTGGCGCAACGTTGCCCTGGGCGTGCGTGGGGCCGGGGCCCGGGAGCGGGCCGAGGCAGCGCTGGAGGAGGTCGGGCTGGCCCACCGGCTCAATGCCTGGCCAGGCACCTTGTCCGGCGGCGAGGCCCAGCGAGTGGCGTTGGCCCGGGCCCTGGTACGCGAGCCGCACCTGTTGCTGCTGGATGAGCCCTTCGCCGCTCTGGACGCCCTGACCCGGATCCGCATGCACCAACTGATCATCCGCCTGTGGCGGGTGCACACCCCGGCGGTGCTGCTGGTGACCCACGATGTCGACGAGGCGCTGCTGCTGGCCGATCGGGTGCTGGTGCTGGCCAACGGGCAAATCGCCGAGCAATTGCCAATCCGCCTGCCGCGTCCGCGTCAGGCCTCCACCCCTGGGTTCCAGGCACTGCGCGCGCGGTTGCTGCAACTGCTGGGTGTGGAAACCGAGGCCGAGCCGGCCGTCGACATCTCCCTTCCCTTGAGCAGGACTGCCAGCCGATGAGCCTTTCCAGCGTGCAACCGTCTCCGTCCGTGTCCCGTCCCGTCCCTGATCCAGACTCCAGCGAGTTCGCCGACCTGCTGCAGCAACTGAGTGAAGAATTCGCCGCCACCGCCGCGCACTACGACCGTCACAGCGAGTTTCCCCACGCCAACCTGCAACGCCTGCACCAGCATGGCCTGCTGGCCCTGACCGTGCCCCGGGCCCTGGGCGGCAGCGAGGCGAGCCTGGCCCAGGCGCGACGAGTGATAGGCGCCGTGGCCCGGGGCGAGCCTTCCACCGCGCTGGTGCTGGTGATGCAGTACCTGCAGCACACGCGCCTGCAACAGAACACGGCCTGGCCGCTGCACCTGCGCCAGCGCGTGGCCCGGGAGGCGGTGCAAGAGGGTGCCCTGATCAACGCCCTGCGGGTCGAGCCGGACCTGGGTACCCCGGCCCGGGGCGGTTTGCCGGCGACCCTGGCACGACGGGTCGAGGGCGGCTGGCTGCTCAGCGGGCGCAAGATCTACTCCACCGGCATTCCCGGGCTGACCTGGCTTGCGGTCTGGGCCCGCAGCGACGAGGCCGAGCCGCAAGTGGGTACCTGGCTGGTCCACCGTGACAGCCCCGGGATCAGCGTCGAGGAAACCTGGGACCACCTGGGCATGCGCGCCACCGGCAGCCACGACGTGATCTTCGATGAGGTGTTTGTGCCCGAGGAACAGGCGGTGGATATCCAGCCGGCTCACGTGCCCCGGCCTTCCGAGCTGGACAGCAAGGGCGTGCTCTGGCTGGCGGTGCTGCTCTCTGCCATCTACGACGGCGTGGCCCGGGCCGCGCGCGACTGGCTGCTGGGCTGGCTGGCCCAGCGTGCCCCGGCCAACCTTGGCGCACCGTTGTCGAGCCTGCCGCGCTTTCAGGAACTGATCGGGCGCATCGACGCCTTGCTGCTCAACAACCGGGTGCTGCTCGATGCCGCCGCCGAAGGGCGGATCGCCCCGGGGGAGGCGACCCAGATCAAATACCTGGTGACCAGCAACGCCATCAGCGCCGTGGAGCTGGGCATCGAAGCCATCGGCAACCCCGGGCTGGCCCGGGGCAACCCCATCGAGCGGCATTACCGCGATGTGCTGTGCAGCCGCATTCATACCCCGCAGAACGACGCGATTCTCGGTGCCGTGGGGCGCGCCGCCTTTGCCTTGCCCAGCCGCGGAGCCCAGGCGTGACGCGCATCGCCAGCCAGCTCGACGAGCACTTCAACCAGCAGTTGCGCCAGTGGCTGCCGGGGGTGGAAGTATTGAGCCTGCCTCGGGGCCTGCCGTGTGGCTTGCCCGCCGATATCGAAGTGCTGCTGGCCGCGCCCCACGCCGATTTTCGCAACGCGCCAAAGCCGCCGGCGGGCTGGCCGTTTGGCCTGCGCTTCGTGCAACTGGTGACTTCGGGCCTGGATTATTTTCCTCGCTGGCTGTTCCAGGACCTGCCGGTGGCCAGTGCCCGAGGCAGCACCGCCGAAAGCATTGCCGAGTTTGCCCTGGCGGCGATCTTCGCCGCCGCCAAGCAACTGCCCCAGGTGTGGATCGAGCGCGCCGAACACTGGCAGCAACGGCCGCTGGCCTCGGTGGCCGGCAGCACCCTGGGGCTGTTCGGCTTTGGCAGCATCGCCCGCGAACTGGCGCCCAAGGCCCAGGCCCTGGGCATGCAGGTACTGGCCCTGCGGCGTTCGGCGCAGCCGTTCGAGGTGCCCGGGGTGGAGGCGGTGGCCGACCTGCAGGAGCTGTTTGCCCGCGCCGATCACCTGCTGCTGGCGGTGCCGTTGACTGAGCAGACCCGGGGCATCATTGATGCCGATGTACTGGCAGCGGCCAAGCCAGGGTTGCACCTGATCAATATCGCTCGCGGTGCGCTGATCGATCAGCCGGCGCTGTTGCAGGCCCTGGACACCGGGCGCATCGCCCTGGCCAGCCTGGATGTGGCCGACCCCGAGCCGTTGCCCGAGGGGCATCCTTTCTATCGCCACCCGGGTATTCGCCTGTCGCCCCACACCTCGGCCAATTCGCCCCGGGTCTACCTGAATATCGCTCGCCTGCTGGGGCGCAATCTCCAGCGCTGGGGCGATGGCTTACCCCTGGAAAACCCGGTGGAGATCCAGCGTGGCTACTAACGCGCGGTTCCAGCCCTGGCCGGCAGCGCTTCGTGTAGCCGCTGCCGCAGGCAGCGCACGGCCCGAAGGGGCGCCGGGGTTCTCAAGGCCGCTGAAGGTTCGGCGGGAGATCGCCAAGCAAGGCCCTGCGGGCCTTTTCGACAATTTCAAGGAGAGCGGATATGACCGCACATTTTCGCCCCGCGGTGTATGACTTGCCCCGCGATGGCCATACGGTTTTTCGCTGGGAGCATCCGCCCCAGCAGGCCACCGTCGAGCTGGAGCGCCTGCAGCGCAAGCAGAGCCTGGCCGCGGCGTTCCGGGTGTTCGCCCGGCTGGGGTTCGACATGGGCGGCGCCGGGCATATCACGGTGCGTGACCCGGGGCGCCCGGACCATTTCTGGGTCAACCCGGTGGGGGTGTATTTCGGCCATGTACGGGTCCGCGACCTGTTGCTGGTCAACCCCGAAGGGGCGGTGATCGAAGGCGAGGGCGCGTTGAACCTGGCGGCGTTCGCCATCCATGCGGCGCTGCATGAAGCCCATCCCGAGGTGGTCGCCGCGGCCCATGCCCATTCGCTGTACGGCAAGGCCTGGTCGAGCCTGGGGCGCTTGCTCGATCCGCTGACCCAGGACGCCTGCGCTTTCTATGAAAGGCACGGGCTGTTCGACAACTTTTCCGGGGTGGTGCTGGAGGCCAGCGAGGGCGCGCGGATCGCCGCCGCACTGGCGGGGCGCAAGGCGCTGATCCTGCAGAACCACGGCCTGCTCACCGTGGGTGAAACCGTCGAGGCGGCGGTGTGGCGCTTCATCGCCATGGACAACGCCGCCCAGACTCAACTGCTGGCGGAAGCTGCCGGCACCCCGCGGCCCATTCCCCATGAGGTGGCGCGCCACACCGCACGCCAGGTCGGCACCGAGTTTGGCGGCTGGTTCAGTTTCCAGCCTTACCGCGAGCGGATCGTGCGCGAAGAACCGGACTTTCTCGATTAAGGACCATTGCCCATGCAGCGTCGTCATTTTCTCCAACTCTCGGCCCTGGCCGGTCTGGCCGCCGCCTTGCCGCGCCTGGGCCTGGGAGCCTCCGTGGACCTGTCCGGGGTCACCCTGAACGTCGCCACCTACAAGGGGGCGGCGCCGAGCTTCTTTGCCGAGGCGGGCATCGAGCCGCCGCCCTACAAGGTCAAGTACGCTGAGTTCACCGGCGGCAACCTGAGCTTCGAGGCCCTGGTCAGCGGCACTCTGGACATCTCGCCGATGAGCGAGATTCCGCCGATCTTCGGGATCAAGAACCACGCCCCGGTGAAGTTGATCGCGGTGCTCACCGGCGACGTCAACAACCAGGCCTTCATCGTGCCCAAGGGCTCTGCGGTGCAGTCGGTGGCCGAGCTCAAGGGCAAGCGCATCGGTTATATCCGCTCCACCAGTTCCCATTACTTCCTGCTCAAGGCGCTGAAGGAGCAGGGCCTGGGCTTTGCCGATATCGTGCCCATGGCGTTGACTGCGCAGGACGGTTTCGCCGCCTTCCAGAACGGTGCCCTGGATGCCTGGGTCAGCTTCGGCTACTTCATCCAGCTGGCGGAACTGCGGGCCGGGGCCCGGGTATTGAAGACCGGCCAGGGCTACCTGTCCGGCAACTACGTAATCGCCGCCAACCAGCAGAGCATCGCCGACCCGGCCAAGCACGCGGCGATCACCGACTACATCCTGCGCGAGTACCGCTCCTGGCAGTGGATTGCCAGCCACCCCGAGGAATGGGCGACCAGGAGCGCGCAGATTCTCGGCATGCCCCGGGAAGTGTTCCTTGCCCAGTACCGGGCCCAGAGCGGCCCGCGCCTGCTGCAACCGGTGGACGACGCAGCGGTGAAATCCCAGCAGGACGTGGCCGACCTGTTCTTCGAGGCCGGCGTGCTGCCCCAGCAACTGGATGTATCCGGCCTGTGGGACCGCAGCTTCCACTGGACCTGAGCCTGTAGCCGCCGGCTTGCCGGCGAAAGGGCGATGACGCCTTCGCTGGCCAGGGTGACGCCTTCGCTGGCAAGCCAGCTCCTACGGAATACCCGACACCCCATGTAGGAGCCGGCTTGCCGGCGAAGAGGCCCTCAGCCTTGCGCTGGCCAGGATGACGCCTTCGCTGGCCAGCCAGCTCCTACGGAACACCCGACACCCCATGTAGGAGCCGGCTTGCCGGCGAAGAGGCCCTCAAGCCTTGCGCTGGCCAGGATGACGCTTTCGCTGGCCAGCCAGCTCTTGCGATCCGGGGGGAAATTCTTTCATTGGCCAGGAGGCCGCATGTTTACCCGAACCTTGCTGTGCCTGGCGCTGGCCAGCCCCTGGGCCTTGGCCGACAGCCCCGCCCAAGCCCTGCACCAGCGCCTGATCGTGCTCGACAGTCACCTCGATACCCCCATGCAACTGGCCCGCCCCGGTTGGGACATCACCCAGCGCCATCGCTACCAGGACGACCTGTCCCAGGTCGATCTGCCACGGATGAAAGAGGGCGGCCTGGACGGCGGTTTCTGGGCCATTTTCACCCCCCAGGGGCCGCTCACCGCCGAAGGCCGGACCCAGGCCAGCGAACATGGGCTGGCGGTGCTGGCGCGGATCCGCGACCTGCTGGGTGCCCACCCCGATGATTTCGCCCTGGCCCTGACGGCTGGCGATGTACCGGCCATCGTCGCCCGTGGCCAGCGTGTGGTTTTCATCAGCATGGAAAACGCCCAGCCCCTGGCCGCCGATCCGGCACGCTTGCACACCTATTACCGCCAGGGCCTGCGCATGCTCGGCCTGGTGCACTCGGCCAACAACGATTTCGCCGACTCGGCCACCGCCCTGCCGCAGTGGCGCGGCCTGAGCCCGGCGGGCCGGGAGCTGGTGGCCGAGGCCAATCGCCTGGGGATACTGCTGGATGTCTCCCATGCCTCGGACCAGGTGTTCGACCAGGTCCTGGCGCTGTCGAGGGCGCCGATCATTGCCTCCCATTCCAGCAGCCGTGCAATCACCGCCCATCCACGCAACCTGGATGACCGGCGCCTGCGGCAACTGGCGGCCAGGGGCGGTGTGGTGCAGGTCAACAGCTTTCCCAGCGACCTGATCAACCTTGCGCCCAATCCCGAGCGGGACAAGGCCCTGGGGCCGTTGTACCGCGAGTTCCGCCTGGCGGCGAGCATGAGCCCGGAACAGGTGTCGGACCTGGCCGAACGCATTCGCCAGGTCGAAGCCCGCTACCCGCAGCCCAGGGCCAGCCTGGACGATTACCTGCGCCACCTGCTGCACATCCTGGAAGTGGTCGGCCCGGATCATGTGGGCATCGGCGCCGACTGGGACGGCGGTGGCGGGGTACAGGGGCTCGAAGATGTCGCGCAACTGCCACGGATTACCCAGCGCCTGTTGGCGGCGGGCTACAGCGAAGCGGACCTGGCGAAGATCTGGGGCGGCAACTTGTTGCGCGTTCTCGACGCCGCCCAGGCCGTAGGAGCCGGCTTGCCGGCGAAGGGGCGCTGATGCCGGCGCGAGCCGTGGGGCTTCTTCGCTGGCAAGCCGGTTCCTGGCGGGGCGAGTATGGCCAGGCACGGCCAGGCGCAGGGCTATGCGCGGAGCGCAGAATCTTTTGGCTTGAATATGAAACAAAGTAATATTTGCATATGCTTAAAATGTATTTCTCTTATTAAATAAGCGCCCCTAGGATGGCTTCACATAGACCCAAGTGACTGCATAAGTCGCCGATCTATAACCGAACGCACTATCCATCCGCAGCAGGGAGCGCTTGCATGCCACTGACCAGAAGACAATTGATCGCCCGTATTGCCGCTGTCGGCGGGGTCCAGGCGGCGAGTGCGGTCATGGGCCTGTTCGGCGCCAGCGCAACGGCCGAAGCGTTCGAGGAAAACTACGCGGCGCTGCCCACGGCGGCGCTGGGCAAGGGCGCCAGCGTGGTGGTGATCGGCGCCGGGATCGGTGGCCTGGTCAGCGCCTACGAGTTGAGCAAGGCCGGGTTCAAGGTGACCTTGCTGGAAGCCCGGGACCGGGTCGGCGGGCGCAACTGGACGGTGCGTGGTGGCGATCGGGTGGAGTACAGCGACGGCAGCACCCAGGTCGCGCAATTCGGGGAGGGGTTCTACCTCAATGCCGGGGCCGGCCGCCTGCCCAGCCACCATCAGTTGATGCTCGGCTACTGCCGCGAGCTGGGGGTGGAGCTGGAGGTGCTGGTCAATACCAGCCGCAACGCCCTGGTGCGTCCGGACCTTGACCAGCCGGCGTTGCAGATCCGCCAGGCGGTCAATGACAGCCGCGGGCATTTTTCCGAGCTGCTGGCCAAGGCCGTCAATCGCCATGCCCTGGATCAGGAGCTGACACCAGCCGATCGCAGCAACCTGCTGAGTTTCCTGAAAACCTGGGGTGATCTTTCCGACAAGCTGGAGTACCTGGGTTCGGCCCGCTCCGGCTACAAGGTCTGGCCCGGCGCCGGCGACCAGTTGGCGCAGAAGAATGATCCGCTGCCGTTGCAGACCCTGCTCAACCCGGCGCTGACCACGGCGTTGATGATCGACGAATACCCGGAGTTCTCGCCCACCATGTTCCAGCCGGTGGGCGGCATGGACCGCATTCCCCAGGCCTTTGCCCGGCGCCTGAAAGGCCAGTTGCGGCTGCACAGCGAGGTGCGTTCCATCAGCAACCAGGCCGACAGCGCCGAAGTGGCCTACCTGGACCGGCGCACCGGCCGCACCCACAACCTCAAGGCCGACTACGTGATCAGCAGCCTGCCCCTGCCGCTGCTGGCCAAGGTGCAGAACAACTTCAGCGCCCCGGTGCGCCAGGCCATCGGCGCGGTGCAGTTCGGCTACGCCAACAAGGTGGCCTGGCAGTCGCGGCGCTTCTGGGAAAGCCAGTACCAGATCTACGGCGGGCTGTCGTTCATCAACCAGGAAGCCTCCGGGCTGTGGTACCCCAGCGGCGGTTTCAACCAGGCCGAAGGGGTGCTGGTGGCGGCCTACAACAACGGCGAAACCGCCCGACGGTTCGGGGAGAAAACCCTGGCCCAGCAGATCGAGATTTCCCGTCAGGCGGTGGAGCTCCTGCACCCCGGGCACAGCCAGGAACTGCGCAATCCGCTGGTGATTGCCTGGAGCAAGATCCCCTACAACTTCGGCCCCTGGATCAGCCATGAAGTGGCCGAGCCGGACTACGGCCTGCTCAACCAGCCCCAGGGCCGGGTCTACCTCACCAGCGACGGCCTGGCCCACAGCGGCGTGGGCATCTGGCAGGAAGCCGCCGCCGGCGCGGCGCGGCGGGTGGTGCGGCAACTTTTCCAACGGGCGCAAGGCTCGTCGCTACAGCAAACGGCCTGAAAAAGCCGAGCACTCACACAACAGCGGTAACCCATGCCGGGTAGCGGACCTCCGAGGCTGGCACACACAACCTTGGGAGCGTCTTTGCATGTCTTTGAAAAACACCGTCGTAGGGCTGGGGCTGTTGTTCGCCGCCAGCAGCAGTTGGGCCGCGGGAATCCAGCGTGTGCCGTCCAGCTACCCCAATTCGCCGATCCTGCAATCGGTGACCCTGCCCGCCAACAGCGAGGTGACCTACCTCTCCGGGCTGCTGCCGGACCCGGTGGACCCCAAGGCGTCCAAGGAGCAGATCCACGCCGAGGGCAACACCGAGGCCCAGGCCCGGGTGGTGCTGCGCAAGGTGGAGACGATCCTCGCCAGCCAGGGCCTGACCCTGGGGGACGTGGTGCAACTGCGCATCTACCTGGTAGGGGACCCGGCCCTGGGCGGCAAGCTGGATTTCGACGGCCTGCAAGTGGCCTTCCGCGAGTTCTTCGGCACCCAGAAGCAGCCGCTCAAGCCCGCCCGGACCACGGTGCAAGTGGCGGGGCTGGTGCTGCCCGGCGCCTTGATCGAAGTCGAAACCGTTGCCGCCCGAGCGCGCTGAGCCGCCTGTCAAAGGATCTGAAGTCATGAGTATTTCCTTGCATAAAATCCTCTTCGGCGCGGCCCCCCTGAGCCTTGGCCTGCTGGGCCTGGCGCTGCCCGCCGAACTGCTGGCGGCCGACGAAACCCTGGGCACGGTGGTGGTCACCGGGGTGCGCGGCAGCCAGCAACGCACGGTGACCGACAGCCCGGCGCCGATCGATGTGATCGACAGCGAGCAGTTGCGCAGCATCGGCCAGAACGGCCTGAAAGAAATGCTCGGGCGCCTGCTGCCGTCGTTCAACGTACCGACCATCAACGGCGGCGGCACGGCGTTCCTGGTGCGCGGGGTGAGCATGCGCGGCCTGGGCGGCGACCAGGTGCTGGTGCTGATCAATGGCAAGCGCCGGCACAACTCGGCGCTGATCAACAACGGCGCACGGGTCGGCAACGCCTCGGTGCCGGTGGACCTGGACCTGATTCCCACCGCCGCCATCGAGCGCATCGAAGTGCTGCGCGACGGCGCGGCGGCGCAGTACGGCTCCGACGCCATCGCCGGGGTGATCAACATCATCCTCAAGCGCAATGCCGAAGGCCTGACCTCCGACACCACCCTGGGCCAGTACTACGACGGCGACGGCACCACCGGCCACGAAGCCTTCAACTGGGGCAACAAACTGGGAGAGAACGGCGGCTTCATCAACCTGTCCTGGGACGCCAAGCTGCAGGAACCCTACGAGCGCTCCAGTGCCGCCAGCGGCCAGCTGTACTTCAAGCAGGCCGACGGCTCGCCGGACCCCCGGGAAAGCAATCGCCAGGGCTGGGGCACCGAGTACGGCCTGGGCCGCGATCGCACCACCAGCCTGGCCTACAACGCCGAGCTGCCTCTGGAGGACGACCTCAAGCTGTACTCGTTCTCGACCCTGAGCTACCGCAACAGCAACAAGGACCTGGGGCACCGCAAGCCCACCGACATCACCAGCCTGGCGGGCATTCCCAATGCGCCTTACCCCAACGGCGGCCAGGCGCGGCGGGAAATCCACGAGACCGATTTCCAGGTCGCCGGTGGTGCCAAGGGCCTGCTCGGTGGCTGGGACTGGGACCTGTCGAGCACCTACGGCAAGGATCGCGGCGTGCTCGACACGGCCAACAACCTGAACATTTCCAATGGCCCCTACAGCCAGCACGACTTCCACCTGGGCAACCTGGTGTTCGACCAGTGGACCAACAACCTGGACTTCTCCCGGGCCCTGGACATCGGCTGGAGCAGCCCGCTGGAAACCTCCTTCGGCGTGGAATACCGCTGGGAGAAATATGCGCTGGAGGAGGGCGAGGCCAACTCCTACAACCAGGGCAGCTATGTCCCCAACACCGGGCCTTTCGCCGGTGTGGTGCCGGACCCGGGGTTGTTCTCGGTCAACGGCACGACCCCGGAAGATGCCTACAGCCTCAAGCGCCACAGTGAGGCGGCCTATATCGACCTGGGCCTGAACATCACCCCCAACTGGTACGTCGGTGCGGCGGCGCGCTACGAGAAGTACAACCTAGGGGTAGGCGACACCACCAGCGGCAAGCTCACCACCCGTTACGAGTTCCTCCCCGGGTACGCGGTGCGGGCTGCGGTGAGCAACGGCTTCCGTGCACCGTCCCTGGCCCAGAGCGTCTTTTCCACCACCAGCACGGTCACCGAATTCGGCGCCGGTGGCACCACCACCTCGGTGCGTACCAAGCAGATGCGCCCCAACTCGCCGGAAGCGGTGGCCCTGGGCGCCAAGGACCTGGAGCCGGAAACCTCGCGCAACTACAGCCTGGGGTTCACCGCCGAGCCCACCGATCGGCTGCGCCTGACGGCCGACTTCTACCTGATCGACATCGACAAGCGCATTCTCCAGACCGGCATCCTCAAGGGCCCGGCGGTGTCGCAGATCCTGGTGGAGAACGGCCTCTCGCCGAACCTCGCCGGGCAGTACTACACCAACGCTGCCGACACCCGGACCAAGGGCGTGGACCTGGTGGCGGACTACCGCCAGTCCTTCGGCGAGTACGGCACGGCGAAATGGAGCGTCGCCTACAACCACAACAAGACCACCATCCGCGACCTGGCGGACACCCCGGCGGCCCTGTCGCGCCTGGGGGCGGGGTATGTGCTGTTCGACCGCCAGCAGCAGATCGACCTGACTAAATCCACGCCCAAGGACAAGTGGATCCTCTCCGGCAACTACAAGGTCGGCGACTGGACCACCAACCTGCAGTTGACCCGCTTTGGCGAGTACACCGAAGGCTCGAACATCCCGAGCAACGATCGCACCTACAGCGCCAAGTGGATCACCGACCTGGACGTGGCCTACGACGTGACCCAGAACCTCACCGTGGCCGTGGGCGCCAACAACCTGTTCGACGTGTACCCGGACAAGATCGGCCTCAAGGCCTGGGCGGGAACCTATGAATACGGAATGTTCTCGCCCTATGGCCTGGGCGGCGGCTACTACTACAGCCGCGTCAGCCTGGCGTTCTGAGCATGACCACGATCACTCTCGCAGGAGCTGGCTTGCCAGCGAAGGCGGCCGCATGACCGGCGCAGGGTTCAAGGGCCATTCGCCAGCAAGCTGGCTCCTACACCCGTGGCGTCCTGCCGGTCGTTCACCTGGTAGGAGCTGGCTTGCCAGCGAAGGCGGCGGCATGAAGGGCGCAGGGGGCAGGGGCGGTTCGCCGGCAGGCCGGCTCCTGCAAGGGCTGGTGTTGTGTTTGTGGCTGGGCAGTGCACTGGCGCAGCCGGCGCTGCGGGTGTCCAGCCAGAAGCAGTCGCTGAAGATTCTGCTGCAGGCGGCAGGCGAGCTGGAGCAGGTGCCGTACCCCATCGAGTTCGCCTCCTTCGCTGCCGCGGCCCCCACCGCCGAGGCCCTGGCCGCCGGGGCGGTGGATATCGGCAGCCTGGGGGATGCGCCCTTTGTGTTTGCCGCCGCGGCCGGGGCGCCGCTCAAGACCGTGGGGGTGATCAAGCTCAAGGTCACGCCGACCGCGGTGGCGATCGTGGTCAAGGAGGATTCGCCGCTGAAGCAGGCCGCCGACCTCAAGGGCCGGCGCATCACCACCACCCGGGGCTCCATCGGCCATTTCCTGGCCCTGGCCGCCCTGCGGTCGGTGGGCCTGCACGGCGCGGATGCGCAGTTCATCTTTCTCCAGCCGGCCGAATCCCGCAGCCTGCTGAGCAACGGCCAGGCCGATGCCTGGTCGACCTGGGACCCCTATACCAGCATGGTGCAGATGGAGGGCGGCAGCCGGGTGCTGGTCAGTGGCGAAGGGCTGTTCGCCGGGCACATGCTGCTGGTGGCCAACGACCAGGCGATTCGCGACAAGCCGCAGCAGATCGCCGACTTCCTGCAGCGCCTGGATCGTGCCTATGCCTGGGCCAACCAGCACCAGAGCGAGTTTTCAAAGATCCAGGCCGGCTACAGCGGTTTGCCGGTGGAGGTGCATGAGCGTTCCAATCGCTACTCGGTGCCCCGGCGTATCGCCGTAGGCCCGGCCGTGGTGGAGGACGTGCAGCACACCGCCGATCTCTACCGCGAGGAGGGCATTATTCAGAAGACTTTCGATGCCGCAGCTTACATGGATGCTCAATTCAATGAAGTTGAATGAGTGTGTGGCAGTTTTATTAATTGATCTCGGGAGGTTTTAAATAAATAAAGAGCAATAATGTCCTTCGCTTAATTTAACTATCAGCAAATTTCATAATCTTCTCGCAGCACTTTCAAAGTGCCTGTGGTGGCCGCTATTTGCCTGATTTTCTATACATTTTTAAGTTTGGATATTAGAGATAAAGGATATTTCACAAGGCCATCGCAACTGCCTAAGGTGGCCCTGAAACAAATTATTACGTTCTACCGATGTTGTACTTCGTCGCTACTTCCAGGGAATTAAGGGAGCTTGCATGTTCACAGTCACTACGGCCGACAAACTTGAAGCGCGGCATATCCTCGATGTTGTGGAAAAACGCTCTTACGGCGTTCAGCTCAAAGGTTTCTGCCCACCGGATACCTTGCAGGTGGCGCGGGATCATCTGTATCAGCAGGAACTGCGCAGTGCCTTCAGCCAGCAGCAGGAGTTCGTCCGGGTCGGCAAGGCTTATATCGAGATCCAGGATGAGCAGAGCCGGGCCGAATACCACGCCCTGGCCCTGCCCAACATTCGCAGGATCCGCAATCTGTTCCGGCCACTGGCCTCGCCCATCGACGAACTGCGCCTGCTGCTGGACGAAGTCTGGCCGCAGGGCGCGCACCTGTTGCAGGTGGACGGGCAGAAGTGTTTCGTCGGCATTGCCCGCTTCCAGGGTTCTGGGGTCGATCTCACGCCCCACACCGACAAGCTTGAACGCAATGCCCCCGAGGGCCACAGCCCGCAGTTGCTGACCCAGCTGTCCACCAACATCTACCTGGAAATCCCCGAGGATGGCGGAGAGCTGGAGATCTGGGGCATCGAGCCGGACGAGCAGGAGTACAACCGCCTCAAGGGCGAACGGGCCTACGGCATCGAACGCCACCTGCTGCCGCCGCCGGATTTCGTGGTCAAGCCCGAGCCCGGCGACCTGATCCTCCTCAACCCGCGGCTGATCCACGCCGTGCGCCCTTCGGCCAGCAGCACCCGGGTCACCCTCGGGGTCTTTATCGGTTACTACGGCGAACACCAGCCTTTGGCCTACTGGAGCTGAACTCATGAGCAAGGTGCAGGAAATCAACCTCAAGGCCTACTTCAACAAGGGCGGCGAGGAGCACGAATTCGACGGCAAGCGCGTGGTACTGGCGGTCAGCGTCGGCCAGGAATATCACGAGGACCAGAAGCTGCGGTCCACCATTCACTTGATCAACCAGTCCGGCTTCAGCCACGTCAAGGTGGTGGTGGCCGATACCCTGCAACGCCACAACAAGCACGGCAAGTCCCCCGGGGAGGCGCTGTCGGCGGCGATCCGCGATGGCGATGCCTGGCTGGCGCGCAACCAGAGCATCCTCGACGGCCTGCGGGTGCCCTATCACATCACCCGCTGGAACCAGGAACTGGCCAGCGACCGCTATGCCGAGCTGCGCCAGCAACTGAACCAGGTCTACCAGCAGCGCGAGGAACTGCGCGACGCCATCGACAGCACCATCGGCGTATTCACCGAGCGCCTGCGCCTGCGTGACGAACACGCGGACATCGAGCGGGCGGCGGCCCAGTGCCGGGAGTACATCCTGGAAGAGATCCCGATCATCCTGCCGCTGTGGGCCGACGAGGGTTACCACTACGTGCTCTACCCGCAGCAGATGACCACGGCCATGGCCACCAGCCGCGAGTTGCTGATCGAACCCCACAGCCCGGACCGGGTGCGCTGGCTGCCCCTGAAGTTCAAGAAGCGGGGGATCCCGATTCCCTTCACCTTGCCCGGCGCCATTCACCCCAACTGGACCAGCGGCGCCATCGCCATCTGATCCGCCGCGATCAATGTAGGCGCTGGCTTGCCAGCGAAAGCGCCCCTGCCGGCGATGCCGGACTCAAGGGGCTGTTCGCCGGCAAGCGGGCTCCTACAGAGCGTTTTTTTATGACTGACAAGGAGTTTCCATGAGCGTTTTTGCGCAACAGCAACGCAAATGGTGGGCATTGCTCGGTGTGAGCATCGCCAGTTTTCTCGGCTGTGTGGATTTCACCATCGTCAACACCGCGTTACCGGCCCTGCAGGCCGACCTCGGGGCCTCGGTGGACGCCCTGCAATGGGTGATCAACGGCTTCATCCTGGCCCTGTCGAGCTTCATGGTGCTGGTGGGGCGCCTGGCCGACCTGCATGGGCGCAAGCGGGTGCTGTTCATCGGCCTGACGGTGTTCGGCCTGGCCTCCCTGGCGGCCGGGCTGGCGGGGCAGATCGATACCCTGATCGGCGCGCGGGTGGCCCAGGGGCTGGCATGCGCGGTGCTCTATACCGCCTCGGGGGCGATTGTCTCCAGCACCTTCGAGACCGCCGAGCAGGGGCGGGCCTTCGGGGTGCTGTTCGGGGTCAATGGAGTGGGGCTGGCGGTCGGCCCGGTGTTGGGCGGGCTGATAACCAGTGCCTTCGGCTGGCAGTGGATCTTTCTCATCAACGTGCCCTTCGTACTGCTGAGCCTGGGCATT
Source organism: Pseudomonas sp. 8(2025) (assembly GCF_052665325.1). NCBI lineage: Bacteria > Pseudomonadati > Pseudomonadota > Gammaproteobacteria > Pseudomonadales > Pseudomonadaceae > Pseudomonas > Pseudomonas sp. 8(2025). Next base: position 167,112 of record NZ_JBQOIE010000008.1, on the reverse strand, counting down.
TGCAGCTTCAGCGTGAAGGAGTCGCGTTCGGCCGAGACCGGGGCGCGCCTGGATGGTTGGGGTGCGCTGCTGTTGCTGATCGGCCTGCCGAGCCTGGTGCTGGTGATCGTCCAGGGCGGCAGCTGGGGCTGGGGCTCACCCCTGACCCTGGCCCTGGTGGCGCTGGCGGTGCTGGCCCTGGGCGCATTCCTGGCGGTGGAGCGGCGGGTGGCCGCGCCGATCATCGACCTCAAGCTGTTCGCCAACCGGCGTTTCGTTGCCGGGGTGGCGGCCAGTTTCGGCCTGGCGCTGTTCTACTGCGTGGCGTTTTTCGTCATGCCGCTGTACCTGGCGCAGATCCGCGGCGAAACGGTGCAGGCCAGCGGCCTGCTGTTGCTGCCCACCACCCTGGGGGTGGCGCTGCTGTCACCGCTGGTGGGGCGCCTGGTGGATCGCAAGGGGCCGGCGCTGCTGATCAAGACCGGGCTGCTGCTGTTCGTGCTGTCGGCGTTGTTGCAGGCCGGTTTCGATGGCCAGACTTCGCTGCCTTATCTGCTGGGCGCCTTTGTCGTCATGGGCCTGGGGTGGGCCAGCATTCTCGGGCCGTCCACGGTGCTGGGGATTTCCTCGGTGCCCCAGGAAGTGGGCTCGGTGGCCATGGGCTCGCTGATGACCTTGCACAACGTCGGTGGCGGTGTCGGGCTGGCGGTGGGGGTGGGGCTGTTCCATCACTTTTCCGCCACGCCGCTGGACGATGCCCAGGGCGCCTTTCTCAATGGTTACCGCGCGGTGATGGGCTTTCTGGCGGTGGTCACGCTGCTGGTCTGGGCCTCGGTGAGCCTGCTCTTGCGCACGGCCCCGGCGCCGGTGCCGACGGCCGAGGAGGGCACCAGCCGTGGCTGAGCGCGGCGGGCAGATGGGGCTGGGGGCCTTTCTCTCCGGCTCCGGCGCCCATGGCGGCAGTTGGCGCCATCCCCAGGCGGATGCCGACGCCTCGTTGAATTTCCAGCGCTACCGGCACTACGCGCAAACCCTGGAGCGGGGCTGTTTCGACGCCCTGTTTCTCAACGACAACGTGGCGGTGGGGGACCTGGACCCGCGGGTACTGGCCCGCAGTTCCTACAGCCTGCGCTGGGACCCGCTGACCCTGCTGCCGGCCCTGGCGGTGGTGACCCGGCATATCGGCCTGATCGCCACCGCCAGCACCTCCTACAACGAGCCCTACAACCTGGCGCGCAAGTTCGCCTCCCTGGACCACCTGAGTGAGGGCCGGGCTGGCTGGAACCTGGTAACCGGGCTGGTCGGCGGCGAGAACTTCAACCACCCCGAACCCCTGAGCCACGCCGAGCGGTACGCCCGGGCCGAGGAGTTCTTCAGTGTGGCCAGCGGGCTGTGGGACAGCTGGGCCGACGACGCCTTTCCCCGGGATAAGGCCAGCGGCCAGTGGCTGCGCCCGGAGCGCATGCACCTGTTGCAGCACCGGGGGCGGCACTTCCAGGTACAGGGGCCGTTGAATGCACCGCGGCCATTGCAGGGCTGGCCGGTGATCGCCCAGGCCGGGTCGTCCGGGCCGGGCTGTGAGCTGGCGGCGCGCTGCGCCGAGCTGGTGTTCACCGCCCAGACCGACCTGCAGCAGGCCAAGGCTTTCTATCGCGAACTCAAGGAACGGCTTCCCGCTTACGGGCGTCATGCCGGGCAGTTGAAAATCTTCCCCGGCATCGCCCCCACGGTGGGCCGCACCCTCAACGAAGCCGAGGAGAAGTACCAGCAATTGCAGGAACTGCAGGACCCCCAGGCACAGCTCAAGGCCCTGTCCTACCTGCTGGACCTGGGTATCGACCTGTCGCATCTGCCCCTGCATGCGCAGGTGCCGTTGCTGGACGATGCCGCCCCCACCGAGCGGCATAAAAGCCGCCGGCACCTGGTGCAGGAACTGATCCGCCGGGAGCGGCCGAGCCTGGCGCAACTGCTGCGCAGCCTGTCGGCCAGCGGGCACAAGGTACTGGTGGGCACGCCGGGGCAGATCGTCGATGAGCTGGCTACCTGGTACCAGGAATACGCCGCCGACGGTTTCAATGTGCTGTTCACCCATCTGCCGGGGGCCATCGACGATTTCGTGCAACTGATCACCCCCGAGCTGCAGCGCCGGGGTCTGTTTCGCCAGCGCTACACCGGCCACAGCCTGCGTGAACACCTGGGGCTGGCGCGGGTGGAAAACCGTTTCTTCAGCCACCGGGGCAATGGCTGAATGGCTGAAAGAGTCTTTACTCTCAAGGCGCAACGCCCAACGATCAACCCAGGAGCTACAGCATGTCCGGATGGTATGAGTTGAAGAAAAGCAGCAACGGCCAGTTTCGCTTCGTGCTCAAGGCGGCCAATGCCGAGGTCATTCTCAGCAGCGAGCAGTACACCACCCGCGCCGCAGCCGAGAACGGCATCGCCTCGGTGCAGGCCAACAGTCCCCTGGAAGAGCGCTACGAGCGCAAGAGCGCCAAGGATGGCAAACCCTATTTCAACCTCAAGGCGGCCAACCACCAGATCATCGGCAACAGTGAAACCTATTCCTCGGAAGCGGCCCGGGAAAAGGGCATCGCCAGCGTCAAGGCCAACGGCCCCAGCCACAACATCAAGGACCTGACGTCCGTTTAGGCCCGGCTCCACACACCCTCGACAGCACCAGGCCCGAACCCAGGCAGCGTTCGGGCTTTGTGCTGCCAGCGGGTTTTCACAAGCACCTGGCATTTGCCTGGAGGCCGGGCGAGGGCAGCGTATTGTGATCTGGCAGGCCGCCAGCCGATTGGCGACGGAGTTATGGCGCAATGCCATCATTTGCCTTATCCTCCGCGCCCGTCACCGGGCGCTCGGCAGGCCTGGCACTCTGGTTGACGTTATCAATCATTGTCCAAGGGATCTGCGACCTCATGATTCGCCCTCTCGTATTACTCGCCGCGCTGCTGGCGTTGAGCGGTTGCTACAGCCTGTCTTCCACGAAAGTTGCCGAGAGCATGCGCCCCGACTCGCAGTCGGGGGTGGCCTATGTGGTGGGGGTGGTCGGCATCTGGCCGAAGGCGGTGCACACCGCCAACGAACAAATGCTGCTGATTCGCCCGCGCGGCGGTGACGGGTTCGCCTCGGCGCGCTTGTACAACCAGATCTACGGCCGCACGCCACGGGATGTGCGCGAGACCTGGCACGGCATCGGCAGCCTGTTCGTGATGCCGCTCAAACCCGGGCGCTACGAGATCTACAACCTGCATTTCGACCGCGGCAACGCCACCGCCTGGAGCCGCGAAGACTTCTCCATCCCGTTGGAACTGGAAGCCGGCAAGGCTTATTACCTGGGTGATTTTCGCGCCGGCTGCCTGTCGGCGTCGGGGGCCAAGTGCGTGTTTCTGCACAGCGACCACCTGGAGCGCGACGCCGCCCTGGTGCGCGCCAAATACCCGCAGGTGCCGGACCTGCAACGGGTCGATCTGGAGAAGATGGAGGAGGTCACGTCGTTGATCGTCAGGGAGCAGGGGCCCAAGGCGTCGATGCTCAAGGCCATGCTGTCGGGGGATCTCTAATGCGTAATCAATTGTGGTTTTTGATGGTGCTGATGCTGGGGCTTGGCGGTTGCCAGACCAGCCACAGTCTCAAGCCGGCCGAGGTGGATTATCAGCAGCGGCTACCGGCGATCAGCGTCAGTGTGATGGGGGCCATCCCTGCCGGCCTGATCCGTGACGAACTGCGTCGTCGCGGCACCTTCGAGCAGGTGCAGCCGGGGTTCAGTGCCGATGGCTACAACGTGATCGTGATGGCCAACAGTGATTACTTTGGCTGGCAGAACATTCCCATGGGGCTGCTCAGTGCCATGACCTTGTTTATCGTACCGGGCCGGACCACTTGGGACAGCCAGGTGATGTTCCATGTCAGCCGCGGTGACCAGGAGGTGGCCAAGTATCGGGTCAGCAACCAGACCCGCTCCTGGCGTGGTTGGGCCAACACTGATGGCGGCCAATACCAGCATGTGCGGCGCATCACCGACGACTTCATTGCGCAGATGCTGCAGGACCCGCAGTTCAAGGCCCAGGCCCCGGTGGCGCTGGACAGTCACTGAGCCACGCTTGGACGCGGCCCATGCCAAAGCCCGGACGGTGTCAGCTGTCCGGGCTTTTTTTTCAGGAAATCAACCCAGGCTCTGCAGCAGCGTCTGCAACTGTTGGCGACCGCCCTCGTTCAGCGCGAATACCGGCTTGCGCGGCTCGCCGGTGGGCAGCCCGGCGAGTTCCAGCCCGGCCTTGACCGTGGCCGGCAAACCGCCCTTGAGGATGAAGTCCAGCAGCGGCAACTGGCGGTAGAACAGCGCCCGGGCGCGAGCCAGGTCGTTGCTCAGCACGGCCTGATAGAGGTCGAGATTGAGCTGCGGGATCAGGTTCGCCGCCGCTGTGCACCAGCCACTGGCACCGGCAGCGAAAGCTTCCAGGGCCAGCGGGTTGCAGCCGTTGTAGAACGGTACCTGGCCTTCGCCCAGCAGTTGCAGCTTGTGCATGCGCTGGATGTCGCCGGTGCTTTCCTTGACCAGGGTGACGTTTTCCACGGCGTGGAAGATCTTCAGGATCAGTTCCACCGACATGTCGGTGCCGCTGGTGGCCGGGTTGTTGTAGAGCATGATCGGCACGCCGATGCTGGCGCCGATGGCCTGGTAGTGAGCGAGGATCTCGGCTTCGCTGAGCTTCCAGTAGGAGGCGGGCAGCACCATCACCACGTCGGCGCCCTTGGCTTCGGCAAAACGCGCGCGGCGGATGGCCTTGGCGGTGGTCAGGTCGGAGACGCTGACGATGGTCGGCACACGCTTGGCCACGTGGCGGATGCTGAACTCGCTGACCTGGTCCCATTCGGCGTCGCTCAGGTAGGCGCCTTCGCCGGTGCTGCCCAGGGGGGCGATGGCGTGGACGCCCGCGTCGATCATGCGGTCGATGGAACGCCCGAGGGCGTCCAGGTCCAGGCCTTCGCCGTTGGGGCCGAAGGGGGTGACGGTGTAGCCGATGATGCCGTGGATCTGGGTAGTAGGCATGGTGCAACTCCTGCAAGGCATAAGGGGTGGATCAGTTCAGGCAGTCGGCGTGTTTTTTCAGGTTTTGCCGAGCGTAGTAGTTGAAGGCGGCGCTGTGGCGCTTGGGCTTGGAAATCCAGTCGTGGGCTTCGCGGCCCAGCTCCGGGAGGATCGGCTTGATGGTGCCGGCGGCCATGGCCAGCAGTTGCAGCTTGGCCGCACGCTCGATCAGTTGAGCGATCACGCAGGCTTCCTCGATGCTCGCGCCGGTGGACAGCTGGCCGTGGTGGGAAAGCAGGATCGCGCGCTTGTCGCCCAGGGCGGCGGAGATGATTTCGCCTTCTTCGTTGCCCACCGGCACCCCTGGCCAGGCTTCGAGAAAGGCGCAGTCCTCGTACAGTGGGCAGAGGTCCATGTGCGACACCGCAAGCGGCACTTCGATCATCGACAGCGCGGCGACGTGGGTCGGGTGGGTGTGGATGATGCAGTTCACGTCCGGCCGGGCGCGGTACACCCAACTGTGGAAGCGGTTGGCCGGGTTAGGCATGCCGTGGCCTTCGAGGACCTCCAGGTCTTCGTTGACCAGCAGCAGGTTGCTGGCGCTGATTTCATCGAAGCCCAGGCCCAGTTGCTGGGTGTAGTAGGTGCCGGGTTGCGGGCCGCGGGCGGTGATCTGCCCGGCGAGGCCCGAGTCGTGGCCGTTCTCGAACAGAATGCGGCAGGTCAGGGCCAGCTTTTGTCGGTCGGTCCACGTATTATCCGCCAGGGTATTTTGCATCTGGGTCAGGGCTTGCTTGACCAGTTGGTCTTTGGGCAATGCTAATGTCTTGGCCATGTCGAAGGTCCTTTGAGAAGTGCAATGGACGTCGGATCTGCGCTTCACCTGCTGCTTGCGACGGCGCTTGGTGAATCGAGATGACACTTAAGAGGCTATATGACACTTTGTGTCATTGGCAAGCGCCAATCGTTGTTTTCTAGATGGATTAACCGCTCTACATGTCTATCCGTTTGAAATTACTGAGAAAAAAACTGGGCGTGACCCTGGAAGCCCTGGCCGAGAAATCCGGGATGACCAAGAGCTATCTGTCGAAAGTCGAGCGCGGGCTGAACACGCCGTCGATCGCTGCCGCGTTGAAGCTGGCCAAGGCGCTGAACGTCAAGGTCGAGGAACTGTTCGCCGAGGACAGCATCAGCCTCGACAGCTACAGCCTGGTGCGCAGCGACCAGCGCCAGTCACTGGCGGCCAATGGGCAGACGCCGGGATATGCGGTGCTGGCCCATCAGGTCAGCGAGCGCAACCTGCTGCCGTTCATCATCTACCCGGCCCGGGAATTCAGTGACAAGACCTTCAAGGAACACCTGGGGGAGGAGTTCCTGTTCGTCCACGAAGGCCAGGTGGAAGTGGATTTCATGAACGAGCGGGTGATTCTCAACCGTGGCGATGCACTGCACTTCAATGCGCAGAAACCCCACCGCATCCGTTCCGTGGGGGACGAGCAGGCGCAGTTGCTGGTGGTGGTGCACAGCAGCGAGGACTGAAGGCGTTCAGCGCCGCCAGGAGCCGGCTGGTTGGCGAATGAGCACCAAGACATGCATCGCCCCGGCGGACATCTTCGCTGGCAAGCCAGCTCCTACAGGGCGGGAGTGCTCAGCGCTCCACGGGCACCGACAGGGCCGGGTTGCCCAGGGCGTGGGTCTTGGAGTCGAAGAAACGCAGACTCAGGTCCAGGCCTTCGAACAGCTTGGCGTAGTGGCGTTTCTGGTGCTGGATGAACGCCGCGCTGCGCGGGTAGATGGAGATCGCCAGGGTCTGGGTCGCCGACTGGCGGATCGCCTGGACCAGGTGGCTGTCCTGGGGCCCCAGGTTGTGGCCGAAGATGCACAGCGCGCCGCTGTGATCCAGCAACTGCTGGTAGCAGAACGACAGGTAATCCGAGCTGCGGATGGTCTTGAGCTTGTCCGCCAGCGGCCCCTCGCTGACGAACAGCGGCACGTCGTCCAGGGTCTTGAGGGTGTTGTTGATGGCGAAGCTGCCCAGCAGGGTGCCTTCGGTGGAAGTCAGCTTGCGTGCGCTGCCGTCCAGGTTGCGCACCAGGTGCAGGCCGCCATGCAGGTAGAGAATGCGGGTCGGGGCGCTAGGGGCGCTGCCCAGTTCGAAGGCCGGATCGGCACCGTGGAACAGGTCGTCGATGCCTTGGCTGTCCTGTTGCACGGCCCAGTAGTTGAGCAGGTCATAGTTGCTGGTGAACACCGTGGGATAGCGCCGCAGTTCCTGGTTGATCGCCGCCAGGCTCTGCTCCTGGACCAGGCGCCAGGGAATGTGCACCGCGTGCACGGTGTTGATCAGCGCTTCCTTGATGGCGTAGTAGCGATTGCGCGGCGCCGCCGAGCTGACTGCCAGGGCCTTGTTGACTCGGCTGGTGGTTTTCAGGGCGCCCAGTACCTGCTCGAAACTGCGGGTCTGCAGGGCCTCGAATACGCTGAGCTCGGACTGGCTGAGGGGTTTTTCTTCCACTGTGCGAGCGTTTTCGAACAGTGAGTCGTAGGCAAAGTCTTCCCACACGGCACGGCTGGCGCCGTTGCCGATCAGCAGGCCACTGAACGGTGTGCTGGCACCCAGGGCGTTCCAGTCTTCAAGTTCGGCATCAAATTCCTGGAAATCCATCATCGCGGTCATCGGTCTCAAGGCTGGAGGTATTTCGGCTGGCGACTTTATCACGACCGACCCTTGAGCCAGATCAACAACGCCGGTGACCGATCGGTCGATCCTGTTTGGCAAACATTGCATCGACACCGTGAAATCGGCATTCGCCGGGAGACCTTCTGATGAGCAGCACCTTTTTCATTCCAGCCGTGAACATCATGGGCATCGGCTGTCTCGACGAGGCCATGAGCGCCATCCGCAACTATGGATTTCGCAAGGCGCTGATCGTCACTGACACGGGCCTGGCCAAGGCTGGCGTGGCCAGCATGGTGGCCGAGAAGCTGGCCATGCAGGACATCGATTCGGTGATCTTCGACGGTGCCAAGCCCAACCCGAGCATTGCCAACGTCGAGCAGGGCCTGGCGCAATTGCAGCAGGCACAGTGCGATTTCGTCATCTCCCTGGGCGGCGGATCGCCCCATGACTGCGCCAAGGGCATTGCCCTGTGTGCCACCAATGGCGGGCAGATCCGCGATTACGAAGGCGTCGACCAGTCGGCCAAGCCGCAACTGCCCTTGATCGCCATCAACACCACCGCCGGCACTGCCAGCGAAATGACCCGTTTCTGCATCATCACCGACGAATCGCGCCATGTGAAAATGGCCATCGTCGACCGCAACGTCACACCATTGCTGTCGGTGAACGATCCGGCACTGATGGTGGCGATGCCCAAGGGCCTGACCGCCGCCACCGGCATGGATGCCTTGACCCACGCGGTGGAAGCCTATGTGTCCACCGCCGCCAACCCCATCACCGACGCCTGCGCCCTGAAGGCCGTGGAAATGATCAGCGCCAACCTGCGCCAGGCGGTGCACGACGGCAACGATCTGCTGGCACGGGAGAACATGGCCTATGCGCAGTTCCTCGCCGGCATGGCATTCAACAATGCGTCCCTGGGTTTCGTGCACGCCATGGCCCACCAGCTGGGCGGCTTCTACGACCTGCCCCATGGCGTGTGCAACGCGGTGCTGTTGCCCCATGTGCAGAGCTTCAACGCCACGGTATGCGCCCAGCGCCTGACCGATGTGGCCCACGCGCTGGGAGCGGACATTCGCGGTTTCAGCCCGGAAGAGGGCGCCCAGGCGGCCATCGCGGCGATCCGCACCCTGGCCCGTGATGTGGAGATTCCCGCCGGTTTGCGCGAGTTGGGCGCCAAGTTGCAGGACATTCCGCTATTGGCGGCCAATGCCCTCAAGGATGCCTGCGGCCTGACCAACCCGCGTCCGGCGGATCAGCGGCAGATCGAGGAGATTTTCCGCAACGCGTTCTGAGGGACGGAACCCTTCGCTGGCAAGCCTGCGAAGGGTTCATCCGCACGCCCGGCACCACAGACTCCCGAGCAACTGCTCCCGGCGTTGAAAGCGCCCGCGCCGCGGAGGATAGTGCGACCTGAAATGGCGCTCTATCCGCCTGTCACAAGGAGTCGTGAATGATCCGTTGCTCTTCCCTGGCCCCGCTTCTGGGCAGCCTGGCCCTGCTGGCCGGTGCCACATCCGCCGCCGCCCAGTGCCTGCCGCCGCCACGCAATGCCGAAGTCCCGGGCTTTTCCCTGTGCAAGGACTGGCCGGCCTTTGCCGACCAGAGCATCAGCCTGCTGTCCGAGCAGGTTCCGGACCCCAGCGACACCGGCACCGATGACGGCACCTACAACCTGCAACTGGCAGTGCTGGACCGCAGCAGCGGACAGGCCCTGGCCAGCTATGAGCAGCCTGCCGCCTTTGTCTCCGACGCCGTTCGCCTGGAGAGCGTGAAGCTCGATACCGGGCGCTTCCAACTGACGCCTCAGGTTCGAGCGTTCGGGGTCCGGGCCGCGTTCGAGGGTTCCTCCAGGGTCAACCCCTTCAATCAGACCTGGCTCAGCCTCTACGTGCGCGAGGGCAGTACCCTGCGCCCGGTGCTGGAGAAGTTCGTGGCCCATTCCTACAACGGCGAATGGGATGGCCAGTGCGCCGGCGAGGGCACTAAAACCACGCGCACCCTGGATATCGCCAAGACCCGCAGCCACGGTTACGCCGACCTGATCGTGCGTTCGGTCAGCGTCAGTACCCAGAGCAAAAAAGTCGGGGAAGAATGCCAGTCCACCTCCGTGGCCGCCAAACCGGTGGTCAGCACCCTGCACTACGATGGCCAACGCTACGTCCTGCCCAATGGCTTCAGTGGCATCTGATACCGGCGAGCGATAAGGAAGCTTGATGAACCTGCTTGAACAATCGACCCGTGGGCTGGTGCTGTGCGCGTTGCTGGGCGTGGCGACGATGGCGCTGGCCGAGTGCGACAACAGCCCCAATTCCCCGGGAGAACTCCATGTCTGCAAACCCTGGCCGGCGGAAGACGGCATCAACATCGGGGTTCGAGCAACGCCGGTGCAAGGGGCCGAAAACGCCAAGGTACCTCGCTACAACCTGGATGTGGCGCTGCTGCTCGACGACAGCGGCTGGGCCGTGGCCAGCTACAACAATGACCTGGCCCGGCGTTCCGATGGCTTGGCCTTGCAGGGGTTGCAGATCGATACCGGGCGTTACCAGTTGAGCGAGGAGGAGCGGGCCTTTGGCCTGCGGGCCACCTACCGCCGCGCCTCAAGCACCCACCCTCATGAGAAAACCGTGCTGACCCTGTTCGTGCGTGATGGCAAGGGCCTTCCGCCGAGGCTCGAAGGGCTGGTGGTGGATGAGCGCCGCGCTGAGCTCGGCCGGGGCGGTGAGTGTGTCGGGCGCAGCCGGACCCTGCACCGGACCCTGGAACTGGGCAACGGCCAGCGCAACGGCCATGCCGACCTGCTGGTGCGTACGCGAATCGTCGACACCGAGCATTTCAAGGGGCCGGCCGGTTGCGAAAGCCGCGACCTGGCGCCCAGGGACAGCCGTGTCACCTTGCACTACGACGGCCAGCGCTATCCCTTGGCGAAAACCTTGACGGGAGCGTGAACCATGCTCAAGGGGCTCAACCACCTGAGCCTGGCCGTCAGCGATCTGGCCTCGCGATTGCTGGCCTGGCGCGATCATCCTTACCCGGGAATGCGCTTTTACTCCGCCGATTGAGAGACTGTTCCACAGGGGCAGCTGACGAAAGCGGCTGGTGGCAAGGTGCCTTGATCGTGCAGAATCCGCCACATTCCCCCTGTGCCTGGCGTTTTTGTCAGGCGCATCGTCCTGGAGTCTTGCTGATGACCTCATCGCTGTTGCTGGCCGTTATCGCCTCGGGTTTCATTTATGCGATCACCCCCGGGCCCGGAGTGCTGGCGGTGTTCGGCATCGGCGCGGCCCGCGGGCGGCAGGCGGGGGTCGGGTTTCTTTGCGGGCACATGCTGGGCGACGTGGTCTGGTGCAGCACGGCGCTGATCGCCATTGTCGGGGCCCGGGAGATCGGCAGCGATGCGTTCAATATCCTCGGCGTGCTCAGCGGCCTGTACCTGTTCTGGCTCGGCCTGCGGGCCATCCGCAGTAAACCGCGCGATGGCGACGAACCCCAGGGCCCGGCGCGCAACCCGTTCTGGCACGGGATCCTGTTCGGCCTGACCAATCCCAAGGCTTATCCGGTGGCGGTGGCAACCTTCACCGCGCTGCTCTCCAGCCGCGCGGAGCTGTTGACCTGGTCGATGCTGCCGGGGCTGATTGCCCTGAGTTTCCTTGGCGGCCTTGGCGCATACGCTATCCTCATCGGCATCGTCGGCGCGCGTAAGGTACGCAATTGGTACCAGCGCCACGAGCTGGCGATCACCCGGGTCTGCGGGGTGATGTTCATCGGTTTCGCGATCAATGCCCTGCTGCACGCAGTGCCGGGGTTGGTCGGCAACAAGGCGTGACGCGCCGCGCGGGTTGCGACGGTGTGCAGTTGCAGGCTTCGGCCTGCGACCGGGCTCAAGGGATGGGTACTCAGTGCATTTTTCATGGGTAGTAGCTTTCTCTGATGGCAACCAAGAACTCCGCGCCTCTGGCCAGTTTCATCGACCTGCTCCTGGACGCCGTGTGCGCCGTGGATGTCGAGGGTCGCTTCGTGTTCGTCAGCGCCGCTTGTGAGCGGGTCTTCGGCTACACCGCCGACGAGCTGATCGGCCGCCCGATGATCGAGCTGGTGCACCCGGCCGATCGTGAACGTACCTTGCAGGCCGCCCGGGAAATCATGGGCGGGGTGCCCAAGCCGAATTTCGAGAACCGCTACGTGCGCAAGGACGGGCGGGTGGCGCATATTCTCTGGTCGGCGCGCTGGTCGGAAGTGGATCAGTTGCGCATCGCCGTGGCCCGCGACATCACCGAGCGCAAGCAGGCGGAATCCCGGCAGGCGGCGCTGTACGCGATTTCCGAGGCGGCCCATGCCACCGAAGACCTGCTGGTGCTGTTCCGGCATGTGCATCGGATCATCGGCGAATGGCTGCCGGCGCTGAACTGTTCCCTGGCGCTCTACGACGAGCGCAGCGCCAGCCTGAGTTTTCCCTATCACGTCGATGACTGCGAGGGCAGCCCGGAACTGCCGGGCACCTTGATCGAACGCTTCTGCGTCGAGGTGCTGCAATGCGGCCAGCCCTTGCTGCTGGCGCCGGAGTGCCCGGTGAACCGGGTGCTCTGGAGCGAGTTCGCGGCTATCCAGGGTTCGCGCTGCTGGCTGGGCGTACCGCTGAATTCGCAAAAGGGCACCATCGGCGTGCTGATGGTCAAGAGCGCCCCGGGCACCGAAAGCTACAGCGAACAGGACCAGGAACTCTTGCAGTACGTCAGCGCGCAGCTGGCCGCGGCCATCGAACGCAAGCAGCTGCATGCACGCCTGCACTACATGGCCGAATACGATCAATTGACTCACCTGCCCAACCGCGAACTGCTGCGCGAGCGCCTGCGTTCAGCCCTGGCCCGGGCCCGGCGCGAGTCGGGGCGCATGGCCCTGCTGTATGTCGACCTGGACAAGTTCAAGGAGGTCAACGACACCTGCGGGCACGCGGTGGGGGACATGCTGCTGCAAGCGGTGGCCAACCGGCTCAAGGGCTGCGTGCGGGAAACCGACACCGTGGCGCGGATCGGCGGCGACGAGTTCGTGATCCTGCTGGAGAGCGTGCAGCACAGCGAGGACGCCCAGCGGGTAGCGGAGAAGATCCGGCGGACGCTGGGCGAGCCGCTGCGCCTGGACGGCCACTCGTTGAACATCCTGCCGAGCATCGGCATCGGCCTGTATCCCGAGCATGGCCTGGAGGAAAAACAGCTGTTCAAGCACGCCGACGAAGCCATGTACGCGGTCAAGCGGGCACAGAAAAGCCGCTCCAACGCCTGAGCCGGCAAGCACCGGATGAAGCCCTGGCCCGGCCGTGCCGGGGTTCACCGTTCGTCGTGCAAGCGAGGGTTTTTCTAAACCTTTGCGCCCCCCACCTTTCCCTATGCAGACGGGAGCCATGGCTTCCGGCAGATCAATTTGCAAGCGGAGAGCCACCTCATGAACCCCATGGCCACAGTCATGCGCGGTGCCGGACTGGCACTGCTCCTGGGCCTTGGCGCCACCAGCGCCCTGGCCCAGTCCCCCGCGGATTTCATCGACGACGCCTCGGCCAAGGGCATGGCCGATATCGAAGCCAGCCGCCTGGCCCACCAGCAGACCTCATCCAAGGCGGTCAAGGAATACACCATCCAAGTGATCAACGACCGCACCACCGCCAACCAGCACCTGGCCAAGATCGCCAAGCAGCTGGACTTGCCGGTCGCCCCCCGGGAACAGGTGATGGACCAGGCCAAGCGCCTGATGCCCCGCGTACCTGAAGCCGAGGGCGAGGACTTCGACCGCGCCTACGCCGCCAGCCAGGTCAAGGCCACCGAAGAAGCCATCGAGCAGATCCAGCAGCAGGCGCAGACCAGCGAGGTGCCGGAGCTCAAGGCATTTGCCGAAGAGACCCTGCCCAAGCTGGAAAACCACCTGCAGATGGCCAAGGCCCTGCAGGCCGGGCGCCGGTCCGACCGGCTGGACGGTTGAGCCCCGCCGTTGCCCCATCCTTGCCCTTTAGTTGGAGAGCACCATGTCGACTCAACCCGTATCCAATCAGTACGCGATGCAGGATCCCCTGACCCAGTACCCCCAGCCGGAATTTCCCGACCAGCCGCAAACGGCGCCGGGCATCGACCAGGACATGATTCCCCGTCCCGACCACGGCGAGCACAGCTATCACGGTTTTGGCCGGTTGCTGGGGCGCAAGGCCCTGATCACCGGCGGCGATTCGGGTATCGGCCGCGCGGCGGCCATTGCCTATGCCCGTGAAGGCGCGGACGTCGCCATCAACTACCTGCCCGAGGAGGAGCGCGACGCCCGCCAGGTGATAGAGCTGATCAAGGCCGCCGGGCGCAAGGCCGTTGCGCTTCCCGGCGATATCAGCGACGAACGTTTCTGCCGCGACCTGGTGCGCCGTGCCCATGAGCAACTGGGTGGGCTGGACATCCTGGTCAACGTGGCGGGCAAGCAGGTGGCGCAGGAGGACATCGCCGACATCAGCACCGCTCAGTTCGACGCCACCTTGAAGACCAACGTGTATGCCTTGTTCTGGATCTGTCAGGCGGCCTTGCCGCTGATGCCGGCTGGCACCACGGTGATCAACACCGCGTCGATCCAGTCCTACCAGCCTTCGGCCAGCCTCCTGGATTACGCCACCACCAAGGCGGCGATCGTGGCTTTCACCAAGGCCCTGGCCAAACAGGTGATCGGGCGGGGGATCCGGGTCAACGCCGTGGCGCCGGGGCCGATCTGGACCGTACTGCAACCCAGTGGTGGCCAGCCTCGGGAAAAGATCCCGCAGTTCGGCCTGCAAACCCCCATGAAGCGTCCGGGGCAGCCGGCCGAATGCGCTCCCCTGTACGTGCTATTGGCGTCGCAGGAATCGAGCTACATCACCGGCGAAGTGTTCGGGGTCACCGGCGGCAACCCTCTGCCCTAGGATGATCGGCGCAGGGGCCTGCCTTCGCCGAGCCGATCTCAGCACTGGTTGAGATCGGTCTTGTCCTGCTGGCTGGAGGTGCTGACGGACAGCTCGGAATCGACGCCCTGGCCGATCTCGCGGTATTCGCGGCGCATCTGCTCCAGCTGCTTGAGGTCCAGCCCGTCCAGGTTGAGCATGGCGTTGTGGGCCGCCTTGGTGGCCCGCAGCAGCTCGTCGATCTTCAAGTGCAGAATGTCGTTGTCGCGGTTCTGGGTGTTCTGGATCAGGAACACCATGAGGAAGGTGATGATGGTGGTGGAGGTATTGATGATCAACTGCCAGGTGTCGTTGAAGTGAAACACCGGCCCGCTGAGCCCCCAGATCAGAATCAGCAACAGCGCGCCGAGAAAGGTTTTCGGGCTGCCGGCCCACATCGACAGCGCTTGCGAGATCTTCGAGAACTTCATGGCCGTGTTCCTTATGGGGAGGTGTCTGAAGGTGTGACAGCAGGGCTCCGGCGAAAGTGCTTTTTTCCAGTGCCCGCTTACACCTCACAACACTCCTTCGCACAATAAAACAGGATTGTGCTGGAGCTGTCGGGGCGCTGGGCTTAACGTGGCCCGGGCCAGGTGCCCCATGGGGCGCCACGACGCTCAAGGAGGCAGCTTATGTCGGCCAGTACCGGTGCTTCGGTCATCGACCTGTATCACCAGGCGCAAGACTATTTCTTCGTTTCCATCTCCCAGTTCTATCGACGTTTCGGCAGTGGCCTGAGTGCCTATTGCACCGGGGTCGAAGCCAGCAGCCTGAACCTGTTGATGATGAATGTCTGCGCCGTCGACGAGCCGGGGGCGTTGGCCGAAGGCGTGGCGTTCCTGCAGCGCACGGGCATGCCGTTCTGTGTGGTGGTGCCCGAGGCGCTGGTGCCCCGGGTCAGCGGGCAATTGCACCAGCAGCATCTGCTGGCGGCGGACAAGACCACCTGCATGGTGCTCGATCTGACGCGCCATGAGCCCCGGCAAGCGCTTGCGGCGCAGGCCCAGGTGCGCTGTAGCGACCTGCGCCTGGAGGATTGGGCGCAGCCCGTGCAGAGTGCATTCGAGTCCGGCGAGGGGGGGATCGAGCAGTACCTGGCCCGGCATCGAGCGGCGCTGTCGGCGGGCCGGGCCCTGAGCCATTTCACCCTGTATGTCGAGGAGCGCCCGGTGAGTGCCCTGACCCTCTCGCTGCTGCCGGGGCTGGCGCGCCTGGATGACATCGGCACCGTGCAGGATTGCCAGGGCCAGGGCTATGCCACGGCGCTGATTCAAGCGGTGCTGGCGTTCGCCCGGGCCAGGGGCGCCAGGACCTGCGTGCTGGAAGCCTCCCTCGATGGCCTGTCGATCTACCGCAAGGCCGGCTTCGAACCGCTGTTCGACTACCGCACCTTCTGCCAGGAATGAGCCCGCCCTAGCGGGCAGCGTTCTGCCGGAACTGGCGCGGGCTGAGCCCGGTCAGGGCCTTGAACTGGCGGCTGAAGGCGCTGTGGTCGGTGTAGCCGCATTGCAGCGCCACCTCGGTGATGGGTTCTTCGGTGAGCAGCAACTGCGAAGCGTGTTCCAGGCGGACCTTGTGGATCATCTGCCGTGGCGTGAGGTGGAAGATGCGCTTGCAGTAGCGCTCCAGCTGGGCAGTGGACAGGCTGGCGATGCGGGTCAGGTCGTCCAGGCGGATGGCCTCGCTGTAGTGCTCGCGGATATGCCGGTCCACCGCTGCCAGGCGTTCATAGGCCGGATGGGTGTCATGGGCGGCCTGCAGGTCCAGGGAGATCCCGGCCATGCCGATGATCTGCCCGTCACGCCCGTACAGCGGCAGTTTGTGGGTCAGGCACCAGCCGGGCTCGCGGCTGCCATACAGATGCAGTTCCAGCTGGCCCTTGATGGTGATGCCCTGGCGTAGCACGCGCTGGTCCTGCTCGGTGTAGACCGGGCCGAGCACCGCCGGGAAGACTTCGGCGGAGGTCTTGCCCAGCAGGGGCCGCACATTCTTGAAACCGCAGCGCTGGGCCAGGGTCAGGTTCGCCACTCGGTAGCGGGCCTGCAGGTCCTTGATGAAGAACACCGCGCTGGGGATGCAGTCCAGCAGCGGGGTGATCGGCGCCATATTGGCCAGCAGGCCATTGAGGTCCCGGGGTGCATGGGCGGCGATGGCCCGGGGCAAGTGGTGCAGCTGTGCGCCATCGATCATCGTCTGCCTCTCTCTATGGGGGCTTGGGGGATGGATCTGGGTCGATAAAGCCAAGGGGTTCAGGGGCCGCCGGTTGCATTGTCGGCGCCGGGGCGTGCCTGCTGGCTGTCGAGCAGCAGCGTGGCGATCCGCGCCGGCACCAGGGGTGCCCGTGGCGGGATGGGTGCCCAGCCGAACAGGCGGTGGGCCGCGCTGGCACAGACCCGGCCCTGGCAGGCGCCCATGCCGCAGCGGCTCTGCAGCTTGGCCTGGGCCCAGTCGGGGGCTGCGGCCACGGCGGCGTAGGGCACATCCTCGCACCGGCACAGCAGAGTATCAGCTCGGGCCAGTTGCAGGACCTGCGGTTGCAGCTCGAAATGCCGCAGCAGGCGCTCGGCAAAATGCTGCCAGTGACGGCGCTGCTGGATCAGTTCGGCGGCCCGGTCTGCCTGCCCGCTGGCCACACAGCCGGCGATCCGGCCTTCGATCAGCGCCAGTTCGCTGCCACCGATGCCCGTGCACTCGCCGGCGGCCAGGACCTGGGGCAGGCTGCTGCGCTGTTGCTGATCGACCGCGATGGCGCCCTGTTCCAGGCGGCAGCCCAGGTGGTTGGCCAGGCGCACATTGGGCACCAGGCCGAAGCCGCAGGCCAGGTAGTCGCAGGGGATTTCCAGGGTGCGCCGGCCCTGGCGGATGCGCACGGCCTGCAGGTGCTGCTCGCCCAGCGCCTCGACCACGTGGGCGTTGCAGCGATAGCTCGGGGTGGCCAGGCTCAGGGCCTGGGCCAGCTTGTTCGGCCAGCGCCACAACTGGGCGGCAAAGCCCAGCAGCGAGGCCGCCGGGGCCTGTTCCAGCACCCGCACCACCCGGCCGCCGGCGCGGCGCGCGGTGGCGGCGCTGGCCAGCAGCAAGGGACCGCTGCCGGCGATCACCAGGGTCTTTCCTGCCACCGCCAGGCCGTTCTTGAGCAGCGCTTGCAGGCCGCCGGCCCCGGTCACCCCGGGCAGGGTCCAGCCGGGGAAGGGCAGCAGCAGTTCCTGGGCGCCACAGCACAGGATCAGTTGTTCGAATTCCACGTGCCAGGCCTGCCGGGCATCTTCGAGCAACAGGCTGTGGGTGCCCAGGGTCGAGATGATGCGGGTGGCACTGAGGTAGCGCACCGCCGGGTGCTGCAGCACCTTGAAGTGCTCGGCCTGGGCGGCGCTGGGCGGATGCTGGGGGCCGTGACGCCAGATCTGGCCGCCGGGGCGCGGGTTGTCATCGACGATCAGGATCGAGCTGGCGCTGTGGCTGGCGGCCTGGGCGGCGGCCAGCCCCGCCGGGCCGCTGCCGACGATGAGGATCTGGCACTGCAGGTGGCTGGCGGTCATTGGCTGCGCTCCACCTGCATGCCGTCCCGGCACAGGGTCTGGCAGGCCAGCTGGCGGCGGCCATCGATGGTCATCCGGCATTCCTGGCAGATGCCCATGCCGCAGAACATGGTCCGCGGCTGGCCACCGCAGGAGGTGCGGGTGCGCGGGTCGGCACTGCCGGCCACGGCGGCGCCCACGCTGAGGCCGTCGGCCACCTGCAGGGCCTGCTGGTCCAGGTAGATGATCATGGCAAGTCTCCAGTCAGGGCGGCGAAGCGCCCGGGCAGATAGGGGCGCGGGTCGAGCGCCGGGCATTCGCCCAGCATCAGGTCCACCAGCAGTCGCGCGCTGCCGGGGGCGGTGGTGACTCCCAGGCCTTCATGCCCGACCGCCAGCCACAGGCCCGGTTGCCGCGGGTGTTCGCCGAGGATCGGCAGGCCATCCGGCGTGGCGGCGCGAAAGCCGGTCCAGGCGCGGATGCCGTTGAGCTCGGCGAGCGCCGGCAGGTAGTCCACGGCGCGCCGCAGCATGGGCGCCAGTACGCTGGGTTCGATGGCCGGATCGAGGGTGTCGAACTGTCGGGACGAGCCGATCAGCAACTGGCCGGTGGGCCGCGGCTGGACATTGAACGCCACCGAGGTGCCGTGGCTGGCGTGGGCGCTGGCGGCGTAACCCAGCTCCACCAGTTGGTGGCCGACCTGTTGCGGGTAGCGGTCGCTGATCAGCAGATGGCCCTTCTTCGGGCGCAGGGGCAGGGCCGGCAACAGTTCCCGGGCAGCGAAGCCGTTGGCCAGCAGCACCCGTTGTGCCCTCAGCACGCGACCGTCGGCGAGCTCCACCTGGTCCCCGGCGACGCTGCGCACCCGGGCTGCCTGGCGCCTGATCAGCGAAGCGTTGCCGAGCAGCCAGTGGGCAGTGGCCGGGGCGTAGAGGATCGCGTCGCCGGGGATCTTCAGCGCACCGGCCAGGCCTTTGCGCAACATCGGTTCCAGGCTCGCCAGCCGGGTGCTGTCCAGCAGCTCGCCGCTGATGCCGTGGTCGGCCAGGGCCTGCTGCTTGGCCCGCGCCAGGTCCCTCTCGTGGTGGTCGGCGGCCAACCACAAGGTGCCGCAGTTCCGGTAGGCGCAGGCCTCGGGCAGGCGTTCGCGCAGCTGCCGCCAGAGGCCGAGGGAGTAGTGACTCAAGGCCAGTTCCGCCGGGTTGTCGTCCATCACCACCAGATGGCCCATGCCGGCCCCGGTGGCACCGCCACGACCATCGTCGAGCACCTGCACCCGCAGGCCGCGCCGGGCCAGCTCATGGGCGCAGGCGGCACCGATGATGCCAGCGCCCACCACTATCACCTCGGCCTCGGCCACCGGCGTCACGAGCCGATGCCCCAGGCGAACGGATCGCTGTCGTCCAGCAGCAGAGTGGCTTCGGCGCTGATGTGGGCATTGCCGCGAAGGATCGGAATCAGTTGCTCGCCGACCTTCTCATAGTGGGCGCTGAACTGGCTGCCGATGACACTGGCCTGGCGCCAGGCCTGGCCCGGGGCGAGCTTGCCGTCCGCCGCCAGGCACGCCAGCTTGGCGCTGGTGCCGGTGCCGCAGGGCGAACGGTCGTAGGCCTTGCCGGGGCAGAGCACGAAGTTGCGGCTGTCGGCCTGCGGGTCGTCGGCGAACAGTTCGATGTGGTCGATGACCCCGCCCTCGGCGCCGGTGATGCCGGCGGCTTCGAGGGCCTGGCGCACGTCCCAGGTGTAGTGGGTCAGGGCTTCGACATTGTCCAGGGCAATGCGCTGGCCGTGGTCGCTGATCAGGAAGAACCAGTTGCCGCCCCAGGCGATGTCGCCGTGCACCTTGCCGTGGCCGGGCAGTTGCAGCATCACCTGGGTGCGGTAGCGGTAGGCGGGGACGTTGCGCACGCTCACCGACAGGTCCTCGTGCAGGGTGGCCTCGACGGTGCCCACCGGGGTTTCGATACGGTGCACGCCCTGGTCGATGCGCCCCAGGTGATACAGCGAGCGCACCAGGCCAATGGTGCCGTGGCCGCACATGCCCAGGTAGCCGCTGTTGTTGAAGAAGATCACTCCGGCACAGGCGTCGCTGGCCTGCGGCTGGCACAGCAGGGCCCCCACCAGCACGTCGCTGCCCCTGGGTTCGAGGACGCAGGCCCGGCGCCACTGGTCGTGCTCGCGCTCCAGGATCTGCAAGCGTTCGGCCATGGAGCCACGGCCCAGGTCGGGAAAGCCGTCGATGACCAGGCGGGTGGGTTCACCCCCGGTGTGGGAGTCGATCACGGTTATTTTTTTCATGAGGGCACCTGAGGGCAAAGAGCTACAGAGTGGCCTTGGCAGGGGCGCTGCCGCTTGTGGGTTTTCGCTGTCGTGGATGACGAAATCGGCACAGTCCGTTCGGCTGTAGAGGCGGTGTGCGAGGAACATGCCGGTGAGCCGCGAGCGCCGGGCAAGTGTGCCGATTTCGTCTCCTTCGGGGGTGAAAAGTCTCAAGCTGCGACGGGGATAAAAGGCGACTCTGGATTTCGTATCCAACGCCTGTCGGCCCGGCCGACCTCATACAAGGACAAGACCATGAGCCGTAAAACCATCCAGTGGAGCGGTGTGTTCCCCGCAGTGACCACTCAGTTCAACGCCGATTTTTCCCTGAACCTGCAAGCCACCCACAAGGTCATGCGCAGCCTGGTGGACGATGGCGTCTCGGGGCTGGTGGTGTGCGGCACCGTGGGGGAGAACACCTCGTTGACCACCGCGGAAAAACTCGCGGTGATCGAAGTGGCCAAGGACGCCGCCGGCGGCCGGGTGCCGGTGATTGCCGGGGTGGCCGAATTCACCACCGAGTTTGCCCGCAACACTGTGCGCGAGGCCGCCAGGGCCGGGGCCGACGGGGTGATGGTGATGCCCGCCCTGGTGTACTCGGCCAAGCCCCATGAGACCGCCGCGCATTTTCGCGCCGTGGCCACCGGCACCGACCTGCCGGTGATGGTCTACAACAACCCGCCCATCTACAAGAACGACGTCACCCCCGACGTACTGATCGCCCTGCAGGACTGCGAGAACATCGTCTGCTTCAAGGATTCCTCCGGCGATACCCGGCGCTTCATCGACCTGCGCAATGCCGTCGGCGACCGCTTCGTGCTGTTCGCCGGGCTCGATGACGTGGTGGTGGAAAGCGTTGCGGTGGGCGCCGAGGGCTGGGTCTCCGGGATGTCCGTGGCCTTCCCCAAGGAGGGCGAGACGCTGTTCCGCCTGGCCAAGGAAAAGCGCTTCGAGGAAGCCCTGGCCCTGTACCGCTGGTTCATGCCGCTGCTGCACCTGGATGCCCGTCCGGACCTGGTGCAGTGCATCAAGCTCTGCGAGGAACTGGTAGGGCGTGGTTCGTCCATTACCCGGCCGCCGCGCTTGCCACTGCAAGGCGAGACCCTGGCCGAGGTCAAGGCGATTGTCGCCAAGGCCCTGGCCACGCGCCCGAGCCTGCCCAACGTCGGCTTGTAAGGCGTTCACGGGCGCCCAGGGTGAAGGGCGCCCGCTTCCAAACAACAGCTCCGGGAGGCCACGAGGCACAGCCCGGGTGCAGTGCTGCAAGCGTCGGACGGCCCCGCCGACGTGACATTCCATCTGCCCATTCCAATAATCCAAAACAGGCGCAGCCCCATGTCAGGCAAAGGCAAATTCAAGAAACAACTCTCTCTGGTGGACCTGACCTTTATCGGTCTGGGTGCGATTTTCGGTTCCGGCTGGCTGTTCGCTGCCAGCCACGTTTCGGCGATTGCCGGGCCGGCGGGGATCTTTTCCTGGCTGCTGGGCGGCTTTGCCGTACTGCTGCTGGGCATCGTCTACTGCGAGCTGGGGGCAGCCCTGCCCCGGGCCGGCGGGGTAGTGCGCTATCCGGTGTTTTCCCACGGGCCGCTGCTGGGCTACCTGATGGGGTTCATCACCCTGATCGCCTTTTCCAGCCTGGTGGCGATTGAAGTGGTGGCGGCCCGGCAGTACGCCGCGGCCTGGTTCCCGGCGCTGACCCACGAGGGCTCGAGCAACCCGACGATCATCGGCTGGCTGGTGCAGTTCGCCCTGTTGTGCCTGTTCTTCTGGCTCAACTACTACAGCGTCAAGACCTTCGCCAAATCCAACAACTTCATCAGCCTGTTCAAGTTCATCGTGCCGCTGCTGGTGATCGGGGTGCTGTTCACCTTCTTCAAGCCCGATAACTTCCATGTCCAGGGCTTTGCGCCGTTCGGTCTCTCGGGGATCGAGATGGCGGTCTCGGCGGGGGGCATCATCTTTGCCTACCTGGGGCTGACCCCGATCATTTCCGTGGCCAGCGAAGTGCGCAATCCGCAGCGCACCATTCCCATTGCCCTGATCCTTTCGGTGCTGCTCTCGACCCTGATCTATGGCCTGCTGCAACTGGCGTTCCTGGGCAGTATTCCCACGGAAATGCTGGCCAACGGCTGGAGCGGCATCAGCAAGGAGTTCTCTCTGCCGTACCGCGATATCGCCCTGACGCTCGGGGTCGGCTGGCTGGCCTACCTGGTGGTAGCCGACGCGGTGATCTCCCCCAGCGGCTGCGGCAACATCTACATGAATGCCACACCGCGGGTGGTCTACGGCTGGGCCCGCACCGGGACCTTTTTCAAGATCTTCACCCGCATCGACGAAGAGTCCGGCATTCCGCGTCCGGCGCTGTGGCTGACCTTCGGCCTGTCGGTGTTCTGGACCTTGCCGTTCCCTTCCTGGGAAGCCCTGATCAATGTGGTCTCGGCAGCCCTGGTACTGAGCTATGCAGTGGCGCCCATCAGTGTCGCGGCCTTGCGCAAGAGCGCGCCGGAGTTGGCGCGGCCGTTCCGCGTGCGTGGTTTTACCCTGCTGGGGCCGGTGTCCTTCGTGATCGCGGCGCTGATCGTCTACTGGTCGGGCTGGGGCACGGTGTCCTGGCTGCTGGGGCTGCAGATCCTGATGTTCGTGATCTACCTGTTGTGCAAGCGCCTGGTGCCCACCGATCACTTGAGCCTTGGCGAACAGGTGCGTTCGTCCCTGTGGCTGATCGCGTTCTATGCCCTGACCATCGTCATTTCCTACCTGGGCAGCTTCGGCGGCATCGGCGCCCTGGCTCACCCCTTCGACACCCTGACCGTCACCCTCATGGCCCTGTGTATCTACTACTGGGGCGCCAACACCGGCGTGCCCGGCGCCAAGCTGGTGCTGGACGGCGATGAGGTGGAATGAGGGTGCCCACTTTCAAGCAGACGAGGCAAACCATGACTGTTACTGGACAGATGCTGATCGGCCAGCAAGCTACCTTGGGCACCCACGGGCATATCCATGGGCTGAACGCGGCCACCGGCCAGGTGCTGCAACCGGCTTTTGGCGGGGCCGCACCGGCCGACCTGGAGCGTGCCTGTGCCCTGGCCCAGGCGGCGTTCGAGCCTTATCGGCTGTTGCCGCTGGAGCGGCGGGCGGCGTTTCTGGAGAGTATCGCCAGCCAGATTCTTGAGCTGGGGGATGAACTGATCGAGCGTTGCCTGCTGGAAACCGGCCTGCCCCGTGCCCGCCTGGAAGGCGAGCGCGGGCGCACTGTTGGCCAGTTGCGGCTGTTTGCCGCGGTGGTGCGCAAGGGCGGGTTTCTCGGGGTGCGGATCGACCCGGCGCAGCCCGGGCGCCAGCCTTTGCCCAGGGTCGACCTGCGCTTGCGGCAGATTGGTCTGGGGCCGGTGGTGGTGTTCGGTGCGTCGAACTTTCCTTTGGCCTTTTCCGTGGCTGGCGGCGATACCGCATCGGCCCTGGCGGCGGGCTGCCCGGTGATCGTCAAGGCGCACTCGGCCCACCCCGGCACCTCGGAGCTGGTGGCCCAGGCCATCGCCCGGGCGGCACGGCAGCAGGGAATGCCCGAAGGGGTGTTTTCACTGTTGTTCGACAGTGGCCGGGATATCGGCCAGGGGTTGGTGGCGGACTCGCGGATCAAGGCCGTGGGTTTCACCGGCTCGCGCAGCGGCGGGATGGCCCTGATGCAGATCGCCGCAGCGCGCGCCGAGCCGATCCCGGTGTATGCGGAGATGAGTTCGATCAATCCAGTGCTGCTGTTGCCCCATGCCCTTGAGGAGCGCGGCGAGCAGATCGCCCCGGCGTTTGTCGCCTCGCTGACCCAGGGCGCCGGGCAGTTCTGCACCAACCCGGGGTTGATCCTGGCCGTCGATGGGCCGGCGTTGCAGCGTTTTGAGCGGGCCGCCGCCGAGGCCCTCGGCCACGTGGCGGCGCAGACCATGCTCACGCCGGGCATTTACCGCAGCTACTGCCAAGGCGTGGCCAGCCTCGCGGCGCATGCCCGGGTGCAGCTCCTGGCCCAGGGCCCGGAAGGGCAGGGCCAGCAGGCGCGCGGGGCATTGTTCGCCACCTCGGCCGCGGCGTTCATGGCGTGCCCCGAGTTGCGCGGGGAGATCTTTGGCCCGGCCTCGCTGATTGTCCGCTGCGCCGACTTGACTGTCCTGCAACAGGTACTGCGCAGCCTGGAGGGCCAGCTGACCATTGCCATTCACCTGGGCGAGGGCGATCAGCCGCAGGTGCGGGCGCTGCTGCCGCTGCTGGAGAGCAAGGCCGGGCGCCTGCTGGCCAACGGTTTCGGCACCGGTGTCGAAGTGGCCCATGCCATGGTCCATGGCGGGCCGTTCCCGGCCACTTCCGACAGCCGCAGCACTTCCGTGGGCAGCCTGGCGATCCAGCGCTTCCTGCGCCCGGTGTCCTACCAGGACCTGCCCGAGTCGCTGTTGCCGGCTGAACTGCACAGCGCCAATCCGTTGCAAGTGCCGCAGCTGCTCGACGGCCAGGGCCCGGGCTGACCCGAGGCGCGCCTGCTCTCCTCGGGAGTGCCGGCGCGCCTGCTCATCCTTCTTGCCTTACCTATCCGCAAACTCTCCCACAGGAGCGTTCCCCACCTGCCATAGAGGTTCCTGCATGTCTGAATACATCACCCTGTCACTGGATGAAGTCTGTGCCCTGTCCTATCAGGTCCTCACTCGCCACGGCCTGTCCGACGCCCATGCCCGGGCGATCGCCGAAGTCATCACCCAGGGCCAGCGTGACGAGTGCCACTCCCATGGGGTGTATCGTCTGCTGGGCTGCGTACGTTCGGTGCGCGAGGGCCGGATAGACCCCCGGGCCGAACCCAGCCTGCGGCATGTTTCTCCCGGGGTGCTGGAGGTGGATGCCCATTACGGCTACTCCCTGCTGGGTTTTCATACCGGTTTGCCGATCCTTGCGGAAAAGGCCCGCAGCCAGGGCATCGCCGCCATGGTGATCAAGCGCTGCTTCCACTTTTCCGCGCTGTGGCCGGAGGTCGAGGCGATTGCCGACTACGGCCTTGTGGGGATGGCGATGAACCCCAGCCATAGCTGGGTGGCCCCGGCGGGCGGGCGTCATCCGGTGTTCGGCACCAACCCCCTGGCCTTTGCCTGGCCGCGCCCGGGGGGCCAGCCTTTTGTCTTTGACTTCGCCACCAGTGCCATTGCCCGGGGGGATATCGAACTGCATGCACGCCAGGGCAAGCCGATTCCCGAGCACTGGGCCATCGACGCCGATGGCCAGCCCACCACTGATGCCAAGGCGGCGTTGCAGGGCGCCATGCAGACGTTCGGCGGGCACAAGGGTTCGGCCCTGGCGGCGATGATCGAGTTGCTGGCCGGTGCCCTGATCGGCGACCTGACCAGTGCCGAGTCCATGGCCTTCGATGGAGGCGTGGGGGCTACGCCCTGCCATGGGGAACTGGTGCTGGCGTTCGATCCCAGGGTGTTTTTGGGGGAGGGCTATGCGCAGGGGCTGGAACGGGCGGAAGGGTTGTTCGCGGCGATTGCCCGACAGGGCGCACGGCTGCCGTCACAGCGGCGTTTTGCGGCCCGGGCCCGCAGCCTGGAGCACGGAGTGCAGATTCCCCGAGGGCTGCTGGAGGATATTCGCGGGTTGCTCTGAGGCCTGTTCACCGGCAGACGGCTCCTGCGGATGAGTGCAGGAGCCGGCTTTACGGCATCAGAAGCGTACGTTGGCCGCCAGCTCGGCGGAGCGCCCCGGCGCGACGGTGGCGAACATCCCCACGTGGGAGGCGTCGTAGTAAGTCTCGTCGGTGAGGTTGAGCACGTTGAGTTGCAGGTCCAGGTTCTTGTTCACCCGGTAGGCGAGCATGGCGTCGTAGCGCCAGTAGGAATCGAGGCTGCGGGTGTTTTCATCGTTGGTATAGCGCTTGTCCACATAGTTGGCGCCGCCGCCGACCTTCCAGCGGTCGGTGAGGGCGTAGGTGGTCCAGACCGAGCCGCTGTTGGGGGCGATGAACTTGGCCTGGTTGCCATCGAAGTTGGTGTTTTTTCCGGACGCATACTTGACCGTCTTGGCATCCAGGTAGGTGTAGCCCGCCATCACTTCCCACTGCTCGGTGAGATGGCCGGTGGCTCCCACTTCAAACCCCTTCACCTCGACGTCGCCGTCCAGCGTGACCTCGTTGCTGATCGGGTCGTAGGTCCGGGCGTTGGTCTTCTCGGTCTTGAACAGGGCCGCGGTCAGGGACAGGCGTTCGTTCAGCAGGTCCCACTTGGTGCCCAGCTCGATGCTGCGGCTCTTTTCCGGATCCAGGTTGCTCAACCGCCCGCCCGCGGCGCCGTCGGCCCCCCCGGATTGCCCGGCGGTTTCCCCCGATGGGTTGAACGAAGTGCCGTAGGACAGGTAGATGCTGCCGTACGGCAGCGGCTTGAAGACGATGCCGCTCTGGTAGGTCCAGAGGTTGCTGCGGTTGCTCTGGGCGTCATCGCGCACGTGGTAGTTGTCGAAGCGTGCCCCCAGGTTCAGGTCCCACTGTTCATGCAGGGCCAGGGTGTCCATCACGTACAGAGCGCGGTTGTTGTGCTTGGTGACGCGATGCTGGCCATCGCCGCGTGGCACCGGGGTGAAGGGATCCTTGGGGTTGGGGGAGTTCAGGTCACCGAGGTCGGCGCTGCCCGCGCTGCCATAGCGGTTTTTCTCGTCGATCCGTTCCCGGGAGAATTCCAGGCCGGCGCTGTAGCTGTGGCCGATGGAGCCGGTGTCGAACTTGCCGAAAATATCGGTCTGGTTGATCAGCGAGGTATTGACCACGTTACGTGGGCGAGCGGTGCGTTGTGCGAGGTTGTTGCGCTCCTGGGCCGGTGTCGCAATCGGCCGGCTCATGATGTAGTCCTGCATGCTGCGCCCCTGGCGTGTGGTGTTGCGCAGGGTCAGCTGGTCATTGAAGTCGTGTTCCAGTTGCAGGGTGAACAGGTCGGCCGAGGTCTTGCGGAAGTCGCGTTTGCTGAAGCCGTAGAAATTGTCCCGGTCAACCTTGACCGGCTTGCCGCTGATGGCCGATACCGGAACACCCTGGTCGGGAATGTCGTCGCTCTGCATGTGGTAGTAGCTGA
The DNA here is from genome assembly GCF_052665325.1 of Pseudomonas sp. 8(2025). NCBI lineage: Bacteria > Pseudomonadati > Pseudomonadota > Gammaproteobacteria > Pseudomonadales > Pseudomonadaceae > Pseudomonas > Pseudomonas sp. 8(2025). Next base: position 139,547 of record NZ_JBQOIE010000008.1, on the reverse strand, counting down.
GGGTGCCGCGGGTATCGGTGTTCAGGCCGAAGGAAAAGCTCGGCGCCAGGCCCCAGCGGGTGACTTCCACATCGTCGCGCCCGGGGGTATCGGCTTCATGCTTCATGGCGTTCAGGCGCAGCGCCATGTTCTGTTCGGGCAGGTACTGGTTGAGGTCGACGGTGGTGCGGCGCAGTTGATCGGTGCCCAGGGTCAGGCTGCCGGCGGCGAAGGTTTCCTGCTGCGGCACTTTGCTGACCAGGTTGATGGTGCCGCCGGTGGAACCGCGCCCCGCGTAGGCCGAGCCCGGGCCCTTGACGATCTCGATCTGCTCGACGTTGAAGGCTTCGTGGGTCATGCGCCCGACATCGCGAATGCCGTCGATCATGATGTCGGTGCTGGCTTCGAAACCACGGATGAAGGGCCGGTCGCCCAGCGGCGTGCCGCCTTCGCCCGCGCCGAAGGTGATTCCCGGCGTGGTGCGCAGGGCATCGGCCAGGGTCGACACCGCACGCTCCTGCATCAGGGATTCGGTGATGATGGTCACCGACTTCGGGGTTTCGCGCAGCGGTGCGGTGAACTTCACCGAATCCGATGTTTCGCGCTTGTATCCCGGCTTGTGTTCGCCCTTGACGTGGGTGGTGCCGAGGGTGACGGATGCCGTGTCGGATGGGCGTTCGGTGGATTGCTCGGTGGCGCCGAGGCTGGCTTCGCTAAGGGCCATCAAACCGAGGGATGTGGACCACAACTTCCATGGGTGTGGGCGGGCAGGACTGGACATTTCAGATAAAGCCTCCGTTTTATTTGGAAGCGATTCTCATATGCGAATTTATGTCATTCAATCAGAACTATCTGAACAATCATGTCGAAAAGTGTATGCGTCGTTGTATGCGCGATAGCCGGCCCCTCCTCAGGACCGCTACCAAGGGGCCGTGGCCTGTTGCTGAACCGGAGGGTTCTTTTTTTTCCGGCGTTGCGGTTTCATGAGCGCCCCCTTTCAGGAAGCTCACGGATGAACCTGCATTTCGAAACCGCCCGCCTGTTGCTGCGCCCCCGTACCCTTGAGCACTTCCAGGCGTGCCTGGGTATGGATCAGGATCCCGAAGTCACGCGCTTCATCCCCGGGACCTGGGATGGCGGGCAGTGGCACAGGGACTTTTTACAGGGGCGCATGACCCAGGATTTCGGCTCGCGCTGCGGGTATTGGGCGATCTTCGCCAAGGACGCGCCGGATGAGTTGCTGGGCTGGGTTTCCTTCATTCCCTTCGATGCTGTGGGCCCCGAGCTGGAAATGGGCTGGCGCCTGGTGCGGCGGGCCTGGGGGCGGGGTTTTGCCAGCGAGGCCGCGCGGCGGATCGTCGAGCATGCGTTTGCCGACCCGGCGGTGCAGCGCATAGTCGCCGATGCCCATGTCGACAACGAGGCGTCGTTGGCGGTGGCGCGCAAGGTCGGTTTTCGCTTCACCCACAATGCCGATTTCGAAGGCTTGCCCTGCCGCTTCTTTGCAATGACCCGTGAGGATTTTTGCCAGCAACGGTCGGCTGGCTGAGGCGGGGGGGCAAGCGTGGGGCGCCGTTGGCGGCGCCCCGTATGGTCCATGCCTGCCGTCAGAGGTGGCGGCTGACCCACCACAGCACCAGGAAGGCAATGACGGCCACCAGGGCCGCGAACTGGAACAGATTGATCAGCCACTTCAGGCCCAGGGGGAATTTCCTGTAGTCCTTCACGTTCAGGCCGCCGTTGCGCAGGAACAGGTGGGGCATGGCGAACAGTGCGCCGATGCACAGCAGCATGAAGAAACGGCTAAGGGGGTCCTTGCCCAGGAGCGGCATGCGGATGGCAATGACCCGGCAGCGCGACAGGTGCTTGACCATGTCATCAAGCCTGAAATAGCCCAGGTAGACCTGGATCGCCAGGGACACCAGCCCGGCCATGACCACCAGGACCCAACCCGCGGTATAGATATCTTTTGCGTTACACATATCTCTTCAGTGACCTCCTCAAGGTGGCGACCACGCGCTCAGCGTATTGCTCCTCCAGTGAGCCCTGGCACGCAGGGCAGCCGGCCACCATAGCACTTTGGGAGCCGTGTCGGGCGCAGGTGCTCCGGTACCCAGGGGCCAATGAGCACCGCATCAGGGCTGTTTAGCGCGGTCGTAGCCCTGGTCGGAGGCTGGGAGAGAGGGGGGGCAGGGCGGCCCTAGAGCTTGGCGCAACGCTCCACATCGGCCTGGGTGGTGACCTGGGTGTCGATGCCCAGGCGGTATTTGCAATAGTCGATGATCATCTGGCGCTGTTCATCGGTGAGCTTTTCCACGCGCCGGTAGTCGCCGTCATTGGCGTGGATGTTGAAGAATTCCAGGCGCAGGGTCGGGGATGTCTTGATAAACCAGCGGGTATGGGTTTCAGCCTCTTCAAGCTCGGTGTAGTAACCGAGGTTGAGCACCATCAGCAGGATGAGGGAGAGCAGCAACAGCAGTGTTTTCAAGGCACGGCTCCTTCCGTGGGGGGGCGCCAGGGGCGCGGGCTGCGAATGCTTCAGGTTTTTCCCCGGCTTGGCAAGCGCTCGGGCAGGAGGGGGGACAGCATCGATGGCGGGATTGGCTTCAGGTTCAGCAAGCAGACAGTTGCGCACTGGTAAAAATATCGGCACGCCGGGCAGGAGCCGGGCGGTGACAGGGGGCAAATGGTTTCAAGCGGATTCACGGCAGGTTGCCAAGAGTCTGCCGGGGCGAATGGCCCGGTGCATCCGTTTGCGAACCGCAGAGCGATCGTGGGCTCTGTACGAAAACTACCTGCGCTTCGATCAGACTGCGTTAAAAACAGGCTCGGAATGCTCATTTAGGTTCCTAAACTCCGCTTCCTCGCCTGTTTTTGCCTTGCCTGATCTTTGCTCGGCGAGTTTTCGTACAGACCCTGGGATCGCTCTTTTTTTGCCTGCATCCGGGCGTTTCAGCAACGGCATCAGACCAGGCCCAGGGTCGCGGGCCGGGAACCGGGGAACACCGCCTGCACCTGAGCGCGGGAAAGCCCCCAGGTAGCGCCCAGCAGGCCGCCGAGCAGATCCCGGTAGTTGTTGAGCACCGGGTAGTCGCGGTTCTGCAGCAGGCTTTGCGCGTTCACCGTCACTTGCTCGCCGGCCAGGCGCCCGCCGCGAATGCTGCCGCCCAACACCCAGTACACCGTGCCATGGCCGTGGTCGGTGCCCCGGGCGCCGTTCTCGCGAAAGGTCCGGCCGAATTCGGAGACCACGACCACCAGGCTGTCCTTCCAGTGCTCGCCCATGGCCTCGGCATAGGCCGCCAGCCCTTGCCCGAGGTTGGCCAGGTTGCTGGCCAGTTGGCCCTGGGTGCTGCCCTGGTTGACGTGGGTATCCCAGCCGCCGACATCGACGAAGCCCAGGCGATACTGCTCGCGCATCAGGCCGGCCATGCGCCGGGTCTGGGCGGCGAAGCTCTGTGCATTGGCGGCCCCGCGATTGGCCGCGAGCATCTCTTGCTGCAGGTCCCGGGAGACCTTCTGGCGCAGGGCCAGTCCATCGCTGGCCGCGGCGGCATAGGGCGTGTGCTGGTACATGGAGGCCAGAATCGCTGCCTGGCGCTCATCGAAGGGCGTCTTGCCGGCGCTGCGCAAGGACAGGTTGGGAATCTCCTGGCCGCCCTGGAAGCTCAGGGGCAGGGCGTCGGTAAAGGCGATAGGCGCGCTGTCGGGCACCTGCCGCGCCAGGCGTGCGAGGAACCCCGAGTCGTAGCGCCGGGGCTGCTGGCTCGGCTGGCCGGCCTCGATAGTGTCCTGGGTCTGGAAGTGGCTGCGGGACAGGTCGTCGGTGCCGGCAAAGGGCACGAAGGCGAGTTCCTGGCGCTGCCACAGCGGGTACAGCGAATCGCGCAGCAGCGGGTTCAGGCCCCAGTGGCTGTCCAGCGCGATGGCGCTCTGTGGGTTGTGCCCATCGGGCCGGGCTATCGCCAGGGTCGGGCGCGACTCGTAGTAGAAGTCGCTGCTGTAGGGCACCAGCAGGTTATTGCAGTCATAGCCGCCGCGCAGGAACACCAGCAGGGTGCGCGGCGCCGAGGCCGGTGCGGCGAACAGCCGGGCATAAAACGTCAGGCTGGGCAGGGCGGCGGCTGCGATCAACAATTGGCGACGATTCATGACGGCTCCTGGTCAGGTGGGGCGCTCTCAGCGATTGTTGAAATCCGGCGAGGACAGCAGGAAGGTGTTCCATTCCTGGGGGGAAACGGCCTGCTCCAGGGCGTTGCGGGTGGTGCTGGAGAGGTAGGGGGCGATCGCCTGGTAATACATCGGCGTGGTGATCATGGGAAACCCCGGCCCCGGGACCTGGCTGCCCTCGGCGGTGAACAGCCGGTTGTTGCCCGAGCTCATGGCCCGGGCGATTTCAAAGCGCTTGGCCATCTGCCCGGAACTCGACCAGCCACTGGCTACCAGCGGCCAGCCGTCGGGAGTGATGCGCCCGAACAGCGGCTGGCCCATCTGATTCAGCCAGTTGAGCAGTGGTCGCGGGTTGGCCAGGGGCTTGCCGTCATAGGTCAGGCGCAGCGCCGAGACCACGAACTGTTGCGGGTCCTTGAATTTCCTGCCGGCCGCGTGCAGCAGCTCCGGCGATTGCATCAGGGTGGCCATGACCTGGGCGATGTCGCCATCGCTGTCACTGAAGCTCTTGGCCATGCGCGCCACCAGCGCCGGCGGCGGCTCGTCCGCGACGAAGTACTGGGCCAGCTTGCGCGAGATGAACCGCGCGCAGGCCGGTTGCCGGGTGATGAGGTCCACGGCCTGGGTGATCTCGTCATACCCGCTGCCCTTGATGGTATGGCCCAGCAGGTGCTTGTCGCTGAAGTCGTGACGTTTGGGGTTGAACTGGAACAGGCCCTGTTGCACCACCAGGGGCTGCAGGTTGCGGGGAAAGCGCTGCTCGCGACCGTCCAGGGGCGCCAGCCCGGCTCCGGTGAGGATCAGCGCCAGCTGTTGCACGTCTTCCTGGCTGTAGCCGGCGTCGACGCCCAGGCTGTGCAGTTCCATCAGTTCACGGGCGTAGTTCTCGTTGACCTTGCCCCTGGCGTTACTGCTGTTGTCCAGGTATTCGAGCATGGCCGGGCTTTGCAGGGTGGCCAGCAGCAGGTCCTTGAACTTGCCCAGGGCGTGGGGGCGGAGGGTGTTTTCAAGGTAATCGGCGGTCAGCAGCCGCACCCTGCCCTTGCCCTGGAACACGCTGAAATGGTTGAGCCAGAACAGCACCAGTTGTTCCTTGAGCTGGTTGGGGCCGTAGACAGCTTGCAACAGCACACTGGACTGGGTCTGTTCAGCCAGTTGGGCGGCGTACTGGCGCAGGTCTTTTTGCGCCTGGTTGCGCGCTTCGCCCTCGGGCATTGCCTTGATCTGTTCCTGGCGCTGCCGGAACTCCTCCAGCAGGGAGCGGGGCGAATCGTTCAGGGCCGGATAACTGCGCAGCAGGGTGTCGATGGCCGGTGGCAACGGATCGTGCAGGCGATCGTCCAGTTGCGCCCTCAGCAGCTCATTGCGCCCCAGGGTGCGCAGGCGCTGGAGTTGCGCCGCGTCCAGGTCGAAGCCGTCACGCCGCAGCCAGGCGATGTCGGCGGCACTGGGCGCTTGAGGTTGTGCGGCGTGGGCCAGGATTGGCAGCAGCACAGCCAGGGCAGTCGACAGGTACAGGCAGCGGGGCAACGGGGAAAGCCTTGGCATGGGCGGTTGGTCCGAAGTGAGAGGTCGCGGCCGATGGGGATTTTCGCCGTCCGTCGCCAGGTTCAGGGCAGGGCGTGAAGCCTGTCCCGGCTCCCTGGGCAGCACAGCGGTATAGCGTCGCAGGCTACCAGAGGGTTGTTCCGGCTTTCAGTCGGCAATGCTCTAGGACAAGTGTTTCAACGCAGGGTTGGGGGGCTTGCCGTCGACCGTTCGTCCGACGGATGGAATTGGCAAGCACTAGTCACTGCGTCATGCTGTCGATGGATGTCGTAGTGCCACTACTTCAAGGCCCGACCCGGTTTCCGGGTGTCGTTCCATCCCTGCGTTGGTGAGATAGATTGGTGATGAGTGTGTTGATCCTGCCCGAGGCGCAATATGCCCGATAAGGCGCTGGCCGAGGAGCAGCGCCTGGCTGCCCTGTATGCCCTGGAACTGCTGGATACGGCCCGGTGCGAGCGTTTTGACCGCATCTGCCGGCTGGCCGCAGAGTACTTCAAGGTGCCCACGGCCCTGATCACCCTGGTGGACCGTGATCGGCAGTGGTTCAAGTCGCGGGTGGGCTTTGCGCCCGAGCAGACCCCCATCGAGCAATCGTTCTGCGCCTATACCATCAAGTCCGGTGATGTATTCGAGGTGGAAAACGCCCGCCAGGATGTGCGTTTCCACGCCAACCCACTGGTGACCCAAGACCCGGGCATCGGTTTTTATGCCGGCGCGCCGCTGATTACCTCCACCGGGCATGCGATCGGCAGCCTGTGCGTCATCGATCGCCAGCCCCAGCGCCTGAACGCTGCCGAGCGTCAGCAACTGCGCGACCTGGCATCCCTGGTGATGGAGCAGGTGGAGCAGCGTCAGCGCCTGACCCGGCGCGACCCGGTGAGCAGGCTGCCCAACCGTGAGCAATTTCAGAGCGACCTGTACGACCTGGCGGATGAGAACCCGGGAGAACGGCGCGTGCTGGTGCTGGTGGACGCGGTGGACATGACCGTGGCCCACGAGCTGACCCTGGCCATGGGCCTGGCGCCGTTCGAGACCATCGTGCGGTTCCTGGCCCAGCAACTGCTCGCCTACCTGGGGCGCCATGTGCGGGTGTATCACGTATCGGTCAAGCGCTTCGGCTTCCTGCTGCCGGCGGCTCCCGGGATCGAGCGCTTCCTGGAAGGCCTGGTGCGGCGCCTGCGGCGTCAGCCGCCAGGGCTGGAACTGCCGATGATTCCCGGGGTGTGCGCGGGCACGGTGGAGTTCTCCACGGACCGCGACGCCGTGCCCGACGTGTTGCGCAAGGCCATGTTCGCCCTGGAACTGGCGACCCTCAACCGCAGCACCTGGGCGCCTTACGACGTGGTGCGGGACCAGGCCTACCGGCGAGCCTTCAACCTTGCCTCGGATATTAGCGAAGCCCTGGACAGTGGGCAGATCTACCTGATGTTCCAGCCGCGTTTCGCCCTGCCCGACGGCGCCCAGGTCAGCGCCGAGGCGCTGATCCGCTGGGATCACCCCTGGCTGGGGCCGATTTCACCGGCGGAGTTCATTCCGGTGATGGAGCGCAATGCGTTGATCCACCGGGTAACCCACTGGGTGATCAATGCGGTGCTCGGCAAGCTGCAGGCCTGGAGCGACGGTGAAGTGCAGCGCCTGTCGATCAACCTCTCGCCCCAGGATTTCGAGGACCAGGACATCGCTGATGTGCTCAAGGCGGCCTGTCGCCGCCACGGCATCGAACCCCATCGCCTGGAAGTGGAAATCACCGAGGGTGCCTGGTTGCGTTCCAACCCGCGGGTGCTGGACCAGTTGAGCAAGATCCGCGCCCTGGGCATGGATGTGGCCATCGACGATTTCGGTACCGGCTACAGTAACTTCGCCTATCTGCATCAGATTCCGGCCAATGTGGTGAAGCTCGACAAATCCATGGTCACCGACCTTGAGAGCAGTGCCCAGCACCAGAAGATCACCCGCTCGGTCATCGCCCTGGCCCGGGAACTGGGCTACCGCACCGTGGCCGAGGGCATTGAAAGCTTCAAGTGCCTGCAGATGCTGCGCACCTTCGGCTGCGATGAGGCCCAGGGTTATTTCCTGGCCCGGCCCATGGTCCAGGAAAAATTCCTGGCCCGCAGCGCGGCCCAGCGCTTTCCACTACAGCAAGGCTACTGACTGCGGCTTCTGTAGCCGCTGTCGCAGGCTGCGAGCGGCCCGAAGGGGCGTTAAAAAACCTTGAGGGCGCCGCACCTCCTCACCGCTGCGCTGCCACCAGCAACAGCATCGGCCGCTCCCGCTCCTCTGCCAGCGCCGGAAGGTCCTCGATCTGCTGCGCCGTGGGGCCCCACTCCTGCACATGGCGCAGGTTGAAGCCGGTATCGATCAGCGTGTTGAGCAGCGTGCCCAGGGTACGGTGTTGCTTGATCACCCCTTCGGCCAGCCAGTGGGTCACCCGCTCGCCTTCCTGCTGGTAGCTGTCCACCGGCCAGGACTGGCGGCCCTGCGCGTCCACCTGCCAGCCCGGGTTGCGCGGTGCCATGAAGATCGGGTGCTCGATGGAGAACACCAGGCGCGCCCCCGGTACCAGGGCCGCATAGACCTGGGCGAACAGGCCGGGCAAATCCTTTATGTAGTGCAGGGCCAGTGAGCTATAGGCCAGGTCGAAGCTGCAGGCGGGCAGGCGCAGTTGCTCCAGGTCCTCTTGCTGATACTGCACGTTGGGTGCCGAGGTGGTGGCGCGGGCGGTGGCCAGCATCTTCTGCGAAACGTCCAGGCCGACTACTTGGCGGGCACCGTGCTCGCTGGCCCAGCGGCTGAACCAGCCATAGCCGCAGCCCAGGTCCAGCACCCGCAGGCCGTTCATCGGTGGCAGCAGGGCTTGCAGGGCCGGCCATTCCGGCGCGGCGTCGAGGCCGCCGAGGGAGCGGCCCATCTGGCTGTAGGCCTGGAAAAAAATCGGGTCGTCGTAGATGTTCTGAGTCATGTCGGGAGGCTCTATCAGGTTCGTGTGCAGCCCTGGTGGGCAGGGAATGTCATGCAGTTGAAACAGCTGAGGGGCTTCTCCCTCGCAGGGCGCGACGCAGGTATCGTCGATGGCCGGGCAGGTGGTGCAGCAAAACAGGTCGGATATCTTAGCCAGTTTTGCGGGCCGGGCCATCGCCGGATGCTTTGCACGCCAGGATCTTCATCGGCACAATCGCCGGCCGGGAACACCGAGTGTCCCCGGCCCCGAATTCGTACCCCAAGAGAGGCATCATGGGCAAAGCGAGAGTGACAGGCACGACGATCGAGGCGATCCGCGCGGCAGAGATGGCATTGGGGCGTACCTTGCCCTGCTCGTTCGCGCGCTGGTTGCTGGAGCACAACGGCAAGGCCCTGGGGGCGCTGGAGGTGTTTCCGGTCTTCGATGCCCGGGATCCGCGCAAGACCTGGGAGTCGATAGTCCGCCATTTCGAAGGCGGCTGGCGGGCCTGGCAGGACAACGTCTGCGCTGACCCGGCGGGTTTCTCCAACCTGCTGCCGTTCGCCCAGTTCGGCACGGGCGACTACTACTGCTTCGATTACGCCGTGCTGGGGGAGGCCGGTGAGCCGGTGGTGGTGCTCTGGTCCCATGAGACTGGCGCCACGTCCGTGGTTGCCGATGGCTATGCAGCTTTTCTGGCCTGCACCGATCGGCCCGGGTAGGCACAAGGCTTGGGCTTGAATGGTCAGGTCTGGAGGGAGAGATCGTTGCGGTTCAACGACTGGGAAACTGCTTGGAGCTTCTGCGTGGGTACGCAGATTGGGGAAGTGGAGCGGGTGAAGGGAATCGAACCCTCGTTATCAGCTTGGGAAGCTGGAGTAATGCCATTATACGACACCCGCTCGAACGGCTGACTTTGTACCAGATGTGGCCGTGGATTTGAAGTTTTTCTTTAGCTGACTTGCGCTTGCGCGCCGCTGACCTTCATCGCCAGCCCGCCCCATACCGTGAAAACCGGGGTTGTCACGGTATGCAGGCGGCTTGCGAGGAGGGCTTTTCAGAGGGCTCGTACATGCTGCTCCTGGACATGCGGGGCACGCGAACGGTTGTCGTATTGGCCCGGTTTGAGGAACCCCATCAGGGCCTGGCGAGTGTCGCGGCAGGCGGCCTTGTGCTCCATGTCGAGAAAGTGCCCGGTGGCCTGGATGGTGCTGAAGCTCGACTGCTGCACATGGTTGGCGAACAGCCGGGCATCGTTGGCTGAGGTGTACTCGTCCCATTCGCCGTTGATGAACAGCACCGGGACCTGGATGTTGCGTGCGGCCCTGAGGTAGCACTGGCGATCACCATGGAGCACATGGCTGATGTGGAAGTGCATCTGCCCGTACTCATGTTCCGCCAGGCTGCTGACGTGGCGATAATTGAAACGCTTGAACAGCGACGGCAGGTGCTTGCCGATGGTGTTGTTGACCAGGTCGCCGACGCGATGGCCATCGCGGCTGCCGAGGTAGTCGACACCGCGTTCCAGGTAGTCGCGCATCGGCTCGTTGATCACCGGCGAGAACGAGCTGATCACCGCCTTCTCGATGCGTCGCGGGCGCTGGGAGAGCGCTTGCAGGGCGGCGGCGCCGCCCCAGGAAAACGACAGCACATGTTCGGCGGCGAAGTGCTCGATCAACTCCAGCAGGATCTGCCCCTCGACTTCCTTGGTGAGCATCCGTTCGTGCCTGTTGTGGGCCTTGGAGCGACCCGCGTAGGGCTGGTCGTAGAGCACCACATTGAACTGCGGGTGGAGGTTCTTCACGGTCTGGGCAAAGGACGCAGTGGTGGCCAGTGAGCCGTTGACCAGAATGATGGTCTTGTCTGCGGCATCTGCGCGATAGAACTCCGTGTAAACCCGATACTGACCCTGTATATCCAGCACAGCGATTTCTGGCCTCATGTCATAAGACTCCTGGCAAGCGGGTATGCGCGCAACGTGAGTGTGCACGGGCAATGTGACAGGTAGGCATACGCCTGGAATCGGAGCCCATGTCGATCCGGTAAGGCAGGTCGACGGGTGTTGTTATAGGCGGGCGATTTGCCGGGGGGAAGGCAGAGCAGGCAGGGCTCAGGCCGGCAAAGGGTTTCTTAGATGTGTGGTTGTGACTCGTCGGTCACAATTCGGCCGACGGACAGATTCAAGCAGGGCAACCGGGAACCTGCAAGGTCATTGGGCAAATTGTTCGACAGCTTCTGCCCAGCGGTCGTGTGGCGCGGCGCAACGCTCAGATCAGGCGTATTTCGGCGTCGCTCAGAGCACGGTATTCACCGGGGGCCAGGCGTTCGTCCAGCAGCAGCGGGCCCATGCGTTCGCGGTGCAGGCGCAGCACCTTGTTGTTGAAGTGGCCGAACATGCGCTTGACCTGGTGATAGCGCCCTTCGACGATGCTCAGCCGGGCGCTGCGGGGGCCGAGGATCTGCAGTTGAGCGGGCAGGGTGGTCAGGTCCTCGAAGGCGAAATACAGACCATGGGCGAAAGTCTCGACGTACTCGGGGCCGATCTCCTGCTCGGTTTCCACGTAATAGAGCTTGGGCAGTTTGGTCTGGGGCTGGGTCAGGCGCCGCGACCAGTTGCCATCGTTGGTGATCAGCATCAGCCCGGTGGTGTTGTAGTCCAGGCGCCCGGCGATATGCAGATCCTGCGGGTCCGGCTCATGGATCAGTTCGAGCACGGTCTTGTGCTCGGGGTCGCGGGTGGCGCTGACGCAGCCCATGGGCTTGTGCAGCATGAAGTAGCGCGCCGGCTTGCCGGCCTGCAGCACTTCGTCGTCCAGCTCCACCCGGCTGAACTCGCGGACCTCGGCCTTGGGGTCGCTGACCGGCTGCCCATCGATGCGAATGCGTCGTTGCACCAGCAGCACGCGCACTTGCTGGCGGTTGAAACGGGGCAGGTTGCTGAGAAAACGGTCAATGCGCATGGTGATCGGTGGCTATCGGCTGGAGGGGCTCAGGGACGGGGCAGGGTAGCGGCGCGCAGCTGCGCGTCGATCCCGGCACAGCGCGGGCACAGGCAGGCCTGGTTGCGCAGCTCCGGCGCCAGGGCTTCGATGATCGCCGGGTCGATGTCCACGCTGTAGCACCAACAGGCCTGGCCGGCGCGGCGCGGGTCAGCCAGGGTGCAGTCGTTGCGGGCACCGCAGGCGGGGCAGAGTTCAGGTTCATTCATGGCTGGAGTGAGGCATTTCCACGCAGGTTCGATTGCGTCCGGTGTGCTTGGCACGGTACATCGCGTGGTCGGCACGGGACAGCAGGCTGTGCAGGGTGTCCTGGGCTTGCAGGCTGGTCAAGCCGATGCTGACGGTCAGTTGCAGCGGCTGCCCTTCATAGTGATAGCGCTGCTGTTCGGTGAGCAGGCGGATCTTCTCGGCGATGCCCAGGGCCACGCTGCTGTCGGTGTCCTTGAGCAGGACGATGAATTCTTCGCCGCCCCAGCGGCAGACGATGTCGGACTGGCGCAGGCAGCCCTGCAGGTCCCGGGCGAAGCCACTGAGCACCTGGTCCCCGGCCAGGTGGCCGTAGGTGTCGTTGAGGCGCTTGAAGTGGTCCAGGTCCAGCAGCACGGCGCACAGCGGCGTCAGGTCGCGCCAGGCCTCTTGCAGGGCCTGGGCCGCCAGCAGGTCGAACCCGCGGCGGTTGGGCAGACGGGTAAGGCTGTCGAGGGTGGCCTGGGCTTCGATCTTGCGCTGATAGCGGCGCACCACGGCGCTGAGCAGGACCAGCACGATGGCGGTAATCACCAGGCAGATCAGCAGGTTCAGGTACAGCGACTGGCGGATGCTGTTGAGGGCGCCGTCTTCGCGTTTGTCGACGAACAGGTACCAGTTCAGCTCGGGAATGAAGCGCACATTGAGAAAGTGCCCCTGGCCCTGGGAATTGTATTCATAGCTGCCGCTGTGGGGCTTGGGCAATTGGCTCAGCAGCTCCTTGAGGCTGTCCAGCTCATGCAGCGACTGGCCGCTGCGGGCGCCCTGGGGGCCACCGTCGGCACCGGTGAGGACGATGCGGCCGAAGGCGTCGACGAAGTACACGCTGCGCTGGTAACGCTGCTGGTACTTGTCGATCAGCTTGATCACCGCATCCACGGTCAGGCCGACCCCGGCGGCGCCGATGAAGCGGTCCTGGTAGTCGTAGACCTTGTAGTTGATGAAGAAGGTCAGCTTGTCCTGGTTGGCCAGGTCCGGGTCGACGTTGATCTCGTAGGGCGTGCTCATGTCGCGTACGCGAAAGTACCAGGCGTCCCGGGGCTCATCGGCCTTGACCTTCTTCAGCACGCCCTTGGCCTGGTAGTAGGTGAGGCTGGTGTTGGAGACGAAGAACGCGGTGTAGGCGTCGTAGTGGGTCATGACCTCGTTGAGGTAGCGGGTCATCTGGCTCGGGTCGCGCTCGCCGGCCACCACCCAGTCGCGCATGAAGGTATCGCGGGCCATCATCGAGGAGATCAGCACCGGCCGCACCAGGTCCTTCTGGATTTCCGAGTACACGGTATCGGAGGTCAGGGGCAGTTCGGTATTGACGATGCTGTCGCGGATCGAATCCCGCGAGGCGTAGTAGCTGAGCAGCGAGGTGGCGAGAAAACCGCTGCCCAGCAGGGCGATCAGGACCAGAACCAGCGAGCGCTGGGAATACAGGGGAGAGCGGCGCGGCATGGTGATTCCGTGATAGTGGCCCGATGACGCATTCTAGTGGCACGGCGCGCAAATAACTCGTTCATCACGCGCCTGAATTGTCTCGACTTCGATACGTTTGCCAGGCGCTGGAAGGCCAGCGGGGGGCTCGTTGCAACTGGAGCCTGCAAGGCCGCCGAGCAGGCCCCGCCACTGGTCGGTGAAGCCATCGGGGCACTGCTGCGCGGCGCACCACAAAGGCTTTTTGCGGTCCTATGCAATGCCAGTCCTGCCGTTTCGATTGGCGTCGTCCAGCGTCGCTGGTACGGCTTGCACGCGGTCCGGGAGGCCGCCATGTTCCGTCGAATCTTGCTCGGTGTTGTGCTTGGTTTGAGTCTGTCCGCCTGTGTGCCCTATTACGTCGAGCCGGGGTACTACCGCACTGACGTGTATGCGGTTCCAGGCCCCTATTACTACGGTGGCTACCCCTACTATGGAGGCGGCTACAGGCCTCACTACTATTACCGGCCCTACTATCACGGGGGCTACGGGCCGCACTACTACGGCGGCTACCGACGTTGGCACCACTAGCCGGCACCAAGGCCCGTACAACAGGCCACCGCCTCGGATGACAAGAGGCCAAGGGCCGAGAGTCGTTGCCCACAGCGCTGCCTTTGCCTGAGGCAGCGCTTTTTCGTGGGCGTGGAAAACCGCGGGAAAGGACGTCAGCAGCACTTGTTTCAAAGTGTTGCGCAAATCGCACCACAAGCGCTTTTCGCGGTCAGATATTGCGTCAGTCAGCCTGTTGCTGATTGCCGCCTGCCAGCGTCGCTGGCGAGGCTTCTTCGCGGTCCAGGAGGCCGCCATGTATCGTCGACTTCTACTGATTGCCTTACTGGGTTCGAGCCTTGCTGCGTGTGCCCCTTATTACGGTGGAGGCTCCGGCTACTACAGCTCGGAGGTCTACAGCGCTCCCGCGCCGGCCTATTACTACGGTGGCGGGTCTTCCTACTATTCCACGGGGCGCAGTTACTACCCACCGCGCTACTACCAGCCGGCGCCGCGCTATTACCAACCGGCCCCGCGTTACTACCAGCCGCCGCGCGCGGTATACCGGCCTTATCCGAACCAGGGTTGGGGTGGGCATGGCCGGCCGAACAACTGGAGCAACCAGGACTGGGGCGGCCACGGCGGGCGTGACAATGGCGGGCGCGGCGATCACGGGCGCGGCGACCATGGCCATGGGGGCCGCGGTCATTGAGCCGAACCCTGTAGCCGCTGCCGCAGGCTGCGACAAGGTCCGCAGGACCTTCGCCGAGTCCACTGTCGCCGGGTCCCTTCGGGCAGTGCGCAGCCTGTGACGATCTAGTAATCCGTCAGGTCCGCCAGGGGATGGCGACCTTCCCAGGCCTTGTGGAAATGCGCCTCCACCACGGCCTCGGGCACGCTGTTGATATCCGCCCAGTGCCAGTGCGGCTGATGATCCTTGTCGATCAGCCGCGCGCGCACGCCTTCGGCAAATTCCGGATGCCGGCAGCAGTTCAGGCTCAGGGTGTACTCCATCTGGAACACCTCGGCCAGGGACAGGTAGCGGGCGCGGCGGATCTGTTCCCACACCAGGTGTGCAGTCAGCGGGCAGCCTTCGACAAGGGTCTTGGCTGCACGGCTGTAGAGGGCATCGCTGTGGTTGTGCAATTGGCTGATAGCCCGCCAGGCACAGGCCACGTCACTGACATCCAGCCAGCTGTCGATCTGTTGCCGGCGCGGCAGCCATTGAGCGTCGGGCATCTGCTCCAGGGCTTCCTGTTGCAGGGCCTTGAGCAGGCTGTTGAGCTGCCTTGGGGTCTGTTCCTGCCAGTTCAGTTGCAGCAGGCCCTCGATCAGCGCTTCCTGTTGCTCATCGAGCAGGAAACGGTCGGCAAGGTTCAGGTCCAGAGCGTCGCGGCCGTTCATATGGGCGCCGGTAAGGCCCAGGAACAGCCCGAGCTTGCCGGGCATGCGCGACAGGAACCAACTGGCGCCCACATCCGGGTACAGGCCAATGCTGATTTCCGGCATCGCCAGGCGGCTGCTGGGGGTGACGATACGAATGCCAGCACCTTGCAGCAGCCCCATGCCGCCACCCAGGACATAACCGTGGCCCCAGCAGATCAGTGGTTTGGGGTAGGTGTGCAAGCGATAGTCGAGGCGGTATTCCGCGGCGAAGAAGTGCCCGGCCAGCGGCGGCACTTCGCCGGGATGGGCCAGGCAGGCCTGGGCCAGGCTGCGCACTTCGCCGCCGGCGCAGAAAGCCTTGGCGCCGTTGCCCCGCAACAGCACGCACACTACCTGCGGGTCCTTGGCCCAGGTGTCGAGGTGTTCGCTCAACTGCTGGATCATGGGCAGGGACAGGGCGTTCAGGGATTTTTCCGCGTCCAGGGTGGCAATGGCGATGCGTGCACCATCGGTGCCGGTGAGTTCTTCGACGTGCAGGTTCATCGTGACCTCGATGGGAAATTTAAGCGGTCAGTATGATCGCTGTAAGG
Organism: Pseudomonas sp. 8(2025); assembly: GCF_052665325.1. NCBI lineage: Bacteria > Pseudomonadati > Pseudomonadota > Gammaproteobacteria > Pseudomonadales > Pseudomonadaceae > Pseudomonas > Pseudomonas sp. 8(2025). The sequence continues at coordinate 123,741 of NZ_JBQOIE010000008.1, read as the reverse complement.
GAAAGTGCCGGTTCTGTGTCAGATCAATTGACAAGCGAAGTGGGCTTTCCTAGGGTGCGGCCATTGTTTTTTCACGGGCATGGCCATGACTGCTGACGATCGTATCAAACTCGAACCGAGCTGGAAGGAGGCCCTGCGTGCCGAATTCGACCAGCCCTACATGAGCGAACTGCGGGAGTTCCTGCGCCAGGAACATGCCGCCGGCAAGGAAATCTACCCGCCGGGGCCGATGATCTTCAACGCCTTGAACTCCACGCCGCTTGACAAGGTCAAGGTGGTGATCCTCGGCCAGGACCCCTACCACGGGCCGGGTCAGGCCCATGGGTTGTGCTTCTCGGTGCAGCCCGGGGTGCCCGCGCCACCGTCGCTGGTGAATATCTATAAAGAGCTCAAGCGCGACCTGAACATCGACATCCCCAACCATGGCTACCTGCAGAGCTGGGCCGACCAGGGCGTGCTGATGCTCAACACCACCATGACCGTGGAACGGGCGAACGCCGCTTCCCATGCGGGCAAGGGCTGGCAGTTCTTCACCGACCGGATCATCGAAGTGGTCAGCGAGCATCAGCCGCACCTGGTGTTCCTGCTGTGGGGCGCCCATGCCCAGAGCAAGCAGAAGCTGATCGACGCCACCAAGCACCTGGTGCTGACCTCGGTGCACCCTTCGCCCTTGTCGGCCTATCGCGGGTTTCTTGGTTGCGGGCACTTCAGCCGCACCAACAAATACCTCGAGCAGAACGGCGAGACGCCGATCGAGTGGCGCCTGCCGCCGTTGTAACCAGTGCTCGATGGGGAGGCTGCTTGGCGGCCACCCCGCTCGCGACTTGAACCAAGGCATATCTGTAGCCGCTGCCGCAGGCTGCGAACGGCCCGTGGGGACGCAGCGGTGGTTCGGCCACTGAAGGTCCTGCGGACCTTGTCGCAGCCTGCGGCTACAGGGGGCCTTTGTTCCAGTGGCGGAACAGGGGCTCGGCGAGAAACAGCACGAACAGCAACCTCATGACCTGCATCGCCGTTACCAATGGCACCGACAGTTGCAGGACCTCGGCCGTCAGGCTCATTTCCGCAATGCCGCCGGGCATCATGCCGAGGGTCAGCGAACGCAGGTCCAGGCGGGTCAGGGCGCTCAGGCCTAGGGCTGCGAGGCCGGCGATCAGCATGGTCAGGGCGGTGCCGATCAGGGTGCGGCCCATGAACGAAGGGGCCCGGCGAAAGAACTGGCGGTTGAAGTGGCAGCCCAGGCCGCTGCCAATCAGCCACTGGCCCATCTGGCTAGCGCCGTCGGGCAGGCCGATGTGCAGGTCCCAGGCGATGCTCAGTGTCGCGCTGAGCAGCAGGGGGCCGAACAGCCAGGGGTTGGGCTGGCGCAGGCGCTGCCAGAGCCAGGCCAGCATGGCACCGGCCGGAAACAGCAGGGCCAGCCAGCGCCAGTCCACCGTAGCGGCATGCAGGGCGGGCGTGCCTTCCCCCAGCAGGTACTTGAACGCCGCCGGCACACAGAGCACCACCGTCAGTACCCGCAGGCTCTGCCCGGCCGCTACCCGGCTGAGCACCGCGCCGTTGCGCGCGCCGAGGTTGACCATCTCCCCGGAGCCGCCGGGCATGCTGGAGAAGAACGCGGTGGCCCGGTCCTCGCCGGTGCGCCGCAAGAGCCAGACCCCGACCACGCTGGACAGGCTGGTGACCAGGGCACCGAAGAAGATCAGGCCGAAATGGCTCAGCACCTGCTCCATCACCTGCGGGGTGAAGTGCAGGCCGATGCCGATGCCCACTACCCATTGCCCGCATTTGCGCCCGCCGGGGATTTCCGCCAGTTGCCAGGGCGTCAGGCAGCGCACCAGGATGATCGCCAGCAACGAGCCGACCATCCACGGCAGCGGCCAGCCGATCTGGCTGGCGAGGTAGCCGCCAGCCAGGCCCACCAGGGGCGTGCCCCACCACTGTTTCCAAGTGGATTCAGACATCGGCCACGGCACGTTGCTGGGCCGCGCGCTTGCGCCAGATACGCAGCAGCGGCATCAGCAGCATGATCACGGTCAGCACCCAGACCCCGACGGTGATCGGGCTCGACCAGAGGATCTCCATGGCGCCGTTGGAAATCGACAGCGCCCGGCGCAGGTTCTGCTCCATCAGGCCACCGAGGATGAAGCCCAGCAGCACTGGCGACAGCGGGAAGTCCAGCTTGCGCAGGATGTAGCCGAAGATGCCGATGCCCACCATCAGGAACAGGTCGAAGGTGGTGGCGTGTACCGCATAGACGCCGATCCCGGTAATGATGGCGATCACCGGCACCAGGGCCCAGTTCGGCACCGCAAGGATGCGGGTGAAGATACGGATCATCGGAATGTTGAGGATCACCAGCATGATGTTGGCGATGAACAGCGAGGCGATCAGGCCCCAGACGATATCCGGCTGTTGCTGGAACAGCAGCGGGCCGGGGGTGATGTTGTACAGCGACAGGGCGCCGATCATCACCGCGGTGGTGCCGGAACCGGGCACGCCGAGGGTCAGCATTGGTACCAGGGCGCCACAGGCCGAGGCGCCGATGGCGGTTTCCGGGGCTGCCAGGCCGCGCTTGTCGCCCTGGCCAAAGGTGCCGCTGGCACCGGCGATGCGTTTCTCGGTCATGTAGGCCACAGCGCTGGCCAGGGTCGCGCCGGCTCCGGGCAGCACGCCCATGATGAAGCCCAGCAGGCCGCAGCGGATGTTCACCACGAACACCGAGGCCGCTTCCTTGAAGTTGAACATCATGCGCCCGGTGGCCTTCACCGCTTCCTGGCCGCGATGGGTCTTTTCCAGCAGCAGGAGAATCTCGCTGATGGAGAACAGGCCCAGCACCAGCACCACGAACTGGATGCCGTCGGTGAGGTGGATATTGTCCCCGGTGAAGCGGTACACACCGCTGTTGGCGTCGATGCCCACCGCCGACAGGAACAGGCCGATCAAGGCGGCAATGAAGGTCTTCAGCGGCCGGTCGCCGGCCATGCCGCCCAGGCAGACGATGGCGAACACCATCAGCACGAAGTACTCCGCCGGGCCGAAGGCGATCGCCCACTTGGCCAGCAGCGGGGCGAACAGCACCATGCCGCAGGTGGCGATGAAGGCACCGATGAACGAACTCCAGGCCGACAACGACAGGGCCACGCCGGCCAGGCCCTTGCGTGCCATGGGGTAGCCGTCGAGGGTGGTCATCACGGTGGAGGCTTCGCCGGGAATGTTCAGCAGGATCGAGCTGATCCGGCCGCCGTATTCGCAGCCCAGGTACACCGCCGCCAAGAGGATCAGCGCCGATTCCGGCGGCAGGCCCAGGGCGAAGGCGATGGGGATCAGCAGCGCCACGCCGTTGATCGGGCCCAGGCCCGGCAGCAGCCCGACCACGGTGCCGATCAGGGTGCCGGACAGGGCGGTGACCAGGTTGTAGGGGGTCAGTGCAACGCCGAAGCCCTGGCCCAGATAGCTGAGGGTATCCATATCAATTCTCCAGAACGTCGAGCAGGCCGAGGGGCAGGGGGACGTCCATGACCCGGTCGAACAGCCAGTAGAGGCCGACACTGAGCAGGCAGATGATCACCAGGCTGGGCAGCCAGCGGCCGCCGTACAGGCGGGCCATGGGCACGCCGATGAGAACGCTGGCGACGATGAAACCCAAGGGCTCGAAGGCCCCGGCGAAGACCAGCAGCAAGGCCACGCAGAGGGCGATCTTGGTCAGGGTCTGCCGGTCCAGGGGCGGTTCTTCTTCGCTGTGCTTGATCGGTGCCGGGCGAAACAGCATGTACAGCAGGGCCAGGCCCATCAGCCCGAGCATCAGCAGGGGGAAGGCCCGCGGGCCCACCGGTTCGTAGGAAAAGGCCGCCTGGTAGGGCCAGGCCATCAGTGCCAGGCCGGCACAGGCCAGCAGCAACACCGCGGCGAAGAGACGTTGAACGAGCATGGCTAACTCCCGGGCCCGGCCCCCGATGCGCGAGGGCCGGGCCGTCAGAAAGGGACGGTCACTGGATCAGGCCGAACTCTTTGGCCAGGGTCTTGTAGTCGGCTACCTGTTTCTTCACGTAGGTATCCAGTTCCGGGCCGGTCATGGCGAAGGGGAACAGCTCGCGCTGGTCGCGCAGCTTGGCGAACTCTTCGGAGGCCAGCAGCTTGTCGAAGGCCTCTTTCCACCAGGCGTACTCCGCATCGCTGACCTTAGGCCCGAGGTAGAAGCCGCGTACCACCGGCCAGACGATGTCGTAGCCCTGCTCCTTGGCGGTGGGGATGTCTTTCATTTCCGGCTCGTCCAGGCGCTGCTCGGAGAACACCGCCAGCAGGCGCATGTCGCCGGCCAGGATATGCGGCATGGAGTCGGAGATGTCGGTACTGCCGACCTGGATATGCCCGCCCAGCAGGGCAGTGGCGATCTCGCCGCCGCCTTCCAGGGCGACATAGCGCAGGTCCCGCGGGTTGATCCCGGCGGCCTTGGCGATCAGCGCGGTCTGCATCCAGTCCTGGCTGCCGACGGTGCCACCGGAGCCGATTACCACTTTGCTCGGGTCTTTCTTCAGGGCCTGGACCAGATCGTCGAGGTTCTTGTAGGGCGAATCGCTTTTCACCGCGATGGCGCCGTAGCTGGTGCCCACCGCCGCCAGCCAGCGCACCGCGCTTTCATCGAAGCGGCCGAACTTGCCCTGGGCCAGGTTCAGCAGCGAACCACTGGACCAGGCCACCAGGGTCCCGGCATCGGCCGGACGCTGGGCCACCACCGCGTTGTAGGCTACGGCCCCGACACCGCCGGGCATGTAGGTCACGCGCATCGGCTTGGAGAGGAGTTTCTCGTTGACCAGGGCGCTTTGTGCCAGCTTGCAGGTCAGGTCGAAGCCGCCGCCAGGGGAGGCCGGGGCGATGCATTCCGGGCGCTTGGGCTCGGCGGAGGCTGCCAGCAACTGGCCGGCGAACAACATGCAGCCGGCGGCGAGGGCGAGTTTGCGCAGTGAAAGGTCCATGAGCGTCTCCACAGGAGTTGTTGTAGGTATGTCCGGGTCATCCCCGACCCGTTTTTCGTAGGAGCGTGATAGGGGGGGCTTACCACAGCGCTACGCTGTAGCTCACCAGCAGGCGTACTTCATCCGCATCGCGTGCCGAATAGTTGGAACGGTAGGTGGCGTTGCGCAGGCGCACGGCGACGTCCTTGAAGGTGCCGCTTTGCACTACGTATTTGACCTCGGTGTTACGTTCCCACTCTTTGCCGGTGTCGCCGTTCTTCAGGGCAATGTTGTCGCCGCTGAGATAGCGGGTCATGAAGCTCAGGCCGGGCACTCCCAGCTTGGCGAAGTCGAAGTCGTAACGGGCTTGCCAGGAGCGCTCCTCGGCCCCGGCGAAGTCGTTGATCTGCACGAAGTTCACCAGGTATGGGTCGCTGCCATCGACGTAGGGGAAAGCGCTGTCGCCGGACATGTGCTGGTAGCCGGCGCTGAGTTTATGCCCGTTGAGGGCGTAGCTCACCAGGCCGTTGAGGGATTTGTTGTCGATCTTGCCGCCCCGGGCCTGGCCCTGGTCGTCGCTGATGGCCAGGCGCAGGTCGGTGCCGAAGGTGCCCGGGCCCATGGGCTGGGAGGCTACCAGGCCGAGAAAGTGCTGGTTGTAGACATCGTCCAGTTGGGCGAAGTGGTAGCTGCCGGTGATCTTGTCGGTGAACTTGTAGTCCAGGCCGCCGAAATTGAAGTGCTTGCCGGCCACGGTGCCGGCGAAGCGGCTGTTCTTGTTGTTGAGGCGGATATCCTCGTAGTTGCTGTCATCGCGGTCCTTGGCCTTGTCCAGGCGACCACCGGTGAAGGTCAGGTTCTTGATCTCCCTGGAGGTCAGCAAGCCGCCCTCGAAGGTCTGCGGCAGGATGCGCCCGTCATTGGGCTTGAGGATCGGCAGTTCCGGAATCAGGCTGCCGATTTTCAGTTCGGTGGCGGAAATCTTCACCTTGCCGGTCAGGCCGAGCTTGGAGTACTCGTTGGCCGCGCGCCCGTCATCGTGGGTCGGCAGCAGGCCGGTACCGGTGCGGTCGGGGCTGGAGTCGAGCTTGACCCCGAGCATGCCCAGGGCGTCCAGGCCGAAGCCCACGGTACCTTCGGTGTAGCCCGACTGCAGGTTGAGCATGAACCCCTGGGCCCATTCGTCGCGCTTGGACTGCTGGGCGCTGGTGCCGTCGCGAAAGTCGCGGTTGAAGTACATGTTGCGGGTTTCGAAGGTGGCGCTGCTGTCTTCGATAAAGGCGGCCTGGCTCAAGGGCGCGAAACCGGCAAGGGTGGCGGCGCTGGCAAGAGCAGTCGGGGTCAGACGGGAAAAACGCGCGGGCTGGACAGCCTGAGGGTGCGTGGATGGCATCCTGGAGTACTCCGTTATTGTTCTTATTTTGACGAAAACGCTTCGAGGCGTTTTGCGGGTCAGCGGCCTTCACGGCCAGGGCAGTCGAGACTGTCCGTGGCGGGACTCTAAAGGGCCAACCTTTCGCTAACCTTTCAGTGCACTTTCGTGGCTTTCGGGCTTCACAGCGGCGGTTGCGGCGGTACACTCCGCGCCAAAGAGCGGCGTCGATCCCCCCTGAAACGAGGTAAACAGCCATGCGAGTCCTGCTCGTGGAAGACCATCTGCAACTGGCCGAAAGTATCGCCCAGGCGCTCAAGAGCACCGGCCTGACCGTGGATGTGCTGCACGATGGGGTGGCGGCCGACCTGGCCCTGGGCAGCGAGGAATACGCCGTGGCGATCCTTGATGTCGGCCTGCCGCGCATGGATGGTTTCGAAGTGCTGGCGCGCCTGCGGGCCCGCGGCAAGAACCTGCCGGTGCTGATGCTGACCGCCCGCAGCGACGTCAAGGACCGGGTCCACGGCCTGAACCTGGGGGCTGACGATTACCTGGCCAAGCCCTTCGAGCTGACCGAGCTGGAGGCCCGGGTCAAGGCCCTGTTGCGCCGCAGCGTGCTGGGGGGCGAGCGCCAGCAGCGTTGCGGAGTGCTGGCCTATGACCTGGACACCCGGCGTTTCACCCTGGGCGAGGAGTTGCTGACCCTGACTTCCCGCGAACAGGCGGTGCTCGAAGCCTTGATCGCCCGCCCCGGCCGGGTCATGAGCAAGGAGCAACTGGCCTCCCAGGTGTTCGGCCTGGACGAAGAGGCCAGCCCCGACGCCATCGAGATCTACGTGCACCGCCTGCGCAAGAAGCTCGACGGCCATGCGGTCGCCATCGTCACCTTCCGCGGCCTGGGCTACCTGCTGGAAAGCCGCGATGCATAAGCCCAGCAGCCTGCGCTGGCGCTTGCTGTGGAACCTCGCACTGCTGCTGGTGGTGCTGATGCTGGCCAGCGGCCTGAGCGCCTACTGGAACGGCCGTGAGGCCGCCGATACCGCCTATGACCGGACCTTGCTGGCTTCGGCGCGAACCATCGCCGCCGGCTTGTCCCAGCGCGATGGCAGCCTGAGTGCCAACGTGCCCTATGTGGCCCTGGACACCTTTGCCTACGACAGCGCCGGGCGCATCTACTACCAGGTCAACGACATCCATCAGACACTGATTTCCGGTTATGAGAACCTGCCCGGGCCGCCGCCCGGCACGCCGCGAACCGATGATTACCCGGCCCTGGCGCGCTTCTACGACGCCCGCTACCAGGGCCAGAACGTACGGGTGGTGAGCCTGCTCAAGGCGGTCAGCGAGCCGAACATGAACGGCATGGCGGAAATCCGCGTGGCGGAGACCGACGAGGCGCGGGTGGCCATGGCCCGCAGCCTGATGGCCGATACCCTGCTGCGCCTGGGCATGCTGGCCATCGGCGCCCTGGTGCTGGTGTGGTTTGCGGTGAGTGCGGCCTTGCGCCCCCTGGAACGCCTGCGCGGGGCGGTGGAAGAGCGCCAGCCGGACGACCTGCGGCCGCTGCCCCTGGTCTCGGTGCAGCGCGAACTGTGGCCGCTGGTACGCGCCTTGAACCATTTCACCGAGCGCCTGCGCGGGCAGTTCGAGCGCCAGGCGCAGTTCATCGCCGAGGCTGCCCATGAGTTGCGCACCCCGCTGGCTGCGCTCAAGGCCCGCCTGGAACTGGGCTTGCGCGCGAGTGAGCCGGGTACCTGGCGCGCCACTCTGGAAAGTGCTGCCCAGGGCACCGACCGCCTGACCCACCTGGCCAATCAGTTGCTGTCCCTGGCCCGGGTGGAAAACGGCGCCCGGGCGATCGCCGAGGGCGGGGCGCAGTTGCTCGATCTCAGCCAGCTGGCCCGGGAACTGGGCATGGCCATGGCGCCTCTGGCCCATGCCCGGGGCGTGGCCCTGGCCCTGGAGGCCGACGAACCGGTGTGGCTCAGGGGCGAACCGACCCTGCTCAATGAACTGCTCAGCAACCTGGTGGACAACGCCCTGGCTCATACTCCGCCGGGTGGCAATGTGGTGCTGCGGGTGTCACCGCCCGGGGTGCTGGAGGTGGAGGACGATGGGCCGGGCATTCCCCTGGAAGACCGTGACCGGGTCTTCGAGCGCTTCTACCGGCGCAATCAGCAGGGTGCGGGTTCGGGCCTGGGGCTGGCGATCGTCGGTGAGATCTGTCGCGCGCACCTGGCACAGATCAGCCTGCACGATGGCGAGCCGTCGGGGTTGAAGGTGCGGGTGAGCTTTACAGCCGGCTAGGGGATGCTCAATAGAGCATGGAGCGGGATTCTTCCAGGTCCAGGCACATGGCCTTGTTGTCCGGGTCTATCCCCAGCTTCTTGAAGGCCGGCACGCTGAAGGCGTCGATCCGCGACAGCGGGTGCTCGGTGTCCTTGTGGCAGTACAGGGTCGCCACCTGGACCAGGTCGACGTAGTCGATCCGGCTCGACTGGCGGCTGAAGTCCAGGTATTGCCCGGGGATCTCCACCAGTTGCTCGGGGAACTCCCAGACCCGCAGCAGCTTGTCTCCCAGCAACGGGTGGATGCGCTCGATCACGTGATTGAGGCTGACCGGGTCGGAGAGCAGTTCGTAGTGGTCTTCGGCGTAGGTAAGAATCGGCAGCACGCCAATCTGGTGCACCAGGCCGCCCAGGGCCGCCTGGTCCGGCTTGAGCTGGCTGTAGCTGCGGCACAGCGCATAACTGACCCCGGCCACCTCCAGGCTGCGGCGCCAGACATCGCGCATTTTCTGTTCCACCACTTCGGAGCGGGCGTTGAAGATCTGCTCCATCACCAGGCCGATGGCCAGGTTGCTGCTGTAGTTGACCCCCAGGCGGGTGATTGCCGTGTGCAGGTCGGTGACTTCCTGGGCCGCCCTTAGCAAAGGGCTGTTGACCACCTTGATCAGCCGCGCCGACAGCGCGGTATCGCGGCCTATCACCTTGCTCAGGGTACTTACGCTGATTTCCGGGTCTTCGGCTGCCTGGCGAATCTGCAGGGCCACCTCCGGCAGGGTTGGCAGAACCAGGTCATCGTTGCCGATGGCCTCCAGCAAATCCTGTTGGACCTTTTGCGCCAGCTCAGTCATGTAAGTTCTCTAGGGTGTTGCAAGAAAAGGCAGGCAATCAGCGCTGGATCTCGCGGTCGCGATCCAGCTGGTACGGCAGGTCCAGCAGTTGCAGGGTTGGCCCTTCGAGTGTTTCCAGGTGCAGTTCGCCCCCTTCCACCGCTTCGGCCTGCAACACGGCCAGCAGTTCCACGCCCTGCTGCGCCCGGGCGGCCAGGACCACTTCGCCAATGGCGCTGTTGTGGCTGGGAGCGAACAGCGCAGTGCCTGGAGCGGGGAGGGCGTCTCCAGGCAGGGCAAGGCGGTACAGGCGACGCTTGAGCTTGCCTAGGTACTGCATGCGGGCGACGATTTCCTGGCCGGTGTAGCAGCCTTTCTTGAAGCTGACGCCGCCAACGGCCTGCAGGTTGAGCATCTGTGGAATGAACAGTTCACGGGTCTCGGGCATGACTTGGCCGAGGCCGGCGCGGACTTGCCCCAGCAGCCACTGGTTCAGCTCGCCCTCGGGCAGTTGCGCGGCCAGTTGCTGGCGCAGGCTGGCGGCGCGCTCGGCCGGCACCCAGAGTTCGGCGCGCTGGCTGGATACGCGCAAGGCGATCAGGCCATCGGCGCGGGCCACGGAGCCGTCTTCCTCGGGCAGCTCAAGGCCCAGACCGCTCAGGGCGACCTGGGCATCGGCCAGGCCGAAACGCGCCCAACTGGCGCTTTCGTCGGCAAGCTTGGCCTTGGAGAACACCGCGTACTTCTTCAGGTCCGCCAGTTGCGGCTCGATCAGCTCGCGGGCCATGGCCAGTAGGCAGCCGTCGCCTTCCAGAAGGATGCGGAAGCTCGATTGCATGCGGCCTTTCTGATTGCAGCGGGCGCCGAGGCTGGACTGGCTGTCACTGAGGTAATTGAGGTTGCAGGTCAACTGACCCTGAAGGAATTTGCTGGCGTCAGGCCCGCGGACAGCGAGCACGCCTTCGTGGGAGAGGGGGCAGAAAAATGCGGAGTCAGCCATGGTTCATCGCAGGGTAAAAAGTCTGGAGCACATCATAAGGGGGCGCCCCTGAAATGGATAGTTCACAAAGGATGGGTGGCCATCGACCAAAGCCGACTGTTCTCGTCTTCCCCGGGCTGTATACTTGCGCTCTATTTGAGGAGCGCTCCATGGTTGAAGATGTTGAACTGAATCGCCTCTACTGGCACAGCCGCCGCGGCATGCTTGAGCTGGACGTATTGCTGGTGCCGTTCGTCAGGGAGGTGTACCCGCATCTCAATGAGACCGACCGCGAGTGCTATCGCAAGCTGCTGGAGTGCGAGGATCAGGACATGTTTGGCTGGTTCATGGAGCGCAGCGAGTCCGAGGACCCCGAGCTGCAGCGCATGGTCCGCATGATTCTGGACCGTGTCCAACCCAAGTAGGTTGTTCGAATGCCGCTGGCGTGCCTCACGGCAACTGCTGGCGGCCTACCTGCTGGCCCAGGCGTTCGCCCTGGGCGCGTTTTTCCTGCTGGATCTTCCGTCTGTCGCCAGGTTCGTGGGGCTAGGGTTGTGCCTGCTGCATGCCGGCTGGGTGTTGCCGCGGCAGGTTCTCTTGAGCCATCCACGGGCCTTCACCGGGTTGCGCCATTCGCCCGACGGCTGGCAGCTGTGGAGTCGATCCGAGGGGTGGCAGGCCGTGCAGTTGCGCCCCGACAGCCTGGCGCTGCCATTGATCGTGGTGCTGCGTTTTCGGCTGCGGGGGGAGCGCTGGGTGCGCTCCCTCTGTGTACCGCGGGACGCGCAGGCCGCCGACCAGCATCGACGCCTGCGGCTGCGGCTCAAGTTCAGCCGGCGTAGGTGGGCGGCACCAGAATAGTGTCCCGGGCCTCGGGCAGCATCTGCGGGTAGTCCAGGGTGTAGTGCAGGCCGCGGCTCTCCTTGCGCTCCATGGCCGAGAGAATCATCAGCTCGGCCACCTGGGCCAGGTTGCGCAGCTCGATCAGGTCACGGCTGACCTTGTAGTTGCTGTAGAACTCGTCGATCTCGTCCAGCAGCAGGCGCACCCGGTGCTGGGCCCGCTGCAGGCGCTTGTTGGTACGCACTATGCCTACGTAGTCCCACATGAACCGCCGCAACTCGTCCCAGTTGTGCGCAATGATCACGTCTTCATCGGAATCGGTGACCTGGCTGGCATCCCAGGCGGGCAGGGCGATGGGGATCGACACCTGGGGCAGTTGCCGAAGGATGTCGGCCGCCGCCGAACGGGCGTAGACGAAGCACTCCAGCAACGAGTTGCTGGCCATCCGGTTGGCGCCGTGCAGGCCGGTGAAGCTGGTTTCGCCAATGGCGTACAGGCCCGGCACGTCGGTGCGGCCCTGTTGGTCCACCATCACCCCGCCGCAGGTGTAGTGCGCGGCCGGCACCACCGGGATCGGCTGTCGGGTGATATCGATGGAAAACTCCAGGCAACGCTCGTAAACGGTGGGGAAGTGGCTCTTGATGAAGGCTTCCGGCTTGTGGCTGATGTCCAGGTACACGCAGTCGATGCCCAGGCGCTTCATTTCATGGTCGATGGCCCGGGCCACGATGTCCCGTGGTGCCAGCTCGGCCCGAGGGTCGAAGCGCGGCATGAAGCGTTCGCCGTTGGGCAGCTTGAGGTGGGCGCCTTCGCCACGCAGGGCTTCGGTAATCAGGAAGCTCTTGGCCAATGGGTGATACAGGCAGGTGGGGTGGAACTGGTTGAATTCCAGGTTGGCCACCCGGCAGCCCGAGCGCCAGGCCATGGCGATACCGTCGCCGCAGGCACTGTCGGGGTTGCTGGTATAGAGGTAGACCTTGGCTGCGCCGCCGGAGGCGAGGATCACGAAGCGTGCGCCAAAGGTGTCGACCTGGCCGGTGCTGCGGTTGAGCACGTAGGCTCCCAGGCAGCGGTCGCCTTCCAGCCCCAGGCGTTTTTCGGTGATCAGGTCGACGGCGACCCGTTGTTCCAGCAATTCGATATTGGGGTGTTGCCGAGCCTGGGCCAGCAGGGTCTTGAAGATGGCCGCACCGGTGGCATCCGCCGCGTGGATGATCCGCCGGTGGCTGTGGCCGCCCTCGCGGGTCAGGTGGAATTCGAAGCCGCTGTCGTCGCTGCTGGAGTCTTCGTCGCGGGTAAAGGGCACGCCCTGGTCGATCAGCCACTGGATGGCCTCGCGGCTGTGTTCAACGGTAAAGCGCACCGCATCCTCGTGGCACAGGCCGCCGCCGGCATTGAGGGTGTCATCGACGTGGGATTCTACGGTGTCGGTATCATCCAGCACGGCCGCGACGCCGCCCTGGGCCCTGAATGTCGAGCCGTTGGCGAGGTCGCCTTTGCTCAAGACGGCAATACGCAGGTGGCTGGGCAGGGTCAGGGCCAGGCTCAAGCCGGCGGCACCGCTGCCAATCACCAGAACATCGTGTTGAAACTGTTGGCTCATTTGAAGGATTCCGCTCAAAGCGACCCGGGAAGGGGTTGGCGCAAGACGCCTGAATCGGCAAGTCAAAGCAGCCACACAGCCCACTAGTATATAGAGGGGGGGATCGGCACAATAGTCGCGCCTTCATGGCATTGTGCGACTTCACCGAGCAAAAGCGTTGCTCTCGGTCAGTCCGATATTCGGAGCATTCCAGCCTCTGGAGCGGCTGATCGAAGACATAGGGCGGTTTTTCTTGCCACCGTTACACAATCTTCGTCTGGCGCAGCTATAAAGATTGGGAACTTTTGCCAAGGCCCCAAACTCAATAGAAGGTTGCCTGAAAGAAGGGACAGCGTCGGTTATATCCAAGGTTTACAGTGTGTCCCTTGTGACAGAATTCGACGACAGGATTATTCGCGCAGCCGGCCTCGCCCGTGCTGCGTTTTTCGTGCGTGCCGGATCAGAGCCCGCAGGAAACTTGCTTGGAGGGGGAGAACTTTTGCGAAAAGCCCGAGTCTATGTTTGCAAGCCTGATCGTTTAGTGATGCAAGCCTCCTCCGAGCTTATCGAGGAGTGTTCATGCTAACCCAGGAAGAGGATCAGCAGCTGGTCGAGCGCGTTCAGCGTGGCGACAAGCGAGCGTTCGATCTGCTCGTGCTGAAGTACCAGCACAAAATTCTCGGGTTGATCGTGCGTTTCGTGCACGACACCCATGAAGCCCAGGATGTTGCACAAGAAGCTTTTATCAAGGCTTACCGTGCGCTAGGTAATTTTCGGGGTGACAGCGCGTTTTACACGTGGCTGTACCGTATCGCCATCAACACGGCGAAAAACTATCTGGTTTCACGCGGCCGCAGGCCGCCGGATAGCGATGTAAGTTCTGAGGATGCGGAGTTCTATGACGGCGATCATGGCCTGAAGGATCTCGAATCGCCGGAGCGTGCGTTGCTGCGGGATGAGATCGAGGGCACCGTCCATCGAACCATCCAGCAACTGCCTGAAGATTTGCGTACGGCCTTAACTTTACGTGAATTCGATGGTCTGAGTTACGAGGACATTGCGAGCGTCATGCAGTGTCCGGTGGGTACCGTGCGCTCCCGGATTTTCCGCGCTCGGGAAGCCATCGATAAAGCCCTGCAGCCGTTGTTGCAGGAAACCTGAGACAGCGGCGACAGCCAAGAGAGGAACCGCCATGAGTCGTGAAGCCCTGCAGGAATCGCTGTCCGCGGTGATGGATAACGAAGCGGACGAACTGGAATTGCGTCGGGTATTGAATGCCGTCGACGAAGTGGAAACCCGTGAGACCTGGGCCCGTTATCAAATCGCCCGGGCAGCCATGCACAAGGAGTTGCTGCTTCCGCGTCTGGACATCGCCGCTGCCGTTTCTGCAGCTCTGGCTGATGAGGCCGTGCCGGCCAAAGCCTCCCGCGGACCTTGGCGCAGCCTGGGCCGTCTGGCAGTAGCTGCCTCGGTGACCGTGGCCGTGCTGGCCGGTGTTCGCCTGTACAACCAGGACGAGATCGCAGGTGTCGAACTGGCACAGCAAACCGGCCAGCCCACCCTGGCGACTCCACAAGTCAAAGGGCCGGCAGTACTGGCCGGCTACAATGAAAGCTCGGAAGCTACTGGCCCCATGGCCAATGGCGTACTGCAAGGGCAGCCAGGCTGGCACGATCAGCGTCTGCCAAGCTACTTGCGCCAGCACGCCCAGCAAGCTGCACTCAAAGGCACTGAAAGCGCTCTGCCTTACGCCCGTGCGGCAAGCCTGGAAAACCGCTAAGGAGGATCATGCGCGCCATACCTCTATTAACGCTTCTGCTCAGTGGCTGGTTTGCGGTTCCAGCCCATGCCGACGAAGCCCAGGACTGGCTGCAGCGTCTTGGGCAAGCGGAACAGCAGCAAAGCTTTCAGGGCACTTTCGTTTACGAGCGCAACGGTAGTTTTTCTACCCATAACATCTGGCATCGTGTCCAGGATGGAAAGGTCCGTGAGCGGTTGATCCAGCTCGATGGGTCCGCTCAAGAGGTGGTGCGTGTCGATGGTCGTACCCAGTGCGTCAGTGGCGAGTTGGTGGCAGGTCTCGGGGATTCCCCTGACGGTGCCGCCCGAGCCCTGGACCCGCAAAAACTCAAGAATTGGTACAACCTTGCTGTCATCGGCAAGTCGCGCGTGGCCGGTCGCCAGGCGGTGATCGTTTCGGTCACGCCCAAGGACCAGCATCGCTATGGTTTCGAGCTCCACCTGGATCGTGAGACCGGGCTGCCGCTCAAGTCCCTGTTGCTCAACGACAAGGGGCAGTTGCTGGAGCGCTTCCAGTTCACTCGCCTGGATACTGCGGATGTCCCTGACGACGTCGAGTTGCGTCCCAGCGCTGGCTGCAAGCCGGTGTCTCTGGACAGCGACAAGGCCTCGGCGGTCAAGACTGTGCAAACCTGGCATTCCGACTGGCTGCCTCCGGGCTTCGAATTGACCAGCAGCAGTGCCCGCAAGGATCCGGAAACCAAATCCATGGTCAACAGCCTGCTGTATGACGATGGTCTGGCGCGCTTTTCGGTGTTTCTCGAGCCGCTCAACGGCGCGACGGTCACCGATACCCGCACTCAGCTCGGACCTACGGTGGCTGTATCACGCCGCCTGACTACCCCCGATGGCGAGATGATGGTCACGGTGGTCGGGGAGATCCCCATTGGTACTGCTGAACGTATTGCGCTGTCGATGCGTTCCGATACCACTGCCAAGCAATGAGCCTTTGTTGGTTGTGTAAGAGGTCAGTGATGCCCGCTCCACAATTGAGAAGATGAAATGTTTGGTCAGCAATTTCATTTGCAAAATTCCCAGAGTTTTTCTATAGGTCAGAACCCCCTCGGTTCTTACCTTATTTGTCGTTCCTGGAACAAAGATGCCGCCCCTGCAGTTTCGGTATTTGCTGTTCCATATCGCTTAACCACGCTCGTCGTAACGGGAGCCGTATGTCGATACCACGCTTGAAGTCCTACTTCACCATTCTTGCCACCGTGCTGGTGCTTGGGCAGGCCGTTTCTGCCCAGGCGGCCGAGCTGCCTGATTTCACCCAACTGGTCGAGCAGGCCTCGCCTGCGGTGGTGAACATCAGTACCACGCAGAAACTGCCGGACCGCCGGGTTTCCAATTCGGCGCAGATGCCCGACCTCGAAGGCCTGCCGCCAATGCTGCGCGAGTTCTTCGAGCGGGGCATGCCCCAGCCACGCTCTCCGCGCGGGGATCGTCAGCGCGAAGCGCAGTCGCTGGGTTCCGGGTTCATCATCTCCGCGGACGGTTACATCCTCACCAACAACCACGTGATCGCCGATGCGGACGAAATTCTTGTGCGTCTGGCCGATCGCAGTGAGCTGAAAGCCAAGCTGATCGGTACCGACCCACGCTCCGACGTAGCACTGCTGAAAATCGATGGCAAAGACCTGCCGGTGCTGAAACTGGGTAAATCCCAGGACCTCAAGGCCGGCCAGTGGGTGGTGGCCATCGGCTCGCCGTTCGGCTTCGACCATACCGTGACCCAGGGTATCGTCAGTGCCATCGGTCGCAGCCTGCCGAACGAAAACTACGTGCCCTTCATCCAGACCGACGTGCCGATCAACCCGGGCAATTCCGGTGGCCCGCTGTTCAACCTGGCCGGTGAAGTGGTGGGGATCAACTCGCAGATCTACACCCGCTCCGGTGGTTTCATGGGCGTGTCTTTCGCCATCCCGATCGATGTGGCGATGGACGTTTCCAACCAGCTGAAAGCCGGTGGCAAAGTCAGCCGTGGCTGGCTTGGCGTGGTAATCCAGGAGGTCAATAAGGACCTGGCTGAATCCTTCGGCCTGGAGAAACCGGCCGGCGCGCTGGTTGCACAGATCCAGGATGATGGCCCGGCGGCCAAGGGCGGCCTGCAAGTGGGTGACGTGATCCTCAGCCTCAATGGCCAGCCCATCGTCATGTCAGCCGACCTGCCGCACCTGGTAGGCGCGCTGAAGGCCGGGGCCAAGGCCAACCTGGAAGTGATCCGCGACGGCAAGCGCAAGAATGTCGAGCTGACCGTCGGCGCGATTCCTGAAGAAGACAAAGACCTGAGCATGCTGCCCAAGTCGGGTGTCGAGCGCAGCAGCAACCGTCTGGGTGTAGCGGTGGTCGAGCTCAACGATGAGCAGAAGAAAGCCTTTGACCTCAAGGGCGGGGTAGTCATCAAGGAAGTCCAGGACGGTCCTGCGGCGCTGATCGGCTTGCAGCCGGGCGACGTGATCACTCACCTGAACAATCAGGCGATCACTTCGGCGAAGGAGTTCACTGAAATCGCCAAGGCATTGCCGAAGAACCGCTCGGTGTCCATGCGGGTACTGCGTCAGGGGCGAGCCAGCTTCATCACCTTCAAGCTGGCCGAGTAATTCGCCAGCCCCTGAGGTTGCCCAATAAAAAGCCCGCCTCGTAAGAGGCGGGCTTTTTTGTGGCTTGCGTCAATGTCAGCGCATCATGTCCTTGACCATCTGTTCCTGGTCCATCATCTCGCGCTGGCGAGCGTCGATCCTCGACGACAGGGGGAAGTTGCTACCGGCCCGGCGCTTGGCGAAGTCCAACTGCTGGATGGCCTGGCGATAGTCGCCCACCAGGGCGAAGTACTCGGCTCGGGCCTGGTGCAGGCCGATGATATTGCCCGACAGGCCGCGGGTTTCCGCCACCAGGTACCAGACATCCGGGTCGTCTGGGCGGCTTTTCAGCAGGCCTTCCAGGGCCTTTTCGGCATCGGCCGGGCGGTTCTGCTTGAGCAGCAGGTCCACGCGGATCTGGTTCAAGGGGTAATTGCCCGGGTACAGGTTGAGCATCCTTTCGACCCGAGTCTGCGCGTCCGGCAGGCGGCTGTTGGCCATGTCCAGTTCGATCTGAGCCAGGTTGTAGGTCACGTCGTTGGGCGACTTGGCCAGCAGGGGCTTGAGGTTTTCCCGTGCTTCGTTCCACTGGCTGCCCTTGATCTGGGCGATGGCCAGGCCGTAGCGAGCGATGTCGTTCTTCGGGTTCTCATCGAGCTGCGCGCGAAAGCGCTTGGCGGCCAGCCCTGGCGATTCCTCATAGGTCAGTTGCACCCGGGCGCGGATCAACTGGTAGCGAAGGCTGTCTTCGGTGCCGCCTTGCCGGGCCTGTTCCGCACGGTTGCGGGTGTCGGCGATCCGCGATTCGGTCACCGGGTGAGTCAGGAGAAATTCCGGCGGCTTGGCATCGAAGCGGTACTGGCGCATCAGGCGTTCGAACATGGTGGGCATCGAGCGCGGGTCGTAGCCGGCCTTTTCCAGGTTGAGGATGCCGATGCGGTCGGCTTCCTGCTCGTTCTGCCGGGAGAAGCGCCGCTGTTCCTGGATGGCTGCGGCCTGGGTGCCGGCGATGGTGGCGATCCCCGCGTCCCCGGCGCCAGCGGCGGCAATCACGATCCCGGCCAGCAGGGCGGCCATCATCGGCACCTGCATGCGCTGCTGGGCTTCGACCCCACGGGCGAAGTGGCGCTGGGAAAGGTGCGCCAGTTCGTGTGCCAGCACCGAGGCGTACTCGCCTTCGGTCTGGGCATTGAGGAACAGCCCGCCATTGACCCCGATGATTCCCCCGGGAGCGGCGAAGGCGTTGAGCTGCGGGCTGTTGATCAGGATGAACTCCAGGCGCCGGTCGTTGACCTGGCTGGTTTCCACCAGTTTGTAGACGCTGGTTTCGACATAGTCCTTGAGTTGCGGGTCGTTGAGCTGCGAAACCTGGCTGCGCAGCAACGCCAGCCAGGCACGGCCCAGTTGGTATTCCTGTTGCGGAGAGACAATGGCTGAACTGGCATCACCAAGTGACGGCAGGTCGTCGGCGAAGCCCGGTGAGGCGAGCAGGCAAGCGAGCGTCAGCAGGGTAGGGCGCAATACATTCATGCACAAAGCCTTAATCGACAAAGGCTCTACTGTAGCTGGACACCTGGCCGGGGACCAGACAAAGCCAGTGAAAACTCTGAGGATAAAAAGTGCTTTTGGGTAAATTCCGGCGTCTACCTGATCGTGGCTTCGGCAGCGCGCGGCAGTGCTCTGGTGTCGGCCTTCTTTATTGCCGGCGGGCCTGGCTTGCAGGGTATTCTAGACGCCTTGAATTGATGATCGGAGTAACCCAATGACCGATGTTGTCGCCCATGATGCCGAGCTGGACGCCAGCGGCCTGAACTGCCCGCTGCCGCTGCTCAAGGCCAAGATGGAACTCAATCGCCTGGCCAGTGGCGCGGTACTCAAGGTCATTGCCACCGATGCCGGCTCCCAGCGTGACTTCCGCACTTTCGCCCGCCTGGCCGGTCATACCCTGCTGCATGAAGAGGATGAGGCCGGGGTGTATCGCTACTGGTTGAAAAAGGCCTGAGCGCAGTCTGCCCTTGAGGGCCTTCATCTAAGGAACATCGATGTTCAAAGTGCTACGTGACTGGATTCAGCGCTACTTCTCGGATGAAGAGGCGGTGGTGCTGGCCGTTCTGCTGTTTCTGGCCTTCACTGCCGTCCTGACCCTGGGCGGCATGCTCGCGCCGGTGCTGGCGGGGATGGTCCTGGCCTACCTGATGCAGGGGCTGGTGGTGAGCCTGGAGCGGCTGCGCCTGCCTGGCGGGGCGGCCGTGGGGCTGGTGTTCGCGCTGTTCATGGGGCTGCTGCTGGTGTTCATCCTGGTGGTGGTGCCGTTGCTCTGGCATCAGTTGATCACCCTGTTCAACGAGCTGCCGGGCATGCTCGCCAAGTGGCAGTCGCTGTTGCTGCTGTTGCCCGAGCGCTACCCGCATCTTGTGTCCGACGAGCAGGTGCTGCAGGCCATCGAAGTGGCCAGGGGCGAGATCGGCAAGTTCGGCCAGTGGGCGCTGACCTTCTCCCTGTCCAGCCTGCCCTTGCTGGTGAACATCATGATCTACCTGGTACTGGTGCCGATCCTGGTGTTCTTCTTCCTCAAGGATCGGGCGATGATCAGCCGCTGGGTGATCAGCTATCTGCCCCGCGAACGTACGCTGATTACTCGCGTGGCCCATGAAATGAACCGGCAGATCGCCAACTACATTCGCGGCAAGGTCATCGAGATCGTCATCTGTGGCGGGGTGACCTACATCGCCTTCGTCGCCCTGGGCCTGAACTATGCGGCCCTGTTGGCTCTGCTGGTGGGGGTCTCGGTGGTGGTGCCCTATGTCGGCGCCGTGGTGGTAACGGTACCGGTGGCGCTGATTGCGCTGTTCCAGTGGGGCTGGAGCGATCAGTTCATCTACCTGATGGCGGTCTACGGGATCATCCAGACCCTGGATGGCAACGTGCTGGTGCCACTGCTGTTCTCCGGCGCGGTGAACCTGCACCCGGTGGCGATCATCTGTGCGGTGCTGCTGTTTGGCGGGCTGTGGGGGTTCTGGGGGATATTCTTTGCGATTCCCCTGGCGACCCTGTTCAAGGCAGTGCTGGATGCCTGGCCCAGGAAGGACCCGGTGGTGGCACCTCTCCTCTAGATAAACGGGGCGGCTGATACAGCCGCCCCGGTCATTTCAGGCCTTGTTCAGGGCCTGGGCCGCGGCCAGTACGGCGTCGACGTGCCCGGGTACCTTCACCCCGCGCCATTCCTGGCGCAACACACCGTCCTTGTCGATCAGGAAGGTGCTGCGGTCCACGCCCAGGTATTCCTTGCCGTAGAGCTTCTTCAGCTTGATCACGTCAAACAGCTGGCAGACGGCTTCGTCCTTGTCGCTGATCAGCTCGAAGGGGAATTCCTGCTTGCACTTGAAGTTCTCGTGGGACTTCAGGCTGTCGCGGGAAACGCCGAAGACTTCGGTGTTGGCAGCCTGGAAGGCGGCGTATTGATCGCGAAAGCCCTGGCCTTCGGTGGTGCAGCCCGGGGTGCTGTCCTTGGGATAGAAGTAGATCACCACTTGCTTGCCCTTGAGGTCGGACAGGCTGACGGTCTGCCCGCTGGTGGCGGGGGCCTGGAAATCGGCAATAGGTTGATCGATAGCAACGGCCATGGGGCTTCCTTACATAGGGTTCTGTGGGCGCCAGGGTTCGATCAGCGCGTCGAGGTTCATGGCATCGGCAAAGTCCAGGAACTGGTCGCGCAGCCAACTGATCTGGGTGCCGGCGGGCAGGGTCACGGTAAAGGTGGCATTGAGCATGGTGCCGCCGGTCTGTGGAGCCTGGTAGGTATCGCAGGTGAGGTTTTCCAGCTCGACCTGATGGTCGATGAAGAACTGGCACAGCTCATTGACGATGTCCGAGCGGTACGCGGCGCTGACGTAGGCCACATAAGGCAGGGCCTGGGGGCGGCTTTCCAGGGCGGCGCTGCGCACCACGTTGACCGTGAAGGCATGCTTCTTGGCCAGGAACGGCAGGCTGCTTTCCAGGCGCGCCAGGGCGTCCCAGCTGCCGGAAATCTCCAGAACCAGCGCGCTGCACTCGCCATGCCGGGTCAGGCGCGACGTCACCACGGCGCAGCGGTTTTCATGGCTGGCGCGGCACAGGACGTTGGTCAGCTCCATGGGGTTGGCGCCGAGGGCACTGATGACAAGGAATTGTTCGCGAACTGTGGGGGTGGACATGCAGCATTCCTAAAGCGATGAGCGGTCGGTACTTTTTGACAAGCCAGTACCGGGCAAGCGTCGCCGGCGGAACTTCAAGGCCTCGGACCACAAGCCGGCGACTGGCCCCGAAACGCTCGGAACACAGGCTGGCAACGCGGGAATGGGGCTTTGCAGATCCAACAGGCAGGCGATAACCCGGTCTACACGCTTATCAGTAGCGATCAAAGCCTGAAGGGTAGCGAAAACCATCGCTCAGGGGAATGCTCATGGCGCGGGACTTCGCTTGTGCAAGGAACTTGGCGCCAGTACCATTACCGCTCTCTTTTTCCGGCAGGAGCGGTTGCATGATTGCGGGCAGTATGGTGGCACTGGTCACACCCATGGATGCACAGGGAAATCTCGACTGGGACAGCCTGAGCAAACTGGTGGACTTCCACCTGCAAGAGGGCACCAACGCCATCGTGGCGGTCGGCACCACAGGTGAGTCGGCCACCCTGGATGTGAACGAGCACATCGAAGTGATTCGTCGGGTGGTCACCCAGGTTGCAGGGCGCATTCCGGTGATCGCCGGTACCGGCGCCAACTCGACGCGCGAAGCGATCGAGCTGACCACCAATGCGAAGATCGCCGGCGCCGATGCGTGCCTGCTGGTGACCCCGTACTACAACAAGCCGACCCAGGAAGGCCTGTACCAGCATTTCCGCGCCATTGCCGAGGCCGTGGACATCCCGCAGATCCTCTACAACGTTCCGGGCCGCACCGCATGCGACATGCAGGCCGAGACCGTGATCCGCCTGTCCTCCGTGAAGAACATCATCGGCATCAAGGAAGCCACCGGCGACCTGCAGCGCGCCAAGGCCATCCTGGCCGGCGTGCCCGGCGATTTCCTGGTGTACTCCGGCGATGACGCCACCGCAGTCGAGCTGATCCTGCTGGGCGGCAAGGGCAATATCTCGGTGACCGCCAACGTCGCGCCACGGGCCATGAGCCAGATGTGCGCCGCGGCCATGGCCGGCGATGCTGCCAAGGCCCGGGAGATCCACGAGACCCTGATGCCGCTGAACAAGACTCTGTTCATCGAATCCAACCCTATT
This sequence comes from Pseudomonas sp. 8(2025), assembly GCF_052665325.1. Lineage (NCBI taxonomy): Bacteria > Pseudomonadati > Pseudomonadota > Gammaproteobacteria > Pseudomonadales > Pseudomonadaceae > Pseudomonas > Pseudomonas sp. 8(2025). The sequence continues at coordinate 101,247 of NZ_JBQOIE010000008.1, read as the reverse complement.
CCCGTGAAATGGGCCCTGCACGAAATGGGCTTGATGCCGGACGGTATCCGTCTGCCGCTCACCTGGCTCAGTGCCGCCTGTCACGAACCGCTGCGGCAGGCCATGCGCCAGTCCGGCGTCTTGGTTTAATTGAGGAAGTACAACGCATGAAGCGAATGGCCGGACTTTCCGCACTTGCCTTGATTATCTCCAGCACCAGTGGCTGCGGTTGGATCTGGGGCCCGGAAGGCTACTTCCGTGACCGGGGTAGCGATTACCTGCAAGCGCAACAAACAGCACCGATGCAATTGCCGCCGGATGTACAGACCGCCAAGCGTCTGGACCCTCTGCTGCCGATTCCGCGCAACGTGGCCGACGACAACGTCAAGGGCGAGTACGAAGTGCCTCGTCCCCAGCCGCTGTCGGCCATTGCCGATGCCAGCGACTACACCCTGCAAAAGAGCGGCGATTCGCGTTGGGTCATGGCCCAGCATCCACCGGCCGAAGTCTGGCCAGTGGCGGTGCAGTTCTTCCAGGACAACGGTTTCCGCCTGGATCAACAGCGCCCGCAAACCGGTGAGTTCACCACCGGCTGGCAGCGTTCCGACGAACTTTCCGCTGCCGTGGCCAAGCGCCTGAGCAGTGCCGGCGTCGCCGCCGACAGCGAAACCCGCGTACGGGTCCGTATCGAGCCGGGCGTGCAGCGCAACACCAGTGAAGTCTACGTGGTCAGTGCCGAGCGTCCCGCCGGCAGCACTGCCGACGTGGAATTCACCAACCGTTCGGTCAACACCGGCCTGGACGCAGCGCTGGTGGACGACATGCTGGCAAGCATGAGCCGCACCTCCGAGAAGGGCGGTTCGGTGTCTCTGCTGGCGGCCCGCGATTTCGATACCCCGAGCCGAGTCAGCCTCAGCGAGGATGGCAGCGGCAACCCGGTGCTGAACCTGGGCGCCGACCTCGATCGCGCCTGGTCCAGCGTTGGCCGTGCCCTGGAACAGGGCGAATGGCGGGTTGAGGACATCAACCGCAGCCTGGGCCTGTACTACATCAACCTGGCGGAAAAAGCCGAGAAGAAAGACGACGAGCCGGGCTTCTTCGGCAAGTTGTTCGGCAGCAAGCCGGCCAAGGAAGAGATCGAAGCCCGTGCCGAGCGCTATCAGGTTCGCCTGAGCAAGGTAGGCGAGAACGTCCAGGTCACCGTCGAGAAGAACATCAACACCGTGGCGCCGGCCGATGTGGCACGCAAAGTGTTGGGCGTGATTCAGGACAACCTGGGCTGATCCGATGCGTTTTGCCGTTCTCGGCAGTGGTAGCCAAGGGAATGGCACGCTGATCGTCAGTGCCGACACCTGCGTTCTGGTGGATTGTGGTTTCTCCCTGCGGGAAACCGAGCGGCGCCTGCTGCGTCTGGGAGTCGATCCCGCGCAGTTGAGCGCCATCCTGGTAACCCACGAACATGCCGACCACGTGCATGGCGTGGGTTTGCTGTCTCGGCGCTACAATCTACCGGTCTACCTCAGCCAGGGCACCTTGCGCGGGATGCGCAAACCGGTGGAGGTCGCGGGTTTTGTCCGCGGTGGCGAGTCGCTGCAGATCGGCGCCTTGCGCATCGACGTGATTGCCGTGGCCCACGACGCCCAGGAACCTACGCAATTTGTCTTCAGTGATGGCCAGCGGCGCTTCGGCCTGCTGACCGACCTCGGCTCCTACTGCGCCGGGGTGCTGGACGGCTACCGTGGCCTGGATGCCTTGATGATCGAGGCCAACCATTGCCGGGATCGGCTGGCACGGGGTTATTACCCGTACTTTCTCAAGCAGCGGGTTGGCGGCGACCTGGGACATTTGAACAACCATCAGGCCGCAAGCCTGGTGGCCGAATTGGGATGGCAGGACCTGCAGCACCTGGTCCTGGCTCATCTGAGCAGCAAGAACAACCTGCCGCAGCTGGCCCGGCAATGTTTTGTCGACACCCTCGGGTGCGACCCGGACTGGCTGCAACTGGCCGATCAAGATTCAGGGCTCGACTGGCGCCACATCGCCTAGCCCACCTACTTAGCAAGCGGAGCCCATCATGGAAAAACGTGAAGAACTCTACCGCGGCAAAGCCAAATCGGTTTACAAGACCGACGACGCCGACCGCTTGATCCTGCTGTTTCGCAACGACACCTCGGCGTTCGACGGCAAGCGCATCGAGCAGCTGGACCGCAAGGGGATGGTGAACAACAAGTTCAACGCCTTCATCATGCAGAAACTCGAAGCCGCCGGCGTGCCGACCCAGTTCGACAAGCTGCTGGGCGACAACGAATGCCTGGTGAAGAAGCTCGACATGATTCCGGTGGAGTGCGTGGTGCGCAACTACGCCGCCGGCAGCCTGGTCAAGCGCCTGGGCGTGGAAGAGGGCATGAAGCTCAACCCCTACACCTTCGAGCTGTTCCTCAAGGACGACGCCAAGGGCGACCCGTTCATCAACGAATCCCACGTGGTGGCATTCGGCTGGGGTACTGCCGAGCAACTGGCGCGCATGAAAGAGCTGTCGCTCAAGGTCAATGAAGTGCTGAGCAAGCTGTTCGATGACGCCGGCCTGCTGCTGGTGGACTTCAAGCTGGAGTTCGGCGTGTTCAGCGACGGCTCCATCGTCCTGGGCGACGAGTTCAGCCCGGACGGTTGCCGTCTGTGGGACAAGGACACCAAGAAGAAGATGGACAAGGACCGCTTCCGCCAGGGCCTGGGCGATGTGATCGAAGCCTACGAAGAAGTGGCCCAGCGCCTCGGCGTACCGCTGTAATCGACGCAAGCATCTGATAGCACGGAAAAAATTTGCTCGGGGGGCTTCGCTTCGAGCAAAGGTGCTGTTATGATGCGCGCCGTTGGAGAGATGCCAGAGTGGCCGAATGGGACGGATTCGAAATCCGTTGTACCTTCACCGGTACCTAGGGTTCGAATCCCTATCTCTCCGCCATACAAATGAAAGCCCCGGAAATCATCGATTTCCGGGGCTTTTTTGTTGCTCGCAATCGGCCGCACCGGGCCGTGCGCCCCCCTCGTTTTCCAGCAACGCCTTCTGCCGAACTGTTAGCGCCGGCGGAATCAGTGCGTCCTGCGCCCGGTCGATTCGGCGGTGCTTGGCCAAATATCAATAGTCCACAATACTTGATGCTGTTATCGGCTATTGGATTGATATTCCAGGAAGTTGTTATTAGCGAATAACTTTAGTTTGTCTGTTGTTTAAGTTGGTTTCCCATTCCGAGAAATTTCCTGTTTCTCTGCGGGAGCATTCCCGGAAATCATGCTGTAGTGATCTTGATCCAAATAAATCGACTCTTCTATATGCTTGGTCGCTGCTGGCAGACCCGATCCGAACTTGTAGTTCAAGCCGGCCGGGATGCCGGGAACAAGCAGCATTAATTAACTTTTATAAGGTCAGGCAAATCCGTTCTTCCAAGCTGGCGGCAGTATTATTGTCGGTTGCTTTCGGAGGGAAGTGTTTTGTTGTTGCTTCCTTATAATCATTTGGAAAAGGAAATCAGATGAAACGCAAGACTCTCTTGTCCATGGCAACTTCCGGGTTGATGCTGGCAGCATTGATTCCATCCTTTGCCCAGGCTACCGATGGCGTGGTGAAGTTCAGTGGCAGCATCTCTGACACCACCTGCGATATCAACGGCAAGGCCCCGGGCGAAGGTAACGAGACTAACGTTGAACTCGGTACTATCAACCCGTCTGTATTTAGCGAGATCGGCAAGACCTCTACGCTGAAACCGTTCGTACTACAGCTTTCGGGTGCCAGCTGTACTGCTGGTAAGAGCGTTTCCATCGAGTTCGATCAACTCGGCAACGTCGACCCTGCCTCCGGCAACCTCAAGCTGATCGGTAGCAAGCCTGCAAGGGGCGTGCAGATCCAGATCTACAACGACCACGGCAGTACTCCGGCGAAGATCGTCCTGGGTCAGGCGGAAGCCGCACCCCAGGTCGCTACGATCTCCACTGAAAAGACTGCAACCCTGAAGTACCAGGCCGCTTACGTATCTACTGAAGCCTCCGTCGGTGCAGGTTCGGGCGTGTCCTACATCCGCTACACCCTTGCGTACCAATAACAGCAGTTAGTTATTAAGGGGCAGGTCATGACGCCGACTGCGCGTTTTGTTCATTCTCTCGTTATCGGTGTCATGTTCCTGGGGATACTGTCGGGGGTCGCGCATGCCGGGATAGTACTGGAAGGTACGCGCCTGGTTTATCCAGCAGATGCTCGTGAAGTTACATTGAAGTTGAGTAACACCGGCTCTGTGGCCTTATTGGCGCAAAGTTGGATCGACGAAGGCGATGCCAACAAGTCTCCTGAGGAAATCAAGGTTCCTTTTCTTCTGGCTCCTGCAGTCAGTCGGGTGGAAGCGGGGGGGGCGGCAATATTGCGTGTGTCTTATTCAAAAGAACCCTTGGCAAAAGATCGCGAGTCATTGTTTTGGCTGAATGTACTGGAAACGCCACCACGGCGAAAACAGGACGAGAACGTATTGCAGTTTGCATTCAGGACTCGGATCAAGATTTTCTTCCGTCCTGATAACTTGATTGGCAATGCGGGCATGGCTGGCGAAAAACTCAAGTGGGAATTAAGTCGAGCAGGCGCTTCGCAAGTTCCGGTTATCAAAGTGTTCAACCCAACACCTTATTACGTGTCCTTCGGACGCATGGAAGTTGCTGTGTCAGGCCGTCGATTCGATTTGAAGCCAGGCATGGTCGCACCCTTCGGATATGAGTCTTTCCCCTGGCCGGCGAGCGCTCCGTCACAGCCGGCCAAGGCATCAATCGAATATGAGGTGATCGATGATTTCGGCGGCCGAGGCCAGCTGAAAAAGTCGCTTCTTTGACGGGGTGGCCTCATCACTTCTGCGGGCTTTTCAGTGGCTTGGTTTTCTTGAGGGGCAGGGATCTCGTTATGTCGCGTATTCCGTGCCATCGGCATTTGCGTGCGAGCTGTTCTGGGCCTTCATCCGGCCGCAGACGGGTTCCGGCGACGCAGTCACTGTGTCTGGCGGCGGTGCTGATGAGCAATTCCATGGTGCTGGTGGCCGACCAGGACGGCATTGCGCCGGCGACGGCAGAGGCCGCGGATACGGGCTCCAGCCAGGATGTGTTGTTCGACAGCCAGATGCTATTTCAAGGTAAGGGCACTCCCATCGATACCTCGCGCTTTCAACAATTGGGCTATGTCGCGCCCGGCACGTACTTGCTTGATGTGCTGGTGAGCAGTCAGTGGCGAGCGTTGCAGGAAATCCAGTTCCGCGCCAGCGATGACCCACAGGGCAGCCAGCCGTGCTACGACCGTTCGTTGTTGCAGCAGTTGGGTATCGACTTGAAAAAGACCGATGCGAGCCTGGGCACCCATTCCTCTCACCCTCTCATGGGCGATGGGCTGTTTTGCGGCGACCTTGGCAGCTACATCCCTGGCGCGACCACCCGCGTCAAAATTGCGGAACAGAAGATCGAGTTGTCGGTGCCGCAGCTTTTCCTGCAGCAGAACCTGTCGAAAACCTATGTCGATCCGGCGAGCTGGGATTACGGCGTGTCCGCGGCCACGCTCAACTACAACACCAGCCTGTTCAGTTCCCAGAGCAATGGGCGAAGCCAGACCGATGGCTATGCCGGGCTCAACCTGGGGCTCAACCTGGGTGACTGGCGTCTGCGTCACAGCGGCACCGCCACCTGGTCGCCGGAGGTGGGCGGCCATTATCAGCGCGGTTACATCTATGCCCAGACCGACCTGCCGGCCTGGCACTCGCAGTTGCTGGTGGGAGAGAGCGTGACCGAAGCCGATCTGTTCGACTCGGTATCGTTTCGCGGTGTCCGGCTGGCCAGCGATCCGCGCATGCTGCCCGAGAGCCAGCGCTACTACGCACCGCAGATCCGCGGCACGGCCAGCACCAATGCCAAGGTCTCGGTCTATCAGCGCGGCTACATGATCTATGAAACCTCCGTTGCACCGGGGCCGTTCGAGATTTCCGATCTGCAAGCGGCAAGCTTTGGTGGGGATCTGGACGTGACGGTCACCGAGGCCAACGGCCAGACCAGCCGCTTTACCGTACCTTTTGCCACCACCGTGCAAACCCTGCGCCCCGGCACCTCACGCTACAGCCTGACGGCGGGCAAGGTGGCGAACCCCGGGCTCGGTGGCAGCGAGCAATATGTGGCCCAGGGCACCCTGCACTACGGCCTGGATAACCAATTGACCGGCTATGCCGGCACGGCACTCACCGGCAGCTACATGTCGGCGCTGATCGGCAGCGCACTGAATACTTCCCTCGGGGCTTTTGGCCTGGACCTGACCCAGGCCCGAACCGAGCTGCCCCGGGGCGGCAGCATGCAGGGCCAAAGCGTGCGCCTGTCCTACAGCAAGAACCTGCCCAACAGCGGGACCAACTTCTCATTGCTGGCCTACCGCTATTCCACCAGCGGTTACCTGGGCCTGCATGACGCCATCAGCCTGCAGGACCACGTCAACCAGGGCGAGAGCGTCGACTCGTTCGCCCGGGTCCGTGACCGCCTGGATATCAACATCAACCAGCAACTGGGCGACGGCGCAGGGCAGCTCTATGCCACGGGCTCCAGCCTCCAGTACTGGAATCGCCAGGGCCAGACCCTGAACTTCGCCATGGGCTACAGCAACCAGTGGCGCGGTAACAGCTACTCCTTCATGGCTCAGCGCATGCGTGCTTCCAGCAGTGGTTCGCGGGCAGGCGCGGGGGCGGACAACACGTTTTTCAGCTTCAGCCTGTCGATTCCCCTGGGGCGGGAAGGGCGCCGGGGTACCACGATCAACAGCTACGCCAGCCACGACAAGCGTTCTGGCGCGCACTACACCAGCGGCATTTCCGGCGTACTGGACAAGGATGGCGACGCCACCTATGCGTTGTCCGCCGCCCATGACCAGCGCCAGGGCGAAACCTCGACCAACGCCAGCCTCAACTATTTCCTGCCCGAGGTTTCCCTGAGTTCGAGCTTTTCCCAGGGGCGCGACTATCGCCAGCAGTCTCTGGGGGCTTCCGGGGGCATGGTGCTGCATTCGGGTGGCTTGACCTTCGCCCAGACCCTGAGTGAAACCACGGGCCTGGTGCATGCTCCCGATGCCAAGGGCGCCCGGGTCGGCTATGCCGATACGCGGGTGGATGGAAGCGGCTATGCCGTGGTCTCCAGCCTGAGCCCCTATCAATTGAACACCGTGGACATCGACCCCACTGGCGTTGCCGACGACGTCGAGCTGCTGCTCAGCTCGCGCCATGTGGCGCCGGTGGCGGGGGCGGTGGTGATGCTTTCGTACCCGACCCGCAGGGCGCGTGCGGTGCTGATCGACAGCCAGCAGCCCGATGGCCAGCAGTTGCCGTTTGCTGCCGTGGCCGTCGATGCCCAGGACGGTGCCGAGTTGGGGGCGGTGGGCCAGGGCAGCCGCCTGGTGCTGCGTACCGAGCAGGACCAGGGCACGATTCGCGTGGAATGGGGCCAGGAGCCGGATCAGCAGTGCCTGATCGACTACCAGTTGCCGCCCCGCGATACGGCCTCCGCCACGGGCTATGTGGTGCTTCAGCGCCCCTGCCGGGCGATGCCGGCAGGTTCGGTAGAGGAGCGGCCTTGATGGGCCATCAAGGCGGATATCGCCGTCTTTGCTCCCTGCGTGGTTGCCGGTGGCTGCTGGGGCTGCTGGCCTTGTCCAGCGGCTGGGCCCAGGCCGACCTGTCGATTGTCGGCACACGGTTCATCTATCCCGCCGGCAAGCCGGCCATCAGCATCCGGGTCGGCAATAGCGGCCGTGCGCCGATCCTGTTGCAGGCCTGGCTGGACAAGGGCGACGCCGAGGCCGACCCCAGCGCCCTGGTGGTGCCGTTCGTGCTGTCGCCACCCATCTCCCGGCTCGAGCCAAGGCAGAACGCAGCCCTGGTCCTGCGCTACAGCGGCGAGCCATTACCCGGCGATCGGGAGTCGGTGTTCTGGATCAACTTTCTCGAAGTACCGCCCCTGGCGGCCGCGAAGGACGACTTGCTGCGGCTGGCATCGCGCATGCGCATGAAGCTGCTGTACCGCCCCCAGGGCTTGTCCGGCAAGGCTGACGAATCGGTCCGCCAGTTGCGCTGGAGCCTTGTGGCGCCGGGGCAGGCTGGCGCTGCGCTGCTGGCCGGCAACCCGACCCCGTACTACGTGTCCTTCGCTGAGGTGGCGCTGGGCAGCGGCAATCGATCAATCACATTGCAGGGGATCACCGTGGAGCCCTTCGGCTCGGCGCGGATCGCCCTGCCCGATATGCAGGGAATTACCCCGGATCAGGCGGTGGTTCATTACCAAGTGGCAACTGACAGCGGGGAGACGCTGAGTGGAAGTGCGCGGATACAAGACTGAAGTTGCCTTGGGCAAGTCGTCGAACAGCCTGCTTGCGGGGGGCCTTGAACGGCGCTGGCAGCGATTGTCCGGGGGTTGCCTGGGCTTGCTGCTGATGTTGCCCGCAGTGGCGGCTGCCGCGGTGTATGTGCCCAACGCCGGGCAGGCGATGCGCGACATCCAGGCCACGCAACCGGCCTTGCCGGAGCAGCCGGCACCGGAGCTGGACCTGCCGGCGAAGCCGCCGAGCGCCCCTGCCCAGGCTCCGGACACCTCCGGCATCCGCTTGCAGGTCAACGACTTCGTGATCGTCGGCAACCAGGTGTTCAGCAACGAGACGCTGCAAGCCCTGCTGGCGGACCTCAAGGGCCAGGAGCTGGACCTGAACCAGCTGCGCGCGGCCGCCGAGCGCCTGACGACCTATTACCAGAGCCAGGGCTACATGCTGGCCCGGGCCTTCCTGCCGGCCCAGGACATCGAGGACGGCGTGGTGCGTATCGAGGTCATGGAAGGTCGCTACGGTCGTATTCAAGTAAACAACCAGTCCCGGGCCCTGAACTCGGTGATCACAGGCCCGCTGTCGTCACTGCACAGCGATACCGCGGTCCGCAGTGAAGATCTTGAACGCAGCCTGCTGCTGTTGAGCGACCTTCCCGGGGTCCGGGTCAAGGGCACTCTCAGTGCCGGCGAGCAGCGCGGCACCACCGACCTGCTGGTCAATGCGCAGCCCGGGCCCTGGGCCAGCGGCACCCTGGAGGCCGACAACTTCGGCGGCTACTACACCGGCGAATACCGCCTCGGGGGCAGCCTCAACCTCAACAACCCCTTGCGCCTGGGCGATCAGTTCAACCTGCGCCTGCTCGGCAGCGACGAGGACCAGCGTTACTACCGCGCCGCCTACAAGCTTCCCCTGGGCCCCTGGTCCACCAGTGTGGGCGTGGCCTATTCGCGGATGAACTACGAGTTGAGCCGGGACTTCGAGGTGCTGGAGGCCCACGGCCAGGCGAGCATCGGCAGTGTCTTCATCACTCAGCCGCTGATCCGCAGCCGCACCTTCGATCTCAGCGCCCAGTTGCAGTACGAGGACAAGCGCCTGCGCGACGACATCGATCTGTTCGAAGTCAGCAGCCAGAAGCATGTGGAACTGTGGAGCCTGAGCCTCAACGGCAACTCCCAGGACAGCCTGCTCGGCGGCGGGCAGAACTTCTTCTACCTCACCTACGGCAGTGGCCGGTTGAGCATCGACGACCCGATGGACCAGTGGCGCGACCATTTCACGGCCGGCACCAACGGTGGCTTTCAGAAGCTCAACCTCAATGCCGCGCGCCTGCAGTACCTGAGCCCGCGCTTTCAGCTCTATGGCCAGTTCAACGGCCAATGGTCCTCGACCAACCTGGACAGCTCGGAAAAATTCGGCATCGGCGGCCCCTTCGATGTGCGCGCCTATCCCCAGGGGACCAGCAGTGGCGACCAGGGCTGGCAGGCCAGCCTGGAACTGCGCTTTCTCCTGGCCCCGCGCTGGCAGCTCAAGGCGTTTGTCGATCACGGCGCGGTGCAGGTCAACAAGAGCCCCTGGATCCACGACGAGAACCGCCGCCAGTTGTCGGGCGCCGGTGTGGGTGCCAGTTGGAGCGGTCCTTCGCAACAGATCAGCGTGACCAGTGCCTGGGCCCTGGACAACAACCAGGAAGGCAGCGGGCCCGAGCGCACGCCGCGGATCTGGGCCAGCGCGACACAGTATTTCTGAAGGCCGGCGTGTGCTTCGGAGGTGGTGCCGTCCTGCATAGGTTGCAGGGCGTTAATAAGTAGATAAGGAGTCAACGTGAATAAGGTTTATGCATTGGTGTGGAATCAGGCCCAGGGCTGCTGGAGTGTGACCGACGAGGGCGCACGCCGTCGTCGCCGCTCCGGAACACGCAAGGGCCTGGTGGTGATGGTGGCCGGGCTGCTGGGCATTGGTGTTCTGCCTGTGGCCTTCGCGTTGCCGACGGGAGGCACGGTGGTCTCCGGCACGGCGGACATCCTGACGTTCGACAATGGCAAGCAGATGTCGATCAACCAGCACTCCGACAAGCTGATCACCAACTGGAACGACTTCAGCGTGAACCGTGGCCAGACGGTGACCTTCAGCCAGCCGACCAAGACCTCGGTGGCCCTGAACCGGGTGACTGGCGTCAATGGCAGTAACATCCAGGGGCAGATCAATGCCAACGGCCAGGTGTTCCTGATCAACCCCAACGGGGTGGTATTCGGCAACAACGCCCAGGTCAACGTCGGTGGCCTGGTGGCCTCGACCCAGAACATCACCGATGCCAACTTCACCGCCGGCAACTACAAGTTCGCCGGGACCTCGCAGGCTGAAGTCGTCAACAACGGCATGATTACCGCCACCGATGGCGGCAGCGTGGCGCTGATCGGCAAGACCGTGCGCAACGAAGGTGACATCAAGGCGCAGAAGGGCAGCGTGGCCCTGGGTGGCGGCAACGAGTTCACCGTCAGCTTCGACAGCAACAACCTGCTGGACCTGAAAGTCGATGCCGCGGCGATCGATGCGCTGGTCAGCAACGGCGGGCTGCTCAAGGCCGACGGCGGGCAGGTATTGATGACCGCCAAGAGCGCAGGCTCGATGCTGCAGACCGTGGTCAACAACCAGGGCGCCATCGAAGCCAACACCCTGTCGCGCAAGGCCGGCAAGATCACCCTGGACGGCGGTGACGTCGGCGTGGTCAACGTCGGCGGCTCGCTGAGCGCCAACGCACTGACTGCCATCGGCGATGGCGGCGTGGTGGAAACCAAGGGCGCCACCACCAAGGTGCAACTGGCCGCCCGGGTCAACACCCTGGCCAACAATGGCCGGGCCGGGACCTGGAAGATCAGCTCTTCGGACGTCACGGTCAATCCGACCTCCACGCCCGGTGAAACCACCGTGTATGCCGATACCCTGTCGCACAACCTGGCTACCACCAACATCGAGTTGAACAGCAAGGCCGGCAACGTGTCGATCGATGGTGATATCGCCTGGGCCAGCGGCAATCAATTGAGCGTGGCCTCGGCCCAGGACATCAGCCTCAACAAGAACCTCAAGAGCAGCGGTGCGGGCGCCCGTATCGAACTCAATGCCAATCGGGACATCAAGATCAATGGTGCAGTAGCGCTGACCGGGGTCAACAGCAGCCTGGGCCTGGACTACGGCAACAGCTACGCCCTGGGGCCGAAGGGCCAGGTCACCCTGTCCGGCAGTGGCGCCTGGTTCGACGCCAATGGCGACCTGTACAAGGTGATCCAGAACGCCGCGCAATTGCAGGCGATCGGTACCAGCCTCGACGGCCTGTATGTGCTGGGCAACGACATCAAGGGCACCGGCAGCATCAAGTCCATTGGTGGCAGTCGAGAGTTCAACGGGGTCTTCGACGGCCTGGGCAATACCATCAGTGGTTTCACGGTCAATACCGACGGCCCTTACGGCGGTCTGTTCGGGCGCTCGTCCGGCACCATCAGCAACCTCAAGCTGGCGTCGATGAACATCTACGGTGCCACCTCCAACGCAGGCTTCGGCAAAATCGGTGGTCTGGTCGGCGTAAACACCGGCCGCATCGAAAACGTCAGTGGCACCAACCTCAACGTCTTCGCCAACAGCAACCAGAACAACATTGTCGGCGGCCTGGTCGGTGTCAACGCCGGCGGCACCATCGATCGTGGCTCGATGGCCGGTACAGTGACCGGTAATGCCAACACCTCCGCCGTCGGTGGGCTGGCGGGGGAAAACAACGTCGCTTCGACTGGCCTCGGCACCATTACCAACAGCACCACCGACGTGCGGGTGCTGGGCACCATGCAGGTCACCACCAATGGCGGCATGGGCGGCCTGGTAGGCGTCAACAAGGGCGGCCTGATTAGCGACTCTTCGAGTGCTGGCACCGTCGGTACCGGGTTCAACCGTTACGTCCAGGACCCGAACCTGGGTGGCCTGGTGGGTTACAACCAGGGTGGCAGGATCGAACGCGCCAGCTCCTCGGTCGGCGTCTGGGGGTACACCGCCAGCCGTATCGGCGGCCTGGTGGGCTTCAACAACAACGGCGCTATCGTCGACTCCAGCGCCAGTGGCGCGGTGGTCGGTGCGGGCTCCGTGGCTGCCGGTGGCCTGGTGGGCTGGAACCAGAACAGCGAGCTCAATAACGTCAAGGCCACAGGCAAGGTCAGCGATTCGACCGGTGCCAACGTCGGCGGGCTGGTGGGCAAGAACGACAACAGTCGGATCCACACGGCTGAAGTGACAGGTGATGTGGTCGGCGGAGCCAGCGGCAACATCGGTGGCCTGATCGGGCACAACTTTGGTGGCAACACCGAATATGTCGTGGCCCGTGGCAAGGTCAGCGGCGGCAACCTCAGCTACGTCGGCGGCCTGGTGGGCTACAACGACGGTGACCTGAGTTCGGCCGAGGCCAGCGGTGACGTCAGTGGCGGCGCCAACAGCTTTGTCGGCGGGCTGGTGGGGACCAACGGCGACTTTGTCGATCACCGGATCAACAGTGCCTCGGCCAAAGGCAATGTGGTGGGCGGTAGCCAGAGTTCGGTGGGTGGCCTGGTCGGCCAGAACAATTCGTTCATCACCAACTCCCTGGCCAATGGTCAGGTGAGCGGCGGCACCTATGCCCGCCTGGGTGGCCTGGTCGGCTTGAACATGGGCGATCTGCGCAACTCCGTGGCCTACGGCAACGTCAAGTTCGTGTCGAACTACGCCCAGACCTACGGCGGCCTGGTCGGGGTCAACTACGGCGACATGCGCTACAACACGGCGCTGGGCCTGGCGACTCAGGTACCCGCGGTCGGCCTGAACCAGGGCGACATTCGCAACTGATGATCCACAACCACTGATCCGAGGAATGGCAGTTGCCCCCGGTGCGCCTGGCGCACCGGGTTCCGGCTGCTGGCGGGTACCTGCTTGTCTCGTTCCTTGATGATCTTTTTTAAGGGTGGCCGCAAGCAGCCGGCCACTGTTGGGCAATCCATCTCGTTTGTGCAGAACGCTGCCCTTGTCAGGGGCGGTATCACCAAGGCGCAGACAGGGAGAAAGACAGATGATTCGCCAATGGCTGAGGCTTGTAGCCGATTGCAGACCGCTGCCCCTGTGGGTTCATGGCGTCATGCTCGCAGGGGTGCTTTGCGGCTGGGGCGGCGCAGAGGCGCAAGCGGCCTCGTTGAACGGTTATGCCAGGGACTGCAACCTCAGCAGCAAGGCCGGTTCTCCCTGGAGGCTGGTCAACCCGTTGAACACCAATACCCCGGTGGGAACCGTGTTGTGGGAGCGTACGGTGACCTTGCATACCAGTTTCAACCTGGCGATCTCCGGGAAACCGCGGGAGCTGGTGACCGCCGGACATTGGAGCCCCGGTACGCCGCAGACCGATGACGCCGCGCCTACCGATGTCGCCGGCATTGGCCTGCGACTGGACGTAGCTCCGCAAGGGCGGGAGAGAATACGAGTGACCCAGGTCACTTCTCCCATTGTCCTGGAAAAAAATGATGACCTGATCTACGAGAGCGGTTTACCCGCTCAGACCATGGTCACCCAGATTATTCAATCGCTGATCCTGACCGTACCGCCGGATCAGTTGCCCACGGGCACTCTCAAAGTGACCCAGGTAACAGGCTCGTCCTACCTGCAGTTGTATGCGTACGACCTGGAAAAAAACGAATCAACCCTGGGATCCCAATTGGGCAAGCTCAGCCCGCCGCTGACCTACAGCTGCCGCAAGAGCCTGGTCATGGGCGGCCTGGACTTCAACATGGACATCGAGCTGCCCAAGACCTGTGTGGTGGAAGCCTACAAGGAGATCGGCGTGCGCCTGGGGCGCTTCTCCCTGGCGGACTTTCCCCAGGTCAATGCCACCTCGCCCGAGGTTCCCTTCAGCATCGGGTTGAGCCGCTGTTCGATGCAGGCCCGGCCTCGCATCAGCTTTATCGACAAGTCAGGGGGCTCTTCGGTCAAGGGCGTGCTGGGCCTGATCGATTCCACCACCCGCGGGTTCGGCATTGTCATGACCAATGGGCTGACCTCGGAGCGCATCGAGTACAGCGGCCAGAGCTACGAGATGCAGCGCATCGGCGATGGCGCAAGCATTCCCCTGCGAGCCAGCTACATCCGCATCGGCAATGACCAGGAGGTTCACGCCGGAGGGGCTGCCAACGGGGCTGCAGAGTTCACTTTTACCTTCCCATGATCGCGACCGCTCATTGAGCCGGGCCGTCCGTGGGCAAGTTCTACCCAACACCGTCGTCCAGTTTGAAGGCCTAGCGAGCGCTTCAGCGGCAGTGCCGTGCTGCAAAGGTTTGCAGTACGTAGATAAATCGATATGGAGTTTTCATGAACAAGATCTATGCATTGGTATGGAACCAGGCCCAGGGCTGCTGGAACGTCACTCACGAAGGCGCCCGGCGTCGGCGTGCCGGCTCCGGCAAGGGCCTGGTGGTGGCAGTTGCCAGTCTGTTGGCATTGACCGGGTTGCCTTCGGCGTTTGCCTTGCCCACGGGAGGGGAGGTGGTGTCCGGCAGTGCCGATTTCCATACCCAGGGCCAGCACATGTCCATCAATCAGCAGACGGACAAGCTGGTCACTCAGTGGAAGGATTTCAACGTGCAGAACGGTCAGTCGGTGACCTTCAACCAGCCCACCAGCACTTCGATCGCCCTGAACCGGGTCGTGGGTGTCAATGGCAGCCAGATTCACGGGCAGATCAATGCCAATGGCCGGGTGTTCCTGATCAACCCCAACGGCGTGGTGTTCGGCCAGGGCGCTCAGGTGAATGTCGGTGGTCTGGTGGCTTCGACCCGGGATATCAGCGATGCCGATTTCAAGGCCGGCAACTACAAGTTCGCCGGCACCTCGGCAGCCGAGGTGGTCAACCAGGGCTCCATCACTGCCGCTGACGGCGGTGGCGTGGCGCTGCTCGGGGCCAGGGTGACCAACCAGGGCACCATCAAGGCGCAGAACGGCCGTGTGGCGTTGGCCGCAGGCGATGGCTTCACCGTCAGCTTCGATGACAACCAACTGCTGGACCTGCATGTCGACAGCGCAGCGCTCGACGCGCTGGTGCACAACACCGGCACCGGCCTGCTCAAGGCCGATGGCGGGCAGGTGCTGATGACCGCCAAGAGCGCGGGCTCCGTGCTGCAGACGGTGGTCAACAACCAGGGCACCGTCGAAGCCAACACCCTGTCGCAGAAGGCCGGGCGCATTACCCTGGATGGCGGCGACGTGGGCGTGGTCAGCGTTGATGGCTCGCTGCGCGCCAGTGCGCTGGACGGCAAGGGCGATGGCGGGGTGATCGAGACCCGGGGCGCCAACACTCGGGTGCAACTGACGACCAAGGTCGACACCCAGGCCAGGGATGGCCAGACGGGCACCTGGAAGATCGCCAGCAACGAAGTCAAGGTGGGCTCCTTCCTCACCGCCAAGAGCAACACTGCCCATGCCGACACCTTGTCGCGCAACCTGGCAACCACTCATATCGAACTGGCCAGTGGCAAGGGCGACGTGGCGGTGGAAAACGGGCTCTTCTGGTTCAGTGGCAACCAGTTGACCCTCTCTTCGGCCAAGGACATCCGCCTGGATGACAGCCTGTTTGCCGGTGGCGCCAATGCCCGGGTGGAACTCAACGCCCAGGGGGACATCAAGCTCAATCGTCAGCTGACGCTGAGCGGCAGCAACAGCAGCCTCGGGCTGAACCATGGCGGCAACTTTGCGCTGGGCCAGAATGGCGGCGTCACCCTGTCCGGCAACGGCGCCCGCTTCGATGCCAACGGCGAAGCTTACAGCGTGATTCAAAACGCCACGCAGTTGCAGGCGATCGACCAGGATCTGGCGGGCCGCTACGTGCTGGGCAACTCCATCGACAGCAGTGCACGCCTGACCTCCATCGGTGGGCAGCAAACCTTCAGCGGCGTCTTCGAGGGCCTGGGTAACACCCTCAGCGGTTTGACGGTCAACAGCAACGGCACCGACGGCGGGCTGTTCGCCAGTTCGTCCGGCAGCATCGGCAACCTCAAGCTGGCCTCGATGACCATCAACGGCGCCACGTCCACCACCGGTAGCAGTGCCGTCGGTGGCCTGGTGGGGCGCAACAGCGGGAAAATCGCCAACGTCAGTGCCAGCAAACTGCGGGTGAATGCCAAGGGCCGGCAGGACAACCTGGTCGGCGGGCTGGTGGGCAGCAACGCCGGTGGCTCCATCGACGCGTCGTCGGTGGCCGGTGTGGTATTGGGCAATAGCTTTACCTCGGCGGCCGGTGGCCTGGTGGGCGAGAACCGTCAGGTGGCGGGCAGTGGCGGCACCGTGACCAACAGCAGCGCCGATGTCCGGCTCACCGCCAGCATCGCCAGCAACGCCGAGGGCGGTGTGGGCGGGTTGGTGGGCGTCAATCATCAAGGGCTGATTGCCGGTTCCTCCAGTTCTGGAACGGTTTCCAGTGGTGACAGCTACAGCTACAAGGGCACCAACCTGGGTGGCCTGGTGGGTTACAACCAGGGCGGCCGCATCGAGGGTTCCCAGTCTTCGACGGCGGTCTCGGGCAATGGCGCGAGCCATGCCGGCGGCCTGGTGGGGCGCAACGAGTCGGGCCGCATCAGTGACTCTGTCGCCAGTGGCGGGCTGCTGGGCAAGAACTTTGCCACGGCCGGTGGCCTGGTGGGCCTGAACCAGGACAGCACGTTGCACAACGTCACGGCCAGTGGTTCGGTCAATGGCGGCAGCAGCCTGCACATCGGTGGTCTGGTGGGGCAGAACATCGACGGCCACATCAGCCTTGCCGAGGCCTTCGGCCTGGTCCAGGGCGCGAGCAACAGCAACGTGGGCGGGCTGGTCGGCTACAACGTGGGCGGGCTGGTTGCCAACTCAACGGCCTGGGGCAACGTCGTGGGCAAGGACCAAAGCCATGTCGGCGGGCTCATCGGCTACAACGCCGGGGACCTGAAGTCGGTGGAAGCCCGTGGTGATGCCAGTGCTGGTGCCAAGAGCGCGGTGGGCGGCCTGGTGGGTACGCATGGCGTTCTCAAGGGTGACAGCCTTATCGACACCGCTTCGGCCAAGGGCAATGTCTCCGGGGGCAGTTACAGCGTGGTCGGTGGCCTGGTGGGGCAGAACAACGCGCGGATCGTCAACGCGCTTGCCAGCGGTACCGTCACCGGTAGCCGGGATGCTCAACTGGGCGGCCTGGCGGGAGTGGACCTGGGTGACATTCGCCAGTCCGCAGCCTTCGGCAATATCCAGGTGATTGCGCCCAACTACGCAAGCCTGGGTTACGACCGCCCGTTCAGTCAGGCGGCCGACTTCAACCAGGGGGTGATGGGCAACTGAATCGCCCCCGGCCGTCGATAGAGGCGCTTGCCCACTTCGGATATGCCCTGGCAACCCAGGGCGTGTCCGGAATCGGCTGCCTGCTTCAGCATCGATGGAGTGTCCTGCCCTTGGGCACTTTCGATTGGCTGGCGTTTGGGCAACCTTGAAACCAACCCCTGCATCCATCGCGGATCAGGGGTTTTTTATGGCCTGCCTCAGACGCCCAGGCTTTCCAGGTCCCGCGCCAGCATCACCAGTTGGTGGGCCAGGGAGCTTTCGAGTTTTTCGCTGGACAGCTGGAAGCTCGGGGCGCCGCAGGTCAGGGCCATGATACTGCCGTCGGCCAGGCGCAGTGGCACGCCGGCACCGTTGACGTTGCGGTCCCACTCGCCCAGTGACAGGCAGAAGCCGAACTCTTCGTATTCACGGAAGGAGTCTTCCAGGGATTTTTCCAGGGCAGGCCATTCATCACCGAGCTTTTTCGCCACTTCCCCCAACAGGTGGTCACGCTCGATTTTCGGCGTGGCGGCCAGGTAGGCGCGCCCGGCGGCGCTGGTGGCCAGGGGCAGGCGCAGCCCGGGCTCCATGCGCAGGCTGGCGACTTCCGGCGGGCGGCTGCTGTCGACGTGGATCATCGACAGGCGATCGCGGCAAGTCAGGCTGACGGTGGTGTTGGTGCGGCGCGAGAACTCGTCCATGAACGGCTTGCCCAGCTGGCGCACCCGCAGGCTGGCGGAGTAGGCGTAGCCCAGGGCCAGTACCGCTGAATCCAGCTGGTACTTCTCCAGGTCCTGGTTGTACTTGAGGTAGCCCAGCTGCGTCAGGGTGTAGGTCAGGCGCGACACCGTGGGCTTGGGCAGGCCGGTGATGCGCGCGATGTCCTGGTTGCCGCGTACCGCGTGACCGTGGGTAAAGGCCCGCAGGACTTCCAGGCCTCGGGCCAGGGCTTCGACGAACTTACGGTCTTTGGGCGCTTGTTCCGGGGAGTCGTTCGGGTCTTGCATGGGGTCTTCCGGTAGGGGCTGGTGCCGGGCGCAATGCCGGTTGACCACGCAGCGGATTCGTGGAAACAAAGGAAAAATGTTATCCCGGAACCGCCGCAATTGAAATCTGCGATTCCCTGACGAAACCCAATTCCGTTCCTGACGCCATCACCGGCCAATCAAGGACACGCCACAACCTCAGTGGCTGCCGCGCGCAGGCGGCCGCGCTTGAACACCCCTTCGGCGCTGGCCAGCAGGCGGTCCTGGGCATCCAGCAGGTCGCAGCTGGCCATGAAGATCTTGGCCCCGCCGCCACGCAGGCGGGCCACGGCCCGGACCTCGGTGGCCGGTGGGATCGCGGCCATGTAGTTGATGTTCAGGGACAGGGTCAGGGCCAGCCGCCACTGGGCGGGGTCGGCATGCCAGGTGCCGCTCATGCCCATGGCGGTGTCGGCCAGGGAGGCGATGACACCGCCGTGCAGATTGCCGGCCTGGTTGAGGTGATGAGGTTGGACGGTGACCGCGATGACGGTTTGCGCCTGCTGGTATTCCCGCAGGTTCAACCCGAGATGGGCCGCGAATCCGCTGAACAGGCCTTGCAGCATCGAAACTTCGGGTACGGCACTCATGGGCGATGGCTCTTGGGTCAGTCCCGGTCGGGTGTCCTGGAGGGCAGGTGTTCCCCGTGGCCAGGCAGCAGTGATTGTTCTGATTGTGTTTCGCAGGGCAAATGGCTCGTTGAAATGCAGGATGTCAGCGAATATTCTACTGGTCAATATGGAATGTTATTTCGCACAGCGGAATATAAGTGGTTGAAAATCACGCCCCGCATGGGGCAGGATCGACCCGGGGCGGTGGCCCATCAACGTGCGGCCTGGCTGGCCAGCCGGCACCGGATGACGCTGTCCATGGCTGTTCCCTCGATCATTCCCGGGCTTGAAGGAGTCTTCCATGTCCACCGCTCGTACCCATCGCCCCCATCACCGTGTCTGGCCCAAGCGCCTGCCCCTGGCCTTGTCGGTGCCGGCCACCTCGCTCTGGTTCAACCTGGAGGTGGCGGCCCGGCGTTACCCGGACAAGGTCGCCTACCGGTTTTTCGGCCACACGCTGAGCTTTGCCCAGTTGCAGGCCGAGGCCCTGGCGCTGGCCGGCTGGTTGCAGGGCGAAGGGGTCGAGCCCGGTGACCGGGTGGCGCTGTACCTGCAGAACTGCCCGCAATTCATCATCGCCTGCTACGCCATCCTGCGGGCCAATGCGGTGCTGGTGCCGATCAACCCGATGAACAAGGTGCAAGAGCTGAGCTACCAGCTCGGCGATGCCCAGGCGCGGGTACTGATCTGCGCCGCGGACCTGGCGCCCATCGCCCAGGCGGCGAATGCCAGCCTCGAACCCGAGCAGCGACTGCACCGGGTCTTGGTGACCCGCTACAGCGATGCCATGCCGGCGCCGGCGGACATGCACCCGGCGGAGGTCGCCAGCGCCGAGATCGATGCCTGGCTGCGCAGCGAGCCAGCGCTGCCCGAAGGCTACCAGCGCTGGAACCAGGCCCTGGCCCAGGCACGTTGCCCCGGCCCGCACACTGCCCAGGCCGATGACCTGGCGCTGCTGCAATACACCTCGGGCACCACCGGCCATCCCAAGGGCTGCATGCACACCCATCGCAGCCTGATGAGCAACGCGGTCAGCGGTAGCTGGACCCAATCCACCGTGGAGTCGGTGGGCCTTGGGGTCGTGCCGTTCTTCCACATCACCGGCCTGGTGTGCTTTGTCCTGCGGGCGGTGTTCGACGCCACCAGTACGGTGATCATGCCGCGCTGGGATCGGGAGCTGGCCGGGCGGCTGATCTCGCGGTACCGGGTGACCCACTGGACCTGCATCCCGACCATGGTCATCGACCTGTTCGCCAGCCCCCATTACCAGGACTTCGAACTGTCGAGCCTGGTGCATATCAACGGTGGCGGGGCGGCGATGCCCGAGGCGGTGGCGCAGCGCCTGCGCCAGGAGTTCGGCCTGACTTTTCTCGAAGGCTACGGCCTCACCGAAACCGCCGCCGCCAGCCATGGCAACCCCCCTGAGCGGGCCAAGCTGCAATGCCTGGGCATGCCGTTCTTTGGCGTCGATTCACGGGTCGTGGACCCGCGCACCCTGGAGGAACTTGCACCCGGCGAGGTGGGGGAAATCATCACCTTTGGCCCGATGCTGTTCAAAGGCTACTGGCGCAACCCTGAAGCTACCGAGGCGGCGTTCGTCGAGTTCGAGGGCAAGCGTTTCCTGCGCACCGGCGATCTGGGGCACATGGATGAGGAGGGCTATTTCTTTCTCACCGACCGCCTCAAGCGAATGATCAACAGCAGCGGCTTCAAGGTCTGGCCGGCGGAAGTGGAGGCGCTGCTGTTCAAGCACCCGGCGGTGCACGAAGCCTGTGTCATCGCCACCCGGGACGCCTACCGCGGGGAAAGCGTCAAGGCCCTGGTGGTGCTGCGCAGCGAGGCCCGGGGCCACACCGCCAGCGAAGAGATCATCGCCTGGGCGCGCGAGCACATGGCCGCCTACAAGGTGCCGCGGGTGCTGGAGTTCGTCGACAGCCTGCCCAAGTCCGGCTCCGGCAAGGTGATGTGGCGCGTGCTCCAGGATCGCGAGGCGACCCATAGCTGAAGAGTGATTTCCCAGGCGGGCCAACCCGCGACTGCGTCGGAGACGACAATGACTACAACAACAATAACGGTCCAGGATCCCCACGCCTCACCCGAGCATGCCCGGCAGCTCGACACGCTGTACGCCAGGATCCGCTGGCGCCTGCTGCCGCTGTTGATGCTGTGCTACATGGTGGCCTTTCTGGACCGGGTGAACATCGGCTACGCCCAGTTGCAGATGAAGCAGACCCTGCCGTTCGGCGATGCGGTGTATGGCCTGGGGGCGGGGATCTTCTTCATCGGCTACTTCATCTTCGAAGTGCCCAGCAACCTGATGCTCAAGCGCAGCGGCGTGCGCAAGACCCTGTTGCGGATCATGTTCTGCTGGGGCCTGGTGGCCGCGGCGATGATGTTCGTCAGCACCCCGATGCAGTTCTACGTTCTGCGTTTTCTTTTGGGGGCCTTCGAGGCCGGGTTCTTCCCCGGGGTGATCCTGTATTTCACCTACTGGTTCCCGGCGCCGCGCCGGGGGCAGGTGATCGCCATCTTCATGACCGCCGCCGCGGTCGCCGGGCTGATTGCCGGGCCGGTCTCGGGCAGCATCCTCAAGTACCTGGACGGCGCGGTCGGCCTGCACGGCTGGCAATGGATGTTCATGATCCAGGGGCTGCCGGCCAGTGTCCTGGGGGTGGTGGCTTTTTTCTATCTGCAGGACAGCCCGGCCCGGGCCCGCTGGCTCAGCCCCGGGGAACAGCGCCTGCTGGACGCCGACATGGCCCGGGATCTGGCGAACGCCCGGGACAAATCCCAGGACAGCCTGGCGCAGATGTTTCGCGACCCCAGGATCTACCTGCTGTCCACGGCCTATTTCATGTTCCTGGGCGCCACCTACATGCTGGTGTTCTGGATGCCGAGCCTGATCCAGGGCTGGGGCAGCAAGGACCTGTTGCAGGTCGGGCTGATCACCGCGATCCCCAATATCGTCGGGATCGTCGGCATGGTGCTGATCGGGCAGCACTCCGACAAGCACCGGGAGCGGCGCTGGCACTTCGTCGGCTGCATGGCCATCGCGGTGTTCGGCCTGGCGGTCACCACCTTGCTCAACGGCCACCTGCTGCTGTCGGTTACGGCCCTGGGTTTTGCCTACGTGGGGATCAAGGCCGGCACGCCGATCTTCTTCGCCCTGGTCAGCGAGTACCTGTCGGTGGCGGCCACCGCCGGGGGCATTGCCTTCATCAGCAGCCTGGGCAACCTCGGCCCGGCGGTCACACCCTGGCTCAACGGGGTGATCAACAGCCATACCGGCGGCCACGTGTCGAGCATGTACCTGGGGATTGTCATGTACCTGCTGGCGGGCGGGCTGGTACTGGTGACCGCGCGCATCGCCCGGGTGCCCAAGGTCGCTGCGGTCGTCGCCGAATCATGAACTACCCATTGGATTGCCCAGGAGCCCGAACATGAGCCTGCCGAAGATTCTCACCCAGCATTTGCGCCTGCCAGTGGTGGCCGCGCCGCTGTTCATCATTTCCACTCCCGAGCTGGTGATCGCCCAGTGCAAGGCCGGGATCGTCGGTTCCTTTCCGGCGTTGAACGCACGGCCGGCCGAGCGCCTGGGGGAGTGGATCGAGCAGATCACCCAGGCCCTGGCCGAGCACGACCGGCTGCACCCGCAGCGGCCCGCCGCGCCGTTTGCGGTGAACCAGATCGTCCACCGCTCCAATGACCGGCTGGAGCAGGACATGGCGGTCTGCGTGCAGCACAAGGTGCCGATCATCATCACCTCCCTGGGCGCGCGCCCCGAGATCAACCAGGCGGTGCACAGCTACGGCGGCATCGTGCTGCACGACGTGATCAACAACCGTTTTGCGCGCAAGGCCGTCGACAAGGGCGCCGACGGCCTGATTGCCGTGGCGGCCGGCGCCGGAGGGCATGCGGGCACCCAGTCGCCGTTTGCCCTGGTGCAGGAAATCCGCCAATGGTTCGATGGCCCGCTGCTGCTTTCCGGGGCCATTGCCTCGGGGCGTTCGATCCTCGCGGCCCAGGCCCTGGGGGCGGACCTGGCCTACATCGGCTCGGCCTTTATCGCCACCCAAGAGGCCAACGCGGTGGCGGGCTACAAGCAGATGATCAGCCAGTCGGCGGCCGAGGATATCGTCTACACCAACCTGATCACCGGGGTGCACGGCAATTACCTGAAGGCCTCGCTGGTGGCCGCGGGGCTGGACCCCGATGACCTGCCCAGCAGCGATCCCTCGCAAATGAACTTCGGCGCAGACAGGCACAAGCCCAAGGCCTGGAAGGAGATCTGGGGCTGCGGCCAGGGGATTGGCGTGGTTGACGGCGTACCGAGCGCCGGAGACTTGGTGGCGCGCCTGGGCAGGGAGTATCAGCAGGCCTGCCAGGAGCTGCGCACCCGGTTGCTGTAACGCGCAAGTGGGAAGGGGAGGCTGCCGGCAATGGCCGGCAGCGTCGTTTTCGCGATCTACCAGATCTTGTGGATGAGGCTCAGGGCGTGGCCGCGGTAGGCCAGGCTTTCCATGACCTCCAGGTAGCGGTTGTCGACCTCGGCCACGCCCTTGCCGGGCGCCGCGCTGATGCGGCGCCAGGCTTGGCTTGGGTTCAGCAGGGGGATTGAGCGCAGCGTCGGGCAGCGCGCTGCGCACCGGGCAAGGAAGGCGGCGACACCTGCTGCCCTTGCGACAGGCTCAGGTGGCCGCCCGGGCCGCGATTCATGGGGCCTATTGCTTGCCGAGGGCGATGTAGCGTTGCAGGTGGTGATCCTCGTCCCCCAACTGATGGTCGATCATCACCAGCCGCTTGGCGTAATGGGCCAGGGGCAGCTCCCAGGTCATGCCGATGCCGCCGTGCAACTGGATGCATTCTTGCGCCACCAGGGTGCCGATGCGGCCGATGCTGACCTTGGCCGCTGACAGCGCTCGCTCGCGGTCCAGGCGATCGGCCTCCAGGGCCGAGGCGGCATTGATCACCGCCGAGCGCGCTTGTTCGATCTCCAGCAGCAGCACCGCCATGCGATGTTGCAGTGCCTGGAAACTGCCGATCGGGCGGCCGAACTGCTGGCGGGTGCGCAGGTAATCCAGGGTCGCCACTTTGGCCACTTCCATGGCGCCCAGGGCTTCGGCGCACAACGCCAGCACGCCGCGGCCAATGGCCCGCTCCAGGGTGGCATGGCCCTGGTGCAGGGTGCCCAGCAGGGCGGAGCCCGGCACAAGCAGCTGGTTCAGGCGCACCTGCGCCACGGGGCCGCCATCGAGGGTGGCGCTGCCGCGGATCTCCAGGCCCGGGGTGTCCCTGGGCACCAGGAACAGCGAAATGCCCTGGCTGTCGTCAATGGCCCCGGCGGTGCGGGCCGACACCACCAGCAACCCGGCCTGCTCGCCGTGCAGCACCAGGCTCTTGGTGCCATCCAGGCGCCAGCCGTCGGCCTGGGGTTCGGCGCGGCAGGCGACCCGGTTGAGTTCGTAGTGGCTGTCGGGTTCGTCATGGGCCAGGGCGGCGATCAGGCTGCCGTCGATGATCTGCGCCAGCTCGATCTTCTGCGTTTCGCTACCGGCGCTGGCGATGGCGTCCCCGGCCAGCACCGCGCTGCCCAGCAGCGGTTCCACCAGCAGCCCGCGGCCCACGGCCTCGAAGACCAGGGCCAGGTCGAAACCACCGCCGCCGTAGCCACCGTCGGCTTCGCTGAACAGGGCGCCGATCACCCCCATCTCTGCCAGCTGCTGCCAGATCCCGGAGTTGAAACCCTGGCCTGACTGCAGGCTCTGCTGGCGTTTTTCCAGGTTGTAGTGCTGGGCGATAAAGCGGTTCAAGCTGTCGCCGAGCATGCGCCGTTCTGCGCTGTGTTCGAAGTTCATGTGCGCCCCCTCAGAGCCCGAGAATCATTTTCGAAATGATGTTTTTCTGGATTTCATTGGAGCCGCCGAAGATCGACAGCTTGCGATTGTTGAAGTACTGCGCCGCCGCGCTGCTGGCAAAGGCCGGGCCCAGGTCCATCGCCCCGGTGTCGCCTTCGTCCTGCATGACCCGGGCGGCGGGGCCCATGGCCCGGCGCAGCAGAGCGGTGAGCTCCTGGCGGATTTCCGTGCCGCAGATCTTCAGCATCGAGCTTTCCGCGCCGGGTGCGCCGCCGCCGGCCACCGCTGCGATCACCCGCAGGTTGGTGGTCTTCATGTTCTCAAGGTCGATCTCGACCCGGGCCAGGCGTGCAGCGAACTGCGGGTCTTCCAGCAGCGGCCGGCCATTGCGGGTGCGCTGTGCTGCCACGCGCTTGAGGCGTTGCAGCGCGGCCATGGACAAGCCGACCCCGGCAATGTTGGTGCGCTCGTAGGTCAACAGGTACTTGGCACAGGTCCAGCCCTTGTTTTCTTCGCCCACCAGGTTGGCCACCGGTACCCGCACGTCGGTGAAAAACACCTCGTTGATCTCGTGGTCGCCTTCCAGGGTGATGATCGGACGCACCTCGACCCCGGGGCTGGCCATGTCGATCAGCAGGAAGCTGATGCCTTCCTGGGGCTTGGCCTCGCGGTCGGTGCGCACCAGGCAGAAAATCATGTTGGCGTGCTGGCCCAGGGTGGTCCAGGTCTTCTGGCCGTTGACCACATAGTGATCGCCGTCGCGCACGGCCGTGGTCTTGACCGCCGCCAGGTCCGAGCCGGCACCGGGTTCCGAATAGCCCTGGCACCACCAGTGGCGGCCGTCGAGGATGCGCGGCAGCCAGTAGTCCTGCTGCTGTGGGGTGCCGTACTTGATCAGCACCGGGCCCAGCATGTTGACCCCGAACGGCACGATGCGCGGCGCGTTGGCCAGGCCGCATTCGAGTTCGAAGATGAATTTCTCCACGGCGCTCCAGCCCGGCCCGCCAAAGGCCTCGGGCCAGTGGTTGGCCAGCCAGCCGCGGGTGTTGAGGGTCGAATGCCAATGCTCCATGTCGGCCTTGGACAGGCGTTCGCCATTGGCCACCTTGTCACTCAGTTCGCTGGGCAAGTGTTCGGCGAGGAAGGCCTGCACCTGATTGCGGAAGGCTTCTTCTTGGGGGGTGAAACTCAGGTCCATGTCGGCGTCCTCAATAGATTTCGAACAGCGCGGCGGCGCCCATGCCGCCGGCAATGCACATGCTGACCACGGCGTACTTGACCCCGCGGCGCCGACCTTCGAGCAGCACATGGCCGGCCAGGCGCGCGCCGGTCATGCCGAACGGGTGGCCGAGGGCGATGGCCCCGCCGTTGACGTTCAGGCATTCATCGGCGATGCCCAGCCGCTGCTGGCAATAGAGCGCCTGGGAGGCGAAGGCTTCGTTGAGTTCCCAGAGGCCGATGTCGTCCACCTTGAGGCCGTGCCGGGCCAGCAGCCGGGGTACGGCGAACACCGGGCCGATGCCCATTTCGTCGGGTTCGCAACCGGCCACCGCCATGCCACGGAACACGCCCAGCGGTTGCAGGTTGGCGCGGGCCGCTTCACGGGCCTCCATCAGTACGCAGGCCGAGGCGCCGTCGGACAGTTGCGAGGCGTTGCCGGCGCTGATGAAGCGCTGCGGGCCCAGCACCGGTTCCAGTTTGGCCAGGGCCTCGTAAGTGCTCCCCGGGCGGTTGCAGGTGTCGGCGTCCACCGTGACCTGGTGCTGGCTGACCTCGCCGCTCTGCTTGTCGGTCACGGCCATGGTGGTGGTGCAGGGAATGATTTCCTCGCGGTAGTGCCCGGCCCGTTGCGCCGCTTCGGTCTTGTGCTGGCTGCGCAGCGAGAAACGGTCCTGGGCCTCGCGGCTGATGCCGTAGCGCGCGGCGACGATGTCCGCGGTCTCGATCATCGGCAGGAACAGCTCCGGCTTGTGCTGCACGAGCCAGGGATCGAGATCCGGGTCGTCGCTGCCGCGGCCGCGGATCTGCGAGATGCTTTCCACGCCACCGGCAATGATGGCAGGGGCGCCATCGACCACGATACGCCCGGCGGCCATGGCGATGGCCTGCAAGCCGGAGGCGCAGAAGCGGTTCACCGTGGTGCCGGCGATGCCGATGGGCAGGCCGGCGCGGACCACCGCCAGGCGCGCGACGTTGCGCCCGGTGGTGCCTTCGCCGTAGCCACAACCGAGGATGGCGTCCTCGATCAGCCCCGGGTCGATGCCGGCCCGTTCCACGGCGGCGCGTACCGCGAAAGCGGCGAGGGTCGGGCCGGGAGTGATGTTGAATTCGCCGCGGTGGGCCTTGGTCAGGGGCGTGCGTGCGGTGGATACGATGACGGCTTCGCGCATGGCGCGTGCTCCTTGAGTCAATGGCTGTGGTTGAGGCTGTCGAAGTTCTCGCCGCGCTCCACCAACTGCTCCAGCAGCGGCGAGGCTTTCCAGAACAGCGGGTCTTGTTCGGCGAATTCGCGGATGTCCGCCAGCACCTGGGGCAGGCCGTACTGGTCGGCGTACTTGAGCGGGCCACCGCGATAGCGCGGGAAGCCGTAGCCATGGATAAAGGTGATGTCCACATCCAGGGGGCGCAGGGCGATGCCTTCGTGCACCACGTTGGCGCCTTCGTTGATCATCGCCGCCATGTAGCGCCGCAGGATCTCCGGGTTGCCGAAGGGGCGGGGCGTGATGCCGGCCCGGGCCCGCTCGGCGTCGATGATGGCCAGGACTTCCGGGTCCTGGGTGGCGCTGCGCGGGCCCTGGGCATAGAGGTAGTAGCCACGGCCGGTCTTGTGTCCGAACCAGCCGCGCTCGCACAGGCGGTCGGCAATCTGCACGTAGCGCGCGTTGGGATTGCGGGTGGCGGCCTTGCGTTTGCGCGTCGCCCAGCCGATGTCGCCGCCGGCCAGGTCGGCCACCTGGAAGGGCCCCATGGGGAAGCCGAAGTCGCGCAGGGCCTGGTCGATCTGATAGGGCGAAGCGCCGTCCTCCATCATGTAGTCCGCCGCCTGGCGGTAGACCGCGAGGATCCGGTTGCCGATGAAACCATCGCAGACCCCGGCACGCACCGGCACCTTGCGCAGTTTCTTCGCCAGTTCGAAGGCCGTGGCCACCACGTCCGGTGCGACTTTGGCCGGGACCACGATCTCCAGCAGCTTCATGATGTTGGCGGGGGAGAAGAAGTGCAGCCCGATGACATCGGCAGGCCGCGAGACGCTGTCGGCGATGGCGTTGAGGTCCAGGTAGGAGGTGTTGCTGGCCAGTACCGCGCCAGGTTTGCACACCCGGTCCAGTTCCTTGAACACCGCCTGCTTGGCGGCCATGTCCTCGAACACCGCTTCGATCACCAGGTCGGCCCGGGCCAGGTCCTGGTAGTCCAGGCTGGCGCGGAAGCGGGCCAGGGTCGCGGCCTTGCCGGCGGCATCCAGGCGGCCTTTTTCGATCAGCCCGTCATAGACCTTCTCGACGTTGCCCCGGCCGCGGTCCAGGGCCTGCTGGTCGCGCTCGATCATGGTGACCTGCAGGCCGGCGTCGAGGGCCGAGACAGCGATGCCGGCGCCCATGGTGCCGCCGCCGACCACGGCCACCTGTTCGATGGGGCGAGGCTGGGCGATGCGGGTTTCCGGGGCCTTGAGCACTTCGCGCTCGGCGAAAAAGGCGTGTACCAGCCCGGCACGCTGCGGGCTGTCGAGGCATTCCTGGAACAGCCGGCGTTCTTCCTCCAGGCCTTGATCGAAGGGCCGGTCAAGGGCCGCCTCGACCGCACGAATGATGTTCTGCGGCGACAGCAGGCCCTTGGCCTTGTGCGTGAGCTGTTCGCGGGCGGCGTTGATCTGTTCGCGTTGCAGATGCTGATCGCCCAGGGCCCGGGCATCCCGGGTGCGCCGCACGCCGGCATGGCTGTCCACCAGCTCGCGGGCATAGGCCAGGCCGGCAGCCAGGGCATCCTCACCCTCCGCCAGGCGGTCCACCACCCCCAGGTCGAGGGCCTCCCGGGCATTCAGGTGACGGCCGCTGAGCATCAGTTCCAGGGCCGCCCGGGCACCGATCAGGCGTGGCAGGCGCTGAGTGCCACCGGCCCCGGGCAGCAGGCCGAGCAGCACTTCCGGCAGGCCGAGGCGGGCGCTGCCCAGGGCCAGGCGGTAGTGGGCCGCCAGGGCCACTTCCAGGCCGCCTCCCAGTGCCACGCCCTGGATGGCCGCCACCACCGGTTTGGCGCTGTCCTCGATGCGCTTGACCACCGCTGGCAATGCCGGGGCCTGGGGCGTCTGGCCGAATTCGCGAATATCGGCGCCGCCACAGAAGTGGCGCCCGGCGCCGACCAGCAGGATGGCGGCCACCGTCGGATCGTCGGCGGCGCTGTCCAGGGCGGCCAGCAGCCCGCGCCTGACCTCCACGCCAAGGGCGTTCACCGGCGGGTTGTCGAGGGTAAGGACCAGGATGTTGCCGTGCAGGGTGGATGCCACAGAGGGCTGGGCGGTGTCGCGACTCATTGCAGCAGTCTCCGGAGGAAAGGGCAGCGTGAGGCCGATGGTTGCCCAGGGGGCTCCGGGCGCTGAACGGAAATCAGGATTGGATTCCGCTGTTTGAATCGGCTGGTGAAAATAATCCTGTCATCAATAAATTAGTGGGTCAATACGGAATAGTGTTTCGCAGTGCGGAATAAAAAGATTCTTTTTACTTGATTTAAGCCCTTGATTGCTTCAGAGACGTGAGGATGAATATTTGACATATTTGATTTGTGATCACATATTGCTGCCCACAAGAATCACAACACAGGTGTCACCCCCATGTCCGAAGGTCCTATCCCCCTGCCTACCTTGCGTCAGGTTTCTCGCGATACCTTGCAGGAACAGGTGTATCGACAGATTCGCGAAGCCTTGATGAGTGGCCGATTCCAGCCCGGCCAGAAACTGACCATTCGTGGCCTGGCCGAAGCCCTGGGTTCCAGCCCGATGCCGGTGCGCGAAGCCCTGCAGCGCTTGAGTGCGGAAAATGCCTTCGAGGTCACGGAAACCTCCCGCCTGCGGGTACGCATGATGACGGTGGAGCGCCTGCGGGAAATCCGTGATGCACGGGTGGCCCTGGAGGGGCTGCTGGCGGAAAAGGCCGTGCAGCATCTGCACAAGGCCGATATGCAGGAGATCGCCGATCTCTGCCGGCAGATGCAGAAGGCCGCCGACGAGGTGGATGTCTCCCGCTACCTGTGGACCAACTTCGCTTTCCACCGGCGCATCTATGCGGTGGCCCGGGCCGAACTGACCATGGCCGCCGTGGAGAACTTCTGGCTGCACATGGGCCCCTGCTTCGCCCTGGTGGCGCCGGACAAGGCCCACCTGCAACGTTCCATGGAAGCCCACAACCGAATCGTCGAGGCCCTGGTCGCCGGCGATGGCCCGGCGGCGCGAGCAGCGGTCACCGACGACATCATGCAGGCGGCGGATTCCCTGGGCCGCCTGCTGGCCAAGAGCGACGGTGCAGCTCAGCGCAAAGGAGACCGGGCATGAGCATCCTTCAGCGTTTGCAGCCTTATCCGGGCTTGCGGGTGATGATTTCCGGTGGCGCGGCGGGCATCGGTGAAGTGCTGGCCGCTGCCTACCTTGAAGCCGGCGCCCAGGTGCATGTGTGCGATGTCAGTGAAGCGGCCCTGGCGGCCTTTCGCGATCGCTACCCCGAGGCCCTGGCAACCCGTACCGATGTCGCCGACCCGGCGCAGATCGAAGCCTTGTTCAAGCTTCAGGTGCAGCACTTCGGTGGCCTCGATGTGCTGGTCAACAACGCCGGCATTGCCGGGCCGACCGCGGGCATCGATGCCGTCAGCGATGCCGACTGGCAGCGCACCATCGATATCAACCTGACCGCGCAATACCGCTTCGCCCACCACGCGGTGCCCCTGCTCAAGGCCTCGGACAAGGCCCACCTGCTGCACATCGCCTCCGTGGCCGGGCGCCTGGGCTACGCCTGGCGCACGCCTTATGCCGCTACCAAATGGGCGATTGTCGGGTTGATGAAGTCTTTGGCGGCGGAGCTGGGTGCCAGCGATATCCGGGTCAACGCGCTGTTGCCGGGGATAGTCGAGGGGCCGCGGATGGAGGCGGTGATCCAGGCCCGGGCCGAACAGACCGGGGTACCGGTGGCGCAGATGCGCGAGCAGTACCTGGAGAAGATCTCCCTCAAGCGCATGGTCAGTGCCGAAGACGTGGCGGCCATGGCGCTGTTCCTCTGTTCGCCGGCGGCATGCAACGTCACCGGCCAGGCGATCAGCGTCGACGGCAACGTCGAATACCTCTAGCTCCCGCCGGCTGGCCGCGCCGGCGAGGACCGCCGGCGCTGAAACCTGTAGCGACACCCTGGGATTTTTTTCATCAAGAATAAAAGTCGGAGTACCGTCATGCCTGGAAAAACACCCGTCATCATCACTTGCGCCGTTACCGGTGCCATTCATACCCCGTCCATGTCGCCCCACCTGCCGGTCACGGCCGGGGAGATCGCCGCCGAGGCCATCGCCGCCGCGGAGGCCGGGGCGGCCATCGTCCACCTGCACGCCCGGGACCCGGAGGACGGCCGGCCGAGCCAGGACCCCGAGCTGTTCCGGCGCTTCCTGCCGCAGATCAAGGCCGCCTGCGACGTGGTGATCAACCTCACCACCGGCGGCGCGCCGACCATGGGTGTCGAGGAGCGCCTGCAACCGGTGCTGGAGTTCAAGCCGGAACTGGCCTCGCTGAACATGGGCTCGATGAACTTCGGCCTGTACGAAATGCTCAACCGCTTCACCGAGTTCAAGCACGACTGGGAGCGGCCGTACCTGGAGGAAAGCGACGACCGGATTTTCCGCAATACCTTCCGCGATATCGCCCATATCCTCAGCGCCTGTGCCGAGAACCGCACGCGCTTCGAGATCGAGTGCTACGACATCGGCCACCTCTACACCGCTGCGCATTTCCTGGAGCGCGGCCTGCTCAAGGCGCCGCTGTTCATCCAGTCGGTGTTCGGCCTGCGGGGCGGCATCGGCGGCCACCCCGAGGACCTGGCACACATGCGCCGCACCGCTGACCGGCTGTTCGGCGATGCCTATCACTGGTCGATCCTCGGCGCCGGGCGCAACCAGATTCCCCTGGCGACCATGGGCCTGGCCATGGGCAGCCATGCCCGGGTCGGCCTGGAGGACTCGCTATGGGACGGCCCCGGCAAGCTGGCGGCGAGCAACGCCGACCAGGTACGACGCATCCGCAGCGTCATCGAGGCCCTGGGCGGCCGGGTGGCGACGGCGGACGAAGCCCGCACCCTGCTCGGGCTCAAGGGACGCGACCAGGTCGCGTTCTAAGCCCCGCAGGCCCGCTGCCGGCGCCTTCCGGGCGCTGGCGATCCCGCATAACAATTACAAAGGGATATGCCCATGAACACTGCAACCGCCGCGCCGCCCCGGGACCCGCAACAACTGACCCGGCTGATGTTCCTCAAGCTGATGCCGCTGCTGATCGCGGCCTATGTCCTGAGTTTTCTCGACCGCACCAATATCGCCCTGGCCAAGCATCAGCTGGATGTGGACCTGGGGATTTCCGCCGCGGCCTACGGGCTGGGGGCCGGACTGTTCTTCCTCACCTATGCGCTGTCCGAAGTGCCGAGCAACCTGATCATGCACAAGGTCGGCGCGCGCTTCTGGATCGCCCGGATCATGGTGACCTGGGGGCTGATCTCCGCCGCCATGGCTTTCGTCCAGGGCGAGACCTCCTTCTATGTGCTGCGCCTGCTGCTGGGGATCGCCGAGGCCGGGCTGTTTCCCGGGGTCATGCTGTACCTGACCTACTGGTTCGACCGCCAGCAGCGGGCCCGGGCCACCGGCTATTTCCTGCTGGGGGTGTGCCTGGCCAATATCATTGGCGGCCCGCTGGGCGCGGCGCTGATGAAGATGGACGGCCTTTTGGGCTGGCACGGCTGGCAGTGGATGTTCCTGCTCGAAGGCCTGCCGGCGGTGTTCTTCGCCTGGGTGGTATGGCGGCGCCTGCCGGACCGCCCGAGCCGTGCTCCCTGGCTGAGCGCCGAGGAAGCGGCGGCCATCGAACAGCGCCTGGCCCGGGAAGCCGACGAGGGCGCGGGGCAGGGCGGGCACTCGTTCCGGCAATGCTTCACGCCACAGATCCTGCTGGCGATCTTTGTCTACTTCTGCCATCAGATCACCATCTACACCGTGATCTTTTTCCTCCCCAGCATCATCGGCAAGTACGGCAACCTGAGCATCATGAGCGTTGGCCTTTTGACCTCGCTGCCCTGGATCGCCGCAGCCGTCGGGGCTATCGCCTTGCCCCGGCTGGCCAACAGCCCGCAACGCTCGCGGCGCCTGCTGGTCTGTGGCTTGCTGGTGATGGCGGCGGGGCTGTCGATCGCGGCGTTTTCCGGGCCGGTGTTCAGCCTGCTGGGGTTCTGCGTGGCGGCGCTGATGTTCTTCGTGGTGCAGTCGATCATCTTCCTGTACCCGGCTTCACGGCTCAAAGGCGCGGCGTTGGCGGGTGGCCTGGGCTTCGTCAATTCCTGCGGGCTGCTGGGCGGTTTTGTCGGCCCTTCGGTGATGGGCGCGATCGAGATGAGCACCGGCAATGCCATGAATGGCCTCAAGGTGATTGCCCTGGTGCTGCTGGTGGCGGCATTGGCGGCCCTGCGTTTGCGCCAGGGCCAGGAGGACCGCTGTGAGCAAAGGGCGAGTGGGCTGGCGAGAAACTCCGCCTGAGGTCTGCCCGGGGTTGGCGTCGCTTGGCAGATCTTGCCTGGACGCCAGCCCTCCGGCCTTTCTACACTGCTTCCCGTCTGGGGACCGGGGGCAACATCAATGAATCGCAATGAACTGCGCAAGGCCGATATCAACCTGATGGTGGTGTTCGAGGCGCTGATGCTCGAGCGCAATGTCACCCGGGTGGCGGAGAAGCTGTTCCTCGGCCAGCCCACCATCAGTTCCGCGCTCAACCGCCTGCGGGCGATGTTCAACGACCCGCTGTTCATTCGCGTCGGCCATCGCATGGAGCCCACGGCCCGTGCCGAGCAGATCATCCAGCACCTGTCGCCGGCCCTGGACGCACTGTCCTCGGCCCTGAGCCTGACCCACGATTTCGATCCCGCCAGCAGCACCATGACCTTTCGCATCGGCCTGTCCGACGACGTCGAGTTCGGCCTGCTGCCCCCCCTGCTGCGGGCCCTGCGCCAGGAAGCGCCGCAAGTGGTGGTCGTGGTGCAGCACGTGGACTACTGGCGGATTCCCGACCTACTGGCGTCCGGCGATATCACCGTGGGCATCAGCCAGACCCGCGGCCTGCCGGCCAACGCCAAGCGCAAGCTGCTGCGGCATATCCAGCCCAGCGTGCTGCGGGCCGATGCCAGCGACACACCGCTGACCCTCGACGAGTACTGCGCGCGGCCCCATGTGCTGGTGTCCCACACCGCCAATGTCGCCGGCTTCGCCGATGAGTGGCTGGCGGAGATCGGCCGCACCCGCCAGGTCGTGTTGTCGGTGCCCCAGTACAGCTCGCTGCCGGCCCTGCTCGCCGGCACCAAGCTGATTGCCAGCCTGCCCGACTATGCCGCCGCCGCCATG
This sequence comes from Pseudomonas sp. 8(2025), assembly GCF_052665325.1. Taxonomy (NCBI): domain Bacteria; kingdom Pseudomonadati; phylum Pseudomonadota; class Gammaproteobacteria; order Pseudomonadales; family Pseudomonadaceae; genus Pseudomonas; species Pseudomonas sp. 8(2025). Next base: position 66,464 of record NZ_JBQOIE010000008.1, on the reverse strand, counting down.
GCCGCCTCGGGGCAGCTGTACTGCGAGCCGTTTCCGTTCAAGACCCCGACCCTGGACCTGTCCATGGTCTGGCTCAGCCATGTGGACACCGACCCCGCCGAACGCTGGCTGCGCTCGCGGCTGGAAGCCTTCATGAGCGAGCGGGCGCCCCTCGCGAGCTAATCGCGCCTGGTAGCCGCTGCCGCAGGCTGCGATGGACCGCGCAGCGGGACCCAAACCTGCCCATGCGGTCTGCCTGGCGGATCGGGTGGGCGGCCTTGCCAGTCCTGCGGACCGGGTCGCAGCCTGCGGCAGCGGCGCAGTGAACGGAGGCCGCCAGCTTGGCATAGGCACAGGCGGCTGCTTTGCTGTGTGGATCGTCTGTTGAAACATTGATCGGTGGAGTGTGCCCATGAGTCGTTCCCGTTCCCTGTTGCGTGGGCGTGGCAGCCACGACAGCGGCAAGGTTGGCATGGTCGAGCTGTTCTTCGACCTGGTGTTCGTGTTTGCCGTGACCCAACTGTCCCACTCCCTGCTGGCTCATCTGTCCCTGGGCGGAGCGCTGCAGGTGGCGTTGCTGATGGTGGCGGTGTGGTGGGTGTGGATCTTCACCTCGTGGATCACCAACTGGCTGGACCCGGAAGCCCTGCCGATCCGCCTCGGCCTGTTCGTGCTGATGGTGGCCGGGTTGCTGCTGTCCTCGTCGATTCCCCAGGCCTTCGGCGAGCGTGGGCTGCTGTTCGCCGGCGCCTATGTGTTCATGCAGGTGGGGCGCACCGCCTATTCACTGTGGGCAGTGCGCGGCGAGCCGCTGAACATGACCCGCAACTTCCAGCGGATCCTCTTGTGGCTGATGTTCTCGGGCGTTTTCTGGATCACCGGTGGCCTGCTCGAAGGCCCGCAGCGCCTGGCGTGCTGGGGGCTGGCCCTGGCCATCGAGGTGCTGTCGCCGTCGCTGTATTTCTGGGTGCCGGGGCTCGGCCGCTCGACCCTGGAAGACTGGAATGTCGAAGGCAACCACATGGCCGAGCGCTGCGCTCTGTTCGTGATCATCGCCCTGGGTGAATCCCTGCTGGTCACCGGCGCCACCTTCGCCGAGCTGGCCACCAGTGCCGAAGGGGTACTGGCTTTCGTGGTGGCGGTGCTGGGCAGCATTGCCATGTGGTGGGTGTATTTCGACAGCGGCGCCGAGCGTGCCCACCACCGCATCGCCCACTCCAGCGACCCGGGGCGCCAGGCGCGTATTGCCTACACCTACCTGCATGTGCTGATCGTCGCCGGGATCATCGTCAGCGCGGTAGCCGATGAACTGGTGCTGGTGCACCCGCAGCATGCCAGCCAAGCCGCGGTGCTGGTGATCGTCGGCGGGCCCTGGCTGTTCCTGCTCGGTTGCGCGCTGTTCAAGTGGGTGATGAACGAGCGGCCGTTGCCGCCGCTGTCGCACCTGGCCGGGCTCGCGGCCTTGCTGCTGTTATTGCCCGCGGCCTGGAACCAGTGGTTTTCCGCCCTGGCGCTGGGCAGCCTGACCACCCTGGTGATGCTGCTGGTGGCGGCCTGGGAAACCCTCGCCCTGCGGGAAAGGGCGGCGTCCAGGCAATGAGGCTAACGGCTACTGCGGCGGCGTGGGGCGGGTTGTGTAGTATGGAGCGCCTTTTTACCCCTGACTGACCGGGAGCTTTGCCATGCCGCACCTGCATATGGAATACACCGCCAACCTGCCGCAACTGGACGTCGACAAGGCGCTGCTGCGACTCAATCATGGGCTGGTGGCGTCCGGGCAGTTCTCCGACGAGTTCGACATCAAGAGCCGCGCAGTCAAGGTCGAAGCGTTCCGGGTCGGCACCGGGATTGGCGAGCGCGGCTTTGTCCACGTCAAGCTGGCCTTGCTCAGCGGCCGTTCGCCAGAGGTCAAGAAGCAGTTGTCCGAGAGCCTGCTGGCGGTGTTGCAGGATCTGGCGCCATGGCCGGCGGATGTCCAGGTGCAACTGTGCGTGGAGATCGTCGATATCGACCGCGCGTCCTACAGCAAGGCCGCCGTCGGCCGCTGAGGATCAGGCCAGCCCCTGCTCGGCGCAGACCTTGACTATCTGTTCACGGAACCAGGTCTGCGCGCTGTCCTGATCGGTGTGCTGGCTCCACTGCATGTCCAGGCTGAATCCCGGCAGGCCGCTGGGGGCCTCGCAATGGTTGAACACTGCCTCGTTGGCCAGCAGTGCCTGGATGCGCCGGGGCAGGGTGAGGAGGAAGTCGGTGCCGGTGATCATCTTCAGCGCTGCGCTGTAGCTGTTGGAGCGGGCGACGATCTGCCGCTTGTGGGCCTGGCGCGCCAGCCAGCCGTCCACCATGTTGCTGTCCGACGTCCAGGGCGTGGGAAACACGTGCCGCCGCTCGACGAACGACTGCAGGCTGAAGCGCGGTTCCCTGGGCGGGGTCGCACGCTTGTCGAAGACACACACCAAGTCGTCCTCCAGCAGCATCTGCGATTTGAAGTCGGCGTGGCCGCGATGGAAGTCGGGCCCGAAACAGATCACCAGGTCGACGCTGCCATCGCGCAGGTCCTCGGCGGGAATATCACTTTCCAGCTTCTGCACGTTGACTGTTACCGGCAGGTCGGCGTAGTCGAAGCCCTTGAGCAGGCGCGGCAGGATCAGCAGCTCGAAGTATTCCGGGGCACAGAGGTTGAAGGTCACGGCCTGGCGGGTCGGGTCGAAGGCCGGCACACCGCTGTGGCACAGGTTGATGCTCTCCAGGATCCTCAGCACGTGGTTGTACATGCTGGTGGCCTTGTAGGTCGGGCGCATGCCGGTGCGGGTGTTGATGAACAGTTCGTCCTCGAAGCCGTTGCGCAGTTTCTTCAGGCAGTAGCTGACGGTCGACTGGCTGACGCAGAGGGTTTCCGAAACCCCGGTGACACTGCTTTGCTCGTACACCGCGATAAAGACCATGAGGTCCTGCATGTCGAGTTTTCTGAGCACATTGCTGATGAGCATCCGTTCCATCCCGCTGAGCACCTGGCGCCGGTGGCGCGCAAACCGGATCGATGCTAGCGGAACGATCGTCCTAATTAAATGCCCGGGGCGGGGATTCGCGGACAGCATCGGGACATAAATGTCCGATAACACGACCTGCGCAGTTTCGCGCACTGCAATGGTGCTTGTCCCGGGTAGATTTCAGGCCGCCGCGGCTGTCGGGCGGCTGCCGCGCACCAGGCCGAGCATGCCCAGGGCCACCAGCAGGGCGCCGAGCATTTCTGTCAACTGTGGCCCCTGGCCCAGCCACAACCAGTGGAACAGCGTGAGGAACAGGGTGCTCAGGTAGATGTAGGAAATCACCGTGGACGGGGCGATGACGCCGATGGCCCGATGCAGCAGCCAGAAGGTTGCCAGGGTGGCGAACAGCGCCAGGTACAGCAGCCACAGCAGGTCGTTGCCGCGCAGTAGCGCGGCACTGCGCCAGCCGCCACTGGCCAGGCTGGCGACAAACAGGAACAGCGATCCGAACAGCATGTTCCAGAAGGTCATGGCCGCCGGGCTGCGCCCTTGCAGGCTGCCGGCCTTGAAGCGCTGGCTCAGCGGCGAGTAGGCGGCCATGGCCAGGCAGCCCAGGGCGTAGATACCCATGGCGTACAGCGACGGCAATTGCCCTTGCGCGCCGCCCTTGAGGATCAGCAGCAGCGCCCCGGCCCCCGCCACCAGCATCGGCAGCAGGCGGCGCCGCTGGCCGCTGCCAGGCAGCAGCCAGGCTTCGAACACCAGGGTCAAGAGCGGCACCAGGGTGAACAGGGTCCCGGTGTTGACCGCCGAGGTATAGCGCAGGGCTTCGAACAGCGAACCGAAACACAGCGCCAGCAGCAGGCCCAGCAGCCCATGGGCGCGCAAGCCGGCCAGGGTCATGGGCGCCGAACCCTTGAGCCACAACAGAGGCACGAACATCAGCGCCGAGAACAACAGGCGCAGGGCGGTCAGCAGCACCGGGTCGATGGCCTGGCTGACCTCGGCGGCGGCAAAGAATGAAGCGGCAATCAGCACCGCCCACAGCAGCATGCCGAGGTTGGCCTGGGTGAAGTTCACCGGGTTCATGATGGCCTCTCCCGGCTCAGCGGATGTGCTGGCGGTAATGCTTCGGATCGAAGCGCAGCACCATGAGGATCATCACCAGCATCACCGCGGCCAGTGACCACCAGGCCCATTCGAAGCTGCCCAGCTGGTCGCGGATCATGCCCGCCAGCAACGGCGACAGCCCGGCAATCAGGTAGCCGATGCCCTGCACGAAAGCGGTCAGGCCACCGGCGCGGCGCGGGTCGCTGAGGTGGTCCAGGGAGACGATCAGGCTCATGGGAAACAGCCCGCCAATTCCCAGGCCCAGCAGGCACGGCCACAGCAGGCTGAGGTGTTTGGGGCTGAGGATCAGGCCGCAGAAGCCGGCGATGATCAGTGCCAGCAGGGCCACCAGCACCAGGCGCCGGTCCTGGCTGCGGTTGGCGATGGCCGGGGTGACCAGCCCGGAAATCACTTCCATGGCGGTGAGAAAGCCCAGTAACAGGCCCGCGTTCTGCTCGCTCCAGCCGTTCTCCACGTAGTAGGGCGCCAGCCATGCCAGCACGCAGGTGTAGGAAGCGGTGCCGAGGCCGAAGAACACCGCCAGCAGCCAGGCCCGGCGATTACCGGCAAAGGACTCCCGTGCTCCACCTTTGCCCGGCAGCCTGGGCAGGGCCGCGCGCTGGGCGTACCAGAACACCAGGGCCAGCAGCGCCAGGGCGGCCCAGATCGCCAGGGCCAGGCGCCAACTGCCACTGTGGTTCATCACCAGGGGCGAGAACGACGCGGCCAGCGCTGCACCGCCCATGATCGAGGTGACGTACAGGCCCATGAACAACGAGACATTGTCGGCAAAGCGCGACTTGATCAGCGCCGGCAGCAGTGCCTGGATCAGGGCGATGCCGATGCCGGCCAGCACCGCGCTGAGAATCAGCTCGGCCGCCGAATCCATGAACAGCCGCGAGACCGTGGCCAGGCCGATGACCAGCAGCGACAGGACCACGGTGCGGTGCTCGCCCAGGCGCTGGCTGATGCCCATGCCGAAGAACATCGCCAGGCCCATGGCCATGACCGGCAGCATGGTCAGCAGGGAAGCCAGGCTGAAGCTCAAGGGGATATCGCCACGAATGCCCGACAGCAGCGGGCCGACGGCGGCCATCGACGGACGCAGATTGAGCGCCACCAGAATCACACTGACCATCAGCCAGAGTGCGGGGCGGGAAGTTGCACGAACGTTTTCCATGGTCGGACCTTCAACAAACAAGGACCCGATTAGGCGGCTCGGTCTGGAGTGGGGGCAAATCAGAAAGTCCGCGGTGTTATTTAAAAACTAAATAACACCGCGGACCTGTAGCCGCTGCCGCAGGCTGCGATCCGGGCCGCAGGGCCGCAAACCGGACGATACGCACGCCCGGCAGGCACCTACCGCTGGAGCAACCTGCAACCCGGGGTCAGAACGGCTTGGTCGGCAGGTACTTGCCGTCCAGGGTGATCACTGCGCGGGAACCGCCTTCCGGATCTTCGACCTTCTTGATGTCCAGCTTGAAGTTGATGGCGCTGATGATGCCGTCGCCGAACTGCTCGTGGACCAGGGCCTTGAGGGTCGAACCGTAGACCTGGAGCATTTCATAGAAGCGATACACGGTCGGGTCGGTGGGGATGCCGCCGGCGATGCTGCCGCGCAGGGGAATGCTCTGCAGCAGGCGGCTGGCGTCCTGGTCCAGGCCCAGCTTGTCGCACACCAGGTCGGCGGCGGTGGCCGGCAGGGCGTGCTGGCCCAGCAGGGCGGCGGTGACGAAGGCCAGGCTCAGCCCGGTGCCGTCGGTGAGGTCCTGCCACGACAGGTTCTTGCGCGCCTTGGCGTCGATGATGGTGTCGGCCAGGGCCAGGCGTGGAGCTTGGGCGAATTGGGATTGCAGCATGGGGTGACTCCTCTTGAGTGACGAAACGGGGGCTGCTCAGGCAGCGCTGGAAGCTTGGCTGGCCAGGGCACAGGTGTGCGGGTACTCGGCCAGGGAGACGAAACGCTGGGTGTTGCCGTCGAGGGCGACGATGGCGCCGCTCTCGATGTCATAGACCCAGCCATGCAGGTTGAGCCGGCCCTGTTCCAGGGCCAGGGCCACCGAAGGATGGGTCTTGAGGTTGGCCAGTTGGGCGATCACGTTGTCGCGCACCAGGGCGTCCAGGTGCTCGGCGGGCGAGGCGTGCTGGCGGGCGGCATTGATCACCTTGGCCGACTCGGCATGGCGCAGCCAGTTGGCCACGGCGGGCAGGTGGTCGAGGCACTTGCAGGTGGAAATGGCGGTCATCGCGCCGCAGTCGGAGTGGCCGCAGATGACGATGTCGCTCACCCCCAGCACTGCCACCGCGTATTCCACGGTGGCCGATACGCCACCCGGCTCGGGGCCGTAGCTGGGCACGATGTTGCCAGCGTTGCGGATCACGAACAGGTCGCCGGGCTCTTGCTGGGTCAGCAGTTCGGGCACCACCCGGCTGTCGGAGCAGGTGACGAACAGGGTGCCGGGGTTCTGGGTGCTGGCCAGTTGCTTGAACAGTTCACTGCGTTGGGGAAAGGCTTCGCGCTGGAACTTGAGGAAGCCGTCGATGATGTTCTGCATGGGGTTCTCCTTGCGTCGCTGATGGGGCAAGGATGGAAGTTTTCAGCTATAGCGTCCAAGACCGGCTTATTATGCTTTCCATAAGTACAGCCTATAGTTGGAATTCCCCATGCTGTTGCGTCACATCCGTTACCTGCTGGCCGTGGCCGAGCATTGCAACTTCACCCGGGCTGCCGAGGCGCTGCATGTGTCCCAGCCGACCCTGTCGCAACAGATCAAGCAGTTGGAGGAGGGCCTGGGGGCGCCGCTGTTCGACCGTTCCGGGCGCAGCGTGCGGCTCACCGATGCCGGCCAGGCCTATGTCGCCTATGCCCGCCGCGCCCTGCAGGACCTGGAGGCGGCCAGGCGGGCGATCCACGATGTGCAGGACCTGAGCCGCGGCTCGCTGCGCCTGGCACTGACCCCGACCTTTACCGCCTACCTGGCCGGGCCCTTGCTCAGCCGCTTTTACCGGCAGCACCCGGGAATCGGCCTGAGCATCGAGGAAATGACCCAGGACCGCCTGGAGGCGGCCCTGGCCGAAGACCGCCTGGACCTGGGTATCGCCTTCGCCGGCGAGCACCTGGCGGAGATCGAGAGTCAGGCGCTGTTCATCGAGACCCTGAGCCTGATGGTCGGCCCGCAGTATCCGCAGCCCGAGCGCCTGCCCCTGAGTGCCGAGGCCCTGGGCCGCCAGCCCCTGGTGCTGCTCAGCGCCGACTTCGCCACCCGCCGGCACATCGACCTGTATTGCCGGCAGCAGGGCATTGCCCCGCCGATCGCCGCCGAGGCCAATTCGGTCAGTGCGATTGTCGAGATGGTCCGGCGCGGGCAACTGGCGACCATCCTGCCCAGCTCCATTGCCCGGGAGCAGCCGGGGCTGCGCACCCTGGCCTTGCAGTCACCACCGGCGCCGCGCAGCGTGGTGCTGCTGGGGCGCAAGGGTGCCTATCGCAGCGCCGCCTGCCAGGCTTTCCGGCAGCTGCTGCTGGATCAGGACGAGGGCGCGGCCAGCCACTGATTGACCACCCGGTCGTAGGCGCCGGTGGCCTTGCTCAGGTGCAGCCATTGGTCGACGTAGCTTTTCCAGGCCACATCGTCCCGGGGCAGGAGAAAGGCCTTCTCGCTGTATTGCAGGTAGCGCTCGGGGTTGACTGCGCACAGCCCCGGCTTGTGCCGTTGCTGGAAGCGCGCCTCCGAGGCGTCGGTGATCATCACGTCGGCGCGGTGGGTCAGCAACTGATCGAAGATCGTCACGTTGTCGGCGAACAGGGTCAGGCTGGCCTTGGGCAGGTGGGCCCGGGCGAAGATTTCGTTGGTGCCGCCCGGTGGCTCGATCAGGCGCACCTCGGGCTGGTTGATCTGTTCCAGGGTCTGGTAGCGCTTGAGATCCTGGCAGCGCACCAGGGGGATCTTGCCGTCGATGCCCAGGGGCTGGCTGAAGAAGGCTTTTTTCTGCCGCTCCAGTGACACCGAAATACCGCCGACGGCGATGTCGCACTGTTGGCTCTGGAAGTCCGCCATCAGGCCTTTCCAGGTGGTGTTGACCCACTTCACCCGCACCCCGAGGCTCTCGGCCAGGGATTCGGCCAGGCTGATGTCGATGCCTTCGTAGTGGCCGTCGTCGCGCAGGTAGCTGTAGGGCTTGTAGTCGCCGGTGGTGCAGACCGTCAGGTGGCCGCGCTCGATCACCTGGTCCAGGTGCGAGGAGGGCTCCTGGGCGAAGCTCAGGGCTGGGGCGCTGAGGCCCAGCAGGGTACACAACAGCAGGCGCGGGAGCATGGAATCGTTCCTTGAGGGGCAGGGGGGCGGAGCATTATTGGCGCCAGCCGCCGGCCAGGCAAGGCAAGTACCGGTGCTGGAAGGCGATGCGGGCTTTCGACCTTTTTTTCACGAATGGCACGTTAACCTGTGGCCCCTGGATTCCAAAAAGAGTTCGCCGTTCATGTCGTCCCATCCCCCACCGTCCATCGAACTGGAGTTCGCTCGGCGCTACGACCAGGAGCACGCGCGCGTCTGCCGCGAGCCCCGGCCAGCCGGGATTGGTGCGCGCCTGGCTGTCTGGCGCACGGCACGCCTGGTGCGTCACGCCCTGAAGGAAGCCGGCGAGCCGGGGCTGATCCTGGATGTGGCCTGCGGCGCCGGGCGCTACTGGCCGGTGCTGGGCGAGCACGGCAACCGGGTGATTCTGGCGGCGGACCCTTCCCAGGACATGTTGAACCATGCCCAGACCCACCACCCGGCCAGCCTGCTGAAACGGGTCAAGACCTTTCACAGTTCGGCGTTCAATATCGGCCTGTCGGCCAATGCGGTGGACTGCATCATCTGCATGCAACTCTTTGCCCACGTGACCCGGGGCGAGGATCGCCTGGCCCTGCTGCGCGAGTTCTACCGGGTCAGCCGGGACACGGTGATCCTGGCCACGCGGATCGAACCGCTGTTGCAGATCGCCCGACCCGCTTCTGCCAGCTCCGGCATGCCGCCGCTGGCCAGCAAGGTGCAGCTGGAAGCGGAGTTCCGCGAAGCCGGTTTTGAAGTGCTCGACCATCGGGACCTGCTGCCCGGTTGGGCGCCTTCGCGGGTCTACGTGCTGAGAAAACAGGGTTAGCCCAGAGTCTCGGACTATTCTTGCCCTCCGGCAGATGGTTTCTCACTTGCTCTTGTCGGGTGAATGCTCGGAAATCGCCGGAGGCGATATATACTGCGCGCCATTCTTCAAGGGAGAGCCGTGTGGCCATCGATATACATTGGATTCGCGACAACGATAGCCTCGGTCAGCTTTGCGCCCAGTGGCAGCAGTTGCCATTCGTCGCCCTCGACACCGAATTCATGCGGGTCGACACTTTCTATCCCATTGCCGCCCTGTTGCAGATTGGCGATGGGCAGCGCGCCTACCTGATTGACCCTTTGACCATCGACAACTGGCAGCCACTGGCGGCCCTGCTGGAGAATCCGGCAGTGGTCAAGGTGGTGCACGCCTGCAGCGAGGACCTTGAAGTCCTGCTGCGCCTGACTGGCAGCCTGCCGGCGCCGTTGTTCGACACGCAACTGGCGGCCGCCTACCTGAACCTGGGTTTCTCCATGGGCTATTCGCGCCTGGTGCAGGAAGTCCTGGGCATCGACCTGCCCAAGGGCGAGACCCGTTCCGACTGGCTGCAGCGCCCGCTGTCGGAAACCCAGGTCAGCTACGCCGCCGAAGACGCCGTGCACCTGGCCCAGGTGTTCACCGAACTGCGGCCCAGGTTGTCCGAGGACAAGTACCGCTGGGTGCTGGAAGACGGCGCCGAGCTGGTGGCCAACCTGCGCCGCGAAGTGGACCCCTACGAGGTCTACCGCGAAGCCAAGCTGGCCTGGAAACTGTCCCGCGCCCAGCTGGCGGTCTTGCGTGAGCTGTGTGCCTGGCGCGAGCGCGAGGCCCGTGCCCGCAACCTGCCGCGCAACCGTATCGTGCGCGAGCATGCCCTGTGGCCCCTGGCCAAGACCCAGCCGGACAACCTGTCGGCGCTGGCCAAGATCGAAGACATGCACCCGCGTACCGTGCGCCAGGACGGCGAGTTCCTCCTCGACCTGATCAAGCGCACCGCCAGCGTCGGCCCGGATCAATGGCCGCCGGCCGTGCCCGAACCCCTGCCGATCGAAGCCGCGGCCCTGCTCAAGCGCCTCAAGGCCGTGGGCCAGGCCCAGGCCGAGCGCCTGGGGATCGCCCCGGAAGTGATGCTGCGCAAGAAAACCCTGGAGAGCCTGCTCAAGAGCGGCTTCCCCAATGGGCCTTACCAATTGCCTGATTCGTTGCGTGGCTGGCGCCGCGAATTGATGGGCCAGGCGCTGCTGGACAGCCTGGCCACCGCCGGAGAACAGCCTTGAAACGTATCTGCTCCATCTACAAAAGCCCGCGCAAGAACGAGATGTACCTCTACGTGCTCAAAAGCGAGGCTCTGGAACGCGTGCCGGAAAACCTGCTGCTGGCCTTCGGCAAGCCGCAACATGCCTTCGACCTGGTGCTGAGCCCGGAGCGCAAGCTGTCCCGCGAGGACATTCACCAGGTGCTGGAAAACCTCGACAAGCAGGGCTACCACCTGCAGATGCCACCGGCAGAGGACGAGTACATCGAGCACTTGCCCGAAGAGCTGCTGCGTCGCAATGATCCGGTCTGACCTGTAGACGCCCGGTCCCGGGCGTCCTTGTAAGTGCAACTGACTGACCTGGCAGCCGCCTTGATCGATGGAGCGATTCTCCGTCGGCGGCTGCCTGCACCGTTTTTTAAGGTTTGAGCCATGCGCGTTCTGATTGCCGAACACGATCACGCTGTTTATGCCCGCCTGTTGCGTCAGGCGGCCCCGGAGCTGGAAGTGCTGACCAGTGGCGACTCCGCCGAGCTGGCACGGTTGGCGGCGGATTGTCCGGTCTGGCTGGGGCAGCCGGACCTGCTGGCCACCCTGCTGCGCCAGGGGCACCAGCCCCAGTGGCTGCAATCCACCTGGGCCGGCATTACCCCGCTGCTGGCCGACGGCCTGCCGCGGCACTACCGCCTGACCCGGGCCGTGGGCATCTTCGGCCAGGTGATGGCCGAGTACGTGCTGACCTACATCCTGGGCCATGAGCGCGAGGTGCTGGCGCGCCTGGTGAGCCAGGTCGAGCGCAAGTGGGACAACCGCCTGGGCCAGAGCCTGGTGGGGCGCAAGGTGCTGATCGTCGGCACCGGCGACATCGGCCAGAGCGTGGCGCAGTTCCTCCTGCCGTTTGGCGTGAAGCTGTACGGCATCGCCAGCCAGCCCCGGGAGCAGGCGCCCTTTATCGAAGTGGCCGGCCTGCAAGACCTGGGGCGCCTGGTGGGGGAGGTGGACTACGTGGTCAACCTGCTGCCCAACACCCCGAGCACCCACGACCTGTACGACGCGGCGCTGTTCAAGCAGTTCAAGCCCACGGGGTTGTTCATCAATGTTGGCCGGGGCGTGGCGGTGGTCGATGCGGACCTGGTGCAGGCCCTCAAGGATGGGCATCTGGCGGGGGCGGTGATCGATGTCTGCCGCCAGGAGCCCTTGCCGCAACGGCATCCGTTCTGGACCGCCTGGGGCTTGCTGCTGACGGGCCACAGTTCGGCGCCGACCTCGCCGGAATTGATGGTGCAGTTGTTCGTCGACAACCTGCGGGCTTATCAGGCTGGGCAGGCCCTGCGCGGCGAAGTGGATTTCGCCCGGGGCTATTGAAACTGACCTGATCGCAGGAGCGAGCTTGCTCGCGAAAGCCGCGCTTGCCAGGCAAGCGCGGCGCCCTTCAGGGCTTCGCGAGCAAGCTCGCTCCTACAGAGGCGATCGCGGCTTTAGAGGCTGAAATCGCCTTCGGCCACGGTTTCGCTCAGGGGGCGACGCGGGCTTGGCTCTTCCCGGGCCTGGAGGTAGTCGGCCAGGGTCGACTTGTCTCCCAGCTTGCCTACGGCCACGGCGGCGTGCACGGCATAGCCTTCGGGGATCTTCAGTTCCTTGCGGGTCAGTTCCTGGTCGAAACCGGCCATGCCGTGGGTGTGCCAGCCACTGAGGCTGGCTTGCAGGGCCAGGTGCCCCCAGGCCGAACCGGTGTCGAAGGTGTGCCACAGGGCCGGGGTTTCCTCGCTGGCGCCGGGCACGGTGAAGGTGGTCTTGGAAATCACGATCACCAGGGCCGAAGCGTGTTGCGCCCAGCCACGGTTGAATTCGTTGAGCAGGCCGAGGAAGCGTTCCCAGTTCGGCGTGTCGCGGCGGGCATAGAGGAAGCGCCAGGGCTGCGAGTTGTAGGCCGAAGGCGCCCAGCGTGCGGCTTCGAAGAAGCTCAGCAGGGTTTCTTCGGGGATGCTTTCGCCGGTGAAGGCCCGGGGCGACCAGCGCTGGGTGAACTGCGGGTGGATGGCGTAGTCGGCAACGCGAGTGTTGGCGCTCATGGAAAAACTCCTGGCAGCATGTGAGATGAGTGGAATAAACCGGCAAGCGCAGATGAGCTGAGCGAAGGGGTATTCCTGACCCCGTGCGGTTTGCCGGGTGCAACGCGGTCAAGCGTTAATGGCACACGGACGCGGGTCGGTCCGAGGGGCAAAGCTACTGTGCCCATGGCCCGCTGACAAGTCCCGGCCTACCGACAGTCGCCAGCGCTTGGCCCGCCGGTTCTTCGGCACTAGACTGGCGGCCTTTTCACCCTCGGATATTGATGCTTGAGCCATGGCCGCCAAAGTCGAACCTTTCTGGATACGCAAAACCCTCGAACAACTCGACCAGGACGAATGGGAGTCGTTGTGCGATGGCTGCGGTCTGTGCTGCCTGCAAAAGCTTGAAGACGAGGACGACAACAGCGTCTATTACACGCGCATCGCCTGCAAGCTTTTGGACCTCAAGACCTGCCAGTGCAGCGATTACCCCAACCGCCGCGACTCGGTGCCCGACTGCATCCAGCTGACCCCGGGCAAGGCCGACGAATTCAAGTGGCTGCCTCCCACCTGCGGGTACCGCCTGGTGAGCGAGGGCAAGGACCTGCCCCTTTGGCACCACCTTGTGTGCGGCGACCGCGATGCGGTGCACCACGAGCGTATTTCCCAGTCCGGCCGCATGCTCGCCGAAGGCAGCGTGGCGGAAGAGGATTGGGAGGATCATCTGATTTTCCGCGCAGGCTGAGGGTTCGCCGCGCCGGCTTCAAGGTTTCAATAGCAAGGAGAGGGTATGAGGGTGGGGGCGAAGCTGGCGCTGGCCGCTGCGATGCTGGCATTGAGCGCATCGGCGTTTGCGGCGAAGAAGGTCGATCTGGATTATCACGTGCGCTTCCTGCCCCAGAGCGATCAGGCCGAAGTGCGCCTGACCCTGGCCGACGGCGCGGCGCTGCGCAGCCTGGATTTCGATCTGGGCTCGACCGGCGACTACAGCGACTTCAAGGCCGACGGCCAATGGCAGGCCGCCCCCGCCGGTGCCGGCGGTCAGCGTGGTGTCTGGCGTCCGGCCAGCGGCAAGGCCAGCCTGAGCTACCGGGTACGCCTGAACCACAGCATCAAGAAGGGCAGCTATGACAGCCGCAGTACTGCCAACTGGGCCCTGCTGCGCGGCGAAACCCTGGTGCCGCCGGCGCACCTGGACCAGCAGGACGGCATCGAGCTGGTGGCGCGCCTGGATTTCGAACTGCCCGCCGGCTGGAAGAGCATCGAGACCGCCTGGCCGCGGATCGGCAAGCACCGTTTTCGCATCGACAACCCCTCGCGGCTGTTCGACCGTCCCGCCGGCTGGATGCTCGCTGGCACCCTGGGCAGCCGCCGCACGCGCCTGGGGGAAACCGACGTCAGCGTGGTCTCGCCACTGGGCCAGGGTATGCGGCGCATGGATGTGCTGACCCTGCTGACCTTTGTCTGGCCGCAGGTGCAGGCGGTGTTTCCCCGCCAGCCGAGCAAGCTGTTGATCGTCGGCGCGGCCGATCCGATGTGGCGCGGCAGCCTGGCCGGGCGCGATTCACTGTTCCTGCACAGCCGCCTGCCGCTGGTCAGCGAGAGCGGCGCCAGCCCCTTGCTGCGGGAGCTTGTGCAATCTCTGGCACGGATCAACGACAGCCAGCGCAGCGACTGGATCAGTGAAGGGCTGGCGCAGTACTACGCCATCGAGCTGCTGCGCCGTGCCGGTGGCATCAGCGATGAACGTTACCAGGTGCTGGAGAAGCGCCTGGCCCGGGACGGCCACAAGGTCACCAGCCTGCGCGGCGAACAGGTGGACAGCGCCACAGTGGCCAAGGCGGTGTTGCTATTGCAGGAGCTGGATCGGGAGATTCGCCTCAAGACCCGCAACAAGCGCTCCCTGGACGATGTCCTGCAAGCGGCGATGCGCCTGGAAAGCGTCAGCACCGCCGAATTCATCCAGCTCAGTGAAAGCGTGCTGGGCGAGTCCTCCAGGGTCCTCGACTCCAGCCTGCTGCGCTGACCCGGCGCGGCTGGGGCCCAGGCGTCCATGAGGACGCCCCGGCCTCAGGCCTTGGGCACCTTCACTTCATCATTGCTGGCGGCCTTGGCGTTGCGGCCGGCGGCTTCGGCATCGGCTTTCAGGTTGCGCAGCTCTTCTGCAGCGCGTTCGATCTTGTTGCGCACGTTGTTCATGTCCTGGCGGCTTTTCTCCAGCAGGCTTTTCGCCGAGCTGTGCCCGGTGATGCCCCGGGCCAGGGCCACGCCGCCGATGGCTACCTGGATCAGGCCGAATACGCCGCCACGGCGCAGGCCCTTGCCCATCATCACCACGCCGCCGGCCAGCGAGCCGATGCGCTCCCAGCCCTGGACATTCTGGGTGGGCTGGCTCTGGAACGGGGTCGATTCGATGGTTTGCAGCTGTTTGCGCTCGCTCATGATCTGTCTCCAAGGGCGGTAAGGGATACAAGGCTGACTGCACGAAGGCGTCACAGGTTCCCGGACAATGACCGGCGTGTGCTCAGAACTTGGGACCGGAGCGGGTGTTGTTGCCCTTGGCCAGGCGATCGTAGAGCACCACGTTGACTGTCGCTGCCAGGTTCATGCAACCGGTGGTGGGGATGTAGACCACGTCCTCGCACCAGTCGCGGATCTCCTTGTCGAGGGAGCCGTCTTCCGGGCCGAAGATGTACAGGGCGCGATCCGGGTGGGTGTATTCGGGCAGTGGGCGGGCACCCTCGACCAGTTCCACGGCCACCGGAATGCAGCCCAGGGGGAGGATTTTCTTCAGGTCGTCGATGCCGATCAGCGGAATGTCCTGGTGGACCTTCTTGGTGTCGGTGACGAAGTCGCGGGCCCGCTCATAGCGCTTGCCGGTGTAGAACACCGAGGCGACGCCATAGCAGCCGGCGGCGCGCATCACCGAACCGACGTTCTCCGGTGACTTGGGGTTATACAAACCGATGCAGCTGTACCTTTTGTTTGCCACGAACAAAGCGCCTTGGGGGAAAAGAGCGCGATTATACGGGGATTGCCCACGGCTCGGTGGCTTGTTGTGGCGAGGGAGCTTGCTCCCGACGCCGGCCAATGCAGTGTAGCGGGCCGGCCGGGGACACAGGGTTTACAGCTGCCTTGCCGCCGAACGGGAGCACGCTCGCTTGCCACAATATGCCCGGCGGCTGGTGCTTACTCCGGGTCTTTCTTCATCAACCCGGCCAGGGCGGCGAACGGGTTGTGGGTCGCCTTGGCGACTTTCGGGGTGCTCAGGGAGCCTTCGCCGAAGTACTGCTGGTCGGTGTAGCGCGAGTGCTCGTTATCGTGGCAGTACAGGCACAAGAGTTCCCAGTTGGAACCGTCCTGGGGGTTGTTGTCGTGGTTGTGATCGCGGTGGTGCACGGTCAGCTCGCTCAGGCGCTTGCCGGAGAACTCCCGGGCGCAGCGGCCGCAGACATGGGGGTACATTTTCAGTGCCTTGTCGCGGTAGCCCATTTCCCGGTCGCGCTGGGCGTCGGCAAGGATACGGTCCAGCTTGGCGGTGTTGGACGGGGGAGTGGACGAACTCATGGGTTCACCTTTGTAGAAGGACTAATGACGGTAATGGACAAAGTTTAGCTCAGGCCTTGAGCTTCTCGGCAATCCAGATGGTGTGCCGGGTGCCGCGATTGCCATGGGCGAAGACCTGCACTTCCTCGGCCTTGAAGCCGGCCTTGCGCAGGCGCTCGGAGAACTGCCGGTCGGCGCTGGCCGACCACACCGCAAGAATGCCCTTGGGCCGCAGGGCCCGGGCGCAGGCGGCCAGGCCGGCGCTGGAGTAGAGCCAGCTGTTGGCTTTCTGGGTCAGGCCTTCGGGGCCGTTGTCGACGTCGAGCATGATCGCGTCGAAGCCCTGGGGCTCGGCCTGCAGGACCTTGGCCACGTCTTCCAGGCGGATCACCGTGCGCGGGTCCAGCAGCGGCCGGCCGGACTTTTCGCCGAGCGGGCCACGGTTCCATTCCACCACCCCGGGCACCAGCTCGGCGACCACCACCTCGGCGCTCTTGCCCAGGTGCTTGAGAGCCGCGGCCAGGGTGAAGCCCATGCCCAGGCCGCCGATCAGCACCCGCGAGTTCGGGCGCCCGGCGACCTTGCTGCAAGGGATCTGCGCCAGGGCGTCCTCGGAACCGTGCATGCGTGTGTTCATCAACTGGCCGCCGTCGCCGCCCTGGATCTTGATGACGAAATCCTCACCGTATTCGAACAGGCACAAGGCACCGCCGTTTTCAGGAATCGCAGTAGTGTCCAGCAGTACGAAACGTTTCATGGAGATCTCATTGAGGAAGGCAAAACGCCCCGGTTGGGAGTAGCCTGACGCCAGACAATAGCAATGGAGCCATTGATGAAGCGCACTATTCTAACGGTGATTGCCCAAGCGGCGCTCGCCCTCACCGCAGCCCTGGCGCTTGGTGCCGGCCCGGCTTTGGCCGACGAGCCGCAAAGTGCCCCGGTGGTGACCCCGGCGCCGACCCTCGGCACCCCGGGTACCGCGACCCCTACGCCTTATCCGCAAGTCACCCCGCCCAGCACGCCGAAAGCCGGCAGCAGTGGCAGCGCGCCCCTGCTGCCGCCGATCGACATGCCCAGGCCGCCCAAGGACCAGACCCTGCCGGGGCTGGAGCAGAACGACAGCAAACCCAAGGTTCAGGGTTGATGGATGTAGCGGGCGAGGGTACCCCGGGGCTCAGATCTGCTGCGCGAGCAACTGGCCGTCGGCCATGCGCAGCCGCTTTGACAGCGACACGGCCAGGGCGCGGATGATCTTGGCGGCGATCTTTGGCGCATCGTTGAGCATCTTCTCCAGGGAGTCCTTGCCCAGGTTGAGCAACTGGCAATGGCTGGCGGCCACGCAGGTAGCCGAACGTCGCTCGCCATCGAGCACCGCCATTTCGCCAAAGGCCCGGCCGCTGCGCAGGGTCGCGATGGTCAGGGGCTGGCCGTCGTGGTTGCGCTTTTGCACAGCTACCTGGCCGCTGTGGATGATGCACATGAAGCTGCCGGCATCGCCCTCATGAAAGATCGCTTCGCCCTCGGCGATGCTGCTGATGCTGAAGTAGCCGGCCGCAGCGTTGAAGTCGGCGGGCAACAACTGGTCGAACAGGCCGCAGTCCATCAGCCAGTCGCGGATCTCGTTGTTCAGTAAGGTGGGTTCGGACATGGGATCACGGTCTTTTTCTTGTGTCTGTTGCACGGGCGCAGGCCCGGTCCGGCGGTTGCCGGCGGCGTTCTGGGTTAAGACAGGAACGCCGCCGGGAGTTCCTCAGGCCAGGCCCAGAATGTTCAGGATAAAGGCGTATTCGAGGGCTACGTCACGTAATCCCTGGTAACGCCCGCTCATGCCGCCATGGCCGGCCCCCAGCTCGGTCTTGAGCAGCAGCGGGTTGTCGTCGGTCCTGGTGGCCCGCAACCTGGCCACCCATTTGGCCGCTTCCCAGTACTGCACGCGGCTGTCGTTGTAGCCAGCGATCACCAGGAGCGCAGGGTAGGCCTGGGCGCGCACGTTCTCGTAGGGCGCGTAGGCCTTGATCCGTGCGTAGACCTCGGGCTCCTCGGGGTTGCCCCATTCGTCGTATTCGGTGACGGTCAGCGGCAGCTCCGGGTCGAGCATGGTGTTGAGCACATCGACGAAGGGCACTTCGGCGATGGCGACCTTGAACAGGTCGGGGCGCTGGTTGAGTACCGCGCCGATCAGCAGGCCGCCGGCGCTGCCGCCACTGATGGCCAACTGCTGGGCGCTGGTCAGGCCCTGGGCGATCAGGTGTTCGGCGCAGGCGATGAAGTCGCTGAAGGTGTTCTGCTTGTGTTCCTGCTTGCCGGCGCGGTACCAGGCCTCACCCAGCTCGCCGCCGCCGCGCACGTGGGCGATGGCAAAGGCCACGCCGCGATCGAGCAGGCTCAGGCGGGCGTGGGAGAACCAGGGGTCCAGGCTTTCGCCGTAGGCACCGTAGCCGTAGAGGTACAGCGGCGTCGGCTGGCCCAGGCAGTCGCGCTTGACCACCAGGCTGATGGGCACTTGGGTGCCGTCGGCGGCGGTGGCCCAGAGGCGCTGGCTGACGTAGGCCTCGGGGTCGAACGGGCCCAGTACCGGGGTTTCCTTCAGCACCTGCTGCTGGCCGTCGGCCAGTTGCAGCTGGCGCACCTGGGCCGGGCGGTTCAGGGCCTCGTAGCGCAGGCGGATGCGCTCGCTGGAAAACTCCAGGCTGTTCTGCACGTGCAGGCTGTAGGCCGCATCCGGCAGTTGCACGCGGTACACCGGCAGGTCCCGGGGGTGCACTTCGATGATCGGCAGGCCGCCTTCGCGCAGGCTCAGGGTCATGGCTGCGGCGTTGAGGGTCACGCCGTCGAGCATCACCTCGGGGTTGTGCGGCACCAGCAGTTGCCAGTCGTCCTGCTCGGGGATCACGCCGTTGTCCGCGGCCTGGTAGAGAGCGAAGTTGATGCCGTCGCGGTTGCTGCGGATGAACCAGGTCCATTGGCCGTCCAGCAGGCCGTGGTCGACATCGTATTCATGGCCTTCGACCCGCGGCGCCAGGCAAGTGAACGGCAGCTGTGGCTGCGTGGCGTCCAGGGCCCAGGTCTCGCCGGTGGTCTTGCTGCCCAGGGACAGCAGCAGTTGGCGTTCGGAGCTGGAACGGTAGCAATGCAGGAAGAAGCGTCCGTCCGGTTCGTGGAACACTTCCTCGGCGGCGGTGCCATCCAGCCGGTAGCGCAACAGCTTGTGCGGGCGGTGGGTATCGTCCAGCTCGCCGAAGAACAGGGTCAGGCTGTCGTTGGCCCAGGTCATGCTGCCGTCGCAGTTGTCGAAGGACAGCTCGCTGACTTTGTCGCTGGCCAGTTCCTTGACGAACAGCGTGTAGATTTCCTCCCCAGTGGTGTCGAGGCTGTAGGCCAGGCGCTGGTGGTCGGGGCTGATACTGAAGGCCCCGAGGGAGAAGAAGCCGCCATTGGCCAGGGCGTTGGGGTCCAGCAGCAGTTGCTCGCGGCTTTCGTCCACCGTCAGGCTGTCGTCCGCCGGGCGCGGGCAGCGGTAGTGGCGGGCGTATTCGTCGCCGGCGGTGGTGCGGGTGTAGTACAGGTACGGGCCCCAGGGCGAGGGCAGGGACAGGTCGGTTTCGAGGATCCGCCCCTTGATCTCCTGGAACAGCGTTTCACGCAGGGGCCCCTGATGCGCCAACTGGGCGTCCAGGTAGCTGTTTTCAGCCTTCAGGTAATCGAGCACCGCGTCGGTGTCGCGTTCCTGCAGCCAGGCATACGGGTCAGCGCCTTCGGCCTTGTGGGCAATCGGGGCGCTGGTGTCGTTGGCGGTTAAGGGCATGGGTGGCTCTCGGGCGATGACAAATGAGGGCTGGGCAGACGGCGGTGCAGCCTGACACGGCAAAAGTCGTTATCATAAGCGCCTCTTTGCCTGCCTTGCCATGGACACCATGACCGAGAACGACTATCTGATCGCCTGGGGGCTCTATGCCTTCGCCGCCTTGGGCTGCCTGCTGGTGTGGATGCGCCTGACCCGCTGGATGTGGCGCTGGCTGCGCGAACCGCTGCGAGTGCTGGTGGCGGTGCTGCTGTTCAGCCCGACCATCATCGACCCGGTCAAGGAAAAATTTGCCCCGGCCGTGGCCATCACCGCCCTGGATATAGCCTTCAAGGTCGGCAACAACGCCTGGCGTGCGGTATCCGACCTGTTCATGTACGGCATGATCGCCTTTGGCGTCTACCTGCTGTTCGTGCTGATCCGCTGGCCCGTCGAGCGCGCGGCCAGGGAGCGCCGGGAACGCAACGAAGCGGCGAAAGCTGCCGCCAAGGCTGCCGAAGTGGAGGATGACCAGCCCTTCGGTGGCGCCGGCAATGACCGTTACGGCCGCCAGCCTGCAGCCGGCACCCCCCTGAATACGCGGGTCGAACCGCGTTTGTAACGCTGCCCCCGGCATTGAAGCGAGAGTCCGAGCATGTGTGAGTTGTTGGGCATGAGCGCCAATGTACCGACCGATATCGTCTTCAGCTTTACCGGGCTGATGCAGCGCGGCGGCCGCACCGGCCCCCATCGCGACGGCTGGGGCATCGCTTTCTATGAAGGCCGCGGCCTGCGCCTGTTCCAGGACCCGGCGGCCAGCAGCGAGTCGGAAGTGGCCAACCTGGTTCAGCGTTACCCGATCAAGAGCGAAGTGGTGATCGGCCATATCCGCCAGGCCAACGTCGGCAAGGTCTGCCTGGCCAACACTCATCCTTTTGTCCGCGAGCTGTGGGGCCGCAACTGGTGCTTTGCGCACAATGGCCAGTTGGCGGATTTCCAGCCCCAGGCCAGCTTCTACCGCCCGGTGGGCGATACCGACAGCGAAGCGGCTTTCTGTGACCTGCTGAACCGGGTGCGGGCCGCCTTTCCCGAGCCGGTGGAAATCGAGGAACTGCTGCCGACCCTGATCCAGGCCTGCAGCGAATACCGCAGCAAGGGCGTGTTCAACGGCCTGCTCAGCGACGGTGACTGGCTGTTCTGCTATTGCTCGACCAAACTGGCGCAGATCACCCGGCGCGCCCCATTCGGCCCGGCGCGGCTGAAGGATGTGGATGTGATCGTCGACTTCCAGGCCGAAACCACGCCCAACGACGTGGTCACGGTGATCGCCACTGAACCCTTGACCGAAAACGAAACCTGGACCCGCTACCAGCCGGGCCAGTGGAGCCTGTGGCGGCGCGGTGAATGCGTCAGCCATGGCCAGACCGAATAAGGACATCCCTATGTTGCTCAGTTATCTGCGGCTGGTGCTGTTCGCCGCCGGCCTGTTGATCGGTGTGCAAGTGCCGGGTTTCATCAGTGATTACGCCAAGCGCGTCGAGGCGCATCTGATCGAGTCGCAGCACAGCCTGCAGGGCTTCCAGGGCACCGCGCAGCAATTCTTCAAGGGCGACATGAACGCCCTGGTGGCCCATTACCGGGCCAGCGACGATCCGGTGTTTCGCAGCGATGCCGAGAGCCTGAGCGGCTTGCTCAGCCGCCAGCTGGCCCTGGACAAGCAATACCAGGCGATGCAGGGGCCCTGGTACATCCGCCTGCTGCAAGTGGCCCTGGCCCCCGACCCGGAAATCCGCAAGGAAACCTGGGACGGCTACAGCTACCAGATCCTGCTGACCCCGGAAGCCATGATCTGGGGTATCAGTGGCGCCTTGCTGCTGTCCTTCGGCCTGGAATGCCTGTACCGGCTGATCGACTGGGTAGTGCTGGGCGGCAAGCGCCTGCGCCAGAGCCGCCCGATTGAAGAGCGCGACCTCAAAGGCCTCTGACCCCCTGTAGGAGCCGGCTTGCCGGCGAAGGGGGCCGCGTGGCTTGCGCCTGACTGAAGATCGCCTTCGCTGGCAAGCCAGCTCCTACGGGAGCCGTATCGATTTTGTTTTCTGTGTAGGAGCCGGCTTGCCGGCGAAAGCGGCGCGCCTGACACACCGCTGCGCGCGGTTCGCTGGCAAGCCAGCTCCTACGAGGGGGGCGATGGCGATGTTCACTGGGGTTCCATGAGCACCAGGTAATCCGCGCCGACCTTCTGCCCATAGCGCTGCACCACGCGCTGGCACAGCTCGACTATGTCCTCCACCAATTCCACTCCCACCCGCCACGACACCACCACTTGCAGGTTCGGCGGGCGCTGTTCGATGGCCAGCAGGGTCAGTTCGCCCCGGGCCAGTTCCTCGCGCACCAGCACCGGCGGCAGGGCGCCGATGCCGAAGCCGTCCCGCAGCAGGCGGGTGATGGCCGACACCGAGTTGACGCAGTTGAGCCGCGGCGCCAGCACGCCGTTGGCCTGCATCAGGCTCAGCACCTGCTGGTGGGGCAGGGAGTTCTTCGAGTAGGTGACGATCCGTTCCCGGGCCAGCTCGGCGACGTTGGCGTAGTCGCGGTTGTAGATCGAGTTGCTGGCGGCGATCCAGCCCATGGGATAGCTGGCCAGTTCCAGGCTGCGGATGCTTTCCTGGCGCAGCAGGTCGGTTTGCAGCACCAGGTCCAGAAAGCCCTTTTGCAACTGTTCGCACAGGTTCAGCGACGTGTCGGCCACCAGCTCGATTTCCACCTGCGGGTAGTGGTCCATCATCTCCGCCACCAGGGGGCTGAGCCAGGTGTGGATCACCGTATCCATGACCCCGATGCGAACCCGCCCGACCTTGCTCGACGGCGCTTGGATGGACTGTTTCAGCACCTGCAGGGTGTCGAGCATCTGCTCGGCGTGCTCCAGCACCTTGACGCCTTCCGGGGTCAGGCTGACGCCCCGGGAGTCGCGCAGGAACAGCTTCACGCCCAGCTCGCCCTCCAGCACCGCGATGCGGCTGGAGATCGCCGCCTGGGTGGTAAAGAGTTTTTCCGCGGTGTGGCTGAAGCTCTTCAGCCGCGCGACCCAGACGAAGGTTTCGAGGAACTTGAGGTTCATGGGATCAACTTTTCTTATGCATAAGGGCAGTTTTTATTAGTTGGACGCAGTTGGCGCTCGAGCCGAAGAATGCGCCAACCCACGATATGCGTCGTCGGGGCCCAGAACAACACCAATAAATTACCCTGGAGATCGCCATGAGTGCGCCCGAAACACTGGCCGCCAAGGCCCCGCGCCGCGCCGGCCCGTTTGACTGGTACCGGGACATCAACCAGCAGGAGCGCCGGACATTCTGGAGCTGCAAGCTCGGTTATGGCCTGGATGGCATGGACACGCAGATGCTCAGTTTCGTGATCCCGACCCTGATCGCACTGTGGGGCATCACCTCCGCCGAAGCCGGGCTGATCCATACCAGTACCTTGCTGGCCTCCGCCCTGGGGGGCTGGATCGCCGGGATCCTCTCCGACCGCATTGGCCGGGTGCGCACGTTGCAACTCACGGTCCTGTGGTTCGCATTCTTTACCTTTTTGTGTGGCCTGGCGCAGAACTACGAGCAGTTGCTGATCGCCCGGACCCTGATGGGCTTCGGCTTCGGTGGCGAGTGGACCGCCGGGGCGGTACTGATCGGCGAGGTGATCCGTGCCAAGAACCGTGGCAAGGCGGTGGGCATGGTGCAGTCCGGCTGGGCCCTGGGCTGGGGCATAACGGCGTTGCTATATGCGCTGCTGTTCTCCCTGCTGCCGCCGGAAGACGCCTGGCGCGGGCTGTTCCTGCTGGGCATCCTGCCGGCGATCTTCGTGATTTTCGTCCGCCGCCTGGTCAAGGACCCTGAGGTCTATCGCCAAACCCGGGCCCGGGAAGAGCCCAGCAACCCGGCCCGGTTCTACGAGATCTTCGCCCCGGGGATCCTCAGCACCACCCTGCGCGCATCGCTGTTGGCGGCGGGGGCCCAGGGCGGCTACTACGCCATCACTTTCTGGCTGCCGACCTTCCTCAAGACCGAGCGCGGCCTGAGCGTGCTGAGCACCGGCGGCTACCTGGCCATGGTGATCTTCGGCTCCTACATGGGCTATGTGATCAGCGCCTACCTGACCGATATTCTCGGGCGCAAGAAGAACTTCGTACTGTTCGCCGCCGGCTCTTTCACCATCGTCCTGCTCTATACGCAAATGCCGGTGAGCAACGCGGTGATGCTCTGGCTGGGCTTTCCCCTGGGCTTTTTCGCCTCGGGCATCTTCAGCGGCATGGGAGCGTTCCTCACCGAACTGTTCCCCACCCGCATCCGCGGTTCCGGCCAGGGTTTCTGCTACAACAGCGGCCGGGCGCTGGCGGCGCTGTTCCCCCTGCTGATCGGCCTGCTCAGCCAGCATGTGCCGCTGGGCGCGGCCATCGGCACCTTTGCCGCGGTGTCCTACGGCGTGGTGGTGCTGGCAGCCTTGAGCCTGCCGGAAACCCGCGGCAAGGAACTTGAGGCACGCTAACTGATAATCTGCGGGGCATTGCCAGCGCTGCCCCGCAGCGGACCCCTTATAAAAACACAGGAACACTGACCATGAGCCGCCTGTTATTGAATTGCGACATCGGCGAAAGCTTTGGCAACTGGACCCTGGGCCTGGATGCCGAAGTCATGCCCTTTATCGACTGCGCCAACATCGCCTGCGGTTTCCACGCCGGCGACCCGGGCATCATGCGCAAGACCGTGGCCCTGGCCCTGGCCAATGGCGTGCGCATCGGTGCGCACCCGGCCTACCAGGACCTGGCCGGCTTCGGCCGCCGCTCCATGAGCTACTCGCCCGAGGAGATCCAGGACCTGCTGCACTACCAGGTCGGAGCACTGGACGGCATCTGCCGGGCCCAGGGTGGCCGGGTCGAGTACGTCAAACCCCATGGCGCGATGTACAACGACATGATGGCCAAGCCTGCGCAACTGCGGGCGGTGATCCAGGCCGTGGCAGCCTACGACCCGCAACTGCCGCTGATGCTCATGGCCACCCGCGACAACAGCGCGGCCCAGGCCCTGGGCGATGAGTACGGCGTGCCCCTGTGGTTCGAAGCCTTTGCCGACCGCGCCTACGACAACGCCGGGCATCTGGTGTCGCGGCAGTTGCCGGGGGCGGTGCACCATGACGCGCAAACCATCCTCCAGCAGGCCCTGACCATCGCCCGCGGCGAGCCCCTGGCCGCCAGCGACGGCAGCGCCTTGCTGCTGCACGCCAACACACTGTGCGTGCATGGCGACAACGCCAGTTCGGTGGCGGCGGTGCAGCGCATTCGCGAGGCCCTGAACCAGCAGTCCGGCCTATGAAGCCACAGGTTGAAGTAGTTGCCATCGACTGCCTGATGGTGCGGCTGTTCGAGGTGATCGCCGAGGACAACATGCCCTGGATGCTGGCCGCCGCCGAAGGGCTGCGGCGGGCCTTCGGCGAATCTCTGGTCGATCTGGTGCCGTCCTATACCACGCTGATGGTGCATTACGATTTGCTGGCCCTGAGCCCGTCCGAGGCCCGGCAGCGGATCGAGGTCGCCTTGACCGACCTGGCGCCCGGCACCACCCAGGCCGGGCGCGAGCACGTGCTGCCGGTGTGGTACGACCTCAGTGTCGGGCCGGAACTGGTGCTGTTGTCCCGGCGCAGCGGGCTGTCGGTGGCCGAGGTGATCGAGCGTCACAGCCAGCGTGAATATCAAGTGTTTGCCCTGGGCTTCGCTCCCGGGTTTGCCTTCATGGGGCTGGTGGAGGAGGCACTCGCGGCGCCGCGGCTGAACACCCCGCGCAAGCGGGTGGCGGCGGGCAGTGTGGGGATCGCCGAACGGCAGACCGCGGCTTACCCGGTGGTATCGCCGGGGGGCTGGAACCTGATCGGCCGCACCCCGAGCCGGTTGTTCGATCGCGAGCGCGACGGCTACAGCCTGATGCAACCGGGGGACCGGGTGCGCTTTGCCCCAGTGGAGCGGGCCGAGTTCCTGCGCCTGGGGGGCGATGACACGCCACTGGAGGTGCCGGCATGAGCCGACTGACGATCGAGGCCAGCACCCCGCTGTGCCTGCTGCAGGATGCCGGGCGCTTTGGCGTGCGCCACCTGGGCGTGACCCAGGGCGGGGCGCTGGACTGGGTGTCGATGTCCTGGGCCAACTGGCTGCTGGGCAATGCCCTGGATGCGCCGGTGGTGGAAATCACCCTGGGCGGTTTCACCCTGCAGGCCGAGGACTATTGCCTGCTGGCTTTGGCCGGGGCTGATCTTGGGGCCTATGTGGATGAGCGGCCTTTGACCCCGGGGCGCAGTTTCATCCTGCAAAAGGGCCAGCGGCTGCGATTCACCCAGCCATTTTCTGGGGCCCGGGCCTATCTGGCCGCCCCTGGCGGTTTCGACGCGCCCAAGGTGTTGGGCAGTTGCGCCAGTGTGTTGCGTGAAGCCCTGGGTGGCCCCGATGGTTATGGCCGCGCCCTGGGCGAGGGTGGGGTGTTGAGTTATTCGGGAGCTGGCGGTGCGCTCAAGAGCCTGGCGCCTGAGCAACTGCCGGATTGGCAATCCGTTGCACCGCTGGAGGTGATCCTGGGGGCGCAGATCGGCCAGTTCAGCGGTTTGAGTCTGTTCGATACCTTCAATAGCAGTTGGAGCCTGGACAGCCGGGCCGACCGCATGGGCGCGCGCTTGCTCGGGCCGGTATTGCAGTACCAGGGCCGGCCGATGATTTCCGAGGGCATTCCCCTGGGGGCGATCCAGGTGCCGCCGGACGGCCAGCCGATTGTCCTGCTCAATGACCGCCAGACCATTGGCGGCTATCCGCGATTGGGAGCGTTGACGCCGCTATCACTGGCGCGGTTGGCGCAGTGCCTGCCGGGCAGCGAAGTGCGCCTGGCGCCGGTGGTGCAGGAAACGGCGCATCGGCAGCAGGTGGCGTTCCTGCGCCGGTTCGGGTGAGGGGCTGAAAGCTTCGCCGGCAAGCCGGCTCCTACATCGCCCTGTAGGAGCCGGCTTGCTGGCGAACGGGTTTACTTGGACAGGAAACGCATGCCTTCTTCCAGGCCACGCAGGGTCAGTGGGTACATCTGGTCTTCGATCAACTCGCGAACGATATTGGTCGAAGCGGTGTAGCCCCAGGTGTCCTTGGGATAGGGGTTGATCCAGATGAGCTTCTTGTACTTCTCCATGAAGCGCTGCATCCACACGTAGCCGGCTTCTTCGTTCCAGTGCTCCACGCTGCCGCCGGCCTGGGTGATTTCATAGGGAGCCATGGCGGCATCCCCGACGAAGATCACTTTGTAGTCGGCGCCGTACTTGTGCAGCAGGTCCTGGGTCGAGGTGCGCTCGGAGCCGCGGCGCATGTTGTTCTTCCACACCGACTCATAGATGAAGTTGTGGAAGTAGTAGTACTCCAGGTGCTTGAACTCGGTCTTGCAGGCCGAGAACAGTTCCTCGCAGATCTTCACGTGGGCATCCATGGAGCCGCCGATGTCGAACAGCAACAGCAACTTGATGCTGTTGCGCCGTTCCGGGCGCATCTGGATGTTCAGCAGCCCGGCATCCCGGGCGGTGTGGTCGATGGTGCCGTCGATGTCCAGCTCCTCCGCCGCACCCTGGCGTGCGAACTTGCGCAGCCGGCGCAGGGCCACCTTGATGTTGCGGGTGCCCAGTTCCACCGAGTCGTCGAGGTTCTTGTACTCGCGCTGGTCCCAGACTTTCACCGCCTTGCCCTGGCGCTTGCCGGCATCGCCGACGCGGATGCCTTCCGGGTTGAAGCCACCGGAGCCGAACGGGCTGGTGCCGCCGGTGCCGATCCACTTGTTGCCGCCGGCATGGCGTTCCTTCTGTTCTTCCAGGCGTTTCTTGAACTCTTCGATGAGCTTGTCCAGGCCGCCCAGGGACTGGATCTGCGCCCGCTCTTCATCCGTCAGCGAGCGCTCGAACTCCTTGCGCAGCCAATCCTCGGGGATCAGCGCCTGCAGGTGGTCGTCGAGTTTTTCCAGGCCGTTGAAGTAGGCGCCGAAGGCCCGGTCGAACTTGTCGAAATGCCGTTCGTCCTTCACCAGGATCGTCCGGGCGAGGTAGTAGAACTCGTCCATGTCGGCGAAGGTCACGCGCTGCTTGAGCGCGTTGATCAGGTCCAGCAGCTCGCGCACCGACACCGGCACCTTGGCCGCGCGCATTTCATTGAACAGGTTGAGCAGCATGGCATCAGCCTCTTAACGACTACCGCGACGGCTCATGAACGCCAGGCGTTCGAGCAATTGCACATCCTGCTCGTTCTTCACCAGGGCGCCGGCCAGGGGCGGGATGGCCTTGGTCGGATCGCGCTCGCGCAGCACCGCTTCGCCGATGTTGTCGGCCATCAGCAGCTTGAGCCAGTCCACCAGTTCCGAGGTCGAGGGCTTCTTCTTCAGGCCCGGCACTTTGCGCACATCGAAGAACACGTCCAGGGCTTCGCTGACCAGGTCCTTCTTGATGTCCGGGTAGTGCACATCGACGATCTTCTGCAGGGTGGTGCGGTCGGGGAAGGCGATGTAGTGGAAGAAGCAGCGACGCAGGAAGGCGTCCGGCAGCTCTTTCTCGTTGTTGGAGGTAATGATGATGATCGGCCGCTGCTTGGCCTTGATGGTCTCGTCGATCTCGTAGACGTAGAATTCCATCTTGTCGAGTTCCTGCAGCAGGTCGTTGGGGAACTCGATGTCGGCCTTGTCGATCTCGTCGATCAGCAGGATCACCCGCTCCTCGGATTCGAAGGCTTCCCACAGCTTGCCCTTCTTCAGGTAGTTGCGGATGTCGTGCACCTTGTCCACGCCCAGTTGCGAATCGCGCAGGCGGCTGACCGCGTCGTACTCGTACAGGCCCTGGTGGGCCTTGGTGGTGGACTTGATGTGCCAGGTGATCAGCTTGGCGCCGAAGGATTCGGCCAGTTGCTCGGCAAGCATGGTCTTGCCGGTGCCGGGTTCGCCCTTGACCAGCAGCGGACGCTCCAGGGTGATGGCGGCATTGACTGCCAGCTTCAGGTCATCGGTGGCGACATATGCGCTGGTGCCTTCGAACTTCATCTGCAATTCCTCGAACGGTGACGGCGAGCTGCCCGGGGCAGGTCGATTGAATGGGGAGTGATGGCGCGACTATAACGCGCTGCCCGGTCGACTGTGAACGTGGACGCCCCATTCAGTCTCTGAATGGAGCGTCACGGGGTGACTCAGTCAGGCGACGGCTTGGGCTGCTCGTAGCGGGCATTGAAGGCCTGGATGAAACCGTTGCGCAAGATCTGCAAAAACGCCTGGAACGCGCTGATATCTTGCTGGTGCACGCTGCCACTGAGCTCGACCCGGGTGGCGAACTGGTTCTTGCGCTGGTTCTTCAGGAGGTTTTCCCCGGCGCCCACCAGGGCCTCCCACACCGAGCGGAAAATGCTCTTGTTGCGGTTCTCCACGTCCTGCTGCCAGTTGAAGACTTCCACGTCCCGCAACAGCGGCTTGATATAGCCGTGCAACTGGCCCTTCTCGGCCTGGGCTTCGATCACCACGTCACCGTGCCCGGCATTGAAGTCGAACTTGCCGTAGGCCGAGGCGAAGTCGTTGAAGCGCTTGAGCTCGATATCCCGGGCCCGCAGGCGGAACTCGAAGTTCTCGAAGTTGCTCAAGGGGTCGAAGGTGGCGGTGCTTTCCATGGGCGCCTGGCCCTGGAGCAGGGCCTTGCCGTCGAAGCGCGCATCGCGCTTGCCCTGGGTGTCCACCACGTTGGTCAGGTTGTAGAAGCTGGCGTTGACCTGGGTCGCGCCGATGTTCACCGGCGGCTTGGAGCTGAAGTTGCGAAAGTGGATCTTGCCGTCATCGATCCGCAGTTCGTCGAGGGTGATGGGCAGCAGCTTGCCCAGTTGGGCTCGCCAGTCGGTGCCCTCACCGGTCTGCGATGCCTGCTTGTCGGCCCCGCCGTCGACGAAGTTCAGCTCCGGCTGGATGAACTGCACCTTGGCCACTACCGCGTGGTCGTACCACAGCGAATGCCAGCTCACCGAGAGGTCGATCAGCGGCGCCTTGACGAAGGGCACCGGCACCTTGCCGCTGACCTTGACGATCTCCAGGCCATTGATGCGGTAGGCGCCGCGCCACAGGGCCAGGTCAATGTCGCTGATGCGTCCGCGGTAGTCGCCCATGTCCGCCAGCTTGTCGTTCAAGTAGTCGCGCACCAGGTAGGGCAGGGCGATATGCAGGGCCACCAGCAGCACCACCAGGCTTGCCAGGACCCACAGGGGCCAACGGTAACGAGCTTTCATGATCAGCAGCCTCCAGCCGTATACAGGCATTGACTGCGTCCGTTGGCAGACGTTCGAGTCAATGTTCCCGGGGTGGCCTGGGGCGCAGGTTCGGGGAACGCAGGAGCCGGGCCATGAACTCGGCGTCGCTGATGTGTGTCTTGCATAGGCCCGACTGGCCCGGGTGTTGCGCGACTGGACGCTCAAGGGCGCCAGGCATACCCTTGGGGACTTCTTCACTGCTGCATAAGGACCCAGCCATGAGCCGAATTTTTGCTGATAACGCCCATTCCATCGGCAATACGCCCTTGGTGCAGATCAACCGCATCGCCCCGCGCGGGGTGACCATCCTGGCCAAGATCGAAGGACGCAACCCGGGCTATTCGGTGAAGTGCCGGATCGGCGCGAACATGATCTGGGACGCCGAAAGCAGCGGCAAGCTCAAGCCGGGCATGACCATCGTCGAGCCCACGTCGGGCAACACCGGGATCGGCCTGGCCTTCGTCGCCGCCGCCCGTGGCTACAAGCTGATGCTGACCATGCCGGCGTCCATGAGCATCGAGCGGCGCAAGGTGCTCAAGGCCCTGGGCGCCGAGCTGGTGCTCACCGAGCCGGCCAAGGGCATGAAGGGGGCGATCGAAAAGGCGGCGGAAATCGTTGCCAGCGACCCGGCCAGGTACTTCATGCCGCAGCAGTTCGATAACCCGGCCAACCCGGCGATCCACGAAAAGACCACCGGTCCGGAAATCTGGAACGATACCGACGGCGCGGTGGACGTGCTGGTGGCCGGGGTTGGCACAGGGGGCACCATCAGCGGTGTGTCGCGCTACATCAAGAAGACCCAGGGCAAGCCGATTCTCTCGGTGGCGGTGGAGCCGGCGACTTCTCCGGTGATCACCCAGAAACTCGCCGGTGAAGAGATCAAGCCCAGCCCCCACAAGATCCAGGGCATCGGTGCCGGTTTCGTGCCCAGGAACCTGGACCTGGCGATGGTCGACCGGGTGGAGCTGGTGACCGATGAAGAGTCCAAGGCCATGGCCCTGCGGCTGATGCAGGAAGAGGGCATCCTCTGCGGCATCTCCTGCGGCGCGGCGATGGCGGTGGCGGTACGCCTGGCGGAAACCCCGGAAATGCAGGGCAAGACCATCGTGGTGATCCTGCCGGACTCCGGTGAGCGCTACCTGTCGAGCATGCTCTTCAGCGACCTGTTCACCGAGCAGGAAAACCAGCAGTAAGCACGGATCAGGCATTCGCCCGCAGGAGCCGGCTTGCCGGCGAATGCTGACCCATATCAGGCCAGGGCCTGGCTGCTTATGCTACTTAACGCCTTTGTTGCATAACCGTTAACGCTGAATGTTGGGTTGTGCGGGTTTTTCCAGGGCCCAGGAGTGTTTATCATTGCCGGCTGCCAGGTCGGGTGAACGCTCCCCCTACAGGTGCCTATTTCCAAGGAGTCGTTGCATGAGCTTTTCCTTTACCGCCAAGGTCGCGGTGTTGTCGCTGTTCGTCGGCAGCATTCTCTACGTGCACCTGCGCGGCAAGGCGCGTCTGCCGGTACTGCGCCAGTTCGTCAACCATTCGGCGCTGTTCGCCCCCTATAACGCCCTGATGTACCTGTTCTCCGGGGTGCCTTCCAAGCCGTACCTGGACCGCAGCAAGTTTCCCGAGCTGGACATCCTGCGGGACAACTGGGAAGTGATCCGCGAAGAGGCCATGCACCTGTTCGACGAGGGTTACATCCGCGCCGCCGAGAAGAACAACGATGCCGGCTTCGGCTCGTTCTTCAAGAAGGGCTGGAAGCGCTTCTACCTCAAGTGGTAC
Organism: Pseudomonas sp. 8(2025); assembly: GCF_052665325.1. NCBI lineage: Bacteria > Pseudomonadati > Pseudomonadota > Gammaproteobacteria > Pseudomonadales > Pseudomonadaceae > Pseudomonas > Pseudomonas sp. 8(2025). The sequence goes on along the minus strand of NZ_JBQOIE010000008.1, from coordinate 34,525 downwards.
GACAAGCCGCTGCCCTCGGCCGAGGCCCTGTGCCCGAAGACCGTCGAGCTGGTGAGCGCGATTCCCAACGTCAAGGGCGCGATGTTCGCGCTGTTGCCCGGCGGCAGCCACCTCAACCCGCACCGCGATCCCTTCGCCGGTTCCCTGCGTTATCACCTGGGCCTGTCGACCCCCAACTCCGACGCCTGCCGGATCTTCGTCGATGGCCAGGAGTACGCCTGGCGCGACGGTGAAGACGTGATGTTCGACGAGACCTACGTGCATTGGGTGAAGAACGAAACCGAGATCACCCGGGTGATCCTATTCTGTGACATCGAGCGTCCGCTGAGCAGCCGCCTGATGACCCGCATCAACCGTTGGGTCAGCGCCCAACTGGGCCGCGCCACCGCGCCGCAGAACCTGGATGACGAGCGTGTCGGCGGGATCAACCAGGCCTACGCCTGGAGCAAGCGCTTCAGCGACAGCTTCAGTGGCGTGGTCAAGCAGTGGAAGCGCCGCCATCCCAAGCTGTACCGCATCCTGCGCCCGGTGCTGGCAGTGGTCGTGCTGGTAGTCCTGTGGAAGTGGCTGTTCGGATAAATCTTGCAATGAATATCGGGCGCTGGTTATATTCGGCGTCCGATGAGTCCAGCGACTCAGGTTTTTCCTCTCTCGAGAACCATCAGTACATGGCCTTTTCCCTTCTCAGCGCGGTAGTGGTTTCAGCGGTCAACGCTGGCGTCGTGCCGTGCGGGAATCAGCAGCCTGTGCAGATCGGTCATTACCCCCCACCTGTCAGTAGCACGCCGGTGTACGCAGTCGTATCACCGCCGGGCGTTGGCTTCTCGGGCTGATCAGCAACCGCTGCTGTTCCCTGCGCCCGCCTGAAAAAAACACTACTGAACTTCAGCCTCGGCTGAATTGGCTTCTTGCCTGATTACAGGTGGTTTTCATGTTGCTCATTTCAAAAAAGTCCGCGCTCGCGGCCGCTTCCACGAGCCTGTTCGTCCTGCTGTGGAGCAGTGGCGCCATCTTCTCCAAATGGGGCCTGGCCCACGCTTCACCCTTTGCCTTCCTGCTGCTGCGCTTCGTCATTGCCCTGATCGGCCTGATGCTGCTGGCGCCCCTGCTCAAGCTCAGGTTGCCCCGTGGGCGCCGGGCCATGGGCTTTGCCGTGGCCACCGGCCTGGTGCTGCTGGGGGCCTACCAGATCTTCTACATCCTGGCCCTGGACCTGAAGGTGACCCCTGGGGTCATGGCCACCATCATGGGGGTGCAGCCGATCCTCACGGTGGTGCTGATGGAGCGCCAGCGCTCCTGGAGCCGGCTGTTTGGCCTGAGCCTGGGGCTTGCCGGGCTGGTGATGGTGGTCTACCAGAGCATCGGCCTGGCGGGGATGTCCATCACCGGCATGCTGTGCGGGCTGCTGGCCCTGGTCAGCATGACCGCCGGTTCGATCATGCAGAAACGCATCACCGACAATCCCCTGGGCACGCTGCCGGTGCAGTACCTGGCAGGGCTGCTGCTGTGCGCGCTGTTCGTGCCGTTCCAGCCGTTTCACTTCGAGCACAGTGCAGGTTTCGTGATTCCACTGCTGTGGATGGGGCTGGTGGTGTCGGTGCTGGCCACGCTGTTGCTGTATCGGCTGATTGCCCAGGGCAACCTGGTGAATGTCACCAGCCTGTTCTACCTGGTGCCCGCGGTGACCGCGCTGATGGACTACCTGTTCTTCGGCAACCGCCTGGGGCTGCTGAGCCTGGTGGGCATGGGCCTGATCATCGTCGGGCTGGTGTTCGTGTTCCGCAAGCAGCCTTGACCGCCCTGGGCGGCGTGAGCTCTGCGCGCCGTCGCTGACGACACCGGCCGGGTGCAATGCCCGGTCGGTTGTTTTCCCTATTTATGGCATGAAGGGTCGACTTTTATGTCGAATGGTGGCCATATGGCATCATTGTCGAAAAGGTACTCGCCAACTGCATTGGGATAGGGCTTCAGCGCCGCGTGAGGCAGCTCGAAGAGTCGCCTGAGCAACGCTTGCAGGTGATTTTGATAACCAGTTGATTGGACTTCTTTTCTAATGCTTCCAAACAGTCCATCAGACTTTTCTCAAAATCTAAAGCCCGTACCTAGACTGACGATACAGTCCTTACACACAAGGAGAGTCAGGATGAACGTAGCGCTTGCTTCCACTGCTTTGAGTCTGTTCCTTGGGCTATCGGGCAGTTGCCTTGCCGCCACTCCCTCAGGGCAAGGCATCATCCGTTTTTACGGCAAGATCGTAGAGTCCAACTGCACCTCCAATGCTGCCAGCGATGGGCTGAACTTGCGGCAGTGCCCTCAGGGCTCGCGCGGGGGATCCATTGACGTTCGGCGGGTCGGCCCGCTGGCCAGCGCCAGCGGCCCGGGAAACTCCGTAGTCAAGGTCAAGCTCCTGGCCGACAGCGGGCGCGAGGGGCGCTATTACGACCAGCACTATGCCGTTATCGACCAGGCCGGCAAGGCCGTGACCTCGGGCGCCTACCTGATCACCCTGAGTGTTCCTTGAAGCCGCAGCCGTCGGCAGCCTCTGGCCATAGCACGCCAAGCTGAGGGCCTGGCTGCCGCCCGATCAGCGATATGGCGCGGCGTAGCCGCCGCACCATGGTCATGGCCGGGTCAGAACTGGTAGCTAGCGTTCAGGCGCAGGCCGTGCTCGCTGGACGCATCACCCAGTTGCGCGCTGTATGCGGCGCCCAGGCTCAACTCAGGGGTCAGCCGGGTTTCCACGCCCGTTTCGAGTACTGCACTGTTGCGTGAATAGGCCACGCCTTCGACACGGAAAGCATCACTTGCGTCGAAACGATAGGTGTTGGCCGGTGTAGCGCCGGCCAAGGCATGTTTCCAGCCGGCACTGGCAAAGAGGCTGAGCGACTTGCCGCTGTCCAGTGGCTTGCTGGCACTGGCACGCAACCCCAGGGTGGCGAACGTTTGTTGGTCCGAGACCTGTTTGGCGCTCAGGGCAGCGAGGCCCCCATGTTCCTTGAAGCCATCGCTCTTGACCTGCACGTGGGTCAGGTTGGCAAAGGGTTCCAGCTGTACTGAAGGGCCGAAGTCCAGGCGCCGGCCCACTTCACCGAACGCCTGCAGGGTGCCGGCTTGATGGGTGGACTGCAGATGGTCGCTGTAGCCGGCAAAGTTCACCGAACGCTTGGCGTCGATCCGGCTCCAGGTGTAGGCCAGGCCGCCACGCAGGTCGAAGTCGCTGACCTGGGCCCCGCCATAGACCCCCAGGTGGATATTGTCGTTGTCGCTGGAAGCATCCCGTGACGAGCTTTTCAGTTCCGTTCGGCTGTAACCGGTTAACGCGCCGATATGACCGCTGTCACCGACCTGGGTGTCGACACCGGCGAGCACGCCCTGGGTGTCGCTGCGCAATCTGGCGACATTGCTGCCCCCCTTGAGCTCCCCCCAGTTGCCCAGCGTGGTGATCCAGGGGGTCAGGCCTGAATCGCTGTCACGGCTGGCGCCAATGTCCTGGGTGGCGGTCACCGAACGTAGGCGACTGTTTGCCGCGTCGCGGACCAGGCGGCTGTCCTGGATCAGCGCCGAACGGGTCGAACTGTGGAAATCCCCGGACAGTTGCTCGAAGGCCGAGCGGGCCTGGTGATCGTCGGGCAGGTAGGCGATGGCCTCGAATAGTTTGTTGTGCACCGGTGGCGTCAGAGCCGGTACGGCAGAACCCTTCAGGCTTTGCAGCGCAGTGGCCGTGGCGCGCTGGTTGCGCGAGAGGGCGGCGTCCTGGAACAGACGGGTCTGCTGTACATCCAGGTAGGCGTTGTGGCTGTCGTAGTTATCCACCAGATTGTAGAACGTCGAGACTCGGGTATCGCCGGTCAGGTTGTAGCGACCGCTCAGGCCCTGCTGGGTCGCGAGGATCAGGTAGCGCCTGTCCAGCTCGTAGCGGGCGCTGTCGAGCTTGTCGGCGTTGACGATGCTGCCTGCGTCCAGCCGCGCTGCGCCGTTCACCTGCAGTCGGTCGCTGGCGCCAGTGCTCAGCAGTTCGGTGTAGAAGGTCGAGCCGCTGTGCTGGTCCAGGTTGCCAGACACGGTGAGGGTGCCGATGTCGTTGCCCGGGGCCACTGTGGCACCGTCGTGCAGGGTGACATTGCCGACCTGGCCATTGCCGGCCAGGGTCGCGCCCGTATGCACGTCGGTGGAGCCACCGAGGGTGCCGTTGACGGCGAGGATACCGGCTTCGACCTGGCTCTGGCCGTGGAAGTTGGAACTGTTGCCGCTCAGTTCGGTGCGGCCGGTACCGCGCTTGTTGAGCGTACCGCTACCCGCCATTGAGCCCCCGAAGCGGTAGCTGTCGGCGCGGTTCAACACCAGGCTGCCGGGCGCATCGATCTGCACGTCACCGAGAATCGAGCCGCTGCGGCCTCCGCTTGTGCCGGCACCCAGTTGCAGGGTGCCGTTGCTGATCAGCGTGCCGCCGCTGTAGGTGTTTTCTGCGGTGAGCACGGTGGTACCGGTACCACGTTGCTCGACCGAGCCGCTACCGGAAATCACCTGGTCGTACTGGTACGAGTTGTTGCGATCGAACACCACCTGGCCATCGTTGCCGATATCGCTCAGTACTGCGCCGGCACTGCCGTTGTGGGCGCCGATGTGCAGGCTGGCGTTGCGATCGACCTGCACCTGTCCGGCCATGGCGTTGTTCAGCAGCAGTTCGCCACCCTGGACATGCAGTTCGCCGCTGAAGGTGCTGGAGTCACCGTTGAACAGGGTCTGTCCGGCGATGTGGCTGATGCGTCCATGGCCTTCGAAGCCGGCGTCGAACGAGTGGTCGCTGTCGCTATGGTTGAACTGGACCAGCCCCTGGCCCAGGCCGAAGATCACCCGTGCGGCATCCAGTTGGCCCGCAGCCCGAGCGTCAGCGGCATTGGCGCTGGCCGCCCCCACATAGAGCGCAGCGCTGGCGCTGGCGTCCCGGGCAATCTGCAGGGCGCCGCTGCCGACCCTGGCCTGGCCTTGATCGGCCAGCGTCAGGGCCGCCTTGCCGCTCTGGCCCAGGGTCATGTTGCCGGAGACGTTCAATTGGCTGCCTGCGCCACTGATGTTGATAGCGCTGGTGGCGCCCGGGTCGGCCGCCACAATGCTGTCCCGAGCGTTGACCTGAGCGCCGTTGCCGACGGTCAGCGAACCGTTGCCGGCACCGCCGACAGTCAATGTCTTGTCGCTGGTCAGGGTTGCGCCGCCATCGACGTTGAGCGCGCCAGATGCACCCTGCTCGGCGCTGATCAGAGCATTGCCCTGGGTGTGGGCTCGCGAGCCGCTGCCCAGGTTCAACTCGCCGGACCCGCTTTTGCCGACGATCAAGTCACCGGCTGTGCCCAGTCTCGCGCCGTTGTTGAATGAGGCCTTGCCCACGGCGCCTTGTACGCTGCCCAGGGTGAGTGCGTCGGCGATTTCCAGCCAGCCGTTGCCGCCCACATTCAACTGGCCCAGGCCATTGCTGCTGGTGCCGACGTTGAGACTGCCGATCATTTGTGCGCTATCCAATTGCGCGACATCGTTGGTTCCCCTGCTGAGCGGCCTGTCAACGTTGACGACTTCATTGCTGGCGGGAGCGCCCTTGCTCCAGTTGCCATTTCTTTCCCAGGCGTTGTCTTCGTTGACCCGATAGGCGTTGCCGTTCGGGTCGACTGCCAGGTGGTAGGCATCCCCGGTCCAGGTCGTCTCGGCAAGGACCGCGGGGGATAACGAACTCAGTGCTAGAGCAACAGCGGTCGTGGTACTGGCGTATTTGAAATGGTTCTTTTGCAACATTTTATTCTTCAAGGCGATGCCTGTTCAGTCGAGGGTTTGAAAACAACATTGAGCGTGTTGGCAAATAGCGTTGTGCAAGGGGGAGTTACAGCGTTGGAGGGGCTAACTCTCGAGACGAAATAAGAACTATTGGGTTGTGAGTTGTCCTAGGCTCGTGCTGTAAAAAGTCCGACTCGAGTGTTGTATTCGTGCAAGTTCTGGCGGTGTTGGAACGGTCCGGGAAGTTGCAATGGGTTCGGTGGTTCAAAGAGGATAGGGGCGTGCTACAGGCAGGGGCAGAGGGGAGATGGAGTATTTCGGGGGAGTAAGGAATATCTGATTAAAGGCGCAGAATCGTCTTTGTTATTTGTAGGTTGTTTAAGTTGTTTTAGATTGGAAGTGTCTGATACTTGATTTCTGGATCAGTAGAATTTCATCTTTCCAGATTTTTTGCGGGGGAGTGTGACGAGGATGGAAGTGTGTTTTAGATGAGGCGGTGGGGGGAGTGCTTGAAAGTTGTTTTTAACTTTCCTTGTTATTCCACCACCGCAGGTATCTGGGGGAGATCAGCGATCGGTCAGCTATTCGCTCGGGATGGCCCGGGGTCCCGGCCTGAGCACCAGCCACAGCGCGGCGGCAATCAGCGCGCCGCCATACAGGTGGGCCATGGACAGCGGCTCGTCCAGCAGCAACGCGCCCCACAGTACGCCGAATGGCGGGATCATGAAGGTCACGGTCATCGAACGCACCGGGCCGATGGCGCTGAGCAGGCGGAAATACAGCACGTAGGCAAACGCGGTGCAGCCCAGCCCCAGCCCCAAAAGCGATAGCCATACGCTCCAGCCACCCCAGCTGGGGGGCGGCTGGCTGATGGCGTTGTAGGCGAACAGCGGCAACAGCAGCAGGGTCGCTCCCAGCATGCTGCCCAGGGCCGACAGGCGGCTGTCCAGGCCGCCGGCCTGGTCCAGCCAGCGTCGGGCGAGGAACCCGGCGAAGCCGTAGCAGGTGGTGGCCATCAAGCAGGACAGGGCGCCCAGCAGTAGGTCTCGGTCGAAGGCCACGGGGCCGGCGCGGGTCAGGATGCCGACGCCGAGCAGGCCCAGGCAGACCCCGGCGAATTTGCTCGGGGTCAGGCGTTCATGGAAAAACAGGCCGCCGATCAGCACCCCCATCAACGGCGTGGTGGCATTGAAGATCGCCGAGTAGCCGGCGGGTAGCACCTGGGCCGCCACCGAGTACATCGTCGCGGGTATCCCGGAGTTGATCACCCCGAGCAGCAGCACGGTCTTGAGCTTGCCGCGGAAGTTCCAGTCGACCCGCATCAACGCCAGCATCACCAGCAGCCCGATCGCGGCGATGGACACCCGGAAGAAGGCCGTGGGCACGCTGCCCAGTACCGGGGCGATGATGCGCATGAACAAGAAGCTCGCGCCCCAGATGGCGGCCAGCGACAGCAGGCGCAGCAGATCGACAGGTTTCACAGGAGGTTCCTTGGGTTCGGGGCGAGGGATCTTGCCCAGCGTGGCCGGGCATGGCAAACCTTATTGGCGCACGGGGCAAAGAAAACCCGCACCCCGATTGTTGCGTTCAATCCTGCGTTGCAGAGGCCTGGAGACAGAGCGACCGCCGGGTCATTTTTCGGCGTACGTCCCATCACAAAAATACGCTTCTCTTCACCTCGTTTCACTGGCTAAGCTCTGGCATCGTAAATTCCCGCAGAGGTCTCTTTATGTCGCAGTCATGGCCCGCCGCCGATATCGCTCGAATGATCCTCGATGGCTTCGACGACTACCGCGAGCACTTTCGCCAGATCACCGACGGTGCCCGGCAACGCTTCGAGCAGGCGCAGTGGCAGCAAGCGCAAAAGGCCTCGGCAGCGCGGATCAACCTGTATGAAGAGAAGGTGGGCGAGACCGTGGCCCGCCTGCACCAGGCCTTCAGCACCGAGTCGCTGATGGATGTCAGCCAGTGGCCACTGGTGAAAAGCGCCTACATCAGCCTGATCGACCTGCGCTTTGACGATGAGCTGTCCGAGACCTGGTACAACTCGATCTTCTGCGGCCTGTTCAGCCACGACCTGATCAGCGACGGCTGCATGTTCATCCACACCACCCGGCCCAGCCTGCGCCGGGCCCGGGCCGCGCAGACCCGCAGCTACAAGCCCCAGGGCGAACTGGCGACGATGCTCGAACAGGTGTTCGCCGACTACCGCTTCAGCGAGGACTACGCCGACCTGCCGGGGGACCTGCGGCGCCTGGAGGCGCAATTGCGGGAGAACCTGCCGGACTGGGTGTGCAAGGACCCGGAACTGACCCTGGAACTGTTTTCCTCGGTGCTCTACCGCAACAAGGGCGCCTACCTGGTGGGGCGCATCTTCACCCATGAAGAACAGTGGCCGCTGGTGATCCCGCTACTGCACCGCGAAGGCCGGGGGATCCAGATCGACGCGCTGATCACCGACGAGGCGGACGTCTCGATCATCTTTTCCTTCACCCGTTCCTACTTCATGGTGGACGTGCCGGTGCCGGCGGAATTCATCGGCTTCCTCAAGCGCATCCTGCCGGGCAAGCACATCGCCGAGCTGTACACCTCCATCGGTTTCTACAAGCACGGCAAGTCGGAGTTCTACCGTGCCCTGATCAACCACCTGGCCAGCACCGACGATCGCTTCATCATGGCGCCCGGGGTGCGCGGCATGGTCATGAGCGTGTTCACCCTGCCGGGCTTCAACACCGTGTTCAAGATCATCAAGGACCGCTTCTCGCCGTCGAAGAACGTCGACCGGGCCACGGTGATCGAGAAATACCGGCTGGTGAAAAGCGTGGATCGGGTGGGCCGCATGGCCGATACCCAGGAGTTCGCCGACTTCCGCTTCCCCCTGAGCAAGTTCGACCCGGCGTGCCTTGAGGAACTGCTGGAAGTGGCGCCCTCCACGGTGGCGGTGGAAGGCCAGACGGTACTGATCCGCCACTGCTGGACCGAGCGGCGCATGACCCCGCTCAACCTCTACCTGGAGCATGCCAACGAAGCCCAGGTGCGCGAGGCCCTGGAGGACTACGGCCTGGCGATCAAGCAGCTGGCGGCGGCCAACATCTTCCCCGGCGACATGCTGCTGAAGAACTTCGGCGTCACCCGCCATGGCCGGGTGGTGTTCTATGACTACGACGAAATCTGCTTCCTCACCGAAGCCAACTTCCGCCACATTCCGGCCCCCCGTACCCCGGAAGATGAAATGGCTTCCGAACCCTGGTATTCCATCGGCCCCCACGACGTGTTTCCCGAGGAGTTCCCGCCGTTCCTGTTCGCCGATGCCGGCCAGCGCAAGCTGTTCGACCAGCTGCACGGCGAGCTGTACAACGCCGATTACTGGAAGGGCCTGCAGGAGGCCATCCGCGCCGGCAAGGTGATCGATGTCTTCCCTTACCGGCGCCAAGGCCTGGAAGACGAATAAATAGACGTGCAGGAGCCGGCTTGCCGGCGAGGGCGCCCTCACTGGCCCCTTCGCCGACAAGCCGGCTCCTACGTATTGCATGGACTTTTCTGCGACAATCGCGCCCTGCCTAAATAGACGACCCTTGCGTACCTGATGACTGACGAATCGCCTGCAATCGACCAACTGCTGAAAAACCTCGATCAAGCCATGCTCGGCGACCGTCACCGGTTGCGCCGGCAGTTGCTCGAACTGCGCAAGAAGCCCGACGAGGCCAAGCTCGCCCAGTGGCTGGAGCGCATGCAGGCTTCCTGCAACCTGGTGACGGCGCGTCGCCAGAGCGTGCCGCAGATCCGCTATGACGACAGCCTGCCGATTGCCGCCAAGCGCGACGAGATCAAGGAGGCGCTGCTCAAGCATCAGGTGCTGATCATTGCCGGCGAGACCGGCTCGGGCAAGACCACCCAGTTGCCGAAGATCTGCCTGGAAATCGGTCGTGGCCAGCATGGCCTGATCGGCCATACCCAGCCCCGGCGGATTGCCGCCCGCAGCGTGGCCAGCCGGGTCGCCGAAGAGCTGGCCACGCCCCTGGGCTCGCTGGTGGGCTACCAGGTGCGCTTCGAGGACCAAAGCGATTCCAGCACCCTGATCAAGCTGATGACCGACGGCATCCTGCTGGCGGAAACCCAGAACGATCGCTACCTGGAACGCTACGACACGATCATCGTCGACGAGGCCCACGAGCGCAGCCTGAACATCGACTTCCTCCTCGGCTACCTCAAGACCCTGCTGCCGCGGCGCCCGGACCTGAAGGTCATCATCACCTCGGCGACCATCGACCTTGAGCGCTTCTCCAAGCACTTCGATAACGCGCCGATCGTCGAGGTCTCCGGCCGTACCTTCCCGGTGGAAACCTGGTATCGCCCGTTGACCCTGGAACAGGACGAGGAGGGCAACCGGGTCGAGGACGACCTCACGGTGGACCAGGCGATCCTCGCCACCCTGGATGAAATCGCCGCCCATGAACGCAGTGAAAGGCGCAGCCCCGGGGATGTGCTGGTGTTCCTGCCCGGCGAGCGGGAGATCCGCGACGCCGCGGAGATGCTGCGCAAGGCCCAGCTCAAGCACACCGAGATCCTGCCGCTGTACGCGCGCCTGTCGCCGGCGGAACAGCAGCGCATCTTCCAGTCCCACCCGGGCCGCCGCGTGGTGCTGGCCACCAACGTCGCCGAAACCTCGCTGACCGTGCCGGGCATCCGCTACGTGATCGACAGCGGCACTGCGCGCATCAGCCGCTACAGCTACCGGGCCAAGGTCCAGCGCCTGCCCATCGAGGCGATTTCCCAGGCCAGCGCCAACCAGCGCAAGGGCCGTTGCGGCCGGGTCGAACCGGGGATCTGCGTACGCCTGTACAGCGAGGAAGATTTCCTCGGCCGGCCGGAATTCACCGACCCGGAGATCCTGCGTACCAACCTGGCGGCGGTGATCCTGCAGATGCTGCACCTGCGCCTGGGGGAAATCACCGCCTTCCCGTTTATCGAGCCGCCGGATGGAAAGGCCATCAGCGACGGTTTCAACCTGCTGCAGGAACTCTCGGCAGTCGACCGCAACAGCCAGCTGACACCACTGGGCCGGCAACTGGCGCGCCTGCCGGTGGATCCGCGCATGGGCCGCATGCTGCTGGAAGCGGCCAAGCTCGGCAGCCTCCAGGAAGTGCTGATCGTCGCCAGCGCCATGTCGATCCAGGACCCCCGCGAGCGTCCGCCGGAGCGCCAGCAGGCCGCCGACCAGGCCCACGCCCAGTGGAAGGACGTGGATTCGGACTTCGCCGGGCTGGTCAACCTGTGGCGCGGCTTCGAAGAACAGCGCCAGGCCCTCACCGCCAGCCCGCTGCGCAACTGGTGCCGCAAGAATTTCCTGAACTACCTGCGCCTGCGCGAGTGGCGTGATTCGCACCGGCAATTGAGCCTGATCTGCCGCGACCTGCAACTGAGCCTGAACAAGGAGCCGGCGGACTACCCGAAACTGCACAAGGCGGTGCTGGTAGGCCTGCTCAGCCAGATCGGCCAGAAGACCGAAGACGGCGACTACCTGGGGGCCCGCCAGCGGCGCTTCTGGATCCACCCGTCCTCGGGCCTGGGCAAGAAGCGCCCGCAATGGCTGATGACCGCCGAGCTGGTGGAAACCACCAAGCTCTATGCGCGCATGGTGGCCAAGATCGAGCCGGACTGGATCGAGCCCCTGGCCGGCCATCTGGTGAAGAAGAACCACTTCGAGCCCCATTGGGAGAAGAAGCGCGGCCAGGTAGTGGCCTACGAGCAGATCACCCTGTTCGGCCTGATCGTGGTCGGCCGCCGGCCAGTGCATTACGGCCCGGTGGACCCGGTGGTGTCCCGCGAGCTGTTCATCCGCGAGGCCCTGGTGCGTGGCGAAATCCAGTCCAAGGCCAAGTGCCTGAGCGCCAACACCCAACTGCTGGAACAGCTCGATGCCCTGGAAGCCAAGGCCCGGCGCCGCGACATCCTGGCCGACGAGGAAACCCTGTTCGCCTTCTACGACGCACGCCTGCCAGCGGAGATCCACCAGACCGCGACCTTCGACAGCTGGTACCGGGTGCACAGCCAGAAGAACCCGCAGTTGTTGATCATGCGCGAGGAAGACGTGCTGGCTCGCGAGGCCAGCGAGGTCACCGCCAAGCAGTACCCGGACACCTTGCATATCGGCGACCTGGAACTGGCCCTGAGTTACCACTTCGAACCCAACCATCCCCGGGACGGCGTAACCCTGCGGGTGCCGGCGCCGCTACTGCCGGCACTGCCCGCCGAACGCCTGGAATGGCTGGTGCCGGGGCTGATCGAGGCCAAGTGCATCGCCCTGGTGCGCAACCTGCCCAAGGCCCTGCGCAAGAACTTCGTGCCGGTGCCGGACTTCGTCAAGGCCGCCCTGCAGCGCATGGTCTTCGCCGAGGGCTCCTTGCCCCAGGCCCTGGGCCGCGAGCTGCTGCGCATGACCGGTGCCCGGGTCAGCGACGAGGCCTGGAGCGAAGCCGAACAACAGGTGGAAAGCCACCTGCGGATGAACCTGGAAATCGTCGACGCCCAGGGCAAGTTCCTCGGCGAAGGCCGCGACCTGGCCGAACTGACCGCGCGTTTCGCCGAAGCCAGCCAGGCTGCCCTGGCGGTGCCGCAGACTGCCAAGAGCCAGCAACCGGTGCAAGCCAAGGTATTTGCCGCGGTGGCGGAAAAGACCCAGCAGAAGATCGCCGGGCTGTCGATGACGGTGTACCCGGCCCTGGTGGAGGAGGCGGGTACGGTCAAGGAAGGGCGCTTCTCCACCGCTGCCGAAGCCGAGTTCCAGCATCGCCGGGCCTTGCAGCGCCTGCTGTTGCAGCAACTGGCCGAGCCGGCCAAGTTCCTGCGGGGCAAGTTGCCGGGCCTTACCGAGCTGGGCCTGCTGTACCGCGAACTGGGCCGGGTCGATGCGCTGGTGGAGGACATTCTCCTGGCCAGCCTCGACAGTTGCATTCTTGAAGGCGAGGCCGTGCTGCCTCGGGATGGCGCGGGCCTGGCCTCCCTGGCCGAGCGCAAGCGTGGTGCCTGGACCGAGCACGCCGAGCGCCTGGCACGCCTGACCCTGGAGATCCTCAAGCTCTGGCACGGCCTGCAAAAGCGCTTCAAGGGCAAGATCGACCTGGCCCAGGCCGTGGCCCTCAACGACATCAAGGCCCAGCTGGCGAACCTGGTGTACCCGGGCTTTGTCCGGGAAACCCCGGCCCTGTGGCTCAAGGAACTGCCGCGTTACCTCAAGGCCGTGGAACTGCGCTTCGAGAAACTCGGCAGCCAGGTGCAGAAGGACCGGGTCTGGAGCAGCGAGCTCACGGGCCTGTGGAGCCAGTACCAGACCCGGGCCCAGAAGCATGCCCAGGAAGGCAAGCGCGACCCGCAGCTGGAGCTGTACCGCTGGTGGCTGGAGGAGTACCGGGTGTCCCTGTTCGCCCAGCAGTTGGGGACCAAGGTGCCGATTTCCGACAAGCGCCTGAGCAAGCAGTGGAGCCTGGTCGACGCCTGATCTAAAGCCCTTCGCAGGCGCTGGCGTGCCAGCGAAAGCGCCGCCAGGGGCGGTACAGGGTTGACTCCGTCGATCTTGCAGTTGCGGCGAAATGGCGGAGGTTATGGCAAACTCCGCCGTCATAAATGCCGGCCCCGGCTTTCTGCATCGCAGGCAGCCTGGGCGGATCGGAATAAAGCGATGCCAGAAACGGCTCCCCTGGCGGGAGTCGTCCCTTTACGGTTTGGCACGTGAGTGCCAATACCTTCTGCCTCAACACATTAGAGGAACGACCGTGCACAACGTCGTCATCAGCGGCACCGGCCTGTTTACCCCGGCCAACAGCATCTCCAACGAAGAGCTGGTGGAATCGTTCAATACCTACGTCCACCAGTTCAACAGTGACAACGCTGCCGCCATCGAGCGCGGCGAAGTGCAGGCCCTGACCGAATCCAACGCCGCCTTCATCGAAAAGGCCTCGGGCATCAAGAGCCGCTTCGTCATGGACAAGGACGGCATCCTCGACCCGCAGCGCATGGCTCCACGCCTGCCGGAACGCTCCAACGACGAATGGTCGGTACTCTGCCAGATGGCCGTGGCCGCCGCCGAGCAAGCCCTGCAGCGGGCCGGCAAGACTGCCGCCGACATCGACGGGGTGATCGTCGCCTGCTCCAACCTGCAGCGCGCCTACCCGGCCATCGCCATCGAAGTCCAGGCCGCACTGGGCATCCAGGGTTTTGGCTTCGACATGAACGTGGCCTGCTCCTCGGCGACCTTCGGCATCCAGGCGGCCTGCAACAGCGTGCAACTGGGCCAGGCCCGGGCGATCCTGATGGTCAACCCGGAAGTCTGCACCGGGCACCTGAACTTCCGTGACCGCGACAGCCACTTCATCTTCGGCGACGCCGCCACCGCGGTGGTCATCGAGCGAGCCGACCTGGCCACCTCCGAGCACCAGTTCGACATCGTCAGCACCAAGCTGCTGACCCAGTTCTCCAACAACATCCGCAACAACTTCGGCTTCCTCAACCGCGCCGCGGAAGAGGGTATCGGTGCCCGCGACAAGCTGTTCGTCCAGGAAGGCCGCAAGGTATTTCGCGATGTATGCCCGATGGTGGCCGAGCTGATCGCTGCGCACCTGGAAGAAAACCAGCTCAACGTCAGCGACGTGAAGCGCTTCTGGCTGCACCAGGCCAACCTCAGCATGAACCACCTGATCGTCAAGAAGCTCCTGGGCCGCGAAGCCTCGGTGGAAGAAGCGCCGGTGATTCTCGACACCTACGCCAACACCAGTTCGGCGGGTTCGGTGATTGCCTTCCACAAGTACCAGGACGACCTGGCCAGCGGTTCCCTGGCCGTGCTCAGCTCCTTTGGCGCCGGTTATTCGATCGGTAGCGTGTTGCTGCGCAAGCGTTGATCCAGGGTTGGGGTGTGGCGTCGGGCGGGATTGGCGCGTCACACCCCCTCAAACCTGCATGATTGAACGAGGCACGAATGGCCGCTGCTGATGACACGCAACTGCTAGAGCGCCTGTTGGCGGGCGAACAAAAGGCTTACAAGGAACTGGTCGGCACCTACCAGAGCGCCATGCGCGCCGTGGCCTACGCCATTGTCGGCAACCGCCACGCCGACGAAGTGGTACAGGACGCCTGGCTGTCGGTGGTGCGCAACCTGGCGGGTTTCCAGGGGCGTTCCAGCCTCAAGACCTGGCTGCTGACCATCACCGCCAACGCGGCCAAGAGCCGCTACAAGCAGAACCGCCGGGAAGTGTTGCTCGACGATCTGCCGGCGCCCCATGGCACCGTGGGTGATGAGCGTTTCTCCTCCAGCGATGGTCACTGGCTGGTGGCGCCTTTCGCCTGGCACGAAGACACCCCGGAGGCCCTGCTGACCGAGTCCGAACTGCGTGACTGCCTGGAGCACACCTTGCTCAGCCTGTCGGAGTTGCAGAGCAGTGTCCTGCTGTTGCGCGAACGCCAGGGCCTGGAGCTGGAAGAGATCTGTAACCTTTTGGGGCTCACGCTCTCCAATGTCCGGGTACTGCTGCACCGGGCGCGTCTGAAGGTCTTCGCCACCGTGGAGCATTTTGAGGAAACCGGCCAATGCTGACCTGCAAGGAACAAGTGGCACGATCCAGCGATTATCTCGATGGCCAGTTGAGCTTTCGCGAGCGCTTGATGGTGCGCCATCATCTGTTGTTCTGCCCCAACTGCCGGCGTTTCATTCGCCAGATGCGCCTGCTCCAGGCCACCTTGCGGGTGCTTCCGGAGCCGCCCCTGGAAGGTCTCGACGAACTGGCCGAGCGTCTGGCCGCCGAGCGCCAGAACCACCGCTGATCCTGCCTCCCCCATGGCTCGGTAGCCGCTGTCGAGCCCCGGCGAGGCTGCGAAAAGGCCCGCAGGGCCTTGCTTGACGGTCTCCCGCCGAACCTCCAGCGCCCTCAGGATCGCGGCGTCTCCTACGGAGCCGTTCGCCGCCTCGCCGGGACTCGACGGCTACAGACGCCACATGAAACTGTCATCCGATCAAAGGTGACAGTGTTCTTGTGTCCCCCTATTCCCCCGCAAAACCCAGGGCAAAGGCTCTAGTACAGGCTTTTTGCCTTATTTCATTTCGAAGTAAAAAAGTTCCCCTGTAATCAAATCTTTATCTATCAGCAACCCGGCTGAAATAACCCCTCGCCAAGATTCCCACCCAACACCAGCGGGCCAACCCCGCGTGTTTTCCAACGCTACAGACCACCAATTAGGGGAACTCTTCGATGATCCGTAAGCACTTCGCCGGTTTTGCCGCCAGCGCCCTGGCCCTGGCAGTAACCGCCCAGGCTTTCGCTGGCACCGTCACCACCGACGGCGCCGATATCGTAGTCAAAACCAAGGGCGGCCTTGAGGTTGCTACCACCGACTCCGCGTTCAGCTTCAAGCTGGGCGGTCGTCTGCAAGCCGACTATGGCCGTTTCGACGGGTTCTACACCAAGAATGGTGACAGCGGCGACGGCGCGTACTTCCGCCGCGCCTATCTGGAATTGGGCGGCACCGCCTACAAGGATTGGAAATACCAGATCAACTACGACTTCTCCCACAACTCGGGCACCGCCGATGACGGTTACTTCGACGAGGCGTCCATCTCCTACGTCGGCTTCAAGCCGGTGACCCTGCGCGCCGGCCGCTTCGACGAAGACTTCGGCCTGGAGAAGGCCACCAGTTCCAAGTGGGTCACCGCCATGGAGCGTAACGCCGCCTACGAGCTGGCCGACTGGGTCAACTCCCACGAGAACGGCATGGGCCTGCAGGCCAGCTCGGTGGTCGCCGACATGGCCTACCTGTCCGGCAGCGTGGCGGCCAAGGATATCAACGACAAGGACGGCGACAGCGTCAAGCAGTTCAACGCCCGTGCCGTGTTCGCCCCGATGCACGAGACCGGCAACGTCCTGCACTTCGGTCTGGACTTTGCCAGCCGTGATGTGAGCGACACCGCTTTCGACTCGCGGATCCGCCCACGCCTGGGCGTGCGTGGTATCGCCACCAACGGCGGCAACGATGCCGGCACCAACGGCAACCGTGCCACCTTCGGCGGCGGTGCCGGCCTCAACGCGTCGAGCCAGACGGCCGTTGGCGCCTATGACAATGACCGGGTGTTCGGCGGTGAATTCGCCTTCGCCACCGGCCCGTTCTCGGCCCAGGCGGAATACCTGACCCGCAAGCTGCAGGCCGACAGCAACGCCTACAAGGACGTCAAGGCCACCGGTTTCTACGGCCAACTGGCCTATACCCTGACCGGCGAGGCCCGGGTGTACAAACTCGACGGCGCCAAGTTCGACACCATCAAGCCCGAGAACAAGCAGTACGGTGCCTGGGAAGTGTTCTACCGCTACGACAACATCAAGGTCGATGACAAGAACGTCGTAGCCGCCACCGCCACCCGTGACGTCGGCGATGCCAAGGCCACCATGAACACCATCGGGGTCAACTGGTACGCCAACGAGGCGATCAAGATTTCCGCCAACTACATCAAGGTCAACACCGACAAGATCACCAACAACGCTGGCGATGACAGCGGCGATGCCCTCGTAGCCCGTGTGCAGTACGTGTTCTAACGCTGTTGCAACACCCAGGTAGAGCTCTTTCTCATCCGTTATAGCTCCTCTCGTTTTAACCCCGCCCCGGCGGGGTTTTTTTTTGCCCGCTGCACGGGCGCCTCTCAAGGGCAGGCGGTTTCGTGCAGGTACAGCCACTGCGCCGCATCGCCCTGCACGCGAATGATCGCCAGGGACAGGCGCGCGCTTTCGACCTGGCCCAGGCGGTGGGTTTCCTTGTAGTGGATCGCCGCGCTCTGGCCTTCCTGCCACACACAGCACACCTGGCTGATGCTGATTTCCAGACCGGGGCGTTGGCCCAGGCCTTCGCGAAACAGCTGTTCCACCTGCTCGCGACCGACCATGGCGCCGCCGGTGGTGACCATCTGGAAGTCTTCGGCGAACAGCCCCAGCAAGGGATCGATGCAGGCCTCGGCATCCCCGCGCTGGTTGGTGAAGACGCTGTGAATCAGTTGGTGAATCCAGTGCACGCTGTATTGCGCCTGTCTAGCGATCGAGTTGGGCATGGGAGGCCTCGGGTGGTGGGAGTCGGTTCAGGGCCAACAGGGGTAGCAGGCCGGCTGCGGCGGCCAGCAAAAGGCTCAGGTGGTAGGCGCCGGTGACGCCCCGATAACCCAGCAGCAGGTTGTAGAGCATCAGCAGCAAGGCCGCGCCGAGGCTGAAGGCCATCTGCCGGTTGATGTTCCAGATCACGCTGGCCTTGTGCGTATCGGCGCCGTCGAAGTCCAGCAGGGCGGTGGTCTGCGCGGTATTGGCACCGGCGCCGCCGCCCAGGCCCATCAGCAGGTAGGCCAGGCTGATCAGGGGCAGATCGGCCAGCGAGTCGACCCCGTACAGGCTGGCGATGCCGGCGCTGTGCAGCACCAGGGCGATGGCGAACAGCCGTGCGGCGCCCAGGCGATTGTACAAACGTCCGCAGGCGAGCATCGCCAGCAGTGCGCCGGCGGCATACAGCAGCATGAACATGCCGCTGTGCTGGGCGCTCAGGTGCAGGCTCTCCTGAAGGAAGAACAGGCTCAGCAGATTGACCCCGGTGAAGACCCCGGGGATCGCGTGATAGATAGCCACCGACAGGCCCAGGCGCGGATTTTTCAGCAGCCGCAGTTCGACGATGGGCCGGGCGCAGGCCCGACAGTGACGCCGGTAGCACTCGGCCAATAGCAGGCCGGCAACCAGGCCCGGTGCGGCCTGATGGGCCGGGTAGCCGCTGCCGTACAGCGACATGCCGAGCAACAGGCAGCCCAGGCTCGCAGTCACCAGCAGCAGGCCGCGCAGGTCCGGGCGCGGCGGTGGCGCCGAGCGCTCGGCGTTGATCCAGCACCAGGACAGCAACGCCGCCAGCAGCGACAGCGGCAGGCTGGCGAAGAACACCCAGCGCCAGGAACTGTGGTCGACAATGGCCCCACCCACCGTGGGCGACAGCGCTGGCGCCAGTAGCGCCACGGCCATCACCAGGGTGGAGATCCGCGCCCGTTGCGTGCCCTGGAACAGGTTGAAGGTCAGTGCCTGCCCCAGGGGAATCAGCAGGCCGCCGGCCATGCCCTGGACCAGCCGCCAGAACACCAGTGGCATGAAGCTGTCGGCCAGCCCGCACATCAGCCCGGCAACGCTGAACAGCAGCATCGAGGCGCAGAGCACCTGGCGGTTGCCGAAACGCGCCGCGAGCCAGGTGCTGATGGCGATCACCAGGGTCAGGCCGAGGATGTAGGCATTGGCGACCCAGGCCACGGCGGCGCTGGACACTTGCAGTTGGGCGGCGATAGTGGGCAGGGCCACCGCCGACATGAAAATGTTGACGCAGTCGATGAAGAATCCGAGAAGGAATACCACCGCCACTTTGTATCTGTAAGTCATGCCGTCTCCCTTTTGGCGCGCAGCTTAGGGAGCTTGGGGGCAGGGTGTCGAGGTGCCTATACTTGACGCATTGTTTAATAGGATTTGACAATGAGCGAAAATTTTCACGGCCAGCTGCACCGGGTACAGACCTTTCTTGCGGTGGTGGACTTCGGCTCATACACCCGCGCCGCGCAGTACCTGGGCATCAGCAAGGCCATGGCCAGCCTGCACATAAAGGCTCTGGAGCAAGCGCTGGCGAGCACCTTGCTGATCCGCACCACGCGGCAGGTGACACTGACCGAGACCGGCCAGGCCCTCTACGACGAGTTCAAGGGGATTGTCGCCAATATCGACACCGCCTTCGACAATGTGCTGCACGGGCGCGACCGGGTCAGTGGCAAGTTGCGCATCAGCTCCACCGCGGAGTATGCCGAGGCGTTCGTGTTGCCGATCCTGCCGTTGTTCACCGCGCGTTATCCCGAGGTGCGCCTGAGTTATCACTTCAACTCGTCGTTGAATGATCTGGTGGCGGAAAAGCTCGACCTGGTGATCCGCCTCGGGCACCTGGCGGACTCGGGGTTCAAGGGGCGCCAGCTGGCGGACTACGCCATTGTCCTGGTGGCCAGCCCGGCGCTGCTCAAGGACCGGCAGGTGACGCAGCCTGAAGAGCTCGATGCCTGGCCCTGGATTGGCAACAGCAACCTGGGCGGGCCACCGGGCTGGACCTTCAGCCATCCGCGCCGTGGCGAGGTGGAGGTCAAGGTCAGCCCCGGGCACGAGTCCAACTCGGCGACGGCGATTCGCGCCATGGCCCTGGCCGGCCTGGGGCTGGCGGTGCTGCCGGAGTGGATGGTCCTCGATGACCTGGGCAACGGGCGGCTGGTGCGGGTATTGCCCGAGTACCGGCTGGCCACGCAGCCGGTGCATGTGCTGTTTCCCAACAGTGCGCACCTGCCGCGCAAGTCCCGGGTGTTCATCGACTTTCTGGCGGAGCACCTGGGGCGCTAGCGCTGCGGCGGTTTCGGTGAACCCGGGGATGGAGGATACTCCCCGGGTTGTTCGATCTGAATTCCGGGGACCCCGATGCCGCTGCAATCCTTGAACAGCCTGTCCGCCGTCGATCCTGCGCAATGGGATGGCCTGCTCAAGGACGGGCAACCCTTTGTGCGCCACGCCTTTCTCAGTGCCCTGGAAGACAGCGGCAGCCTTGGCCCGCGCTCTGGCTGGCAGGCCGAGCACCTGCTGCATGTCGAAGACGGTCGGCTGCTGGCGGCGCTGCCCAGCTATCGCAAATGGCATTCCTACGGCGAATACGTGTTCGATCATGGCTGGGCGGATGCCTGCGACCGGGCCGGAATCGACTACTACCCCAAGCTGCTGACGGCGGTGCCGTTCAGCCCGGTGAGCGGCGCCCGGGTGCTGGCAGCGACCCAGGCAGATGCGCTCGAACTGCTGAAAAGCCTGCCCGGCTACCTGGAGATCGAAGGGCTTTCCAGTGCCCATATCAACTTCACCGACGATTTCAGCGACGCGGCCCTGGAGCAGCAACCGGGCTGGTTGCAGCGCCTGGGCTGCCAGTTTCACTGGCAGAACCGTGGCTACCGGGACTTTCAGGATTTCCTCGATGCCCTGAGCTCGCGCAAGCGCAAGCAGATGCGCAAGGAGCGCGAGCAGGTGGCGGGGCAGGGCATTGATTTCCAGTGGCTCGAAGGCCATGAACTGGACCAGGCGCAGTGGGATTTCGTCTATGCCTGCTACGCCAACACCTACGCGGTGCGGCGCCAGTCACCCTACCTGACCCGAGCATTTTTCAGCCTGCTGGCCGAGCGTATGCCCGAAGCGATCCGCGTGGTCCTGGCCAAGCAGGGCGGGCGCCCGGTGGCCATGGCCTTCAGCCTGGTGGGCGGCGACAGTTTCTATGGGCGCTACTGGGGTTGCCTGGCGGAGTTCGACCGCCTGCATTTCGAGACCTGTTTCTACCAGGGCATGGAGTACGCCATCGCCCAGGGGCTGCAGCGCTTCGACGCCGGCGCCCAGGGCGAACACAAGCTGATTCGCGGCTTCGAACCGGTGCTCACCCGCTCCTGGCACTACCTGCGCCATCCCGGGCTGAAGGCTGCGGTGAAGGATTTCCTGCAACAGGAACAGGCCGGAATCCGCGCCTATGCGCAAGAGGCGAGGGACGCCTTGCCCTATCGGCAGGCGTGACCCTCGCCGGCGTTGCTCAGCCGTCTTCCTTGCCCAGCCAGCGATAGACCACGCCGCCGATCACTGCGCCAAGGATCGGCGCCAGCCAGAACATCCACAGCTGCTGCAACGCCCAGCCGCCGACGATCAGCGCCGGTCCGGTGCTGCGGGCCGGGTTGACCGAGGTGTTGGTGACCGGGATCGAGATCAGGTGGATCAGGGTCAGGGCCAGGCCGATGGCGATGGGCGCCAGCCCCGCCGGGGCGCGTTTGTCGGTGGCGCCGAGGATGATCACCACGAACATCAGGGTCATCACCAACTCACAGACAAAACCCGCGGCCATGGAATAGCCCCCGGGGGAGTGTGCGCCATAGCCGTTGGACGCCAGCCCCGAGGCCAGTTCGAACCCCGGCTTGCCGCTGGCGATGAAGTACAGCAGCGCCGCGGCGATCACTCCGCCGATCACCTGCGCGACGATATAGGCCGGCAGTTCCCTGGCCGGAAAGCGTCCACCCACCACCAGCCCGACGGACACCGCGGGGTTCAAGTGGCAACCGGAGATATGGCCGATGGCGAAGGCCATGGTCAGCACCGTCAGGCCGAAGGCCAGGGCGACCCCGAGCAGGCCGATACCGACGTTGGGAAAGGCCGCCGCCAGCACGGCGCTGCCGCAACCGCCCAGGACCAGCCAGAACGTACCGAGCAATTCGGTGACAGAACGTTTGAACAAAGACATGAGAGAGTCCTTGATAGGTCAACCTATCAACGCGATACAACTGTTATGCATCCCGCAGGTTAACTACAGGTTCCGCTCCGGAACCTAGGCTGAGTACAGCAGGCTTTCGGCGCAATTCCACTCGCCCATGAAAAACGCCAGGGCCCCCTGAAACCGGGGGCTCTGGCGCATTGTGCGGCAACTTTCTGTAGCTGATTAGCACCCTGTAGCCGCTGCCGCAGGACTCGCAAGGCGGCCGCCGCGTTTTACCAGACGAACCGCGAACTCCGGTTCTACGGCCCCTGCGGGGCCGATCGCAGCCTGCGGCAGCGGCTACAGAGGCTCAGTCGATGCCGACGAAGCCTCCGGTCTGGTGCTGCCACAGGCGCGCATACAGGCCGCCGTGGGCCAGCAGTTCGGCGTGGGTACCGGTCTCGGCGATGCGCCCCTGTTCCAGGACCACCAGGCGGTCCATGCGGGCGATGGTGGAGAGGCGGTGGGCGATGGCGATCACGGTCTTGCCTTGCATCAGGGTCTCCAGGCTTTCCTGGATCGCCGCTTCCACTTCCGAGTCCAGGGCCGAGGTGGCTTCGTCCATGATCAGGATCGGCGCATCCTTGAGCAGCACCCGGGCAATGGCGATGCGCTGGCGCTGGCCGCCGGACAACTTGACCCCGCGCTCGCCGACATGGGCGTCGAAGCCGGTGCGGCCCTGGGCGTCGGACAACAACGGGATGAACTCGTCGGCACGAGCCTTGCGCACTGCTTCCCAGAGTTCCTCGTCGGTGGCGTCGGGGCGGCCGTAGAGCAGGTTGTCGCGGATCGAGCGGTGCAGCAGCGAGGTGTCCTGGGTGATCATGCCGATGCGTTCGCGCAGGCTTTCCTGGGTTACCCCGGCGATGTCCTGGCCGTCGATGAGGATCTTGCCGCCCTGCAGGTCGTAGAGGCGCAGCAGCAGGTTGACCAGGGTTGATTTGCCGGCCCCGGACGGGCCGATCAGGCCGATCTTCTCCCCCGGGCGGATCTCCAGGTTGAGGTTGCTGATGACCCGGTTGGCCTTGCCGTAGTGGAATTCCACATGTTCGAAACGCACGCCGCCCTGGGCCACCGCCAGCTTCGGTGCCTGCTCGCGGTCGGTGAGTTGCAGGGGCTGGGCGATGGTCTTCAGGCCGTCCTCGACCATGCCGATGTTTTCGAAAATGCCGTTGATCACCCACATGATCCAGCCGGACATGTTGACGATGCGGATCACCAGCCCGGTCGCCAGGGCAATGGCCCCGGCGCTGATCAGCGACTGGCTCCACAGCCACAGGGCCAGGCCGGTGGTGCCGGCGATCAGCAGGCCGTTGAGGCTGGTGATGGTCACGTCCATGGCGGTGACCACGCGCCCGGCCAGCTGGCTCTTTTCGGTCTGCTCGGCGATCGCCTCGCGGGCGTAGCTCTGCTCGAAGTGGGTGTGGGCGAAGAGCTTGAGGGTGGTGATGTTGGTGTAGCCGTCGACGATTCGCCCCATCAGCTTGGAGCGGGCGTCGGAGGCGTCCACCGAGCGCTTCTGGATGCGTGGCACGAAGTAGCGCATGGCACCGATGAAGCCGGCGATCCACAGCAGCAGCGGGATCATCAGGCGCCAGTCGGCGTCGGCGAACAGCACCAGGGAACCGATGGCGTAGATGGTCACGTGCCACAGGGCATCGATCACCTGCACCGAGGAGTCCTGCAGCGAATAGCCGGTCTGCATGATGCGCTGGGCGATGCGCCCGGCGAAGTCGTTCTGGAAGAAGTTCAGGCTCTGGCGCAGCACGTAGCTGTGGTTCTGCCAGCGGATCAGGCTGGTCATGCCAGGGTTGATGGTCTGGTGCATCAGGAGGTCGTGCAGGCCCACCATCAGGGGCCGGAACAGCAGCGCCACCACCGCCATCCAGGCCAGTTCCAGGCCGTGGTCGGTGAACACCTGGACGCTGGGGGTGCCCTGGGCCAGGTCGATGATGGTGCTCAGGTAGCTGAACAGCGACACCTCGATCAGGGCCACGAACAGGCCCACCACCAGCAGGGCGACGAAGCTCGGCCAGACTTGCTTGATGTAGTGGAAGTAGAAGGGCAGGACCCGGTTGGGCGGGGTGGCGCTGGGAGCGTCGCGGAAGATGTCGATCAGTTGTTCAAAACGACGAAAGAGCATGGGGTCTGAAGCCCGGGGTACGGGCTCTCCTGTGCAGAAAACGGACGGGGCGCCGGGTAGGGCGCCGCCGTCGGGACAGGCTGCGAAGTATCAGTCGATACGCTTGGCCGACTTGATCAGTACCGGGTCGATCGGCACGTTCTGCATGCCCTGCTTGGTGGTGGTCTGGGAGTTGACGATCTGGTCCACCACGTCCATGCCGCTCACCACCTTGGCGAATACGGCGTAGCCGGCATCGCGGCCCGGGTCGAGGAAGGCGTTGTCGGCGACGTTGATGAAGAACTGGCTGGTGGCCGAGTTGGGGTTGGAGGTGCGGGCCATGGACAGGGTGCCACGCACGTTATGCAGGCCGTTGGAGGCTTCGTTCTTGATCGGGTCGCGGGTGTCTTTCTGCACCATCTGCGCGGTGAAGCCACCGCCCTGGACCATGAACCCCGGGATCACCCGGTGGAAGATGGTGTTGGTGTAGAAGCCGCTGTCGACGTAGTCGAGGAAGTTCTTGCTGGAGATCGGTGCCTTGACCGGGTCCAGTTCCACTTCGATCTTGCCGAAGCTGGTGTCCAGCAGGACGTGGGGCGCCTTGGCCGGTTGCGCGGCCATCAGGTTGGCCGCGAAGAGTACGGAGCCGGCGACGAGGGCGATTTTTTTCAGCATGGGTCAGTGATCCTGGGTGGTGGTGTCGACTGTGGTCATGAAGTCCAGCAGGGTTTGGTTGAAGCGCTGCGGCTGGTCCAGCGGCGTGGCGTGTCGGGAGTCCTCGATCACCACCAGCCGCGCGTCCGGCAGCAGTTTGACATAAGCCTCCTTGAGCGCCACCGGGGTGTAGTCGCGGTCGGCGCTGACGACCAGGGTTGGACAGGTGATTCGTGACAGACGTTCCTGAACCCCCCAACCGACGATGGCGTCGAAGCTGGCGAGATAAGCACGTTTGTCGTTTTTTGCCCAGCGCTCGGCCATCTTCTGCCGCAGCTCGCCCTGCTCCGGCTTGGGAAACAGCCGCGGGCCCAGGGCCTTGCCGATGGCGCTCGGGCTCAGCACCCGGGCCAGGCTCCAGCGCTTGAACCACTGCCAGTAGTCGTTGGCGCTGCGCAGCTTGACCTCGGGGCCGCTGTTGACGATGCACAGGCTCTTGAGCAACTGCGGCTGGTCCACCCCCAGCTGGAAGCCGATCATGCCGCCCATGGACAGCCCGACGTAGTGGGCCGGGCCCAGGTTCAGGTGCTCGATCAGCGCCACGATGTCGGCGGTGAAGCCTTTGATGCTGTAGCGCTCCCGGGGCTTGTCGGAGCGCCCGTGGCCGCGGATGTCCGGGACGATCAGCCGATAGCGGGCCGAGAGCGCGGGGATCTGTTTTTCCCAGTCCAGGGCGCTGGAGCCCAGGCCATGGACCAGCAGCAGGGGTTCGCCCCGGCCGTATTCCTCGTAGTGCAGGGTGCAACCTTCATGCTCGAAATAGGCCATGGCAGAACTCCTGTTCTGGTGGGTGGGGCGTCAGGCTTGCTCGGGGGCGGCAAAGGGCGCATCCAGGGGCGCGGTGTCGAAGGTGCGCAGCAGCTCCACGAGGATCTGCGTCGCCGGGCCCAGGGGTTTGTCCTTGTTGGAGTAAAGGTAGAAGGTCGGGTGGCGGCTGCCGCCCTGGTCCAGGGGCAGGACCTTGAGCAGGCCTTCGCGCAGCTCGCGCTCGATCAGGTGCCGGGGCAGCCAGGCAAAGCCCAGGCCGCTGCCGACGAAGGTCGCGGCGGTGGCCAGGCTGCCCACGGTCCAGCGCTGTTCGGCGCCGAGCCAGCCGACATCTCGCGGTTGCTGGCGGCCGGAGTCGCGGATCACCACTTGCAACTGGCTTTCCAGGTCCTGGAAATGCAGTTCCCGCTGCAGGCGGTGCAGGGCGTGTTCCGGGTGGGCCACGGCGACGAACTCCACCGAGCTCATCTCGGTACCCAGGTAGCCGGGAATGTTGAAGCCGCTGATGGCCAGGTCGGCCACGCCTTCGAGTAGCACTTCCTCGACCCCGGACAGCACTTCCTCGCGCAGGCGCACGCGGCAGCCACGGCTTTGCGGCATGAAGGCGGTCAGGGCGCGTACCAGGCGCGCGTTGGGGTAGGCAGCGTCCACCACCAGCCGCACTTCGGCTTCCCAGCCCTGTTCCATATGGTGGGCCAGGTCTTCCAGTTGGCTGGCCTGCTTGACCAGTTGCCGGGAGCGGCGCAGCAACACGCCGCCGGCTTCGGTGAGCACTGCCTTGCGGCCGTCGATGCGCAGCAGCGGCACGCCGAGCTGGTCCTGCATGCGGGCCACGGTGTAGCTGACCGAGGACTGGGACCGGTGCAGCGCTTCGGCGGCCTGGGCGAAACCGCCGTGGTCGACCACCGCCTGCAGGGTGCGCCATTGATCCAGGGTCACGCGGGGCGCTTTCATGAGGGGCTCCTCTTGTCCTAAGCTGGCGCTCCTTACTGGAGACTGCCGAATGAGAAAATTCTGTTGTGTGTTGCTGGCTCTGTTGCCCTTGAGCGCCTGGGCCTATCCCATCGAAGTCGAGAAGCAGCTCAACGGCCAGAGCATCGATTACACGGCCTATGACACCGATGAAGACATCGGCTCCATCCAGTTGAACAACTACGGCAAGAGCGATGCGCTGTGCTCGGTGGTGTTTCGCAATGGCCCCGAAGCGCCGCGCACCCGCAAGGTGGAAGTCGCCGCAGGGCAGAGCAAGAACGTTACCGCCAAGTTCAATCGCAAGATCATCAAGCTGCGCCTGGACCTGACCTGCCAGGCCAAATGATCGAAGTGGGCCCGGCCCGGCCGGTTGCTGCAGGGCTGGCTCCGCTTATAAACGAATTTGTTGATTGGTTATAGCAGTTATTTGCGCTTTTTCATCGATATCACTCTGTTTAATCTGCGCTCCATCGACTTACGCATACCCCGATGGAGATTTGTGCCATGTCCCGCGTCCTGATCATTGAAAGCAGTGCCCGCCAGCAGGATTCCGTATCCCGCCAGTTGACCCAGACCTTTATCCAGCAATGGCAAGCCGCCCACCCGGGTGATTCGATCATGGTACGCGACCTGGCCCGCAACCCGGTGCCGCACCTGGATGCCAACCTGCTGGGGGGCTGGATGAAACCCGCCGAGCAGCGCAGCGCCGCCGAGCAGGACTCCCTGCAACGCTCCAATGAATTGACCGAGGAATTGCTGGCCGCCGACGTCCTGGTCATGGCCGCGCCGATGTACAACTTCGCCATTCCCAGCACCCTCAAGGCCTGGCTCGACCACGTACTGCGCGCCGGGGTGACCTTCAAGTACACCGACACCGGGCCCCAGGGCCTGCTCACCGGCAAGCGTGCCTACGTGCTTACTGCCCGCGGCGGTATCTACGCCGGCAGCACCGCGGACCACCAGGAACCCTACCTGCGCCAGGTGATGGGCTTTATCGGCATCCACGATGTGGAGTTCATCCACGCCGAAGGCCTGAACCTGGGGGGCGATTTCCACGAGAAGGGCCTGAACCAGGCCAATGCCAAGCTGGCCCAGGTGGCCTGAGCCCCGACTCTTGAGCCCAGGCGCCGCTCAGCGAAGGGCAGGGCGGCGCCGTTAATCCGCAGATAATCCACCGGTGTTCAAGTAGCGCCTGCGCATCCCCTTCAAGCCGGTTCGCGCATCGAACCTCCCTTTGTACTGGTTGCTCCTTCAGTACCGACGCCCGATTGCACGCCTAGCGAGATCGGGCTTTTTTTTGCCCGGGATTTCATCTGAGGGGGCAAAACCGCTATCGTCGCCGCCATTCAAGACGAGGCGAACATGGGCTATCTACTTTTTGTCACGCTGATCCAGGCGTTTTCCTTCAGCCTGATCGGCGAATACCTGGCCGGGCATGTCGACAGTTACTTCGCGGTGCTGGTGCGGGTGCTGTTGGCGGGGCTGGTGTTCATTCCACTGACCCGCTGGCGCCGGGTGGCCCCGGCCTTCATGCGCGGCATGCTGCTGATCGGTGCGCTGCAGTTCGGCATCACCTACGTGTGCCTGTACCTGAGCTTTCGCGTGCTGACAGTGCCGGAAGTACTGCTGTTCACCATCCTCACGCCGTTGCATGTGACCCTGATCGAAGACGCCCTGAACCGGCGCTTCAACCCCTGGGGCCTGCTGGCGGCGCTGGTGGCGGTGGCAGGCGCGGTGGTGATCCGCTACGACAGCGTCAACCCGGACTTCTTCATGGGCTTCTTGCTGCTGCAACTGGCCAACTTCACCTATGCCGCCGGGCAAGTGCTGTACAAGCACCTGGTGGCGCGCTACCCCAGCGACGAGCCGCACTACCGGCGCTTCGGCTACTTCTACCTGGGGGCGCTGCTGGTGGTGTTGCCGGCGTTCCTGCTGTTCGGCAAGGCCCACTACCTGCCCGACGCGCCGCTGCAATGGGCGGTGCTGCTGTTCCTCGGCCTGGTGTCCACGGCCCTGGGCATGTACTGGTGGAACAAGGGCGCGTGCCTGGTGACGGGCGCCACCCTGGCGGTGATGAACAACCTGCATGTGCCGGTGGGGCTGTTGATCAACCTGCTGATCTGGAACCAGCACGAAGACCTGGGGCGGCTGTTGCTGGGCGGGTTGGTGATTCTGGGGGCGGTGTGGATCAGCCGCCGGGGCGCGGCGCCGCGCCTGAGGCCCTAACCTGTAGGAGCCGGCTTGCCGGCGAAAGGGCCCGCAAGCGTTGCGTCTGGCCGGCCAACGCCTTCGCTGGCAAGCCAGCTCCTACCGGGTTACAGAGCCTGCTTCTCTACTGTCGGCACATGGCTGGCACCCAGCACCGCGGGCAGCAGGCCGGCCCGCAGGTCGGTGCCGCTGGGTTGCTGGTACAGGTTCAGGCCGAATTCCGGCATCACCGCCAGCAGGTAATCGAAGATATCCCCCTGGATGCGCTCGTAATCCACCCACGCGGTGGTGCGGGTGAAGCAGTAGATCTCCAGGGGAATGCCCTGGGCCGTGGTCTGCATCTGGCGCACCATGCAGGTCATGTTCGGCTGGATTTCCGGGTGGCTCTTCAGGTACGCCAGGGCATAGGCGCGAAAGGTGCCGATATTGGTCATGCGCCGGCGGTTGGCCGACAGCGCGGCGACGTTGCCCTGGGCTTCGTTCCAGCTTTTGAGCTCGGACTGCTTGCGCCCGATGTAGTCGGTGAGCAGGCGCACCTTGCTCAGGCGCACTTCTTCGTCGTCATGCAGGAAGCGCACGCCGCTGGCGTCGATGTACAGGCTGCGCTTGATCCGCCGGCCGCCGGACTGCTGCATGCCGCGCCAGTTCTTGAACGATTCGCTCATCAACCGCCAGGTGGGGATCGAGACAATGGTCTTGTCGAAGTTCTGCACCTTGACCGTGTGCAGGGTGATGTCCACCACGTCGCCGTCAGCGCCGACCTGGGGCATTTCGATCCAGTCGCCGACCCGCAGCATGTCGTTGCTGGTCAACTGTACGCTGGCCACGAAGGACAGTAGGGTGTCCTTGTAGACCAACAGGATCACCGCCGACATGGCGCCCAGGCCCGACAGCAGCAACAGCGGCGAGCGGTCGATCAGGGTGGCGACGATGATGATCGCGCCAAACACGTACAACACCATTTTCGCCAACTGCACATAGCCCTTGATCGAGCGGGTGCGGGCGTGTTCGGTGCGCGCGTAGATGTCCAGCAGGGCATTGAGCAGGGCGCTCAGGGCCAGGAGCTGGAACAGGATGGTGAAGGCCATGGCCAGGTTGCCGAGGAACAGCAGGCTGGTCTTGCTCAGCTCCGGTACCAGGTGCAGGCCGAACTGGATCACCAGGGATGGAGTCATCTGTGCCAGGCGGTGGAATACCTTGTTGTGGCGCAGGTCGTTGAGCCAGTGCAGGGCCGGCTGGCGGCCCAGCAGCTTGACCGCGTGCAGCACCAGGTAGCGTGCCACTCGTCCGACCAGCAGGGCGACCACCAGTAACAGGGCCAGGCCGATGCCGGCGTGCAGGAGAGGGTGTTGGTCGAGTGCTCCCCAGAGATCCTGGGTATTGAGCCAGAGCTGTTTGAAATCCATGGGCTAAAACGATTCTTCTATAAGGCACAGGAGGGGGATTAGAGCATTTAACCCTGGGAAAGTTACGGTTAAGGACAAATCGGTTAACAAAAAACCAACTCTTTGCCACCGTTTGCACAAAGAAACTCGGCCTTCGCGCTCGAAACCGGTACCCTATGCAGCTGTTTTTTTGCATATCTTCGAGGTAGCACCCGTGTTTTCCCAATTCGCCCTGCACGAACGCCTGCTCAAAGCCGTGGCCGAGCTTAAATTTGTCGAGCCGACGCCGGTGCAAGCAGCGGCTATTCCGCTCGCGCTGCAAGGGCGTGACCTGCGGGTGACGGCACAAACCGGTAGCGGCAAGACCGCGGCTTTTGTCCTGCCGATCCTCAATCGCCTGATCGGCCCGGCGAAGATCCGCGTCAGCATCAAGACCCTGATCCTGCTGCCGACTCGGGAACTGGCCCAGCAGACTCTCAAGGAAGTCGAGCGTTTCTCCCAGTTCACCTTCATCAAGTCGGGCCTGATCACCGGTGGTGAAGACTTCAAGGTCCAGGCTGCCATGCTGCGCAAGGTGCCGGACATCCTCATCGGCACTCCGGGGCGCATGCTGGAGCAACTCAACGCCGGCAACCTGGATTTGAAGGAAGTCGAAGTGCTGGTGCTCGACGAAGCCGACCGCATGCTCGACATGGGCTTTGCCGAAGACGTGCAGCGCCTGGTGGACGAATGCCCGAACCGCCAGCAGACCATGCTGTTCTCCGCCACCACTGGCGGCTCCGGCCTGCGGGAAATGGTCGCCAAGGTCCTCAACAACCCTGAGCACCTGCAACTCAACAGCGTCAGCCAGCTGAACGAAACCACCCGTCAGCAGATCATCACCGCCGACCACAACCAGCACAAAGAACAGATCGTCAACTGGCTGCTGGCCAACGAGACCTACCAGAAGGCCATCGTCTTCACCAACACCCGGGCCATGGCCGACCGCATCTACGGCCGCCTGGTGGCCCAGGACTACAAGGCTTTCGTCCTGCACGGTGAAAAGGACCAGAAGGACCGCAAGCTGGCCATCGACCGCCTGAAGCAGGGCGGGGTGAAGATCCTCGTGGCCACTGACGTCGCTGCCCGCGGCCTGGACGTTGACGGCCTGGACCTGGTGATCAACTTCGACATGCCTCGCAGCGGCGACGAATACGTGCACCGCATCGGCCGCACCGGCCGTGCCGGCAACGATGGCCTGGCCATCTCGCTGATCTGCCACGGCGACTGGAACCTGATGTCGAGCATCGAGCGCTACCTCAAGCAGAGCTTCGAGCGCCGCACCATCAAGGAAGTCAAAGGCACCTACAGCGGGCCGAAGAAGGTCAAGGCCTCCGGCAAGGCGGTGGGCGTGAAGAAGAAAAAGACCGACGCCAAGGGCGACAAGAAAAAGGCCGTGGCCAAGGCCCCGACCAAGCGCAAGACCGCCAATCGGCCCAAGAGCGACAGCCTGGTCAGCCAGGATGGCCTGGCGCCGCTCAAGCGCCGCAAGCCACAGGCCCCCGCCGCTGAATAAGCCTGGCGCCTGATGCAGATGAAAAGCCCGGACCTGGTCCGGGCTTTTTGCTTTGCGGGTGTCAGCTCTCGGCCTTTTTCTCGGCAGTGGCCAGTTCCTTGAGCCGCTGGTCGATCAACTGGCAATTGTCCGGCAGGTCCTTGCTGGAGGTGCTCAGGTCCATCTTCTGCAGTTCGGCGTTGATCTCCTTGGCCTTGGCCGGGTTCTGCTCGGTGATCTTGCTGACTTCCTGGGCCAGCTGTTCGCGCTTGGCGGTGGCTTCGTCCGGGGTGCAGGCCCAGGTGGGCAGGGCGAACAGCAGGCTGCTGGCGAGGGTAAGAATGCTCAGGTTCTTCATGGCGTAGGCCTCGTGATTCGGAACGGGCAGTCATCCGGTTGAGGCAGCGGAGGCAGGGAAAGTTCAGTTGGATTGAGCCGGTGGCCGCGGCTTTGATTGCCGTGCCTGATCAGGAATTCTTACTCGGCAATTCAGATGGATCTGATTTGCCGGCGCCGCCGATAGCTCTAGCATCCGGCCTTGTAGCAGGGCGCGTGCCCCGCAAAACCAGCCATCCATCGACGATGCTCGCGCTTAATTGACGTCAGAATGGTGGCACATTAACATCGCGCGCCCTTTCTCTACCCTTGCTGCCGTTTCGAAGGACCGAATATGTCTCTCTCCACCCTCGGGATGAGGTTGTGCTGTGCCTTGTCCTGCTTGCTGCTGGTCACTGCGCTGCCCAGCGCCACTGCCGCGCCGTTGCCGGGCCCGGCTTTCAACCCCGGCGACCAGGACCTGATCCGCGACCGCCAGAACCGCCTGCTGGAAGAACAGCAGCGGCGCCTCGAAGAACTCAAGGACCTGCCCGGCAAGAGCGCCGCGCCTGTAGCGCCCACGGCGCCGGCCGACAGCCGCTGCTTCCCGATCAAGGACATCCAGCTCAAGGGCGCCGACTCGCTGTCGGCTGCCGAGCGCGAGCGCCTGCTCCAGCCCTACATCGGCCAGTGCCTGGGGGTAGCGCAGCTCAATGAACTGCTCAAGGTCATCACCGACCGCTATATCGAAAAAGGCCTGGTCACCAGCCGTGCCTACCTGCCGCAGCAAGACCTCTCCAGCGGCCACCTGCAAGTGCTGGTGGTGGAGGGCAAGCTAGAAGGGCTCAAGGCCGCCGAAGACAGCAAGCTCAGTGCCCGTGAGCTGAACATGGCCTTCCCCGGCAGTAGCGGTGAGCTGCTCAACCTGCGGCAGATCGAACAGATGGTGGACCAGCTCAACCGCCTGCCGTCGAACCAGGCGCAGATGGAACTGGCCCCGGGCCAGGCCGTGGGCGGCAGCGAGGTCTTGGTCAAGAACAACGCGCAAAAGCCCTGGCGCGTTGGCCTATCACGCAGCAACGAGGGCCAGAAGAGCACCGGCGAGCAGCAGTGGGGCAGCTCCTTCGAATGGGACAGCCCCCTGGGGCTGGCCGACCAACTGGTGCTGCGCGGCGGCCACGACGCCATCAGCGACCACCAGAAAACCTCGCGCAACGCCATGCTCTATTACAACCTGCCGTTTGGCTGGTGGAACCTCAGCTACAGCTACAGCCAGAGCGAATACCGTTCTCTGGCCCAGGCCGTGGGCTTCAACTTCAAGCAGAC
Source organism: Pseudomonas sp. 8(2025) (assembly GCF_052665325.1). Taxonomy (NCBI): domain Bacteria; kingdom Pseudomonadati; phylum Pseudomonadota; class Gammaproteobacteria; order Pseudomonadales; family Pseudomonadaceae; genus Pseudomonas; species Pseudomonas sp. 8(2025). Next base: position 1,074 of record NZ_JBQOIE010000008.1, on the reverse strand, counting down.
CGGCGACAGCCAGAATCACCAGTTGCGCCTGGAGCGGGTGATCCATCGCGACGCCCTCAGCAAAACCTCGCTCAATACCGGCCTGAGCTACCTGCGCACCAACAACTACATCGAAGACAGCAAACTGAGCAACAGCAGCAACCGCCTCAGCGAGGCGCAGTTCGGCATCAACCATGGCCGGCGCATCGGCAGCGGTTTTCTCAACCTCGACCTGGGGCTGCAGGACGGCATCGGCGCCTTCGATGCCCAGCGTGAAAACCAGCGCGACCGTTTCGGCAACCGCCAGGCCAACGCCCGTTATCGCAAGTACAGCGCCACCGCCAGCTACCTGCAGCCGTTCAAGCTGGGGGAAGAATCCCTGGTGTTCAGCAGCCTGGTCACTGGCCAGCGCAGCGAGGACGTGCTGTTCAGTTCGCAACGCATGAGCCTGGGCAGCCAGTCCTCGATCCGCGGCTACAAGGACCAGAGCCTGAACGGCGACAGCGGCTACTACTGGCGCAACGACCTGCGCTGGACTCGTCCGGTGGGCTGGGACTGGCTGCGCCCGGTGTTCGCCGAATACGGCGCGGGGCTGGGCTATGACTTCGGCGCGATCCGCAACGACCGCTACAACGCCGAGCAGCATGGCCGGGTCTCCAGCGACTCCATCGAATTCTTCGCCCGGGGCAAGCACCTTGCCGCCAGCGTGACCTTTGCCCATTCCCTCGAACGGCCCGAAGCCCTGAGTGAACGGGAAGCCCCGATCTATTTCCGCCTGGACCTGTTCCTTTAACTCCGCTCTTTGCCCGAGATATACGACATGGACGCTCGTCAGTTCGCCTTTCTGGCCCGCCAGCCTTCCGCCACCCTGCAAGCGCGGGATACGTTCTGGGGGCTGTCCAAACGCGGTCTGGCGTTCATCCTGGCTAACGTGATGTTCTGGCAGCCCGTGGTGGCGATGGCCGACGGCATCGTGGTCAACGGCAGCGGCACAACACTGGGACAGGCCGGCAATGGCGTGCCCATCGTCAACATTGCCACGCCCAATGGCAGCGGCCTGTCGCACAACAAGTTCAGCGACTACAACGTCGGCCA